>NZ_JBFRGS010000006.1:0-457500 GCF_052115465.1 Allobosea sp. 2RAB26 | reverse complement strand
CATTGTCACCGCCATTGTAGCACGTGTGTAGCCCAGCCTGTAAGGGCCATGAGGACTTGACGTCATCCCCACCTTCCTCGCGGCTTATCACCGGCAGTCCCCCTAGAGTTCCCAACTGAATGATGGCAACTAGGGGCGAGGGTTGCGCTCGTTGCGGGACTTAACCCAACATCTCACGACACGAGCTGACGACAGCCATGCAGCACCTGTGTTCCGGCCAGCCGAACTGAAGAAAGACATCTCTGTCGATCAAACCGGACATGTCAAAAGCTGGTAAGGTTCTGCGCGTTGCTTCGAATTAAACCACATGCTCCACCGCTTGTGCGGGCCCCCGTCAATTCCTTTGAGTTTTAATCTTGCGACCGTACTCCCCAGGCGGAATGCTTAAAGCGTTAGCTGCGCCACTGAGGTGCATGCACCCCAACGGCTGGCATTCATCGTTTACGGCGTGGACTACCAGGGTATCTAATCCTGTTTGCTCCCCACGCTTTCGCGCCTCAGCGTCAGTATCGGACCAGTTGGCCGCCTTCGCCACTGGTGTTCTTGCGAATATCTACGAATTTCACCTCTACACTCGCAGTTCCACCAACCTCTTCCGAACTCAAGACTCTCAGTATCGAAGGCAATTCCAGGGTTGAGCCCTGGGCTTTCACCCCCGACTTAAGAGTCCGCCTACGCGCCCTTTACGCCCAGTGATTCCGAGCAACGCTAGCCCCCTTCGTATTACCGCGGCTGCTGGCACGAAGTTAGCCGGGGCTTATTCTTCCGGTACAGTCATTATCTTCCCGGACAAAAGAGCTTTACAACCCTAAGGCCTTCATCACTCACGCGGCATGGCTGGATCAGGCTTGCGCCCATTGTCCAATATTCCCCACTGCTGCCTCCCGTAGGAGTTTGGGCCGTGTCTCAGTCCCAATGTGGCTGATCATCCTCTCAGACCAGCTACTGATCGTCGCCTTGGTGAGCCATTACCTCACCAACTAGCTAATCAGACGCGGGCCGATCTATCGGCGATAAATCTTTCCCCCGAAGGGCTTATCCGGTATTAGTCCAAGTTTCCCTGAATTATTCCGAACCGAAAGGTACGTTCCCACGTGTTACTCACCCGTCTGCCACTAGCACCGAAGTGCCCGTTCGACTTGCATGTGTTAAGCCTGCCGCCAGCGTTCGCTCTGAGCCAGGATCAAACTCTCAGATTGGATGAGTTTGTTGCCGTCCACGTTTCTCTTTCTGTCTTCAGTTTTCAAACAGCGGTGCGTCTAACAAAGACAAGCAGGCCAACCGATCTCTCGGCTACAAGGCCCGAAGCTCTCATGAAGCGCAGTAGAGCGGCCCCGCCAGCGGCGGCGCCGTCTCGATGAGCAGTGTTTAAGCGAATCAGGTTTCGGGTGTCAACAGCCGATTCGCATTTTGTTGAAAACGTCGATTCGTCCGCGCGACGGCCCCGGTTCTGCGTGGCATGTCGGTCGCGCCCATCCGAGGCATGTCTCCGGCATCCCAGCCGTGGCGGTCGGCCCTTACCTGTATTAGATTGATCGCGGACCAACGAAGCGGGCTGCCGAGCGGCCCCGGGTTCGCACTGCCTGAGCCGCGGCGCTTCAGCCGCGGAGAACCACGAACCGAGCCTGCGTGCCTTTCTATTCGCCAGGAATATGTCCTGCGGAGGAGCGCCATGTTCAACAGACGGCAAATGCTCAAAGCGGCGGGGCGCGCCGTGCTGGGGCTGGGGGTGGCAGTGGGCGAGGGCGCAGGTCTCGCTGCCTTCGCGGCCGAAACTGTGTGGCTCCCCTTCGACAATGGTGAGCGGTCGCTCGTCGCTTATCCCGGCAAACGCCCGCTGATTGAATTGACGGCGCGGCCGCCCCAGCTCGAAACCCCGTTCGGCGTCTTCAATGACGGGCTTCTGACCCCGAACGATGCGTTCTTCGTGCGCTATCACCTGGCGGATATCCCGACCGAGATCGATCCGGACGCCTTCCGCATCGCGATCACGGGCAAGGTCGACAAGCCGTTATCGCTCTCGCTTCAGGAACTGAAGACGGGGTTCGAGCCAGCCGAGATCATCGCCGTGAACCAGTGCTCCGGTAACAGCCGCGGCCTGTTCGATCCGCGCGTCGCCGGCGGCCAGCTCGCCAACGGTGCGATGGGCAATGCACGCTGGAGGGGCGTGCCGCTCAAGGCTGTGCTCGACAAGGCGGGTGTCCAGGCCGGGGCGGTGCAGGTGTCCTTCGACGGCCTCGACGGGCCGATGATCCCCGACACGCCGGATTTCATCAAGGCGCTCGACATCGACCATGCCCGCGACGGCGAGGTCATGCTGGCCTACGCCATGAACGGCGAGGATCTGCCCTGGCTCAATGGTTTCCCGGTGCGCCTGGTGGTGCCGGGCTATTTCGGAACCTATTGGGTCAAGCATCTCCGCGAGATCGCTGTGCTCGACAAGGCCTTCGATGGGTTCTGGATGACGTCGGCCTATCGCATCCCCGCCAATGCCTGTGCCTGCACCGAGCCCGGCAAGGCGCCGACCGCGACCGTGCCGATCAACCGCTTCAGCGTCCGCTCCTTCATCACCAGCGTGCAGAACGGGGCAACGGTGAGGGCCAATGCAGATGTCATGCTGCGCGGCATCGCCTTTGACGGCGGCTATGGCGTCACCGATGTCGCGATTTCGCCGGATGGTGGGACAATCTGGCTTGCGGCGGCGCTTGGCGAAAATCTCGGAAAATATTCTTTCCGCGAATGGAAGGCAGCGGTCCGGCTGCCCAAGGGTGAGCATGTGCTGATGGTCAGGGCGACCAACCGGATCGGCCAATCGCAGCCGATCGAGCCCTTGTGGAATCCGGCGGGCTATATGCGCAATGTCGTCGAGACGACGCGCGTGACGGCCGCGTGATGGAGGTGGTCATGACCTTGCGCTTCATTGGGGCGTCGGCTTTCGGGCTCTGCCTTGCCGGTGTGGCGTTGGCCGGTGTGGCGTTGGCAATGCCGAAAACCTATCAACTGCCCGCTGAAACGGCGGTGCTCAAGCCGGGCCCCGGTCCCGGCTTCGAGGCGGCGAAGAACAACTGCATGTCGTGCCACTCGGTCGACTACGTCAACTTCCAGCCGCCGAAGAAGGGGCAGGCCTTCTGGGACGCCGAGGTGCAGAAGATGATCAAGGTCTACCGCGCCCCGATCGACGAGGCCGATGCCAAGGCGATCGCCGAATACCTGGCCAAAACCTATTGAGGAACGAAGGGCCGCGCCTCTCGGTTGCGACGGGCCTGACCGTGATCCCGGCTTCACGATGCACGATCAAGCCGCGCAAAGACCCCGTCGCCGCCGCGTCCTCCAGAAACCCGGCACTCTGCCGGCAAAGCCGTCAATCCGGCAGTCGGACCGTGGCGTTGACGCGCTCCACGTCGCTGCGGGAAAGCGCGATATCTGACAATGCACGGTCATCCATGCGGTAGAGCGCGCGTGCGCTGGCTTTGGCGTTGAGCCAGGTTTCAAGACGGAGCAGCAGGCGCGACAGGCCGTGAATCGACGGTGCGGCAGGGAGTGGCAGAAGGTTTTCTATGGCTGGCCTGGTCGACATGACGGCCTCCCTTGTCTCAGGTTTCGCCAGCAAATCTGCTCCTTGCCTGGGGTCCAAGCAAATGCGAACTTCTTGGCTTCAGCCCAAGGTTTCCTTCGCTTCCCCATGACGCGCCGCCACCTTCCGCCCTTGACCTCTCTGCGCGCTTTCGAAGCCGCGGCCCGGCACCTCAACTTCGAGAAGGCCGGGGACGAACTCGCCGTCACCGCCAGTGCGGTCGGCCAGCAGGTGAGATCGCTTGAGGCCTGGCTGCGCCGCCCTCTCTTTACGCGCCTGCCGAGCAAGGGCGTCGCCCTGACGGCGGTCGGGGAACGCTATGCCGCGACCGTTTCGCTGCTGCTCGATCAGCTCAACGAGGCCACGGCGCGCGCCTTACGGCCTGATGCGCCCGGTATTCTGACTGTCAGCACATTGCCGACCTTCGCCCTCACTTGGCTGATCCCCCGCCTCGGTTCGCTGAAGGAGCGTCACCCCGATCTTGAGGTGCGCGTTTCGATCTCGACGGGTTTGACCAATTTCGACGGCGAGGATGTGGACGTGGCGATCCGCTCCGGCCGCGGCCTCTATCCCGGCCTGCGCTCGGACCTGCTGATGGAGGAGAATTTCTTTCCGGTTTGCAGCACCACCCTGCTCGGTGATCCCGACCGGCCCCTGCAGGAGCCCGCTGATTTGCGCCATCACACGCTGCTGCATGAGATCCCGGATGGAATACTCGATTATGTCACCTGGCCGCGCTGGCTGTCCGCGGTTGGGCTGCCTGACATCGATGCGACGCGAGGGCCGAGCTTCTCGCACATGTTCCTCGCCTTGCAGGCGGCCGCTTCGGGCCAGGGCATAGCCCTCGCCACCAATGTCCTGATCGGGGACTATCTTGATGCGGGTCGCCTCGTCCGGCCCTTCCCGCATCAGGTCAGAGGGCCACATCAATATTGTCTGGTCTGCCCCGAGATCTCCGCCGAAAGGCCGGCCATTGCGGCCTTTCGGGCCTGGATATGCGGCGAAGCTGCCGCCCATCGCGCGGTGGTGACACCATGACCTGCGATCCCGGAAGGGCGTAGGCTGCGCCGCGATCCAGGGCGGCCGGAATGAGCGGATCGTCTCGCCGGAACCTGGCAAGCACCCTCTCGTCGAGGGGGACTTCGAATGCGCGCAACCTCGCGGCAATGTTGCTGCGTCAGGAGAGGCTGGGTCAAAGCGAGCCTGTCCTAGCCATGCGCATTCTCCTGGTGGAAGACGAGCCGGAAATGGCGGCGGCGCTCCGCGCAGCCCTGGCCCAGCACGACATGGTCGTCGACCATGTCACCACGCTGGCGGAAGGGGAGGAGGCGATCGCGACTGCGGCGCACAGCGCAATTCTGCTCGACCGGCAATTGCCGGACGGCGACGGCCTGACGCTGATCCCGAGGCTTCGTGCCCGCAAGCAGATCGCGCCGGTGATCGTGCTGACCGCGCGGGGCGACCTCGGGGACCGGGTCAAGGGCCTGGACATCGGAGCCGATGACTATCTCGCCAAGCCGTTTGCGATCGACGAGTTGCTGGCTCGGCTGCGAGCCGTGCTCCGCCGTGCGCCGGTGATGGCTCCCGATCGGATACGGGCAGGGCGCCTCGACTATGATTGGCATGATCGCTGCGCGACCATTGATGGGGTTGGGCTCGATTTGCCGCGCCGGGAGCTGCTGGTGCTCGAGGCTCTTCTGCGCCGACGTGGGCGCACGGTGCAGCGTGCCGCGCTGGAGGAGGCGGTCTACGGCTTCGATGACGAAATCCAATCGAATGCGCTCGACATGCATGTGTCGAACCTGCGTCGGAAGCTGACGAAGGCGGGGGCCGGCCTCGAGATTCACGGAATTCGCGGCGTCGGTTATCTCCTCAAACACGCGGCATGACCTGGCCCCGCGCGCATTCGCTGAAATGGCGCCTCGTCCGGCGCCTCCTCGCGTTGCAGGCCGCGACGCTCTCGCTGCTCGTCGTCCTGGTCATCGGTGCGCTCTACCTCGGCGGCCATCTGTTCAATTTCGAATCCGAGGATGTGACGGTCGATGTGCTGAAGAGCGCGGTCACGCGCGATCCTGCCGGCAGGCTTGTCCTGCAAACGACGCCGGCGCTGGCGAAGCTGCGGTCGGATGTTCCCGATCTCTGGTTCATCGTGCGCGACCGGCTTGGCCATACGCTGACCGAGGGAGCTCCGCCGCCCCATTTCGCACGCATCGGCGACGCGCTCGACGATGTCGGGGTTGCGAGGCTCGGCTGGAATCTTGGCGATCCCCCGCGCACGAATGCACTGATCCGCTGGGTCGATGGCGCCGCGGGGCAGATCCAGATTGCAACCGGACCGGGGGCAGAGGCGCCGCTGAGCTGGCTCGTTCAGGGGCTCCTGATCGTCTTCATGAGCTTCGTTCTTCCGGCCCTTGTGGTCATGGGGCTGGCGACGATCATTGCAACGCCTATCGTCGTGCGCAGGGCGCTTGCCGGCCTTGGAAAGGTAGCGGAGCAGGCCGAGCGGATCGATATCGAACGGCACGGCGAACGCCTGCCGACCGACGCCACCCCGAGCGAATTGACCCCGGTCGTCGCTGCGGTCAACCGCGCCCTGCAGCGGCTCGACGAAGGCCATGTGCGGCACAAGCGTTTTCTCGGTGATGCTGCACATGAGCTGCGGACGCCGATCGCGATTTTGCAGACGCGGCTCGATATCCTGCCGGATACGGCTCAGCGGGCGCGGCTTTACGAAGACGTAGCGCGGCTTGCCGTCATGGCGGAGCAGTTGCTCGACCTGCAACGGATCGATCACAGCACCAAGGATTTTGCCAGGATCGACGTCGTGACGATCGGCCGGCGTGTCGCCGCCGATCTCGCGCCGCTGGCGATCGCCTCAGGCTATCAGGTGGCCTTCGAGGCTGAGGCCGACCAGGTTGCAGCATGGGGCGACCAGTCCGCGCTTGAACGGGCGCTGGCCAACCTCGTGCAGAACGCAATCCAGCACGGCGGACGCCACGGCACGATCACGATCGCTGTCGGGCGCGAGCGGACGATCGAGGTCGCCGACGAGGGGCCTGGCGTGCCCGTCGATCAGCGCGACCGCATTTTCGAGCCGTTCTGCCGGCTGGCGCCGCGCGAGCGGGGAGCGGGATTGGGGCTGCACCTCGTCCAGGAGATCGTTCGGCGCCATTCCGGCCAGATCACCGCCCTCGACCCGGCCGCGTCCGGCGCGCGCTTCCGGATTACATTGCCGCCGCCCGCGGTTGATCCCTCCTGCCAGGGCATAATGCTGACATAACCCACGCGGGCGAGATGTCGCTGGCCAGCGAATGGTCACGCATCGTGCGGAGACGTTGTCGCGGCTGAGAAGGCCGGCATCGTTGAAAGCCTGTTTCCTGACTGTTGCTGCTCGCTGCGGGCGTGTCGCCAGAGCGCGGCGCCCCCTCTTGATGACGGCGATGCTTGCGCTCTGGACTGCAGCGTGTGCCGCGCCCGCCAACCTCCCCTCGAACGCGCCGCTGATGCATGACCCCGCTCCTGCAGTGCGGCTGTCCGCGGGAGTTCCGGCACGCACCGGCGTGATCCTCGCATTCTCAGGCGGAGGAGCGCGGTCCGCGGCCTTCGGATATGGCGTGCTGTCGGCATTGGCCGAACAGCCGTCTCCGGGCGATGAGACGCGCAGGCTCGCCGACGATATTGGCGTGGTCGCCGGTGTCTCCGGTGGGGCCATTCTTGCCGCCCATCTGGCCCTGCACGGGCCGCGAGCCTTGCCGGAGTTCCGCCGCGCCTTTCTCGACCAGGACGCAGAAGCGTCGCTGCGCATGGCCTATACGCCCGAGAACCTGCTGCGCGCCTATCATGGTGGCGTCAATGATCTCTCCGGTCTTGCGGCCTGGCTGGATGCCAGCCTGTATGGTGGCGCAACGATGGGCGATCTCGGTCAACGCGGACGACCAAGGCTCCTGCTGCACGCGACGGATCTCTACAATCGGGCGCCGTTCCCGTTCGATCGGGCGAGCTTCCGCTCGATCTGCAGCGACTATGACAGCTTCCCCCTGGCGCACGCGGTCGCGGCCTCGTCCGCGGTGCCGGTCGCTTTCGCTCCGGTCGTCCTGCAGAATTTCACCGGGGACTGTCCCGTTGCCCGAAATGCGCCGGCCGCGGTCCGGCTGCCTGCCGGGAGCTCCCAGTTCGACAGGCATGTTGCGGAGTCCCAGGCGCGATACGCCAGTGCGCCGGATCTCCGCTATCTCAAGCTGCTTGACGGCGGCCTCGTCGACAATCTTGCGGTGCGAAATCTCATCAGGTCGCTCAAGCAGCCTGCGCCGGAACCTCTGGGCATCGCTGCCGCGCGGCATCTGGAGCGCCTGATCATCATCGTGGCCGATGCCTCCACGCGTGTCGGTGGCGAGATGTCCAGCGCGGTCGAGGGCCCGACAGCGCCGTCGGCGATCGTTGCGGCTGCCGATGCGATGATCGATAGCGCCAGCCGGATGAGCCTTGACGCGCTGGAAGGGGAGGCTGCGCACTGGCGTGACCGGCTGGTTCGCTGGCGCTGCGGCAGGGCAGGAGCACAGGCCGGGTGCGGAAGGCTCGATGTCAGCGTGGTGCGGTTGTCCCTCGCGGATGTGAGCGGGCAAGCAGAGAAGGCGCGCATTCTCCAGCTGCACAACACGCTCAGCCTGAAATCCGGCGATGTCGATTTTCTCGCGGGCCTGGGGCGAAGCCTGCTGCTCGGCAACGAAGGCTATCGCAGCTTCATCAAACCGGCGTGGCGCGACAGCCCGCCCCACGGCTGAATGCCTTCGGCAACAGCTGAGCCCGGCAATCCCAACCCGCCGTGTTCTTCTCTGCCGGCTCGCGCGCTGCGTCGTGGTGGACCGGGGCCGCTATTGGCTGCGCTGCTGTCGCGCCGGGAGGGCCTTGATGGAGGGATGTCGGTTGGGTGCGAAGACGCCTACCCCCCTGATGCGCAGAGAGCTCTCCCCGCCGGCTATACCGAGCTGAGCAGAATGCTGGTTTCGCTGTTGAGGATGCCGTCGATGGTGCGGACTTCGCGCAGCACGCGATCGAAATCGCTGAGGCTGGAGGCGCGGATCTCTGCGATCAGGTCCCAGGTTCCATTGGTCGTGTGCAGCGAATGCAGTTCCGGAAGGCCGCGCATCTGCCGGATCACCGCGGTCGTCGAGCGGCCTGTGACCTCGATCATCATGATCGCCCGAATGGCCTTGTCGTCATAATCCTGCCGGGAGCGCACGGTGAAACCGAGCACCGCGCCCGACTCGATCAGCCGGTCGAGGCGGGTCTGCACCGTTGCGCGCGAGACGCCGAGAATGGTCGCGAGCTTCGAGATCGGGGCGCGCCCGTCCTCTCGTAGCGCTGCGATCAGGCGGTGATCGAGCTCGTCGAAGATATGCATGGCAATCTGTCTATTCGATGTGAGCAGTTTGATCAACAAATCGCATAAATCTGAACTTGTTCGCAATTCAGCGTGCAAATTGCATTGGCTAGAATGCCCTCCATTCCAGAAAAGCGCGCAGGAGGGCCGACCAATGGTTCAGTATGTAGGCGTCGAGAACATGGTTCGGCTGATCGCTGCCATCGGCATCGAGCCTTATCTGATTGGCCTTGCGGGCTATATCGAGGAGGATTTTCGGCGCTGGTCCCTGTTCGAGAAGGCGCCGCGCGTCGCCAGCCATTCTGCCGACGGCGTGATCGAGCTGATGCCGACCAGCGACGGCGAGCTCTACGGCTTCAAATATGTCAACGGCCACCCCAAGAACACACGCACCGGCCTGCAGACGGTGACGGCCTTCGGCGTCCTCTCCGATGTCGAGACCGGATATCCGCGCCTGCTCTCCGAAATGACGATCACCACCGCGTTGCGGACCGCCGCAACCTCGGCCGTTGCCGCGCGCTATCTCGCACGTGAGGATGCCGCGGTGATGGCGATCATCGGCCTCGGCTCGCAGTCGGAGTTCCAGGCGCTGGCCTTCAAGGCGCTGAACGGCATCCGGCGACTGCAGGTCTATGATATCGATCCGGCTGCGACCGCGAAATTCAGGGCCAATCTCGCGGGGCACGGGCTCGAGATCGAGGTGGCGAGCAGCGCCGAAGCGGCCGTGATTGGCGCCGATATCATCACCACCGTTACGGCCGACAAGCTCAAGGCGACGATACTCTCCGACAACATGGTCGGTGCCGGCGTGCACATCAACGCCGTCGGCGGCGATTGCCCGGGCAAGACCGAGCTGCAGCGCGACATCCTGTTGCGCGCCGATGTCTTCGTCGAATTCCCAGAGCAGACCCGCATCGAAGGCGAGATCCAGCAGATGGAGCCGGATTTCCCGGTCACGGAGCTCTGGCGCGTGATCATCGGCGAGACCAAGGGGCGCCGCACCGAGGACCAGATCACCATCTTCGATTCCGTCGGCTTCGCCACGGAGGATTTTTCGGCCCTGCGCTATCTGCGCGATCAGGTCGAGGGCACCGACTATTATGACGAGATCGACCTCCTCACCGAGCCGGAAGATCCGCGCAACCTGTTCGGCCTGCTGAACGCGCCGGTCGCTGCTCCTCGTGCCGTTCTCGGGGCGCGATGATGCAAAAGCTCTCCGTCCAGGCGGCGCGCAGCGTCGTGATGATCCGTCCGCATCACTTCAGCCCGAACCCGGCGACGGCCGCCGATAATCTCTTTCAGGGCACCGATGCTGCACGCAGCGCCGCCGCCATCGCCGCCGAAGCGCATCGTGAAGTGACGCGTGCTGCGGCGCGGCTGGAGGAAGCCGGCATCGCCGTGCATCTCTTCGAGGACGAGGGCAACGCGACGCCCGATTCCGTCTTCCCGAACAACTGGTTCTCGACCCATTCCGGCGGCCATGTCGCGCTCTATCCAATGTTCTCGCCGAGCCGGCGCAAGGAGCGGCGGCACGACGTCATCGAGATGCTGAAGCATCGCTATCGGGTCCAGGACGTGATCGACTATTCCGGCCTGGAGCAGGACGGGGTCTACCTCGAAGGCACCGGCGCGATGGTGCTCGATCATATCGAGCGTGTCGCCTATGCCGCGCGTTCGAACCGCACCAACGAGGTGGCGCTGGAGCGCTTCTGCACGCATTTCAATTTCGAGCCGGTGGTCTTCGATGCGGTCGATGCGGCGGGCCGGGCGATCTATCACACCAATGTCCTGATGTGCGTCGGCACGGATTTCTGCCTGATCGGGCTGGCCACCATTCGCGATGCGGCGCGCCGGAACGAGATTGCGGAGCGACTGGCCCAGGGGCGCATCATCATCGATCTCGACCACGGGCAGATCAACGCGTTCGCCGGCAATGCAATCGAGCTGCAGGGCAGCAACGGTCGCGTCGTGGCGCTGTCGTCACGCGCCTTGCAGGCTCTGCGCCCGGAGCAGCGTGCGACGTTGGAGGGTCTTGCGACCCTGCTGCCGCTCGACGTGCCGACCATCGAACTCGCCGGTGGCTCGGTGCGCTGCATGCTGGCGGGCATCCATCTCGCAGCGCGCGGAGCGCTTCAAGCGGCCTGAGCCTGTTCAGCGCGTCTGTCTTCCGACGAGACCGCGCCATTCTCGATCGGATCGCTGCCAGGCGGCTGCCTGCTGTGGAGCCCCGGAGAGTCGCTTGAACCCGCTCAGACGCTACGTCAGCGGTAGATTAACCTGTCATATAAATTCCTGACTAAACTCACGGTTGTGGCTATTTCGGCGGCTGACGCAGCTGCTATGGATGTGCGGGACAAGTTTCCGTCGAATCTGACGCGATAGCGAGCTTCGCCATGCACCAGACAACCTCGCACCTTGCCACGCCGCGGGTCGACCGGGTGATGTTTTCCGGTGAGCGACCAGTGTTCCGGCGGCTGGTGACGCGCGGCGCATTGCTGGAGCTGGTCACGCTCGGCTTCTACCGGTTCTGGCTTGCAACCGATATCCGACGGCATTTGTGGTCGAATACCTCGGTCGGCGGCGACCCCGTGGAATATACCGGCCGAGCCAAGGAGTTGTTGATCGGCTTCCTGATCGCGATGGCCATTCTGGTGCCGGGCTATCTGGTCGGCTTCCTGGTGCCGCTCCTTCTGATCTCTTTTCTCGGTGGCCCCGAAGCCGGAGGAATCGACACGCTGGCCGGCATTCCGCTGTTCTTGTTCCTCTATCTGTTTTCACAATTCGCGCTCTACCGCGCGCGACGGTACCGGGTCACGCGCACGGTCTGGCGCGGATTGCGATTTGGGATGGGCGGATCGGGCTGGGGCTATAGCTGGCGCGCCGGATCATGGTCTCTGCTGGTCCTGTTGACCGCCGGACTGGCCTTGCCGTGGCGGCAGGCGGCACTCGAACGCTTCAAGATGCGCCATACCTCCTATGGTACATTGCAGGGCCGGTTCGAGGGAACCGGCAGCGACTTCTTCAAGCAGGCCTGGTTCCTCTGGCTTCTGGCCTTGCCGGCGGCGGTGCTCGTGATCCCGCTGCCGTTTCTCTATGGCGCGTACAAAGCGATCGAATGGCGCTGGTGGGTCTCGGGTATTCGTTTCGGTGACGTGGCGTTCCGCTCCGATCTCGAGCGGAGCGACTTGATCAGCAGCTATTGGAAAGTCGTCGGCTGGTCGCTCTTGCTGGTGCTCGTGCTGGGGCTGTGGTTGGTGGGCGTAACCGTCGGGGCAACCTACCTCGCAGGAGGGAGCGCGGAGCGCATTCAGGTGGCCATGCAGCATCCGCTGGTCTTGCTCGCTCTGGGGGCGGGCTATTTGGTGGCCGCGATCGCTTTCGGCGCGGTGGTCCGAATCTACCTCACCCGCGACATCTGGGCGAAGATCGCGGGACGGACGAGCGTGCTCAACCTGGCTGCAGCCGACGACGTCATCGGTCAGGGTGCCGCCGTTGGTGCGCTGGGCGAAGGCTTTGCCGACAGCCTCGACATTGGCGGCCTATGACGGGATGCGACCGGTCCCGCATCATGACTTCGAACGGGCAGTCCGAACATCCAGCTGTCTTCTTCGACGGCAGCTCGAATCGCAAGCGCCGGGTCGCGCTGCGGTTTTCGCGCAAGCTTGAGATCGCCGAGGATGACCTCGTCATCGCGTCCTGGCCCTATGACGACATTCGCCGGGCGGACGGACAAGCTACCCTGCGCTTGAGTGCCGTGTCGGCCCTGCCTCTCGCCCGGCTGGAGGTCGCGGACGAGGCGACGGCGCAGACACTGCTTGCCCGTTGCGGAGCGCTCGATCTCGCAAGCGGCGGCAGCCAGACCTGGCGCATCGTCGGATGGTCGCTGGCCGCTGCATGTTCGATCGTGATGATCACGCTTTACGGCATTCCGCTCGTCGCCGACCGGCTTGCGCCGCTTGTCCCCATAGCGGCGGAGAAGCGCCTCGGCGATGCCGTGGACAAGCAGGTGCGTGCACTCATGGGTAGCCATGTCTGCGCCCAGCCGGCGGGACAGCGCGCCTTCGCGAAGATGGTGGACAGGCTGAGGGAGGCAGGAGGCGTTTCCATTCCGATGGAAGCGCAGGTTCTGTCATCGGCCATTCCCAATGCCGTCGCACTGCCGGGCGGCAAGATCTATCTGTTCGAAGGGCTGCTGCAGAAGGCGCAGAATCCTGACGAGATTGCTGGCGTGATTGCGCATGAGCTGGGCCATGCCCATCGTCGCGACGGCCTTCGCCAATTGATTCAAACCGGGGGCACGTCCTTTCTGATTGGCTTGCTGTTCGGCGATATCACCGGCAGCGGCGCAGTGATCTTTGGCGCCCGCTCGATCCTCGACGCGTCGCATTCGCGTGATGCGGAAAGCGGCGCGGATGATTTTGCGGTTGCGGCGATGACCGGGCTCGGGCGATCGCCGGCTGCCCTGGGTGAGTTCCTCGTGCGGATCACCGGCAGCGACAGCCGCGGCACGATCCTGGACAGCCATCCGCTCAGCGCCGAGCGGCTGGACCGCATGAAGCGCCTCGACCGCCCGACGACCGGACCGGCGATCCTCACCGATGTGGAATGGCGGGCGTTGAAGGATATCTGCGTCGGGTCCAAGCCCTGAACAGCACGGCGGGCGGGCTGTTCTGCCATTCGCACTGTCGCGGGAACGCTCCAGGATCGCGCCGCGATCAGGCCCTTCGATGGTCTCTCTGTCTGTTCAGCGCGTCTCGATGCTGGCGAGATAGGCGCGCAATTCCCGCTCTGGCCCATGCCAGGAGGCACTGCCCTTGCCCTGGAGCTCCGGGGCTTCCTTCCAGCCGGGCTCGATACCGGTCATGTCGGGCAGGAGATGGGCGATGCCCTTGTGGCAGTCGATGCAGGTCTTCTCCTTCGGAATCAGGAAGCGGCTGTGGATCTCGGCTGCCCGGCGCGTCTGCTTGGTGAAGTCCATCGCGACGGTGGAATGGCAGTTACGGCATTCCAGCGAGTCGTTTGCCTTCAGCCGCGCCCATTCATGCTTGGCGAGCTCCAGCCGGTGGTCGAGGAATTTCTGGCGTGTCGAGATGGTGCCGAAGATCTTGCCCCAGACCTCCTTCGAGGCCTGCATCTTGCGGGCGATCTTGTGGGTCCATTCATGGGGGACATGGCAATCGGGGCAGCTGGCCCGCACGCCTGAGCGGTTCGAGAAATGAACCGTCTGGGTCAGCTCCTGATAGACGTTGTCGCGCATCTCGTGACAGGAGGTGCAGAATTTCTCGGTGTTGGTGACCTCGAGCGCCGTATTGAACGCTCCCCAGAACATGACGCCGCAGATGAAGCCGCCGAGCGTCAGGAACCCCAGGGACAGATAGGCGCTGGGCCGGCTGATGACCCGCCAGAACCAGACCGCGAGGTTCCACGCGCGCAGGAAGAGAGCCTTCAGCTTGCCCATGTCGGCGCCCCGTTACCGCTTGCGGCCAATCGTGTTTGCGTCCTGGAACGTATTCGGCACCAGCGTGCGGGCGTCGGTTTGCTGAACATGGCAGGCGGTGCAGAAATAGCGCCGCGGGGTCACGTCCGAGAGCACCTGTCCGTCCCGGTCCTGGAAATGGGTGATGCTGATCATCGGGGCGCCGGAGCCCTCGGTGAACTCCCGCTTGTGGCAATCCATGCAGCGGTTGGTGTTCAGCGTCAGCTGATAGCCGTCGATCGAATGCGGAATGATCGGCGGCTGTTCCGGGTAGTTCCGCATGCGCCTGACGTCGTCGACGATCGGACGGTCGAGCGGCGGCACGTTGACGGCGCCCATCGGCGGCGCCGCGCCGGTCAGGCGCGGCACGATGTTGATCCGGCCGCTCTCCTGCGAGAGCGCGCCGAAGCAGAGGACGACGAGAGCTGCCAGGGTAGTTCCAAGGACGGTCCAGGAGCGCACCAGGCTCAGACCGCTACGATCTTGACCGCGCATTTCTTGAAATCCGTCTGTTTGGAGATGGGATCCGTCGCGTCGAGAGTGGTCTTGTTGATGAGCTGGCTGGCGTCGAACCAGGGCACGAAGACGACGCCCTGGGGCATGCGGTTGCGCCCGCGCGTCTCGACCCGGGTCTGCATCTCGCCGCGGCGGGAGATCAGCCGGATCTCCGCCCCCTGGTTGAGCCCGCGCTTGCGGGCATCGTCCGGGTGCATGAAGCAGCGAGCGCCGGGGAAAGCCTTGAAGAGCTCCGGCACGCGCATCGTCATCGAGCCGGAATGCCAGTGCTCGAGCACCCGTCCGGTCACCAGCCAGAGATCATATTCGTTGTCCGGCGATTCCGCCGGCGGCTCGTAGGGCACGGCGATGATCCGCGCCTTGCCATCGGGGTTGCCATAGAACTCGAAACCCTTGCCCGGCTTCACATAGGGGTCGAGGCCTTCGCGATAGCGCCAGAGCGTTTCCTTGCCGTTGACCACCGGCCAGCGCAGCCCGCGGACCTCGTGATAGGTGTCGAACGGCGCCAGGTCATGGCCGTGGCCGCGGCCGAAGCTGGCATATTCCTCGAACAGTCCCTTCTGGACGTAGAAGCCGAAATGCTTGGCCTCCAGATTGTCATAGGCGGGGTCGACCTCGCTTGCAGCGAAGCTGTCGACATGCCCATTCCTGAACAGCACATCGAACAGCGTCTTGCCGCGATAGTTGGGATTGGCATCGAGAAGGGCGGCCGGCCAGACCTCGTCGGTGGTGAAGCGCTTCGAGAATTCGACCATTTGCCAGAGGTCGGAACGGGCCTCCCCGGGCGCCTTGACGAGTTGGTGCCAGAAATGGGTGCGCCGCTCGGCATTGCCATATGCACCCTCCTTCTCGACCCACATGGCGGCGGGCAGGATCAGGTCGGCGGCCATGGCCGTCACGGTCGGGTAGGCGTCGGAAACGACGATGAAATTCTCTGGATTGCGATAGCCCGGGTAGGTTTCCCCGGCACTGTTCGGCGCCGCCTGCAGGTTGTTGTTGACCTGGATCCAGTAGAAATTGAGCTTGCCGTCCTTGAGCATGCGATCCTGCTCGACCGCGTGATAGCCCGGCTTTTCCGGGATCGTGCCGGCCGGAATCCGCCAGATCTCCTCGGCGTGCTTGCGGTGCTCGGGATTCACCACAGTCATGTCGGCGGGCAGACGATGGGCGAAGGTGCCGACCTCGCGTGCCGTGCCGCAGGCGGAAGGCTGCCCGGTCAGTGAGAAGGGGCTGTTGCCGGGCTCGGAGATCTTTCCGGTCAGCAGATGCAGGTTGTAAACGAGCTGGTTCGCCCAGACGCCGCGGACATGCTGGTTGAAGCCCATCGTCCAGAACGAGACGACCTTGCGCTTCGGGTCGGCATAGAGCTCTGCCAGCTCTTGCAGGAAGCCGGGCTCCACCCCTGTCAGCGCCGAGACTTTCTCGAGGGTGTAGTCCTTGACGAAGGCGGCATAGGCTTCGAAGTCGATCGGCGAGGTCGCGCCGACATCTTCCGCCTTCTTCGCCTTGACCTCGCGCGGATCGTCGGGCCGCAGGCCATAGCCAATATCAGTCGCGCCCTTGACGAAGTTCGTGTGCTTCTGGACGAAGTCCTTGTTCACGCGGCCGGTCGTGATGATGTGGTTGGCGATGTAATTGAGGATCGCCAGATCGGTGCCGGGCTTGAAGACGATCGGGATATCGGCGAGGTCGGCGCTTCGGTTGGTAAAGGTCGAGAGCACCGCAACCTTGACATGGGGGTGGCCGAGCCTGCGGTCGGCGACCCGGGTCCACAGGATCGGGTGCATCTCCGCCATGTTCGAGCCCCAGAGTACGAAGGCGTCCGTGGCTTCGAAATCGTCATAGCAGCCCATCGGCTCGTCCATGCCGAAGGTGCGCATGAAGGCGTAGGCGGCAGACGCCATGCAGTGGCGCGCATTCGGGTCGAGATTGTTCGAGCGGAAGCCGGCGCGCATCAGCTTGGTCGCGGCATAGCCCTCCCAGATCGTCCACTGGCCGGAGCCGAACATGCCGAGCGCGGTCGGCCCTTTGTCCTTCAGGACCTGCTTGGCCTTGGCGGCCATGACGTCGAAGGCCTCGTCCCAGGAAACCGGCGTGAACTCGCCGTCCTTGGCGTAGACGCCGCCCTTCTTGCGCAGCAGAGGCTGCGTCAGCCGGTCCGCGCCGTACATGATCTTCGAGAGGAAATAGCCCTTCACGCAGTTCAGGCCGCGATTGACCTCGGCCTTCATGTCGCCATGGGTGGCGATGACCTTGCCTTCCTTGACGCCGACCATCACGCCGCACCCCGTGCCGCAGAAGCGGCAGGGCGCCTTCGACCAGGTGATCTCCAGCGTGTCGACGCCGCCGGCGACAGGCTGTGCTTCGGCGGGAAGGCTCATATTGGCGGCGGCAGCGGCGATGCCCGCCGCCTGCGCCTTCAGCATCTCGCGACGGGATAGGGTCATGATCCAGCTCCAGTGTCGTCGAGGGCGATGATCTGTTCGAAGACGAAGTTTGCCGAAAGCACGCCGTCCATCAGTGCGATGCCGGTGAGCCTGCTACCCATCTCGCCGGTGCTCTCGGCTTCCATCACGATGACGATCTTGCCGTTCTCGACACGATGGACCTCGGTGCCCGGCAGGGCATTGATCTGGCGCACGACCGCGTCGCAATGCTCCGGGAAGGCCGTGACGACGGCGCTGGAAATATGGACGGCGCCGGCCGCTTGGGCTTCAGGCATGGGCTGCCTCCGCTGCCGTGGGGCAGGTTCCGATGGCGGCGGCTGGGCAGGCCGCGATGCAGGCGCCGCAGCCGGTGCACTGAGTGGCGGTGAGAACAGGCAGGGCAGGGCCACCAAGGCGCGATCGGAAACGGATCGCCGCTTCCGGACAGGCATCGCCGCAGCTCTGGCAAACGATGCCGCGTGCGGCAAAGCATGTGTCCCCGATCACGGCAACGTGCTGGAATCCAGATCGCCCGCGATCGAAGACCGGCTCCGGGCAGGCTGCGGCGCAGGCTCCGCATAAGCTGCATTCGCTGGAGCTGAAATCGATCTCGGGCCTCTGCCGGGCATCGAGCCTGAGGATCGCTTGCGGGCAGGCGCTGACGCAGGCGCCGCATCCCGTGCAGGCGCTCGCGATTGTCTCTTCGAGGGACCAGGGTGGACGAATGACGTCCGGTTCCGAGGGAAGAAGCCCCTTCAGGAACCCACGTCTGCCGAGATCGATCCCGTGCTCTGCCATGGCCGGGCCCTCACCGTGGTGGGCCGGGCGGTCCGAAGACCAATTGCAGCATCCAGACCAGGAAACCATAGCCGCCGACGACGCCGACCGCGATGACCGGCCAGATCAGGATCGCCAGGACGATGAAGGCAAGGAACTCCTGCCGTCGCGTTGCAGGCCTGAATGCGGCCCCAGTTTCAGCCTTGGCACCATCGGACATCACGGTGACAGCTCCCGCGACTATGATTGGGCTCTAGTACCAACGTACCGGCCCACCGGATACCTTACATTCCTTCTAGGGAAGCTAGCGCCGCCTGTCGGCTCTTGTCGAGTTGTTTCATGCGGTCGATGGACCGCGCCGCACGCATGGATGGACGAAACCGGCGTTCTTCGCTCAGCTGCGATAGGCCGGCTCTTCGAGATCGAGGGTGCGCCTGATCGAGGCGAGGTGAAGCCTTGCCGATTCCGCGTCGCCTTCGCGCATCTGGCGATAGGCGGCTTCGGCGATCGCGGGCGCAACGGGCAGGACCTTGCGCCCGGTCGAGAGCGCCAGCGCCTGCACCTCGCAGGCGCGCTCGAGATAGTAGAGATCGTCCCAGGCCTCGGCGATCGTCGGAGCAAGCACCATCACGCCGTGGTGCTTCATGAAGACGATGTCGGCGTCGCCGATGGCGCCGGCAATGCGGTCGCCCTCGCTCTCGTCGAGCGCAAGCCCATTGTAATCGTGGTCTACGGCGGTCCGGCCGTAGAATTTCAGCGAGGTCTGGCCGGCGAAGATCAGCGGCTCGCCCTCCGTCATCGAGAGCGCGGTCGCGTAGGGCATATGGGTATGGAAGGCGACCCTGGCGCGGGGGAGCGCCTTGTGGATGCGGGCATGGATGTAGAAGGCCGTCGCCTCGGGCTGTCCCTCGCCAGCGACGACGTTGCCGTGGAAATCGCAGATCAGCAGCTTCGAGGCCGTCAACTCGCGGAAGGCCCAGCCATAGGGGTTGACGATGAAGAGGTCGTCATAGCCCGGCACCAGCGCCGAGAAATGGTTGCAGATGCCTTCCTCCAGCCCATGGCGCGCCGCCATGCGGAAGCAGGCGGCGAGATCGGCGCGCGCCTCCCAGACGGCGTCGGCGTCGAGGGCGGGCTGGTTCGGGCCGGGCTCCCTGAAGGGGGCGGTAGAGCCGGGTGTGAGGGAGTGGGCCATGGGGGAGCTCCGGATCGGCAAGCGGCAGGTGCGACGGGCGGTGGTCAGGCAGGGCGCAGGCGCTGCCGCGTGATTGCGGCATGGAAGCGTGCGCCATGGATGAGGCCGGCGTCGTCGAAGTCGTAGCAAGGATTGTGCAAGGGCGCCGAGGGGCCATTGCCGACGAAGGCGAAGCAGCCCGGCACATGGTCGAGGAAACGGGCGAAATCCTCCGAGCCGGTCATCGGCTCGCGGGCGGTGGCGACATTCTCCGCGCCGAACACGCCTCTCGCGGCCGTCAGGGCTTCTGCCGCCAGCGCCTCGTCATTCACCAGCGGCACGAATTCGCGCGTATAGGTCACCTCGGCCGAGACGTTATAGGCGAGCGCCGTTCCGTCCGTGATGATGCGCATCTGCTTCTCGATCTCGGCGCTGACCTCCGGCCGGAAGCTGCGGGCATCGCCGAGGATGCGGGCGAGGCCAGGCAGGGCGTTGCGCGTGCCGTCGGTGATGAGTTCGGTCACCGAGACGACGCCGATATCGGTCGGGCTGAGCCGCCGCGACACGATGGTCTGGAAGCTGGTGACGAGCGCGCAGGCGGCGATCAGGACCTCATTGCCGACATGCGGACGCGCCGCATGGCCACCGATGCCCTTGAGCACGATCTCGAAATTGTCCTCCGCCGACATGATCGAGCCGGCGCGTGTCTGGAACTGACCGACCGGCAACCCCGGCGCATTGTGCAGCCCATAGATCTCCTCGAAGGGAAAGCGCTCCATCAGCCCGTCGGAGAGCATGGCGAGCGCGCCTCTGCCCCATTCCTCGGCAGGCTGGAAGAGGAAGCGCACGGTACCGTCGAAGCCGCCCTCGCTCGCCAGCAGCTTTGCCGCACCAAGCAGCATGGCGGTATGCCCGTCATGGCCGCACGCATGCATGGTGCCGGGCGTTTGCGAGCGATGGGCGTGCTCGGCCTGCTCGCTGATGCGCAGCGCGTCCATATCCGCCCGAAGCGCGATGGCGCGGTTGCCGCTGCCGCGCTTCAGCGTGCCGACGACACCGGTGCCCCCGATGCCCTCGGCCACATCGTCGAGGCCGAACTCCCTGAGCTTGGCCGCGACGAAGGCGGAGGTTCGCTTCTCCTCGAAGCCGAATTCGGGATGGGCGTGTAGGTCACGCCGCCACCCCGTCATCTCGCGTTCGAGGGCGTTCGGGTCGAGCGTGGTCATGTCTCTCTCCACCATCGTGAAGCCGGGGGGCGGCCGCCGGGCGAACTGGCCTGGCGATCAGTCATGCGTCTCGCCGTCATAGAGCGTGGCGCGCATCGAGGGGCGTTCCGAGAAGGAGCGATACCAGTGGGCCAGCCGTGGCCGGCCAGGCTCGAAGGCGGGCAGCGCGCGGAATTCCAGCCATGAAAGGGCGGTCGCAAGCGCGATATGGCCGACATGGAGTGGCGCGTCGAAATCCGCCTCGCGTTCGAGATAATCGTAGGATTCGACGAGTTTCGCCGTCATTCCCTCCGCCAGGGGCGCATACCGCAGGGCCTCGGGACGGCGTACGGTTTCCCAGCGCAGCGCAATGCCAGCGTCGCACAGTCCCTGGGCGAGCGCCTGCAGGCGAAGCGCGGACCATCTTGCCCGCCCACCCTGCGGAATGAGCCGGCTGCCGCCGTCGAGGCTCGCGAGATAGTCGCAGATCACGATCGAATCGAAGATCGCCTCGCCATCGGGGAGGACGAGGACGGGAACCTTGCCGAGCGGGTTGACCGCGAAGACATCGTCGTTCCGGTTGGTCGGGCTCGTCTCCTGGTGGACGACGCGCAGCTGTCCGGCGAGACCCGCTTCATGGGCCAAGACCAGGACCTTGCGCGCATAGGGCGAATGAGTCTGGTAGATCAGGTCCATGGTTCGCGTCAGCTCTGATGCCGTACTCATTTGCGTGCCTTGCCAAACGGGATGATGAACCGGACTCGTCGAGAGCGCAGTCATGGTCTGCCTCCAACGGGCGCGCTTTGCGGCGCTGCGAGGGATGCGAAACTCATGTGCGCAACCGCGGAGCGCTGGCTGCGACGCCGATGAGCAGCGTCGCGACGACCAGGAAGGCAATGGGCAGGCTCGCGACTTGGGCGATGGCACCGATTGCCGCGGGGCCGACAAGGATGCCGGCATAGCCCAGTGTCGAGATCGCGGGCACGGCGATATGCTCGGGCATCGCGTTCTGTCGGCCGATCGCCGTGTAGAGAACCGGCACGATATTCGAGCAGCCCGCCCCGACGAGCGCAAAGCCGGCGAGGCCTGCCAGCCAGGATGGTGCAAGCGTTGCGAGCACGAGACCTGCCGCTGCGCAGAGGCCGCCCCAGATGATGATGCGCTGGGGGCCGAGGCGCTGTACGAAGCGGTCGCCGGTCAGCCGGCCGATCGTCATGGTGCTGGCGAAGGCCGCATAGCCAAGTCCCGCATAAGCGGCATCGACCCGGCGCAGATCGGTCAGGAAGACGGCACTCCAGTCGAGCATGGCGCCCTCGGCCAGGAAGACGACGAAGCAGAGCACGCCGATGAAGAGCACGATGCCGTGCGGAATGGCGAAGGCCGGGCCTTCGCCCTTGCCGGCATAGGGCAGGAGCCCCGAGGCCGCCCAGGCCATCGCGGCAAGGAGGATCGCGACGACGACGAGCGTGGCGAGGAGCGGCGTCGCACCCAGCATCAGGAGCCCGCTGGCCCCGGCCGCTCCGGCGATGCCGCCGAGACTGAAGAGACCGTGAAAGCCGGACATCATGCTGCGCCCGCTGGCTCGCTCGACGATCACGGCCTGGATGTTGATGACGCAATCCAGCGAACCGATTCCGGCTCCGAAGACGAACAGTGCCAGGCCGAGCAGCGGCAGGTGCGCGGCGGTCGCGAGAGCCGGGAGCATGAAAGCGACGAGCAGCACCGCGCTAATCAGCACGCGGCGGCAACCGAACCGCGAAGCCAGCGCACCCGATAGCGGCATGGCCAGGATCGAGCCGGCGCCGAGGTAGAGCAGCAGCAATCCGAGCGCGCCATCGTCGAGAGCCATGCGCAGCTTGGCATAGGGCACCAGGGGTGCCCATGCGGCGATGCCGAGCCCGGCAACGAAGAAGGCGATGCGGGTCGCGGCCTGCTCCGCCCGTCCCGGCGCCTTTCCGGCCTCGATGGCGATGCGCGCGTTCATCGTCGCATTACTGGGCGGCTCGTGCCGGCAGGCCGGTCAGTTCGGCATAGCGTTCGGGATCGGTCGCGCCCTCGGTATTGATGACGAGAACGCGGGAGGTCGCGTCGAGGCCAAGCTGCTTCCTGACGGTGGGATCAGCCGCAACCCGGATGACGCCGGCCAGGCCGACACCACCGCTTTCGCCGGAGACGATGGCGGGGTCCTTGCCGGCGGGGCGCGCCAGCCGGTTCATCACCGCGATGGCATCCTCGTCCTCGACGGTCATGAAGCCGTCGGCGACGCGAGACAGGACACGCCAGGCGATAGGCGAGGGCTCGTAGCATTCGAGCATCGCCATCACGGTCGGTTCGCCATGGACGACTTTGACCGGATGGCCGGCCTTCGCCGTCTCGAAGATGCAGGCCGCGCGCGCAGGGTCGACCACCACAAAGACGGGACGCTGGTCGCCGAGGGCATTGGCGAGATAGCCCGCAGCCGCAGCGGCAATGCCGCCGACGCCTGCCTGCACGAAGACATGCGTGGGCGGCTCGGCGAGTTCACGCAGTGCTTCGCGGATGATCACGGTATAGCCCTGCATCACCAGCCCGGGGATGCGTTCATAGCCTGGCCAGGAGGTATCGGAGACGACTGTCCAGCCCTCCTTCTCCGCGACGCGGGCGGCTTCCGTGACCGAGTCGTCATAGGTGCCCTCGACCCGGATCATCGTCGCGCCGAAGCGGGCGATCGCCGCGACACGTTCGTCGCTGACTCGGACATGCACGAAGATCGCGGCCCTCGCCCCGGTGAGCTGGGCGCCCTGTGCGACCGAACGGCCGTGATTGCCGTCAGTGGCGCAGGCGACCGTCATCCCCGCCGCTACGGCCCGGACCTCGGGGCTGTTCAGCTCGGCGATATCGACTGGCCGCCCGAGCTTCCTGCTCGCCTCCTCCAGCACCAGCCGGAAGACGGCATAGGCGCCGCCAAGTGCCTTGAAGCTGCCAAGGCCGAGGCGATGGCCTTCGTCCTTGACGTGGATCGCACGGACCCCGAGCTCGGCGGCCATGGCTGGCAGGGCATGCAGCGGTGTCTCGACGTGGTTCTCGCGATAGCTCAGATAGCGCTCGACATCGGCGGCCGCGGCGATGCTCAGGGTCTCGGCATCGATCGGATCGAGCGGCTTGCGACGGTCGGGGTGGTGGTTGGGAAGAAACATCGCCGCTCCTGCGCGCTGGTACAACGAATGGATATTGCAATCATGGCGAAAAGACCGCTGTGTTTGGTCCCCTGAAATGCAAGTTTGTTTCGTTGGGCGCTCCTCTTGACCCGATCCCCTTCGCCAGCAGTCACGCTGGACAGTTTCGACCTCGCGATCCTGCGCATCCTGCAGCGCGACAACACGACGCCGCAGCGTGTGATCGGCGAAGCGGTCAACCTGTCCGCGCCCGCCGTCCAGCGCCGGATCAAGCGCATGGAGGAGACGGGTGTCATCCAGGCCAATGTCGCGCTCGTCGATCCTGCCCGGCTCGGACAGGCGATCACCATCTTCGTCGAGGTGGAGCTGGAAAGCGAGCGTGCCGACCTGATCGACGCCGCCAAGCAGGAGTTCACCGCGGCACCCGAGGTGCAGCAATGTTACTACGTCACTGGCGAAGCGGATTTTGTGCTCGTCATCCTGGTGCCGAGCATGGCGGCCTATGAGGCGCTGACGCGCCGGCTCTTCTTCGGCAACAACAATGTCAGGAAGTTCCGCACCTTCGTTGCGATGGACCGCGTCAAGGTCGGGCTCGCGGTTCCGTTGCCGGAATAGTCTGCGGCAGACTCCACTTGCCGAACGCCGCCATCCCGGATTTGGTGGGCCCTCCAGGGATCGATCGCGGGCGCAGCATGGTTTCGACGAGGCGCCGCAAGGCCGAGGGTGGGGACAGGGACCGGGAGGTGCTCAACCTTGCGGGTTACCTGCCCTATTTCCTGACGACGATCTCGAACACCTGGTCGCGCAGTTCGTCCCGCCTCTATCTCGATCTGTTCGGCGTCGGCGTCACGGAATGGCGCATCATCTCGCAGCTCGCGATCGAGCCTTGTATCGTGGCGCAGCGCATCTGCGAGGTCATCAGCCTCGACAAGGGGGCGGTCAGCCGCGCCGTGGCGGCGCTGGTTTCGGCCGGTCATGTCCGCGAACATGCGGATAGCCGCGATGCGCGCCGGCAGGTTCTGCAGCTGACGCAGAGTGGCTACGAGCTGCATGACCGCCTGATCGCGGTTGCCCTCCAGCGCGAGAACCTGATCCTGGCCGATTTCTCCGCCGAGGAGATTGCCGGGCTGACCGCCCTGTTGCGGCGGATCCATGCGCGGCTGCCCGAGCTGCGCGAATTTTCGCCTGATGATGTCACCGAGGCGGCGGCTGCGCGTCGTTGACAGGAGGCCGGCGGCAAGACTACCTGCGGCCAGGCAGGAGACCCCATGTCCAATTTTACCTTCGCGCCTCTCGCCATTCCTGGTCCCGTGCTGGTCCGGCCGCGACGTTTCGGCGATGACCGCGGCTACTTCATGGAAACCTATAGCCGCGAGCTTTTCGCGGCAGCTGGGATCGCGCCGGATTTCGTGCAGGACAACCAGTCGCTTTCGGCGCAGGTCGGCACCGTACGAGGCCTGCATTATCAGACTGCGCCCGCTGCCCAGGCCAAGCTCGTGCGCGTGCTCAAGGGCGCGATCTTCGACGTCGCAGTCGACCTCCGGCGCGGCTCGCCGCATTACGGGCGCTGGTGCGGTGCGCTGCTCGATGCGGACGGTGCCGAGCAGCTTTTCGTGCCCTGCGGCTTTGCCCACGGTTTCTGCACGCTCGAGCCCGGCACCGAGGTCGCTTACAAGGTCGACGCGCCCTATGCGCCGCAGAGCGAGGGCGGATTGTTCTGGGCCGATCCGGCGCTAGCCATCGACTGGCCAGTGGTCGCCGGGGCCGCGACACTGTCCGAGAAGGACACGAAACTGCCCGGTTTTGCCGGTTTTGCCAGCCCCTTCGTCTATGAGGGCGCCTGAATGACGCGGTTTCTCGTCACCGGCGGCGCTGGCTTCATCGGCTCGGCCGTGGTCCGGCATCTGGTCGCCGAGACGCCGCATCACGTGCTGGTTGTCGACAAGCTGACCTATGCGGGCAATCTCGACAATCTGAAGCCGGTCGAGACCAATCCGCGCTACGCCTTTCTGCAGGCGGATATCGGAGATCTCGCCGCGATGCGCGAGGCCTTTGCGTCATTCCGGCCCGATATCGTGATGCACCTTGCGGCGGAAAGCCATGTCGACCGTTCGATCGATGGGCCGGGCGCCTTCATCCAGACCAATGTCGTCGGAACCTTCGTGTTGCTCCAGGCGGCGCTCGACCATTGGCGAGCCCTGCCGCAGGACGCGAAGGCCAGCTTTCGTTTCCACCATGTCTCGACCGACGAGGTCTTCGGCTCGCTTGGCGCGGAAGGTCTGTTCAGCGAGACGACACCCTATCAGCCGACCTCGCCCTATTCTGCGTCGAAGGCCGCTTCCGACCATCTCGTGCGTGCCTGGCACCACACCTATGGGCTGCCTGTCGTGCTCTCCAACTGCTCGAACAATTACGGCCCCTATCACTTCCCCGAGAAGCTGATCCCGCTCGTCATCCTGAACGCGCTTGAGGGCAAGGAATTGCCGGTTTACGGCGATGGCGGTCAGGTACGCGACTGGCTCCATGTCGAGGATCATGCACGCGCGCTTTGCCTGATCGCGGTAACCGGACGCCCCGGCGAGAGCTATAATGTCGGTGGCAATGCTGAGCGCACCAATCTCGATGTAGTGCGCGCGATCTGCGGCATGGTCGACAGCCTCGCCCCCGACACCGCTATCGGCCCGCGCGACACCCTGATCCGGTTTGTCGCCGACCGGCCCGGCCATGACCGTCGCTATGCGATCGACGCTTCAAAGATCGCCCGCGAGCTCGGCTGGAGCCCGCAGGAGAGCTTTGAGAGCGGGCTGGAGAAGACCGTTCGCTGGTATCTCGCCAATCCGGATTGGTGGGGCCGCATCCGCAACGGGCTTTATCGCGGCGAGAGGCTCGGCCTCTCGTGAACGAAGCGCCGATCCTGCTTTTTGGCGCCGGCGGTCAGCTTGGCCGCGAGTTGACGGCGCTGGCGCATGAGCGTGGCGTTCCGCTCGTCGGGCTGGCGCGGGCTGACGGCGACATCACGGACCGTGCGGCTGTGGCAAGGGCCTTGAAGGCCCATCGCCCCGGCCTCGTGGTCAATGCTGCGGCCTTTACGGCGGTGGACCGGGCCGAGAGCGAGACGGTCGCTGCCTTCTCCGCCAATGCGGAAGGGCCCGCCATTCTTGCCGAGGCGACGGCCGAAGCCCGCATTCCGCTCCTCCATGTTTCGACGGACTACGTCTTCGACGGCAGCAAACCCGGGCCTTATGTCGAGAGCGACCCTGTCGCGCCGCTCGGTGCCTATGGTGCGAGCAAGAGCGAAGGAGAGGTCTGCATCCGGGCCCTGCAGCCGCACCATGTCATCCTGCGCACCGCCTGGGTCTACGGCGTCCATGGCGCAAACTTCCTGAAGACCATGCTGCGGCTTGCCGCAGAACGCGATGTCCTGCGCGTTGTCGCCGACCAACGCGGTTCTCCAACCGCGACACGCGACCTTGCCGAGGCGATCCTCGCCGTCCGCGCTGCACTGATGGGCGGCGCCGAGCCCTGGGGCACCTACCATGTTGCCGGGCAGGGCGAGACGACCTGGCATGGCTTCGCCAGCGCCATCATTGCCGAGCAGGCCCGTTTCACCGGGCGGAGCCCGATCGTGGACGCGATCACGACTGCGGAATTCCCGACACCGGCGCGCCGTCCCGCCAATTCGGTGCTTGATTCCGCCCGGTTCGCCGCGATCTTTGGCTATCGCGCAAAGCCGTGGCAGGAACGCATGCGAGAGGTCGTGGCCGCGTTGATGGCGCAGAGGGTCCCATGAAGGGCAGCTGGCTGAACTGGCGAAGCTGACGGGCAAATCGAGCTACGGGCAGTATCTGGCAAAACTGCTCTGATTGCGGGCCTTCCGGCTCATGAGGATATGGAGATCGGTATGACCTGGTCGGCACGGCAGTACACGAAATTCGAGGATGAGCGGACCCGCCCGGTTCGCGATCTGCTTGCCCAGGTCCCGACGGACGCCGTGGCAAGCGCGGTCGATATCGGTTGCGGTCCCGGCAACTCGACCGAACTTCTGCTGGCGCGTTTCCCGGACGCCGCGATCAGCGGGATGGATAGCTCTTCCGACATGATCGCGGCCGCCCGCAAGCGCCTGCCCGCGATCCAGTTCGAGGTTGCCGATATCGCCTCATGGCAGCCGGCCGCCCCCTATGACGTGATCCTGTCGAACGCCGTGCTGCAATGGCTGCCCGATCACGAAGTCCTGATGCCATCACTCATGGCCAAGCTTGCGCCGGGCGGCACGCTCGCCGTGCAGATGCCGGATAATCTCGACGAACCGGCCCATGTGCTGATGCGTGAGGTTGCCGCTGACGGGACCTGGGCCGGCAAGCTCGCCCCAGCGCTGCAGACGCGCGCGGCGCGCCATGGCGCTGACTGGTATTATCGGGCGCTGCGCGGCGGCACGACAAGGCTCGATATCTGGCGCACGACCTATCATCATCCGCTCGCCGGCGGGGCTTCGGCGGTGGTCGAGTGGTTCAAGGGCGCCGCCTTGCGTCCGCTGCTCGATCTGCTCGACGAGGCCGAGCGCGAAGCCTTCCTCGCACGCTATCAGGGTCTCATTGCGCAGGCTTACCCCGCGATGCCGGATGGCACCGTGCTGCTGCCCTTCCCGCGGCTGTTCATCGTCGCGACACGCTGAGGCGCGAACGGGGGCTTAGATCGTCTGACCGGAAGTCGGATCCGGTCCGACGATCTAACCCTTTGTGTTTGCATCGGCTTTCCCGAAAACCGCAATCCACTTTTCGGGTCGATGTTTTACGCGTAGCGCATCGCAGCTGCGCTGTGCATCCGCCGCAGCGCGGCGATGTCCAGTCCGGGCACGGCACCGTCGACAACCCGCCAACGCCCCGCGACCATGACACGATCGGCCCGGTTCGCGCCGCACAGCACCAGCGCTGCGACGGGATCATGCGCGCCGGAGAAGCGCAGCTCGTCGAGCCGGTACAGTGCCAGATCCGCCTGCATGCCGGGCGCGATCCGCCCGATATCGGAGCGCCCGAGGCATCGTGCCGAGCCTTCCGTCGCCCAGCGGATCACGTCGCGCGCAGTCACGGCGCTGGCACTCTTGTAGTGCAACCGGTTGATCAGCAGGGCGTGGCGCAGCTCTTCCATCAGGTTCGAGCCGTCATTGGAGGCTGAGCCGTCGACGCCGAGGCCGAGCGGCGAGCCGCCGGCCTCGAGTTCGCGTGTCTGGCAGAAACCGGAGGCGAGCACGCCGTTCGAGGTCGGGCAATGGCAGATGCCGACGCCGGCCCGGCCCAGCCGCTCGCATTCCTCGCAGGAGAAATGGATGCCATGCGCCAGCCAGGTCTTCGGCCGCATCCAGCCGGCATCCTCCAGAAGGTCGAGCGGGCGCTTGCCGTAGACCTGGAGGCAATAGGCCTCCTCATCCTGCGTCTCGGCGAGATGGGTGTGCAGCGGAGCATCGAAACGCGCGGCGAGTTCAGCCGATTTCGCCATCAGCGCAGGCGTGACCGAGAAGGGAGAGCAGGGCGCCAGCGCGATCTGGATCATGCTGCCTGGCTTTGGATCATGGAACAGCGAGAGCACGCGCTCACTGTCGGCCAGGATCGTCTCCTCGTCCTGCACCACAGCATCCGGCGGCAGCCCACCATCCTTCTGCGACAGATTCATCGAGCCGCGTGAGACAGTCATGCGGATGCTGAGCGCGCGCGCCTCGTCGACCGCGATATCGACCGCGCTCTCCAGCCCTTTGGGGAAGAGATAATGGTGATCTGCCGCTGTGGTACAGCCGGAGAGCAGCAATTCAGTGAGTGCGACCCGCACTGCGAGCCTGAGATCGTCGGGCGTCAGCCGGGCCCAGAGTGGGTAGAGCGCCTTCAACCAGGGAAAGAGCTCACGGTCGATCGCGGCCGGATGGGCGCGTGTCAGCGTCTGGTAGAAATGGTGATGCGTGTTGATCAGCCCGGGCAGCACGACATGATCGGAGGCATCGAATGTCTCGTCGACCGGCTGTGCCGGAGCGCTGCCGGCGGCCAGCAGTTCGACGATGGCGCCATGCTCGACCACCACGCCGCCGCCGGCGTCCTCGGCGACGATGCCGAGCGGGTTCCTGATCCAGAGGCGCATGGCCGCTCCTTGCGAACGAGGCGTGGACGTCGCTCTTCAGTAGTGGAAGGCGGCAGAGGCGAGGAATAGACCGAACGTCTTCCGGCACATCAAGGGGGCGGGCGCAGACGGCCTATGTCGGCTTTCGACAGGCGAAGGGCAGGAATGTGCTCGAGAGTCCTCCGTTGAGGGACATCAGAACAAGGATATTAGCCAGCTCAAGCTCCTTTCCGCTGCGTGGGCAGACGTCTGCCTGCGCCGTGCAGTTGGTCGCGAGGAAGGCATCGTGCCGCGCGAGGAACTCGTCGCTCAGTCCTGTCTTTCCCCGCTTGGCGATGGCCGCACCATAGGCCTCCTTGTACCGAACGCATTTCTGCGTGGTCCAATCGACGTCGCGTTGGGCCTGCGCCACGGCCTTGGGAGCTGCGCCCATGATCGTGGCCGACAAGGCGATCGCGGTCGCAGCTCGTCTTGAAAGAGAAGGCTTCATCGCATTCATGATTCCGAGATTCCCTGCCCAGGTCGATGACCTTGGGGGGGCAATTGGGGCGTTCCTGCGGCGTCGGATTCATGATGCCTTGGTACAGTCAATGCCAGGCGGCCGGCGTCGGCACGTGCGGACGAGAAGTCGGCGGCGCGCCGCGCTTCTCCTTGACGCCGCTGTCTTGATCCGCCATCGCTCCGGCGCATTCTGAACGGAGACCGACGATGAGCCTGACCGATCTCGCCGCCACCATCGATGCCGCCTGGGAAAACCGGGCAGAGATCGGCGTCAGCACCAAAGGGGCGGTGCGCGATGCCGTCGAGCAGGCCATCGAGATGATCGATTCCGGCCAGGCCCGCGTTGCCGAAAAACTGGGCGGCGAATGGGTGACGCATCAGTGGCTCAAGAAGGCCGTGCTGCTCTCCTTCCGTCTCAACGACAACAAGATCATCGCAGGGGGCCCGGGCGAGGGGGTGTTCTGGGACAAGGTTCCCTCGAAATTCGAGGGCTGGGGCGAGAATCGCTTCCGCGCCGCCGGTTTCCGCGTCGTGCCGCCGGCCGCCGTGCGCCGCGGCGCCTTCATCGCGCCGAACGTCGTGCTGATGCCGTCATATGTGAATATCGGCGCCTATGTCGATTCAGGCACCATGGTCGACACCTGGGCGACCGTCGGCTCCTGCGCGCAGATCGGCAAGAACGTGCACCTGTCCGGCGGCGTCGGCATCGGTGGTGTGCTCGAGCCGCTTCAGGCCAACCCGACCATCATCGAGGACAACTGCTTCGTCGGCGCCCGCTCCGAGGTGGTCGAGGGCGTGATCGTGGGCGAGGGTTCGGTGATCTCGATGGGCGTCTTCATCTCGGCCTCGACCAAGATCATCGATCGCGCCACCGGTCAGGTCCATATCGGCAAGGTGCCGCCCTATTCGGTGGTGGTGTCCGGGTCGCTTCCCGGCAAACCGCTGAATGACGGCACACCGGGCCCCTCGCTCTACTGCGCCGTGATCGTCAAGACGGTCGATGCCCAGACCCGCGCCAAGACCGGAATCAACGAGCTGCTGCGGGACTGATACGCGCTGAGACCCCGGCAGAGGCATAGCGCAGCCGGGGTCTCGTCAGCGGTAACGAATGGATCCCGGGCCTCGCTCTGGCTGCCCGGGATGACGTGGTCTCAAGGGTGTGTTTCAGCCCACGGGCGAGGGTGCTTCGCCGGCCGTCGGGGTTGCTGTCGCGCCGGGCGTCGAAGGATGTTCGACCGCCCCAGGCGAAGCCGAGATCGCGTCGCGCAGGGCTTGTTCGCGGGTGTGGTCGAGCGATGTCTTCAGCACCACGCCACCCGTGCCCTTGATCGCTTCCAGCACCTTGTCGCCGGTCATCTTGCGGATCAGCAGGAAGAGCGCGGCGTTGCCCGGCTGCAGACTGGTCGAGAGTTCTTTCATGAAACCGTCATTGACGCCGTAATCGGTCAACGCACCACCGAGTGCGCCGGACGCAGCGCCGATCGCAGCGCCGAACACCGGCATCAGGAAGATCGCGCCGATCAGCAGGCCCCAGAAGCTGCCCGAGACCGCCCCGAGCGCGGTGGTGTTCATGAGCTGGTTCAGCTTGATCTTGCCGCCCTCATGCATGACCGCGATCGCCGCGTCGCCGAGCTCGATCAGGTATTCCTTCTGCAGGGAGATGACTTTCTGGCGCATCTCCTCGGCCTTGGCCTCGGTCGGGTATACGATGACGACGAGATCGGACATGGGGCTCTCCTTTGGCGGGCAAACTCAACCTGCCGCGCGGCTGTGACAGAGTTGCGGCAATGCGAGATTGCGCTCCGGTTTAGCCTGCCGGCAACCCCGCCGGTTTGATGCTCGTCAAACGCGGACGAGGATGCTTGTCCCGCCCTATTCGCCTGCGATTTCCTTCGCAGCCTCGATGGCGCGGCCGCGCAGCGGCATTTCCTTCATCCTGAACAGGAAGAACAGGGCCAGTGCAAAGCCCGCGAACGTCGCTGCGAAGACATATTGGAACAGCATGATCATGGTGGCGCGGTCCGCCGTTCCGCTCCGTAGGGTCTCGGCCGTAACACCCGAGCCTGCCCCGATGCCGCCGAGGACGATCGCTCCGAATACGGCGACGATCAGCGCCCCGCCGATCTGGCGAAAGAAGTTCGCCGTCGCCGTCGTCGTGCCGAGCTGGTGCGGCTGGACGGCATTCTGGATCGAGACGGTGGCGACCGGCAGCAAGGTGCCGAAGCCGAGGCTGATTACCGCCAGCACGATACCGAAGGGGATGAGCGACATCCGGCCGGCGAAGGCGATCAGCAATGCGGTACCGATCAGGGCGATGCAAAGTCCTGCAACCGGTACGCGCTTGTAGTGCTTGAGGAGGGTCATTGCCCGTCCCGATGCGGTCGCGCCGATGACGGTGCCGCAGGTCAGCGGGATCAATCCCATGCCGGAATTGGCGGCCGAGAGCCCGGCGACCGTCTCGAAATAGAGCGGCAGATAGATGGTGAGCCCGATGAAGGTGCCCATGCCGAAGCCGGCGGCGATCGTGCCCATCCGCACCACCGGATTGGCCAGGATCGCGAGCGGGATCAGCGGCTCCTCTGCGGTCTTGAGACGCATGGCGAATGCGATCCAGAGCAGTGCCGACAGGCCGACCAGCCCGAGGATCGGCGCCGAGGCCCATGGATAATGCACGCCACCCCAGGAGAGCGCGAGCAGCAGCGTCACCGTTGCGCTCGTCATCAGCCCGGCGCCGAGGAAATCGAGTTTGTGCGGTCGCTCATGCCGCGGCAGGCGCTTCAGCGCCTTGTCGGTCATCAGGTAGGCGAAGAGCCCGAGCGGCAGGTTGATCCAGAAGATCACCGACCAATGCAGCGCCTCGGAGATCACCCCGCCGAGCACCGGTCCGAGCAGCGAGGAGGAGAAGAAGACGCTGGCGATATAGACCTGATATTTGCCGCGCTCCTTCGGCGGCACCATGTCGCCGATGATGGTCTGCGCCATCGAGATCAGCCCGCCGCCACCGAGCCCCTGGACGAAGCGCGCCACCACCAACAGCCAGAGGGACGATGCCAGTGCGCAGGCAACCGAGCCGACGATGAAGATCACGATGCCGGCGAGCAGCGTTACCCGCCGCCCATGGATGTCGGCGACCTTGCCGTAGAGCGGCGTCACCGCGGTCGAAGCCAGCAGATAGGAGGTCACGACCCAGGGCAGATGCGTAACGTCGCCGAGCTCGCGCCCGATCGTCGGCATGGCGGTGGCGACAATAGTCTGGTCCAGCGCGGCCAGGAACATGGCGAGCATGATGCCAATGATGATGGAGCGGATATCCGCTTCCGACAGAGCCGGCTTCTGCTCATCGGTCTCGACACGCTTGTCCATCGATCTGCAACGCCTGCCCTGTGTTTGGGGAATGGCGAACTGTAGGATTCCATTGGTCCATGCGCCAGCGGCGCGCGCGCAAGGCAGGGCTGTGAACCAGGGCGGTCACGGATTTGTGTCGTGCCGATTGCGCATAGAGAATAGGCAATGAGGTGGGCATGACCTGCGGCTGGCCTGGGACGTTGACCGCAACGGCGCTGTTCACACGGTGATGAAGGTCAAGCCGGGAGGCGACGCTGAGCGGTCGCGCAGCAGAAGCGGATTGCCCCTGCCAATCGGCCGCAAGCTCCGGCCGCCTGGCGTGCATGACGGTCATTCCAGCCAGGCCCGGCCGGTGACGGTGACAAGCGCGTGACGCCCGCCTATCGTAATATCCATGCTGCCATAGCGCCAAACATTCCGTCAGGTGGAGCTGGACGAGCCGCTCGCGAGGGCGATGCGCGCTGGCCGGGTTCGCCGCCAATCACGGTCGCCAGCTTCAGGGGCTGCGGCCGCCTCGCTGCCGTTCCCCGGACATCGCCTGTTCAGGGACGAGCATTACTCCCCCCAAAGCCCAGCCGCCGGAGACCGCACCATGTCGCATGCCCTGCAATTCTACATCGATGGCCAATGGGTCCAGCCGATGGGCAACAAGACCCTCGAGGTCATCGACCCCTCGACCGAGGAGGCCTTTGCCACCATCGCGCTCGGCACCGAGGCCGACGTCGACAAGGCGGTCGCTGCTGCACGCGCCGCCTTCCCGGCCTTTGCCGCGACGTCGAAGGCGGAACGCCTCGCCCTGATGCGCCGCCTGCTCGAGGCCTACAAGGCGCGCTATGCCGATATCGCGGACGCGCTGTCGCAGGAGATGGGTGCGCCGAAGGATCTGGCGCATCGTGCACAGGCCGGAATGGGCACCGCGCATCTCGCCAAGATGATCGAGACGCTCGAGAGCTTCGAGTTCGAGGAGCTGCGCGGCACGACGCTGATCGCCAAGGAGCCGATCGGCGTCGTCGGCATGATCACGCCCTGGAACTGGCCGCTGAACCAGATCATGTGCAAGGTCGCGCCGGCTCTCGCGGCGGGCTGCACCATGGTGCTGAAGCCAAGCGAGATCGCCCCGATGAACGCGATCATCTTCGCGGAGGTCATGCACGAGGCGGGCGTGCCGAAGGGCGTGTTCAATCTCGTCAATGGCGATGGCCCGACGGTCGGCGAGGCGATTTCGCGCCATCCGCAGGTCGATATGGTCTCGTTCACCGGCTCGACCCGCGCCGGCATTCTGGTCGCCAAGGCGGCAGCCGACACCGTCAAGCGCGTGCATCAGGAACTCGGCGGCAAGTCGGCGAACATCATCCTCGACGATGCCGATCTGAGCTATGCGGTGAAGCTCGGCGTCGAGAGCGTGATGCGCAACAGCGGCCAGTCTTGCAACGCGCCGACCCGGATGTTCGTGCCGGCGGAGCTGCATGACAAGGCGGTCGCAATCGCCAAGGCAACGGCCGAGCCGCTCAAGGTCGGCGCTGCTTCGGCGGAAGGCACCTGGCTCGGGCCGGTCGTCAGCGAGACGCAGTACAACAAGATCCAGGCACTGATCGAGGCCGGCATCAAGGATGGCGCCGATCTCGTCACCGGCGGTCCGGGTCGCCCCGAGGGGCTCAATCGCGGCTATTTCGTCCGCCCGACCGTGTTCGCCAATGTCACGGACGACATGACGATCGCGCGCGAAGAGATCTTTGGGCCGGTGCTCTCGATTCTGCCCTATCGGACGGAAGAGGAGGTCGTCACCCGCGCCAATGACACGCCTTACGGGCTTGCGTCCTATGTCCAGTCCGGTTCGCTGGAACGTGCCCGCAAGGTCGCGGCGCAGATGCGCAGCGGCAATGTCTACATCAACTACCCGGCCTGGGATGCTGGCGCCCCCTTCGGTGGCTACAAGCAATCGGGCAATGGCCGTGAATATGCCGATTTCGGCCTCGAGGAATTCCTCGAGATCAAGGGCACGGTCGGCTACGCCACGGCCTGATCCGGGCGGCTTGCCGCATCCCTTCCGGTTGAGGGGATGCGGTGAAGCCAAGATGGTGGATGCGGATCGAGATCGTGTCTCGATCCCGGCAGTCGGACGACGCGGGTCTCGGCTTGCATCTGGTCGTACAGGGGCGGCTTCGGCGTCCAAGCCTCTGTGAGAGTTGCCCCGGCGAGCCCCTGTTTGCCAAAAGGGGCGTGTGCATCACTGCGCACGCCCTTTCTCGTCTCTGCGCGGCATGGAAGGCGCATTCCGCTCCCGCTGTTGAGGCCGTGCACCAATGATCCTGAGATGGCGCGCAATCGACGCGCCTCCGCAAGCAGCCGGGCAGTGAAGCGCTCGTTGGCAAATGCTCTGCGGTCTTGACCCAGGGCCAACCAGTCGGGAGCGGCGTGCTGCGCTTTGGGAGAGGTTCTCGAAGATCTGCTTAGGGTGGGCTGGTTAGTAAAGGTGCCGCCGCTGAGCGCTTTCCAGGAAGTCGGTCAGACCCCGCCACTCCCGAGCATGGCGATCATGGCGACGCTTCAGTGGTAAATTTATGCGCCGTATGCAGGTTTATCTACGCTATAAGATCACCGAGAGTGCGAAATAACATCACAATTCGCGGTTGATATATTTTCGTCGGAGAACGTGCCGTAATTGTGCGTGTCGATTATTTATCAGGATTCGAAATATTCCGGGCGCCGGACGCTTTCGACTCGATGCGGCCATGTGATGTGAATGGCTGTTCAAATTCCCGAATGAAATAGGTTACTAATTTCTTGACAATTTTATGAATTCCCTTGCGGAATGCATTTGCTATTGGGCGTTGAAGACCCAGGGGGGCGCATGCGGCCGCTACGAAGTTATCCTCGTGCCATCACGGGGCTGGCGGCCTTGTCGACGGTGAGTTGGTTTGCGCTTGGCGTGACGCCGTCACTGGCTCAAACAGCATGGCAAGGCGCTTCTCCCGACTGGCATACAGCGTCGAACTGGTCGCTGGGGGCCGTTCCAACTGGCGCTACGACAGTGACCATCGGCTCTGGCTCGCTGATTGCGCCGTCCATTACTGCTGCCGGGGCGTCCGCAAACCTGCTGCACATTGGCGCGATCGGCATGACATCATCGCTGACGGTGTCGCCCGGCGGCTCGCTCACCGCGGCCGCAACGACCGTCGCAAACCTCGCCGGAGAGGTGGGATCGGCCAACCTGATCGGCGGGGCCTGGTCCGGCGACTACCTCTATGCCGGCTACAGGGGCCAGGGCAGCTTCGCCGCTTCGGGCGGTGCGGCGGCAAATTTTGCGGCTTTCGTGACGACCGGCTCCTTCGCCGGCTCTGCCGGAACGATCACGCTCTCGGGAGCAGGGACCACCTGGTATAATGGCAACGGCCATATCGTCGGCGAATCCGGGCAAGGCACCTATCAGGTTCTCGCCGGCGCCAAGGCCGATGACCGTGCGATCACCGCCGGCTACAACGCGACGGGTGTGGGCGCGGTCACCGTCAGCGGCGCTACCTGGAATATCCGCGGCACGTTGATGGGTGGCTACGCGGGACGCGGCGATATCGTTATCTCCAATGGCAGTTCGGCTGCGGTAACGGTCAATACGAATTTCGGCGAGTTTGCGTCCGGCCGGGGTTCGCTCACCATCGATGGCGCCGGCACAAAGCTGAAGGTCGGGGGCTATTCGGTCTTTGGCATGAGCGGCCAGGGCAGTGGCCTCGTCTCGAACGGAGCTGTTGTCCAGACGAACCAGGGCATCCTCGCCTGGCAAGCTGGCTCTCGCGGCGATTTGAGAGTGACGGGCGCGAATTCCCAGTGGCTCGGCACCACCTACCTGATGGTCGGGAATCTCGGCGTCGCCGAAGCAACGATCGACAATGGCGGCACCGTGCGTATCGATGACGGCCGCGGCATGCTTGTCATCGCCAACAGTGCCGGCTCGACCGGGACCGTCAATATCGGTGCAGCGGCAGGAGCAGTCGCCCGCGCTCCCGGCTTCATCGAGGTGGCGGAAATCCGCCTCGGACGCGGCTCCGGGCGGCTCGTGTTCAACCATACCGCTTCGAATTATACGGTTGGCGCAACGATTACCGGCACTGGAGCGATCCTGCATGAAAGCGGGACCACGACCCTGAGCGGCATAAACACCTTCCGTGGGACGACGACGGTGAACGGCGGTTCGTTGATCGTGAACGGATCGCTAGCGGCCTCTTCGGGGCTGACCGTTGCGGCGGGTGCGCGGCTCGGCGGGTCCGGTCAGTTGCCCTCGACGGTGGTGAACGGCACGCTGGCGCCGGGCAATTCGCCGGGAACGCTGACGGTCAACGGCACCCTGACAATGGGCGCGGGCTCGGTCTATGAGGCCGAGATCCAGGGCGCGGTCGCAGACCGGGTCAATGTCACGGGCACCGCGAGCCTCGCAGGGACGCTCAGGTTGGTGGCACTTGGCGGCCCCTATTCCTTCACGACGCGCTATACGCTGCTCTCGACGCAAGGCGGGCTCGGCGGGACGCGCTTCGGCACGCTCGATTCGACCGGCCCCTTCGGAGCCGGCATCGCCACCAGCCTGGCCTATACCGCAAACGACGTGATGCTGACCCTTGCGCCAAAGCCGCTGGCCGGCTTCGTCGCATCGCTCTTGAACGCCTTTTCGGTTGCCGCAGGCCTCGATCGGGCGGTGGCGGGCGGAGCCGATCCGTCGGCGCTGTTCGGCATCTACAACCTGCCGGCCGCAGCAATCCCCGGGGCGGTGAACCAGCTTTCGGGCGAGGCGCATACCGCAGCGCCGGCAATGGCGGTCTCGGCCGCCGACCAGTTCCTGCGTGCGATGCTCGATCCCTTCGCGGCGGGCCGCGGCAGCGCGGGGGCTGCTCCCGGCGAAGCCTCCTTCTCCGGCCTCGTCCGCAAGGGCGCCGACGCACCGACCGCGCCGGCTTTCCTCGATCCGCCGCCATACACCGTCTGGGGCGCAGCCTTCGGCTCGGTCGGCCGCACCGACGGATCGACCAGGGTCGGCTCGGCCAAGCGCGATCTCGACGATGCCCATCTCGCCGTCGGCGCCGATTTTCGGATCATGCCCGGCACGGTTGCGGGCTTTGCGGTCTCCGGCGGCAGCGCCCGGTCCTCGCTCGCCGGCGGTCTCGGCAAGGCCGAGGCCGATGTCTTCCAGGCCGGCCTCTACGGCACGACCCGGCTCGGGCCGGTCAATCTTGCCGCTGCCTTCGGCTATGGCCGGCTCGAGAACGAGATCAAGCGCAGTATCCCGGTGCTCGGCAGCGCATTGTCCTCGTCCTATGCCACCACCGCCTGGAGCGGCCGGCTGCAGGCGAGCGCCGCGGTGCTGTCATGGAACGGCCTGACGCTCTCGCCGCTGGCGGCGCTGCAGGCGATCCAGGCCCGCAGCCCGGGCCTGATCGAGGCGAACTGGGCCGGGGCCAATGCCGGCGCGCTGGCGCTCGCCCGGCGCAACGACATCACCTCGCGCAGCGAGCTTGGCCTGCAGCTCGATTATGCCAATAGCCTGAACGGGTTGCCAGTCGCCGGCTATCTCCGGGCGAGCTGGGCGCATTACTACCAGCGTGACGCCGGTCTCTCCGCCTCGATTGCCGGCCTGACCGGCTCAGGCTTCGCGGTCGAGGGGGCCAGGCCCGCCCGCAACAGCGCGCTGCTCGCCGCCGGGCTCGACCTCAGGCTCAGCCCCTCCGTCACGCTCGGCGCCCGGCTCGACGGCGAACTCTCCGGCTCCACCAACCGCCTCGGCGGCCAGGCCCAGGTCAGGGTCAGCTTCTAGATCATCGGACCGGATATCGTATCCAGTCCGATGATCTAACCCTTTGTCTTTGCATCGGCTTCCCCGAAAAACCCCAATCCACTTTTCGGGCCGATGCTAAGGCGCGGGCATTCCGGCCGCGTGCATGAGCTCGGTCGAATGACAGCCATCGGAGTTGCAGCCGAAGGCTGCCCGCGCTTAAACGCAGCATGCGCCAGGCCCTGCTGATCGTGGACGTGCAAGCCAGCTTTTCGCCGCCGGAATGGCTGATCCAGGGTATTGCGGCTGTCGTAGCCGGTATGCCCTCAGTCGCGACGGTCGAGAGGCATGACGAGGCGGTGACGCCTTTCGAGCGTCAGTTGGGCTGGAAACCCGGCCTGTCGGACGAGAGCCTGGTTCCCGCCGATCGCGTCTTCGTCAAGCACGGCTATCTGCCGCCGGCCGCGATGATCGACCATCTCCAAGGCATGCAGCTGGAGCGTGTGCTGGTCTGCGGCCTGCAGGCCGACACCTGCGTCCTCGCCGCCGGCTTTGCCCTCTTTGATGCCGGGCTCAGTCCGGCGCTCCTGAGTTGGTTGACCGTCGGCTCCTCCTTGGATCGTTCCGGCGAATTGGGTGTCCGGCTCTGGCGCCACCATTTCGGTGCGGTGATCCTGAGCCCTGATGAGCTTCTGGCGGGTTAGCGCGGCCTTGGCTCCGATCCGGCTCGATGTAGCATGACGAAGCATTAATGCCCGCGTCATCGAACAGATCGGCCCGCCTCCCTATGCGGAGTGTGCTCGGTGTTTCGCTTTCAGGACGCGTCGCGTGAGTGATCTGACGCGATACCGATCGCCTGGCCTCGAGTGCAGGTCGAAGCAGTGAATGCTCCCTGCGCGCGTCGTTACTCGTACCGGGAATACCCGGGCGAGGCCTCGGCCCGCGGGAGGAGGCGCCGTGATGGGGAGATAGCGGCGCCTCCTCTTCGATCGCGCATGGAGCGGTCGGCATCTCGAGGCCGGCGAGCCTGGCGGCATGACGTGTGTCGCGCTGGGCTCAGCGTCGTCCCGACTGGGGGCGCTGGGCGGCCATCACCCAAGAAAAAAGGGCCACGCCAAAGGCGCAGCCCGAAGTCTAGGGAGGAAACGCCCAAGGAGGGCGCCACAGCATCTCTGCTGCGGTGCACAGGAGATAGGGCGGCACTCTCGCGACTGCAAGAGGAAAAGGGCAGTATCGCTGCCCTTTTTTCAGGCGGCCTGCTCAGCCTTGCTGCACGGCCGCGGGATCCATCCACATCACCTCCCAGACATGGCCGTCGAGATCCTGGAAGCCGTGGCCATACATGAAGCCGTGGTCCTGCGGTTTCGCATAGGTCTTGCCGCCGGCGGCGACCGCAGCATTGACCATCGTGTCGACATCGGCGCGGCTTTCGCGCGACAGGCAGGTCAGGACCTCGGTGACCTTGGTCGCGTCGGCAATCGGCTGCGGTGCAAAGCCTGCGAATTTCTCGTGCGTCAGCAGCATTGCGAAGATGGTGTCACTGATCACCATGCAGGCGGCGGTGTCATCGGTGAATTGCGGGTTGAAGTTGAAACCGAGCGCCTTGAAGAAGGCCATGGACTTCTGCAGGTCCTTCACCGGCAGGTTGACGAAGATCATCTGGGGCATGGTCGTTCCTTGCTTGTTTTTGGTGGTGTGGGTTGGGAAACGGCCGCCGCCATAGGCGGTAGCAGTCAGGGCTGGGACAGTGCCCTGAGATCGTGCCGGAAACGGTCAGGATCCGTCCCGGGCAAGAGCGCGTCGACCTCGCGGTGGATGCGCTCCCAGGTCGGGACGGCGAGGAGGAGCAATGCATGCCCGGCTGGCTGCAATGTCAGCAGCCGGCTGCGCCGATCATCCGGATCGCTGTCGACCGAAACGAGACCGCGCCGCTCGAGCGGCTTGAGCGCCGCCGTCAGGGTGGTGCGGTCCATGGCAAGGAGGTTTGCCACCGGGCCGAGGCTCGGTGGTTGCGGGCGATTGAGCGACATCAGCAGCGAGAATTGCTGGTTCGTCAGCTCAAACGGTCGCAAAGCCTCGTCAAAGCGCCGCGCAAGTGCCCTGGCTGCCCGCTGCACATGCAGGCACAGGCAATGGTCCCGCACATGCAATGTGGTCTCGAAGGGCAGTCGGTTCTCGGCGGAAAGGGGGATGGGCTTTGACATGAAGTTTTTATGTTGATATCAACTTATCTTGTCAAGAGGGGCGTTTCTGAAGGAGGAAGGCCATGCAGCAACACCCGGTTGTTTCACGCGAGGACTGGCTTGCCGCGCGCAAGGTTCTGCTCGCCCGCGAGAAGGAAGAGACGCGTCTGCGCGACGCGGTGAATGCCGAGCGAAGCGCCTTGCCCTGGGTCCGGGTCGAGAAGAACTATGTCTTCGACACCCTGACAGGGAGGCGGCGGCTGGCGGAGCTGTTCGACGGGCGCAGCCAGCTGATGATCTATCATTTCATGTTCGGGCCGGAATGGGAGGCAGGTTGCCCCGGTTGTTCCTTCCTGGCTGATCATCTCGACGGCACGCTGGCGCATCTGAACAATCACGACGTGACATTGGTCGCAGTTTCGCGCGCGCCGCTGCAGAAGATCGAGGCCTATAAGCGTCGCATGGGCTGGCGCTTCCCCTGGGTCTCGTCCCATGGCAGCGACTTCAATTTCGACTACCACGTCTCGTTCACGCCCGAGCAGCTCAAGGGGGAGAGCGTCCGCTACAATTTCACCGATACGCCGGTGGGCAATGCGCATGACGAACTGCCCGGACTGAGCTCGTTCATCCGCAACGAAGCCGGCGAGGTGTTTCATACCTATTCGAGCTATGCGCGGGGCCCGGAGGAGCTGATCGGCACACTGATGATCCTCGACCGCGCCCCCAAGGGCCGCAATGAGGACTCGACCATGAGTTTCGTCAAGCGCCACGACGAGTACGAGACGGTGCCGATGGCCGCAGCCTGCTGCGCGTGATTGAAGGCCTGGTGCGCCCGGAACCCGGGCGTCACCCGGCCGATGAGAAGCGCAGGACCGGGGTCCATGCCAGCCTTGAACCATCCAGGTTCGGGCACGGCCCCCGGGGCTCTCTTCACCGCCCCGTCCGGCGGCGAGGCCAGAATGGCTCACCCCCGCGCCACGCTCGCGCGCTTCACGATGCCGGCCAGTTCCGGCGATGGATCGAGCGTGCCGAAGACATAACCCCAGTCGGCATCGAGCCTGGAGCGGCAGAAGGTCTCGAACACCGCCTCGTCCGCGTGCTTCTTCAGCTCCGAGGCCTGCAGCGCATAGGCCATCAGGTTGGCGAGCCGGCGGCCATGGCCGTCGTCATTGCGCGGTTTGGCCACCTCGTCGCCGAGCCTGTCGAGCCAGCGGTCGAGCGCACGGTTGACGCCCCGAGCGGAGCCGAGCTCGGCCATGAAGGCCTCCTTCGTATGTGGATCGCGGTTGAACGAGCGCAGGACGTCCATGCACATCATGTTCGAGGTGCCTTCCCAGATCGCGTTCAGCGGCGCCTCGCGATAGAGCCGTGCCATCGGGTTCTCCTCGATGAAGCCGTTGCCGCCATGGCATTCCAGCGCCTCGACGACGAAGGCGGCCGCGCGCTTGCAGTTCCAGAATTTCGCCAGCGGTGTCGAAACCCGTGCGACATGCCGCTCCTGCTCGCTGCTCTCCATCGCGTCCGTTGCGGCGGCGACGCGGAAGGCCATCAGGGTCGAGGCTTCGGAGTCGATTGCGAGATCGGCAAGAATATTGGTCATCATCGGCTGTTCGGCCAGCGAGGAGCCAAAGCCCCTGCGCGATTGTGTGTGGTTGAGCGCCAGGGTCAGCGCCTGCCGCATCAGCCCCGCCGAGCCGATGGCGAAATCCAGCCGGGTCAGATGGGCGTGGCCGAGGATCTCGCGGATGCCGTGCCCCTCTTCGCCGACCAGCCAGCCCAGGCACTCGCGGAATTCGACCTCCGACGAGGCGTTCGAGCGGTTCCCCGCCTTGTCCTTCAGCCGCTGGATCTGCAGCCGGTTGCGGCTGCCATCCGGCAGGAAGCCGGGGGCGAAGAAGCAGGAGACGCCGCTCTCGCTGCGCGCGAGTGTGAAGAACCCGTCCGATTGCGGGACCGAGAAGAACCATTTGTGTCCGGTGATCAGATAGACGCGCCCCTCCGGCGTATCCTCCAGATAGCGCGCGGTCGTCTGGGTCTGCCGGAGGTCCGATCCGCCCTGCTTCTCGGTCATCGCATAGCCGATGCTCGCCCCTGTCTTCTGTGAGACCGGGAGTGGGCGCTTGTCATACTGGCCAGAGGTGATCTTCTCGCGCCAGAGCGAGAACTCAGGCTGGGCCAGGCCCGGCCAGGCGGCATAGGTCATGCCGGTCGGGCAGCCGACCCCATGTTCGATCTGGTTCCAGACATAGGAGAGGACGCCACGCGCGACATGGCCGTTCGGCTCCGTCGTCGTCCAGGCCAGCGAGGGCACCTCGTGCCGGAAGGCGAGCGCCATCAATTCGTGCCAGGCTGGATGAAATTCGACCCAGTCGATGCGGTTGCCGAAGCGATCATGCGTCCTGAGTTCCGGCGTAAACCTGTTGGCGAGACGCGCCAGATCCTGCACCGTCTCATCGCCGGCATGGGCGCCGAGCGCCATCGCTCTGCCTGCAACCCAGGGAGCCTGGCGCGTGACGACGCCCTGCAGCACCGCGTCGTCGGAGAAGGCGTTCCAGCCCGTGGCTGGGCGCGCCTGGTTCAGCACCTGATGGGTCGAGGCAAGGGCGTGCACGGTCATGTTGGTCCTCTGGTCAGGTCCGGCGCGCCGGCTATCCCGTCCCGGGACGGGGAATGAAGGGGATCAGAGGCTGACGGGTTGCGCTATTCAGCCGCTTCGCGCGGGGCCCCGCCCGGCATTTCCGGCACCTCGCAACCGGCGACACAACAGCGCCCAGGCTGCTTCGAGACCCTGCCGCCATCGGCGAGGACGCCCCGTCCGAGCAGGCTCTCGACCAGTTCGACCTTCTCCGCCACCGGGTAGTTGCGCCAGATCTCGCGCTTCATCGCTTCCGGCGAGCCGCCGCCATGCAGCGAGATCACCGAATACCAGCCGGCCTCCTTCGAGACGGTGAGATCCTCGATGAAGCGCGCGACCTCGGCGCGCTGCGCGTGCGGGATATCGGGGCGGCCCGCGAGCACGGCAGACAACGAGGCAGCGGTCTCGGGATTATGGTCCTCATCCGGGCCTGGCAGCGCCACGATCAACCCGCCCGATACGTAATGGGCGATGCGGTGCATGTCGTAGATCTGCGTGGCCAACAGCAGCTTGCCGATATTGGAGAAGACGCTGTCAGGCATCACCGAGCCTGCTGGATCTTTCTGGCAGTAGACGGAGGCCGCGACACCGCAGGCGAAAAATCCTTCGGTGATCTTGATCAACTCGACCATCTGTTCGCGGACATGGCCGTGGCGCTCGGTATCGAGCCCGTTGGCCTCGATCATCAGTGCGCCGGCGCCGATCAGGAGATCGCCGAACCCGGCTCTGGCGCCGATGCAGGAATGGCGGTGATGCGTCGCGTAGCTCGTGGTCAGGAAGCCGCCTTCCTCGGTCTCGCCGGCAAGGAAGACGCGGTCCCATGGCACGAAGACATCGTCGAACATCACGACGCCGGTCGACTGGCCGTATTGCGACGAGAATTTCGCGGCTCGATCTCCGGGGCGTCCGGCAGGTCGCGCTACGATGGTGACGCCCGCGGCATCGCAGGGCACGGCGCAGCAGACCGCGAAATCCTCGTCGCCCGGCACGTGGGTTCGGCAGGGCATCACCAGGAATTCGTGCATATAGGGCGCGCCGGTGACGATGGCCTTGGTGCCGCGAATGACGATGCCGTCCTTCCGCCGCTCCTTGATGTGAACATAGGAATCCGGGTTCGCCTGTGCGCCCGGTCGCTTCGAACGGTCACCCTTGGCGTCGGTCATGGCGACGCCGAGCGTCAGGTCCTTGTCCTGAACCTCGTGCAGATAGGCGCGGAAGCGTTGCGCATAATCGGTTCCGTGACGGGCGTCGGTGAGCGCTGTCGCCTGCCAGAGCGCATTCAGCGCATCATGGCTGAGATAGCGCTGGGCGCAGCCCGAGATCTTGCAGACCAGCCGAACCGCCTCGAGCTTGGCGAGCAGGTCGCCGGAGCCTTCGTTGATGTGCAGCATGCGGTTGACGGTCTTGCCGGAGCTTGTCTGCCGCGCCGTCATCACCGGGAGATGGGCCTCCTGATGGGCGAGGCCGTAGGCAAGCCCGACCGCGTTGATGCCGGGTGCCAGCAAGGGCTCGTCAGCCACGCTCTCGACACGCTGGCCATTGACGAAAACACGCGGATGATAGGCGCGCAGCGACTCGCGGTAGCCCGCAGCATCCATCAGCATGGGCGTGTCCTCTTGATATTTGAGTGTTGCCCGTAAAATTGAACGCCGTTAGAATTTCCGTCAACTCAAATCTGGAGCGATGCCGAGGTGGCAGTGGCCGAGACGATGCGAGGTCGCCGCAAGCGGGCGGTCACGGAACTCAGGCGTGGGCTGATCCTCGACGCCGCACGCACGGTCTTCGAGCGCGATGGGCTGGATGGCGCCTCGCTGCGCGGCATCGCGGCTGAGGCCGGTTATACGCCGGCGGCGCTCTACTTCCATTTCGATTCCAAGGAGGCGCTCTATGCCGAGGTCCTTGGCCAGTCGCTGTCGGCACTGCGCGACCATGTCGACAAGGCGGTCGAAGGGGCTGCTGCGCCAGAAGCCCGCTTCCGCCTGGCAGCGCTCGCCTTCTTCGATTTCTATGCGGCCCATCCCAGGGATCTCGATCTCGGCTTCTACCTGTTCCGTGGCGGCATGCGCCCCCATGGGCTCGGCCGCGAGCGGGACAAGGCCCTGAACGAGGCCCTGGAGGCGGGGCTCTCGCCAATCAGGCACGCGGTCGAACAGATGGGCCGCGATCAGGAGACGGCACGGCTGGCCATGGCCGATGCCTTCGCCCATGCTTCGGGCGTGCTGTTGCTCGCCCATACGCAGCGGCTGAGGATGTTCGGGGCGCAGGCGCGCGCCCTGATGGAACGCTATGTCGATGTCCAGGTCGGACAATTGCTGATGAAGGGAGAGCGTCCATGACACTGCTGAAGGTCGAGCGCGCCCGCCTCGTCATCATCGATTTTCAGGCGCGCCTGATGCCCGTGATCCATGACGGGCCGCGCATGGTCGCGAATGCACGACGGCTCGTCGAGGCGGCGGCCCTGCTCGATGTTCCCGTGGTGATGACCGAGCAGAACCCGGCCGGGCTCGGCAGCACGGTGCCGGAACTGTCGGGCGCCGGTCCGGTGGTGACCAAGATGAGCTTCGATGCCTGTGCCGAACCGGCCTTTCTCGGCGCGCTGGAAGAGGACGAAGAGCTGATTGTCTGCGGTTGCGAGGCGCATGTTTGTGTCGGCCAGACGGTTCTTGGGCTGCTGACGCAATGGCGCCGCGTCCTCGTGGTGCAGGACGCGATCGGCTCACGCGCTGCGGAGAACAAGGAGGCTGCGATCCGGCGCATGTCCGCTCATGGCGCCGAGATGGTCACGACCGAGATGGTCCTGTTCGAATGGCTGCGGACGGCGGACCACCCGCAATTTCGCGCCGTGTCCAAGCTGATCAAATGAGGATGCGAATGACCAAGCCTGCCATCTGGTATTTCGACCTCATCTCACCCTTTGCCTATCTGGCATTGACGAAGCTCGACGCGATTGAAGAGCTGCGGCCTGTCGTGATGAAGCCGATCGTCTTTGGTGCCGTGCTCAAGCATTGGGGCCAGCTCGGCCCGGCCGAGATCGCGCCGAAGCGTGTCCACACCTATCGTCTCGCGACGCACCTGGCCCGATCGCTGGGCGTGCCCTTCCGCTTCCCGCCGAGCCACCCGTTCAACCCGCTCGCCATGCTGCGCCTGTTGACCGCGCTCGATGGGCAGAAGGGCGCGGTCCGCGAAGCCTTTCGGCTGATCTGGGGGCGGGGGCGCGACGGTAACGATCCAGCCGTGCTGGCCGAGGTGGCGGCCGCGGCCGGAGATCCTGCTGCGCTCGGCCGGATCGGCGAACAGCCGGTCAAGGATGCGCTGCGCCTGGCCACGGAAAAGGCCGTCGCGGCGGGGGTCTTCGGCGTGCCGAGCCTGCTGATCGACGGCGAAGTCTTCTGGGGCGTCGACGCCATGACGATGGCGCGTGACTATCTGGTGGCGCCGGAACGTTTCCTGAGCGGCGAAATGGCGCGGGTTTCGAGCCTGCCCGTCGGAGTTCGACGGCAGCTCTGAGCGGCAGGGGAGAGTCGGCGCAGTTTCACCATCTTGTCGTCCCAAGCTGGAAACCGGCCGAGGCGTTGCGCCCGGCCGGTACAGGAGGAGACGCTTCATGCTGCGCCGGTCCTTTCTTCAGCTTGGCCTCGTCGGGCTTGCGGCGCCGGCCCTGGTCGGCCGGGCGGCGGCGGCCGGACCGACGGCGCCGGGGTCCAGATTCAACATCACCTATTTCGATATCCCCGCGATCAAGGGCTCGCGCGATGTCACCGATGCCGGCGACGGCACGATCTGGGTCTGCGGTCAGCGCAACGGCACGCTCGGCCGCTTCGATCCGCGTTCGAGCCAGCTCAAGGTGGTCGAACTCGGCCAGCGGGCCGCACCCCATGGCGTGATCAGGGGGCCGGATGGAGCCGCCTGGGTGACGGAAGGTGGCCAGAACGCCATTGCCCGCGTCGACGACAAGACCCACAAGGTCGATCTCTTCAAGCTGCCAGCGGGGCGCGAGAGCGCCAATCTCAATACCGGGGTCTTCGATAAGGAAGGCATTCTCTGGTTCACGGGCCAGAATGGGATCGTCGGTCGCTTCGATCCGAAGACCGCCAGGATGGAGATCAAGGATGCGCCACGCGGGCCGGGCGCCTATGGCATCACCAGAACGCCCTCCGGCGAGATCTGGTACGCCTCGCTGGCGGGCAACCATATTGCCCAGATCAATCCCGGCACCTTCGAGATCACGGTGGTCGAACCACCGACGCCTGGTCAGGGCGCGCGGCGGGTCTGGTCGGATTCGAAGAATCGCATCTGGGTCAGCGAATGGAATTCCGGCAACGTCTCGGCCTATGACACGCTCAGCAACAGCTGGAAGACATGGAAATTGCCGGGTGACAAACCGCGCACCTATTCGGTCTATGTCGATGATGCGGACAAGGTCTGGCTGACGGACTTTTCGGCCAATGCCATCGTCCATTTCGATCCCGTCACCGAAGCCTTCAGCAGTCTCCCGAGCGACAAGCCCGGCGCCAATGTCCGCCAGATGGATGGGCGTTCCGGCGAGGCCTGGGGCGGCGAGAGCGGCAATGACCGACTTGTTCGGATCCAGACGGTGAAGCAGGCGTGAGGAGCGCGCCTGTCGCATCTGCGATCACGGCGGTTCTGTTTGCCGCGCAGCCTGGCGCAGCCCAGGAGAGCGGGGCGGGCGAGCGTCTGTTCGCGACCTGCCAGGCCTGCCACAGCCTCGACCCGACTAAGCCGGGCATGGCGGGTCCGCATCTCGCCGGTCTGTCCGGCCGCCGCATCGGCACGGCTACGGGGTTCGATTACTCGCCGGCGCTGAAAGCGGCCGGCGCGCAGGGCCTCAGCTGGGACGCGGATAGGCTGAAAGCCTATCTCGCCGATCCCGAGGCCATGTTCAAAGGCAGCTGGATGAGCGCGCCCGGGCTCGGCCGCGAGGCCGACCGGGCAGCCGTCGCTGATTTCCTGATGCGGCCGCGCTGAGGTCAGAGCGGTCGCTTGATGGCCCTCGAGATCACGCCGACGATGCCCTCGCGGAACAGCATCACGCAGATCACGAAGATCACGCCCTGCACGACCGTGACCCAGGCGCCAAGGCTGGCGAGATAATTCTGCATCGAGACGATGACGAGCGCGCCGACGATCGGCCCGAACACGGTTCCGAGACCGCCGACCAGCGTCATCAGCACGACTTCGCCGGACATTGACCAGTGCACGTCGGTGAGTGAGGCGAGCTGGAAGACGATGGCCTTGGTCGCGCCCGCCAGCCCCGCCAGCGCAGCCGAGAGGACGAAGACCGCGAGCTTGTAGCGATTGGCGCGGTAGCCGAGCGAGATCGCGCGCGGCTCGTTGTCCCGGATCGCCTTGCAGACCTGGCCGAAGGGCGAATGGATGATGCGGTAGATCAGCAGCAGCCCGGCCATGAAGATGACTGCGACCACGTAATACAGCGCCCGGTCGTCGGCGAGGCTGATCAGGCCGAAGAGCTTGCCACGGGGCACTGACTGGATGCCATCCTCGCCGCCCGTGAAGCGCGGTGTCTGCAGCGAGAAGAAGAACACCATCTGCGCCAGCGCCAGCGTGATCATGGCGAAGTAGATGCCTTGCCGGCGGATCGCGAGCGAGCCGAAGACGGCGCCAAGCATACCGGCGATCAGCGTCCCGGACAGGATCGCGAGCTCGGGCGTCAAGCCCCAGTTCTTGGCCGTATAGGCGCTGACATAGCTTGCCATGCCGAAATAGGCCGCATGGCCGAAGGAGAGCAGGCCGCCATAGCCAAGCAGAAGGTTGAAGGCGAGCGCGAACAACGCAAAGCACATCACCTTCATCACGAAGACGGGATAGGCGAGGAAAGGCGCGACGGCGACCAGGACCGCGAGCCCGATGAAGATCGCCCGATGCAGGCGCTCGGTTCCCTTCGTGGTCTCGGTGACTGCGAGGCCGCCCGCGGGAACGTCGGCGGAAAGCGCGTCGGCCATGGTCAGCTCCTTCCAATCATGCGGGACGGCGCCATCATGCGGGCCGCCCGAACAACCCGGCTGGTTTCACCAGCAGCACCAGGACCATGATGATGAAGATCACGGTCGCGGACGCTTCGGGATAGAAAACCTTGGTCACGCCTTCGATCAGGCCGAGGCCGAACCCAGTGACGATCGCGCCCATGATCGAGCCCATGCCGCCGATCACGACGACGGCGAAGACGACGATGATCAGGTCGGCCCCCATGTTTGGATTGACCGAGTAGATCGGCGCCGCGAGCACGCCGGCGAACGCCGCCAGAGCGACGCCGAAGCCGTAGGTCAGGGTCACCAGCAGCGGCACATTGATACCGAAGGCCTGTGTCAGCGTCGGGTTCTCGGTGGCGGCGCGAAGATAGGCGCCGAGCCTCGTCTTCTCGATCACGAACCAGGTCGCCAGGCAGATGACGAGCGACGCGATGACGACCCAGGCGCGGTAGTTCGGCAGGAACATGAAGCCGAGATTATGCCCGCCCGCCAGCTGCGGCGGGATCTGATAGGGCAGGCCCGACGAGCCGTAATTGTTGCGGAACAGGCCCTGGATGATCAGTGCGAGGCCGAAGGTCAGCAGCAGCCCGTAGAGGTGGTCGAGATGGGCCAGCCGCGAGATCAGGAACCGCTCGATCAGGACGCCCACGATCCCGACGATCAGCGGTGCCAGCAGCAATGCGGCCCAGTAGTTGATGCCGAGATAGTTCAGGCACATCCAGGCCACGAAGGCGCCCATCATATACTGCGCGCCATGGGTGAAGTTGATGATGTTGAGTAGCCCGAAGATCACCGCCAGCCCGAGGCTGAGGATGGCATAGAACGAGCCGTTGATCAGGCCAAGCAGGACCTGGCCGAACAGCGCTTGTGGTGGAATTCCGAGAAGTTCGAACATGCCTTGCTCAACTCATCCTGAAAATGCTGCCAAGGACCGACGTACGGATACGCCATCTCCTGCTGCCATCATCCCGGGCCGGCCGAAGACCCGACCCGGGAGATGTGCCGGAGCATCTGGATCCCGGGTCTCCCTAGGATCGCCCGGGATGACGCAGGAACCAAGCAAGCGCGGACGAAGCCTCGTTCACTTCTTGACGAGCGGGCACTCGCTCTCGCTGAGCGGCTTGAAGGCCTGTTCTGCCGGCAGAACCGCGATCTGCTTGTAGTAATCCCATGGTGCCTTGGACTCGGACGGCTTCTTGACCTCGAAAAGGTACATGTCGTGCATCTTGCGGCCGTCGACGCGGACCGACCCCTTGCCGAAGAGCGGATCGTCGGTCGGCAATTCCTTCATCTTGGCCATCACGGCCGCGGTATCCTTGCTCTTCGCGGCCTCCACGGCCTTGAGATAGTGGAGCATGCCGGAATAGACGCCGGCCTGGACCATGGTTGGCTTCTTGCCGCCATGGGCCTTCGCGAAGCGCTCAGACCAGGCACGGGTCTGGTCGTTCGTGTCCCAGTAGAAGGCTTCCGTCAGGACCAGGCCTTGCGCCGTCTGCAGGCCGAGCGCGTGCACGTCGGTGAGGAAGACGAGCAGCCCCGCGAGCTTCTGTCCGCCTGCAACGATGCCGAACTCGCCCGCCTGCTTGATCGAGTTGATCGTGTCGCCGCCGGCATTGGCGAGGCCGATGACCTTGGCTTTGGAAGCCTGAGCCTGGAGCAGGAACGACGAGAAATCGGTGCCCGGGAAGGGCGTGCGTACGGCCCCCAGCACCTTGCCGCCGTTCTTGGTGACGATCGCGGCAGTGTCGCGCTCCAGAGCGTGACCGAAGGCATAGTCGGCGGTCAGGAAGAACCAGCTGTCGCCGCCGGCCTTCACCATGGCGCCGCCCGTGCCCTGGGCGAGGGCATAGGTGTCATAGGTCCAGTGGATCGTGTTCGGAGAACAGGCCTTGCCGGTGAGGTCCGAGGTCGCTGCGCCCGAGTTGATATGGATCTTGTTCTTTTCCTTGGTGATCTGGTTGACGGCCAGCGCCACCGATGAGGTTGGCACGTCAAGGATGATGTCGACGCCGTCCTGATCGTACCATTGCCGGGCGATGGTCGAGCCGACATCGGGCTTGTTCTGGTGGTCGGCGGAGATGATCTCGACCTTGATGCCCTTCTCGGCGGCCTTGAAATCCTCGACGGCCATGCGGGCCGCAACCACCGAGCCTTCGCCGGAGAGGTCTGCATAGAGGCCGGAACGGTCGTTGAGCACACCGGCCTTGACGGAAATCTGCTGCGCCAGCGCCGGGCTCACCAGCAGCGCGCCAAATACGCTGCCCAGCAGCAATGTCTTGAGTTTCATGCCGTCCCTCCCTGAAATGACGTCGTTCTCGACGCGATTGTTCAAACCCCGAGATAACCGTGGAGCTTGTCGATGTTTCGCTCAAGCGCCTCGTTCGGAATCATGTCGACCACCTTGCCCTGCTCGACGACATAGTGCCTGTCGGCCACCGTCGCGGCGAAGCGGAAATTCTGCTCGACCAGGATGATGGTGAAGCCATCGTGTTTCAGTTTCGCGATGGTGCGGCCGATCTGGTCGATAATCACGGGGGCCAGCCCCTCGGTCGGCTCGTCGAGCAGCAGGAGATTCGCGCCCGTGCGCAGGATGCGCCCGATCGCCAGCATCTGCTGCTCTCCGCCCGACAGCTTGGTGCCCTGGCTCTTCAGCCGCTCCTTCAGATTGGGAAAGAGCTCGAAGATCTGGTCGAGGCTGAATCCGCCCGGCTTCACCTGCGGCGGCAGCAGAAGGTTCTCCTCGACATTCAGGCTCGAATAGATGCCGCGTTCTTCCGGAACGAAGCCGATGCCGAGCCGGGCGATGGTGCGCGAGGGCAGGTTGATCGTCTCGGTACCGTCGAACGAAATCGAGCCCTTGCGCTTGCCCATGATGCCGATGATCGACTTCAACGTCGTGGTCTTGCCGGCGCCGTTACGGCCGAGCAAGGTCACCACTTCGCCCGGCGCGACGTCGAAATCGATGCCGTGCAGCACATGCGACTCGCCATACCAGGCCTCGAGCCCGCGGACCGCGAGCAGCGGTTTGACAGCGCTCGCAGGCGCCGCGGGCCCGGTCGCCTCAGTGAGCATGGCCGACTCCCGATCCGATATAGGCTTCGACCACGCGCGGATCCTTCGAGACCGTGGCGTAGTCGCCTTCGGCCAGCACCTGCCCACGCGCCAGCACGGTGATGCGGTCGGAGAGTGAGGCGACGACCGAGAGGTTGTGCTCGACCATCAGGATGGTGCGGTTGGCCGAGATTTTCCGGATCAGCGCCGCGATGCGTTCGACATCCTCACGGCCCATTCCGGCCATCGGTTCGTCGAGCAGCAGCATCTCCGGATCGAGCGCCAGCGTGGTCGCGATCTCGAGGGCGCGCTTGCGACCGTAGGAGAGTTCTCCCGCCGGCAGGTCCGCAAAGGTCGAGAGGCCGACGGCCTCGACGAGGCGCAGCGCCTCGGCATCGAGCGATTTCAGCACGTTCTCGGACCGCCAGAAATCGAAGGAGTCGCCACGCTTGCGCTGCAGCGCGATCCGGACGTTCTTCATCACGCTCAGTTGCGGGAAAACCGCCGAAATCTGAAAGGACCGGACCAGCCCGAGCCGGGCGATCTCGGCCGGCTTCTGGCGCGTGATGTCCTGGCCGTTATAGACGATCGAACCCTTGGTTGGCGCAAGAAACTTGGTCAGCAGATTGAAACATGTCGTTTTGCCGGCACCATTTGGGCCGATGAGCGCATGAATGCTGCCGCGCCTGACCTTGAGGTCGACGCCATTGACCGCGGTGAATCCCGCGAATTCTTTGGTTAGCCCCGAGGTGGAGAGAATAATATCCTCAGACATACCACGCACACATGGTCGCCACCTCAATGATTCTTGGATTGTTCGTTTCCCCTTGCAGTCATGCTGCACCGCGCGCAGCGCGCCTGTCAACGCCGCGCCCGTGCGCATGAATCCATGTGCATCTGCCCAGGAATGGCGGTTTAGACGAAAGGCTTAGAGCCGATGCCGGCCCTGTCATACTAGCCGGTCGGCAGGACGGCAGCAGCCGTGACCGATGCGATCGCGTCGAGCCGCTGCTGGTAGTCCGCGCAGGAGGGCAGGGGGCCGAGCTTGGCACCGGCGGCCGCCTGCATCAGCGTGTTGATCAGCATCGTGGGGCTAAGGCCCGTGCGTTTCAGCGAGATCTCGCCCTTCGCTTGCGCCTCCTCGATGAGGTTGCGCGCATGCCTGGCGAAGATGTCTTCGAAGACAAGCAGCTCCTGCCCGGCAATGCTGGCGATGACGGCCTTCAACTCGACCAGGTGTTCACCCGTGCCGAGGCTCTCGAAGGCCGTGGCGAAATGAGCTCTCAACAGTGCCGTGAGGCGTTCCGGGAAGGGGGCCTGGCTGATCAGGACTTCACGGCAACGTGCTTCGACACGCCTGCCGAGCAGCGCGAGCATGGACCGGAACACATCATCCTTGCCCTTGAAATGGAGGTAGAGCGTCGCCTTGGCCAGCCCGGCTTCCTTGGCGATGTCGTCCATCGAGGTGCGTTTGTAGCCGTAGCGGGCAAACAGGCGCAGGGCCGCATCGGCGATCTGATCGATGCGACCGGTGGCATCATCGGCGGCTACGCCGGAACTCTCGCTTCTGTCGGACATTGCAGTCTTGACAAGATCCAAACTGAGCGCGACTATTCCAATTAGACTCAAACGGTCTAACTCGTCTAGTCGCGCGACCCAAGACGACGGATCACCCGCCCGCTTCTGATATGTCAGATCGGGCCGTCGAGAGCGAGCCTCTCGATCCGCACCATGGTGCCGCGCTGTGTCATGTCCAGCGATCCGGAGGCAACCATGGTCTCACTCAAAGTCAACGGCAGGACGCACAGCGTCGATGTCGACGACGATACGCCCCTGCTTTGGGCGATTCGCGACAATCTCGGCCTGACCGGCACCAAGTTCGGCTGTGGTGTCGCGCAATGCGGCGCCTGCACGGTCTTCATGGACGGCAAGCCGCTGCGCTCCTGCGTCACGCCGGTCTCGGCGGTGGGCGATGCCGAGATCACCACGATCGAGGCGATTTCGGGCAAGGAAGCCGATGCCGTTCAGGCCGCCTGGACGGCACGCGACGTACCGCAATGCGGCTACTGCCAGTCGGGCCAGGTGATGAGCGCGGTTGCGCTGCTCACGGAAAACAAGAAGCCGAGCGATCGCGACATCGATCTCGCGATGAACGGCAATCTTTGCCGTTGCGCAACCTATGTCCGCATCCGCGCCGCGATCCATGATGTTGCCCGCACGCTGGAGGGCTGAGCCATGACCGTTCACGATCAGAACCTCTCCCGCCGCTCGCTGCTGAAGGGAGCTGGCGCCCTCGTCATCGGGCTGCATCTCCCGCAAGTGGCCCGTGCCCAGTCCGGGGCAGGCGCTGCGTTTCGCCCGGGCGGAAACGCCACCTTCGCACCCAATGCCTTCGTCCGCGTCGCGCCTGACAGCACCGTCACGGTGCTGATCAAGCATATCGAGTTCGGCCAGGGGCCATTCACCGGGCTTGCGACGCTCGTCGCCGAGGAGATGGACGCAGACTGGGGCCAGATGCGCAGCGAGCATGCGCCGGCCGACGTCAAGCTCTATGCCAATCTCGCATTCGGCGTGCAGGGAACCGGCGGCTCGACCGCGATCGCCAATAGCTGGGAACAGATGCGCAAGGCTGGAGCCACGGCCCGTGCCATGCTGGTCCAGGCCGCAGCGCAATCCTGGAAGGTCCCAGCCTCCGAGATCAAGGTCGAGGCCGGCGTCCTGAGCCATGCCTCCGGCAAACAGGGACGCTTTGGCGAATTCGCCGAGGCGGCCTCGGAGCTTGCCGTACCGGAAAACGTGCCGCTGAAGCCGGCTTCGGCCTACCGCCTGATCGGCAAGGAGGGCGCGGTCAGGCGGCTCGACAGTGCCGACAAGTCGCGCGGCAAGGCCGAGTTCACCATCGACATCCACGCTCCCAATATGCTGACCGTCGTCGTTGCCCGGCCACCGCGCTTCGGCGGCACGGTCGGAAACTTCGACGCGGCCGAGGCGCTCAAGGTCAAGGGCGTCGTCGACGTCAAGCAGATCGGCTCCGGCGTCGCCGTCTATGCCAATGGCATGTGGCCCGCGTTGAAGGGCCGCGAAGCCCTGAAAGTGACCTGGGACGAGAGCGCGGCCGAAAAGCGCGGCAGCCGCGAACTCATCGCCGAATATCGCGCGCTTGCCCGCCAGAAGGGTGTGGTCGCCGGTTCGCATGGCGATGCCGAGGCCGCGCTCGCCAAGGCTGGGACGGTGATCGAAGCCGAGTTCGTCTTCCCCTATCTGGCGCACGCGCCGATGGAGCCGCTCGACGGTTATCTGCAATGGGATGGCAGCGAGGCGCTCGCCCGCTTCGGCAGCCAGTTCCAGACCACCGAGCATATGACCATCGCAACCATCCTTGGCCTGCCGCCAGAGAAGGTCAGGCTCGAGACCATGCTGGCAGGCGGCAGCTTTGGCCGGCGTGCGCAGGTCAGCCAGCATCTGGCAGCGGAACTCGCCATGGTCGCCAAGGCGATCGGCCCCAACCGTCCGGTCAAGCTGGTCTGGACCCGCGAGGATGACCTCTCCGGCGGCTATTACCGCCCGCTCTTCGTGCATCGCCTGCGCGGTGCCGTGAACGACGGCAAGATCACGGCCTGGGCCGACAGCATCGTCGGCCAGTCCTTCTTCCTCGGCACGCCCTTCGAGGCGATGGTGGTGAAGAACGGCATCGACGCAACCTCGGTCGAAGGCGCCAACGAACTCTTCTACGAGATTGCCGATTTCCACTGCGAGGTGAACAACCCCAAGGTTGGCGTGCCGACCCTGTGGTGGCGCTCCGTCGGCCATACGCACACGGCCTATGCGGTCGAGTGCTTCATCGACGAGCTGCTGCAGGCGGCGGGGCAGGATCCGGTTGCCGGCAGGCTTAACCTGATGAACCGGCATCCGCGTGCCGTCGGCGTGCTCAAGGCTGTCGCCGAACTGGCGAAGTGGAATGGCTCCGGCCCGGTCGACGGCCGCGCCCGCGGCGTCGCGGTGGTCGAGAGCTTCGGTTCCTTCGTTGCCCAGATCGCGGAGGTCTCGCTCGGCACTGATGGTGAGCCGAAGGTTCACAAGGTCTGGTGCGCGGTGGATTGCGGGGTCGCGGTCAACCCCGACATCATCCGGGCGCAGATGGAAGGCGGCATCGGCTTTGGTCTTGGCCATGCGCTCTACGGCGAGATCACGCTCGACCAGGGCAGGCCGGTCCAGGCCAATTTCGATACCTATCGCTCGCTGCGCATTCACGAGATGCCGGAGGTCGAGGTCCTGATCATCCGTTCGACCGAAGCGCCCACCGGCGTCGGCGAGCCGGGCGTGCCGCCGATCGGCCCGGCGGTCGCCAATGCACTGGCAAAGCTCGGGCAACCGCGTCCGCGGCAATTGCCCATGGTCGGAGGCACGGTCTGATGCGGGCGCCCCTCCTTCACGCCGTCCTGGCAGGTGCGGGACTCTGTCTGGCCGGGACCGCGCTCACCTCGGCGCAAACGACGCGACAGGCCCCGCCCGCCTCGCTGCGTCCAGCCGAGAGCTTCAGCGCCATCGCCAACCAGCGCGATCGCTCGGTCGCCCTGTTCGGCGAGATCGGCACGGTGCTGCAGCATCCGCGCTGCATGAACTGCCACCCGGCGACCGAACGCCCGCGGCAGGCCGATGCGAGGCGCCTGCATCAGCCGCTCGTCGTGCGCGGCAAGGACGGGCACGGCGCACCGGGGCTGGAATGCGCGACCTGCCACGGAAAGCAGAATTTCGACCCGGCGCGGATTCCGGGCGATGGTCACTGGGCGCTGGCGCCGGCCTCGATGGCCTGGGAGGGTAAGTCGCTCGGTCAGATCTGCGAGCAGCTCAAGGACCAGAACCGCAATGGCAGCCGCGACCTCGCGGCAATCGTCAAGCATGTCACCAGCGACACCCTGGTGCTCTGGGCCTGGAACCCGGGACTCGGTCGTGTTCCGGCACCAGGCAGCAATGCGCAATTCGGTGCGCTTATGCAGGCCTGGGTCGATACGGGAGCCGTCTGTCCGGCGTCCTGACGCGGCTCCTTCTTCTCCCCTCGGGGTACGAGGGGAGGCACGCATGCCCACCCGCGCCCTCGTCCATGTTGCAACCGCACCATGGGCTCGGCTAGTCCTTGGGAGGAACGCTCCTCTCCCCCTGATCCCAGCGGCAAAGGCATCGCGATGAAGAAGGTCTACCCCGACGCAAAGGCGTCGCTCGCCGGTATCGTCAAGGACGGCATGACGATCATGGCCGGCGGCTTCGGCCTCTGCGGCATTCCCGACACCCTGATCGAGGCGATCCGTGATTCCGGCGCCAAGAACCTGACCTTTATCTCCAATAACGCCGGCGTCGACGGCGCGGGGCTTGGTCTGCTGCTGGAAACCCGCCAGATCAAGAAGATGATCAGTTCCTATGTCGGCGAGAACAAGCTTTTCGCCCAGCAATACCTGGCTGGTGAACTCGAGCTTGAATTCACGCCGCAGGGCACTCTTGCCGAGCGGATTCGTGCCGGCGGGGCTGGCATTCCCGCCTTCTTCACCAAGACCGGTGTCGGTACGCTGATCGCCGAGGGCAAGGAGGAACGCGAGTTCAATGGCGAGCGCTACATCATGGAGCGCGGCCTCTTCGCCGATATCTCGATCGTTCATGCCTGGAAGGGCGATACCGAGGGCAACCTCGTCTATCGGAAGACGGCGCGGAACTTCAATCCGATGATGGCGAGCGCCTCGCGCTTCACGGTCGCAGAGGTCGAGCACCTCGTGCCGGCCGGCGAGATCGATCCCGATCACATGCACACGCCCGGCATTTTCGTGAAGCGCATCGTGCATGTGCCGAACCCGGTCAAGCGCATCGAACAGCGCACCACCCGTCCCCGTCCGACGGCTTGAGGAGACAAGGACCATGGCTTGGACACGTGAGCAGATGGCCGCCCGCGCCGCCAGGGAGCTGCAGGACGGTTTCTACGTCAATCTCGGTATCGGCATCCCGACGCTGGTCTCGAACTACATTCCCGCCGGCATGAGCGTGCAGCTCCAGTCGGAGAACGGCATGCTCGGCATGGGGCCGTTCCCCTTTGAGGGCGAAGAAGATCCCGACCTGATCAATGCGGGAAAGCAGACCATCACCGAACTGCCGACGACGAGCTATTTCTCCTCGGCGGATTCCTTCGGCATGATCCGTGGCGGTCATATCGATCTGTCGATCCTCGGCGCGATGCAGGTGGCCGAGAACGGCGATCTCGCCAATTGGATGATCCCCGGCAAGATGGTGAAGGGCATGGGCGGCGCGATGGATCTCGTTGCCGGTGTCAAGAAGGTCGTCGTGGTGATGGAGCATGTCGCCAAGAACAAGGACGGCTCCGAATCGGCAAAGCTGCTCGAGGCCTGCGACCTGCCGCTAACAGGCGCCGGCGTCGTCGACATGGTGATCACCGATCTCGGTGTCATCGCCGTGGACAAGGCGAATGGCGGCGGCATGACCCTGATCGAGCTGGCGGACGGCGTTTCGCTGGATGAGATCAAGGCCAAGACCCAGGCCAAGTTCAAGGTCGCGGTCTAAAGTATCGGCCCGAAGAGTGGATTGCGGTTTTCGGGAAAGCCGATGCAAACACAAAGGGCTAGATCATCCCGGGGCGGCGCATGCGGCCCCGGGATCGCCGCGCTGAACACGCGCGATGAGATCTCAGTCGCGGCCTGTCCCGATCTCCCAGCCATGCCGGATCAGCTCCGGATCGGCATGCTCCTCCTGCGGATAGCCGACGCAGAGCCAGGCGATCAGCTTCCATTGCGGCGGCACGCCAAGCGCAGCCGCGATCGCCTCGGGTTCGAGGATGGAGACCCAGCCGACGCCGATGCCGTGCATGCGCGCTGCCAGCCAGAACTGAGTGATCGCGGCGACCACGGAATAATCGAGCATCTCCGGCATGGTGCGCCGGCCGAGCCCATGACCTTGCTCCGTGCCGTGGTCGCAGAACACCGCAAACTGCTCGGGGGCTTCGCGCAGGCCTTCGAGCTTCAGGTTGGCATAGAGCCGGGCTCGCTCGCCGGCGTAGTCACCGAGCGCCTCGGCGTTGCAATGCGTAAAACTGGTCTGCGCCGCCGCACGCTGGTCTGCGTCCGTGACGCGCAACCAGCGCCAGGGCTGCGAATGGCCGACCGAGGGAGAGAGTTCGGTCAGCTTCAAGAGATGCGCCAATAACGCTTCGGGCACCGGCTCCGACCGGAAGCGGCGCACATCGCGCCGCCAGGCGAGCAGCGTCTCGAATTGCGCCGCAAAGGCCTCGTCGAAGACCGGAGGCCCGCTCATGGCTGCCCGGTGAAGCGGGCGATAGCGTGGAAGAAGGAGCCGGTTACCAGCGCCCGCCGGCCGCCGGCGGGAACCGGAGCCGAGCCATGCGGATCGGTCACCATCGCGAAGGGCGCGTCATCGCCAACCGAAATGATCGTCGCGTAGTGGAATTCATGCCCGGTCAGTGCCTGCCCGGCCGAACCCAGCGGACCATTCGCCTGGAGCACGGCGCGGCGGTAACCCAGATTCATCTTGCGCTTCGCGAAGCTGGTCTCGACCGAGAGCAGGTTCGCCATGGCATGGGCGGTGCCGTCGGCATCGATCAGCGTTCGGCCAAGCACCATGTAGCCGCCGCACTCGCCATGGACTGGCCGGGTCTCCGCGAAGCGGCGCAAGCCGGCCAGGAAGCGGCTGGCGCCGGCGATCCGGCCGGCATGAAGCTCCGGGTAGCCGCCCGGCAGCCAGCAGCTGTCGCAAGTCTCCGGCGGCGATTCGTCGGCGAGCGGCGAAAAGGGAACGAGCGTTGCGCCGGTCGCACGCCAGCCGGTTTCGACATGCGGATAGACGAAGCTGAAGGCGGCATCGCGGGCAATGGCGATGCAGCGTCCCGGGGCGGGCAGGGCGGGAGCGCCATGCCGGGTTACCGGGAGGTCCGTCGGTTCGGCCACGGCAAGGATCGCATCGAGGTCGACCGCGGCAGAGATCGCGTCTGCGAGCGCATCGAGCCGGCCATGCAGATCCTCTGTCTCGCCGGCTTGCACAAGGCCGAGATGGCGCTCGGGCAGGATCAGGCTTGCCTCGCGCGACAGGGCTCCGAGCACGGGCAAGCCGATCCGCTCCATGCCGGCGCAGGCAAGCCGGCGATGGCGTTCGCTTGCCACCTTGTTGAGGATCACGCCCACGACACGGATGCGCTCGTCATAACGCACGCAGCCGAGAGCCACCGCGCCGGCCGACTGCGCCTGACCGGAGACATCGACGACCAGCACGACCGGCCAGCCGCAGAAGGCCGCGATATCGGCGCTCGCGCCCGTATGCCCCATCTCGCCCGGCACGCCGTCGAACAGGCCCATCGAGCCCTCTGCGACGACGATATCGGCCGCCTCTGCAGCCTCGCCTGCGATCTGGCCGAGCAAGGTGTCCGGCATCGCAAAACTGTCGAGATTGGCGCTCGGTGCGCCGGTTGCGGCCGCGTGGAATGCCGGGTCGATATAGTCCGGCCCGCATTTCAGCCCGCGTACGGTCAGCCCTCGCTTCACCAGCGCCCGTTGCAAACCGAGCGTGATCGTCGTCTTGCCCGAGCCGGAGCGCGGCGCGGCGATGAGGAGGCCTTTTCCGCTCATGCGATGATCTCCGCGGGCTCCTGACGGAGCCCTCTTGCTGCGCTATGCAGGCGCTCATGGAAGACTTGCCGCCCCAAGGCGAATTGCGACGCGGCTGGACGACGGGCGCTTGCGCTGCCGCCGCCGCCAAGTCCGCCTATTGCGGCTGGGCGGCCGGCTCGTTTCTCGATCCCGTCGAGATCACGCTGCCGGGCGGCCAGCGGCCGGCCTTTGCCCTGGCCCGGCAGTCCGCGCTTGCGGAGGGCGCCGAGGCCGGCATCATCAAGGATGCGGGCGACGATCCCGACGTTACGCATGGCGCGCTGGTGGTTGCGCGGGTCGGCCCGGCCGCGCCTGGCGCAGGCATTGTTTTTCGCGCCGGCGAGGGTGTCGGCACAGTCACCTTGCCCGGCTTGCCATTGCCGGTCGGCGAACCCGCCATCAACCCGATGCCGCGCGAGATGATCCGGCAGGCTTTGACGGAGGTCATTGCGGCGACGGGCGGTCCGCGCGACGTCTCCGTCACCATCGCGATCCCCGGTGGGGAGGCCCTCGCCGGAAAGACCATGAATCCGCGCCTCGGCATCGTCGGTGGGCTCTCGATTCTCGGTACGACCGGAATCGTCATACCCTTTTCGTGCGCGGCCTGGATTCACTCGATCCATCGCGGCATCGATGTCGCGCGCGCGACTGGTCTCACCCATGTCGCAGGCGCCACCGGCTCGACCTCCGAAGCCGCTATCCGGCGTCTCCATGGCCTGTCGGAGCAGGCTCTGATCGACATGGGGGATTTCGCCGGTGGCATGCTGAAATATCTGCGGCGCCACCCGGTCCACCGCGTCACGGTCGCCGGCGGCTTCGCAAAGATGGTCAAGCTCGGGCAGGGCATGCTCGACCTGCACTCGCGCGCGGGTCCGGTCGATTTCGCCTGGCTGGCGGCGCGGATTCTGGAGGCGGGCGGCAGTGAGCACCTGGCTGCCTGGGTGCCCGGGGCCAATACGGCGCTCGAGGTGTTGCAACGTGCCCAGGCCGAGGGGTTGCCATTGGCCGAAACCGTCGGCCGGCATGCCTGGGTGAACGCCGCGCATTCCCTCGGCGTGCCGGACAGTGAGCTGGAGATCGCGATTTTCGATCGCACCGGTGGCCTTCTGGCGCGTACGCCATTCCGCAAGGTGGGGTGAGCCCGAGCGTGTCACACGCCACCACCGCTCGGCCGGAAACGCCGGTCGTAGCCTGTGGAATACAAGGCGCTCTCGCCAAAATCCTGCGAGCCGAGCGCGGGGCCGACGAGGATCAGCGCGGTCCGTTCCAACCCCGAGGCCTGGACCTCGGCCACGATCGTGCTCAGCGTTCCGCACAGCACGCGCTCATCTGGCCAGGACGCCCGGAAGACGACGGCGACGGGGCAATCTGCTCCGTAGAACGGTGTCAGCTCGGCGGCGACCTGTCCGATCACGTGGATCGAGAGATGGATGGCGAGCGTCGTGCCCGAGGCCGCGAAGGTCGCGAGCTTTTCGCGCTCGGGCATAGCCGAGGCGCGGCCCGAGGTGCGTGTCAGGACCAGCGATTGCGCGACGCCGGGCAGCGTCAATTCGCGCTTCAGCGTCGCTGCCGCCGCGGCGAAGGCCGGCACGCCGGGCGTGACCGTAAAGGGGATGCCGAGCGCATCGAGCCGACGCATCTGTTCGCCGCAGGCGCTCCAGATCGAGAGATCGCCCGAATGCAGTCGAGCCACGTCCTGCCCCGCTTCATGGGCGGTCTGCATCTCGCCAATGAGCGCATCGAGATCGAGCGGGGCGGTGTCGACGATGCGCGCGCCCGGTGGACACCAGTCGAGCATCGTGCGCGGGATCAGCGAGCCGGCATAAAGGCAGACCGGGCAGGCGGCGATCAGGTCGCGCCCGCGAAGGGTGATGAGATCGGCGGCACCTGGGCCGGCGCCAATGAAATGGATGGTCATGACGTGGCGCTCCGCGCCAGCGCGCAGGTGACGCGGGCAGTGGCGATCCGTGGCTGGATCAGCACCGATCCCGGGCCGGCGGCCGCAAGCGCAGCCGCCTCCGCGACGGAGCCGACGCCATAGAGAGAGGCGATGCGGGTCGAGCGGGTTGCGCAGGCGGCCTCGTAGCCCTTGAGCGCTTCGTCTGGAATCGCGACGAGTTCGGCGTTGCGGCTCCGCGCCGTGGCAAGGAGACCCGCCTCGCGCGAACGGCTGGAGATGGTGGCGAGGCGCAACGCGGTCGGCGCCACGCCGGCTTGCCTGAGCGCCTGGTCGAGGCAGGCGAGGATATCCACCTCGCTGGTGCCCGGGCGTAATCCGATCCCCGCCACGATCACGGCTTCACCACCCGCCATTGTGTCACCGGCATCGCGGCGCGCCAGCCATGCATGCTGCCGACCGCGTCGAGATGGCTGACGCCGATCCGGCGCAAGGTGCCGCCATGCGCGGCGTAAAGCGCCGCAAGCCGTGCCTCGCCCTCCAGCGTCACCACATTGGCGACGAGGCGACCGCCCGACTTCAGCGCACCCCATGCAGCCTCGAAAACTCCGGGCTCGGTCATGCCGCCGCCGATGAAGACCGCATCCGGGACCGGGCGGCCGGGAAAGCTCGCAGGTGCCGCGCCGATGGCGACCTCGATTCGGAGCGCACCGAGGGCTGAGCCGTTGCGGGTGATCCGCGCAGCCCGCTCGGGCCTGGCCTCGAAGGCGATGGTCTGGTTGCCGGGATTGCGCAGGCACCATTCGAGCCCGATCGAGCCCGAACCGGCGCCGACATCCCAGAGCAGTTCTCCAGCACGGGGTCGCAGGGCGGACAACGTGATCGCACGGATATCGGCCTTGGTGATCTGGCCGTCATGCTCGAACCAGTCGTCATCCAGTCCGGAGGCGAGTGGGAGGATACGCGCTTCACGCTCTGCGACCAGATCCAGCGCGATCAGGTTGAGCGGGTCGACTGTGCCGAGATCGAAGGCCTGCGCCTTGCACTCGCGGATACGTTCGCGTGGACCGCCGAGCGCCTCCATCACCACGAGGCGCGAGGCACCAAAGCCGCGTGCGCTCATCAATTCAGCCAGCTTTCCCGGGGTCGAACCATCCCAGGACAGAGCGAGCACGCGCCGGCCCGGCTGCAGAAAGGGGATGATGCGTTCCAGCGCACGACCATGCAGCGAGACGCGGCCGCATTCCTCTTGCGGCCAGCGCAGCCGGTTGCAGGCGAGCGCAAAGGAAGAGAGCTGCGGATAGATCCGCATCTCGTCCGGGCCGAGTGCCTTCGCCAGGCCGGCACCGATTCCGTAATGGAACGGGTCGCCCGTGGCGAGCACGCAGACCTTGCGGCCTCTCTGCGAGAGGATCAGCGGCAGCGCATTGCGGAAGGGCTGCGGCCAGGGCGCAGCCTCGCCCGCAACCGGCCCGATCAGGGCGATATGCCGGGCGCCGCCATAGACGAGCTCGGCGCCTTCAAGCGCGGCAAGCGCGTCCGGCGAAAGCCCGGCGCGGCCGTCTTCTCCAAGCCCGACGAGGGAGAGCCAAGGCTCGGTGGCCGAGGCGGATGCCCTCGACAGTTCGTCGGATTCAGGCGAAAACAATGTCATGACGGTCCTGATCCTCGGCGGCACCAGCGAAGCTGTCGCGCTTGATCAGCTTCTTGCTGACCAGGCGCCGGAAATCCGCGCGGTTGTCTCGCTGGCCGGACATACCTCCGATCCCAAACCCCTCAATCTGCCGGTGCGTGTCGGTGGTTTCGGCGGCATCGAAGGCCTGCGGCATTATCTCATAGAAAACCGGGTCGTTGCCGTGGTCGATGCCACGCATCCCTTCGCAGCTATCATGCCGTTCCATGCGGAGGCGGCCTGCAAGGCCGAGAACGTGCCGATCATCGCGATCCGCCGTGAATCCTGGAAGCCGCGGCCGGGTGATCGCTGGCGCTCGGTGCCGGACATTCAAGCTGCAGTCGAGACGCTGGGCACGCAGCCGCGTCGCGTCTTCCTGACGGTCGGACGGCTCGAGCTGCCGGCCTTCGCCGACGCGCCGCAGCACCATTATCTCGTCAGGGTGATCGAGCCGATCGGCGACCGGCTGCCGCTCAACGGCATCAAGGTCATCCAGCAGCGCGGCCCGTTCGAGGCCGATGAAGAGGAGGATCTGATGCGCCGGGAGGGCATCGAGATTCTCGTCTCGAAGAATTCCGGCGGTCCGGCGACAGTCGGCAAGCTGACGGCGGCGCGCCGGCTCGGCCTTCCCGTGATCATGGTCGAGCGGCCGCCCAAACCCGATGTCGCAACCGTCGACCATATCGATCAGGTCCTGCCCTGGCTGGTGGCGCAGGGGATCTTCGTCACCGAACGCGGCGTATAGACGATCGGCGCCTGGCCCGGGCGGGCGATCGATCGCGTGCTCGAGGCACCGATCATCACGAGCGTTGCCATGTCGGCCGAGCCTGCCGCCCCCACAGCCTCGCTCATCGGCAATACGCGCAGGACTTCGTCCGGCCGTCCGACGGCGCGCGCGAAGATCACGGGTGTTTCAGGCGCGCGATGCCGGGCAGCCAGCGTTAGGGCCTCGCCGAGCTGCCAGGGCCGAGCCTTCGAGATCGGGTTATAGAGCGAGATCACGAAATCGGCGCTCAGCGCCGCTTCCAGCCGCGCGGTGATCACGTCCCAGGGCTTGAGGTTGTCAGAGAGCGAGATTGCGCAGAAATCGCCGCCAAGCGGCGCGCCGGCCCGCGCCGCTGCGGCGAGCATCGCAGTAATCCCGGGTTCGACGCTGATCGGCAGCGCAAGCCAGCCGGGTTCGCCGGCCTCGAGTGCCTCGAACACCGCCGCTGCCATCGCGAAGACGCCGGGATCGCCGCCTGATACCACCGCGACTGCGCGACCCTCGGCTGCAAGCTGCAACGCATAGCGAGCGCGTGCGATCTCGACCCGGTTGTCGGATGCGTGCTTCGTCTGCCCCCCGCGCACCGCCAGTCGGTCCAGATAGGGACCATACCCGACGAGGTCGGTAGCCGCTTCGAGCGCGGCTTGTGCAGCCGGCGTCAGCCAGTGCGGCTCTCCAGGGCCGAGGCCGACGATGGTGAGCGAGCCGCTCATAGCCGCCGGCCCTCGCCTGGAACGAGGATCATCGAGAAATAGGGGGCAACGTCATCGGTCTTCTCATCGAGCCGGGTCACGACCTGCCCTGCCATCGTTGCCCGCTCGACATAGATCGCGCGATGGATCAGCCCGGCTGCCTTCAGCGCGCGGCGTACTTTCGGCAGGTTGCGACCAAGCTTCATGATCACGGCCGCATCGGTGTCGACCAGGCGACGACGCAGTTCCGCCTCGGGCAAGGTGCCGGGCAGCACGGTCATGACGTCGTCACCCCAGGTGATCGGGGCACCTGCACGAACCCAGGCGCCGGCCATGCCGGTGACGCCCGGTACAACCTCGGTCGGGAAACGGTGGGCGAGGCGCCGCCATAGATGCATGAAGGAACCGTAGAAGAACGGATCGCCGTCGCAGAGCACCGCGACGGTCCGGCCCGCCGCCATCTCGGCTGCGAGCAATTCGGCGGATTCATCGTAGAAGGTGGCGATCGGCCCGGTATAGCCGTCCTCGCAGACAGGAACCTCGGTCGTCACCGGAAAGGTGAGCACGATCTCGCGCGCTGGATCCGGCGGGATCACCGCGTCGGCTGTGACGCGGGCATTGCCACGGCTGCCCTTCTTGCAGAAATGCACCAGCCGGTCGGCGGTCGTGATGATGTCGCGGGCCCGGACCGTCATGTAGTCGGGGTCGCCGGGCCCCAGGCCGACGCCGAAGAGCAGGGTGCCTGCGTTCTGGGGGAAGGACCGGTCCATGCTCACCGGCTCACTCCTTCTCTTGCGCCAGGGCGTTGACGGCAGCGGCCGCCATCGCAGAGCCGCCGCGGCGCCCATGCACGACAAGGAAGGGCACGCGGCCGTCCTGTGCCAGCGCCTGCTTCGATTCGGCTGCACCGACGAAACCGACCGGGATGCCGATCACGGCTGCCGGTTTTGGCGCACCGGCATCGAACATTTCGAGCAGCCGGAAAAGCGAGGTCGGGGCATTGCCGACGACGACCAAGGCTCCCGCGAGATGCGGCCGCCACAGCTCCATGGCCGCGGCCGAGCGCGTTGTGCCGGCCTGTTTGGCCAGTGCCGGCACCTCAGCCTCGTCCAGCGTGCAAATCACTGCGTTGCTGGCCTGCAAACGGGCGCGGGTCACGCCGTTCGCGACCATCTTGGCGTCGCACAGGATCGGAGCGCCGGCGCGCAGCGCAGCCTCCGCCGCATCCGTGAAATCGGCTGACATCTCGACATCGCGCGGCAGGTCGGTCATGCCGCAGGCATGGATCATGCGTACCACCACGCGGGCGGCCGCGCCTGAGAAGCGGGAGAGGTCGGCCTCGGCCCGGATGATGGCGAAGGAGCGCTCATAGATCGCATCACCCTCGCGGATATAGTCGTAGCGCGTGTTCAAACCTGTGGTCCTGAAAACCGGCCTGCGGTCAGGCGGGTGTGAATGTCCTGTCCCGGCTGCAGACGCTGCACAATCTGCGAAAGGTCAAGCCTCGCCATCGGCTTGTCCCGCGTCGTTCCGCCGATGACGACGTCATAGCGGCCGTCATGCCCGACCAGCGTGAGATCGGCGGGACCTGATTGCGCGCAGGATTTGACGCAGGCCGATAGATGCAGGCTGAGGCCAGCAGCAAGGAGCGAGGCTGCCGCTTCGGCCAGGACTGCGGCATCGCCCATCGTCTGCGTCTCGCCGCGCAGACAGGCCGGCTTGCCGGAGCATGCCTGCACTGAAAGCCGTGGATCGGCGTCGCGGGTGACCAGCCCCAGTGCCTCGCATCGTGCGGTGAGGCTCGCGGCGGCATCGTGCTCGAGGCCCAGGAAAGCCAGCCCCCGCCAGGGCGAAAAGCGGATTTCGCTGACGCCATGCGCGCCGGCGGCCTCGCATAGCCGCGATAATGTCCGAGAGTCCGAGCGGCCGAACGGCAGCCCCGCGATCAGGGCAAGATGGGAGGCGCGCAACGCGAAGAGCCCGACCCGCCTCGGCGCGGAGCGAGCCACCGGCGCACCGGTCGGCGCTATCGAGCAGGCCTCGGTCAGCGCGCTAATCTGGTCGTGGTCGAGATCACGCAGGCGATGGATCCTGTCAGGCTCGGCCCGCCGGTATGCCGCAAAGCCCTGCAACAGCCCTGCCGTCACGGCGCCTGCATCACCGGATGCGACCGGGCCAAACCAGCCGCCTTGCGGCAGGCCGATCACGACGGAACCCTGGTCAATCGCAACCACGCGCAGATCGCCGGCAAAGCCATCGAGTGCGAGCTCGCCGCCGCCATCGACGATGACGCTGGTCTTGGGCGGCAACCCTGAGATGGCGCGCCCCTGACGTTCCAGGGATGCGGCCAGAATGGCGGCATCGATCAGGTCGCTCGGATCCTGCCCGGCGAGCGGTGAGGTGAGCACCAGGCGCTGCGGCCCGGGCCCGCCGGCTTCGTCGACGAGCCGCTCCGCGAGCAAGGCCTCGACAAGGGCGGGATGGGCCTCCTGCCGCACACCCCTGATCTGGAGATTGCCGCGGCTGGAAATCTCGACGAGGCCATTGCCCGTCTCTTCGGCTAGATCCGCCACGCGTCGCAATTGTGCGGGCTGCATCTGCCCGCCCGGCGGGTGCAGCCGCACGAGCCAGCCGTCCCCGGTTTCCATCGGCCGGAGCGTGCTCGGGCACCAGCCGCGCCGGAGCGCTTCTTGCGTCGGTGCGGTCATTCCGCAGCGTCCTTGCTGGCGAGGAAGGCGGCCACGGAATTGCGCCGGCTCTGCCAGAGGCCGCGCCGCTCGGCTTCCGTCAGCCGCGCGCGGATCGAGGCGGCCGCGGGCGCATTGGCCTGTTCCAGCGCGCTCCAGATGGCCGGATCCGCGCAATAGGCCTGGAATACGGCGTCGAATAGTCCGTCCGAGACCGCGTCGGTGCTGGCCGCATAGACGAAGAGTGTGTCGACGGTCTCGGCAAGTTCGGCCGCACCGCGCCAGCCATGGGCAAGCTGGCCCGCAATCCAGCGCGGGTGGCAGAGCCGGCCATGGACGATGCGCGCAATGTCCTCGGCCAGGGTCCGCGTTTTCGGCGCTTCCGGGTTGGAGCTGTCGAGACTGTAGAGTGCGGCCTCGCTGCCGAGCGCCTGCGCTGCCGCGGCAAAACCGCCGATCACATCGGCCGCGCTGGTCGCTTCGAGAATGTCGCGCCCCGCCGTGTCGCTGACGTGAACGAAGGCGCTTGCCGAGGCGACGCGACGCGCGAAGCCGGGATCGGCGCTGGCGAGACCCTCCGTACCACCGAAGGCATGATCGCTGGCTGCGAGATAGGCGGCGCCAAGCTCGCCGCGGCTCTCCCATTGCCCGTCGAGCGCACGGTCGGCCATGGCGGCACCGAAGCGGCCGGGTGCCGGGCCGAAGATGCGTGCGGCGTCTTCGCCGCGCCGGCGTGCTGCAGCAGGCTCGTTCCATTCATCGGCTTCGTCCAGCACTGTTACGGCGCGCGCAGCGGCGTCGAGCAGCGCGATCTGACCCGGGAATGTGTCGCGAAAGGCGCCGGAGATACGGATGGTGACGTCGATGCGCGGCTGATCGAGCTTGGCCTGCGGAATGACGGAAAATCCGGTCACTCGCGTCGAGGCGTGATCCCAGAGCGGCGCGACGCCCATCAGGGCAAGCGCATGTGCGATGTCCTCGCCGCCGGAGCGCAGTGTGGGCGAGGCCCAGAGATCCATTACGATCCGGCGTGGATAATCGCCGTGGTCCTGGAGATGGCGTGCGATCAGCGACGCGGCGGCGCGCATGCCGAGGCGCGCGGCGGCCCGGGTCGGGATCGCGCGCGGATCGAGCGTCGAGAGGTTGCGGCCGGTCGGCAGCACATCGCTTTGCCCGCGATGCGGCGAGCCGGCAGGGCCGGGCGGAACGAACCGCCCAGCCAGAGCGCGCAGCAGGTTGTCGCGCTCGTTGCGGGATGACGCGGGATCATGCGCAGCCCGCCCGAAGACATGCAGCCCATCCCGGAAGGGCAGTTCGGCGATGTCGCAGAGATGCGCGTCGAGCTGGCTCAGTGCGCTCGCCATGTCGAGATCGGGCGTGACACCGCAGGCTTCCGCCAGCCCGCTTGCTTCGGCTCGCCCGCGGATTTCACGGGCGACGATCTCGGCGCGGCGCGGATCGAGGACCTGCGCTTGCGAAAACTCCTCGACGAGATCACGCAGCAGCGCCACTTCGCCGGCTGCATCCGCCTGCACCAGTTCGGGTGGGAGATGGCCGAGCGTCACGGCCGAAAGCCGGCGCTTGGCAGGGGCCGCCTCACCGGGGTCATCGACGACATAGGGGTAGATCACCGGCAGGCCGCCAACCGCAAGCCGCGGCCAGCAGCTCGCTGAAAGAGCCACCGCCTTGCCGGGCAGCCACTCGGTTGTGCCATGCGTACCGAGATGGATCAGTGCGTCGGCATCGGCAATCCGCCGGAGGCCGAGATAGAAGGCGAGATAGGCATGGCCCGGCGGCGCATCGGGATCGTGATAGCGCAGCTTTCGGTCGGGCGTTGTGTCGCGAGCGGGCTGCAGGGCGATGGTGAGACGGCCATTGCGGATCACACGGAAACGGAAGGCCGAGCCATCGCAGGCACGATCCGCCTCGGGTTCGCCATGGGCCGAGATGAGTGCCGCGCCTGCCGCGCCGGGAATGGCGCCGAGCCAGGCGCGATAATCGGCGAGCGGGACTGCAAACTCTGCTGGCCCTTCAGTCAGCGCCTGCATCATACGCGTGTCGTCACTATGAGCCAGCTGACCGTCCCGGCTCTCCCTTGGCTCGTCCGGGAAGATACTCTGCGCGGAGGGGCCGACATCGTATCCGGTCTGCGCCAGCAGTTCGCAAATGGCCCCGACGCTGGCTGGGGTATCGAGCCCGACTGCGAAGCCGGCCCGTCCTCCGCGCGCCGGGTAGTCGGACATGACCAGGGCGAGGTTGCGCTCGGCAGCCGGCTTGCCGGCCAGCGCGATCCAGCCTGAGGCGAGATCGGCAAGGGCGGCGACACCATCGCGATCAGGAACCAACCGGCGGCTCGTCAGGCCGGTCCGGCCGTCCGTCATCTCGGCCTTGAAGGCGACGGGCAGCGCCCCCAACCGTCCGTCGAATTCCGGCAGCGCCACCTGCATGGCGAGGTCGGCCCCGGAAAGCCCGCGCGGTGAGGCCTCCCAGGCGTCGCGCGGGCTGCCGACCGGCACGGCCTGCAGGATCGGGCAATCGGCGGTGTCCAGCACGAAATCGGCGCTGTTGCGGGCCGAGAACGCGGTGGTGGTGATGATGGCGGCGGGCTTGCGCGCGGCGATCAGGGCCGCAAGCTCGCCGGTGACCGCCGGGTCCTTCAAGCTCGTAAGGGCCAGGATCAACGGGGCATGGCCGCGCGCACCCAGCGCCTCTGCGATCGCCTCCGCCATGGCGGTGTCTCCGGCGGCGACGCTGGAGCGATAGACCAGGATCGGGACCAGCGCGTTCGCGACGGGGCGCTGTGAGAGCGCCTCACGCCATGCGAGCGGAGCACCGCCCGCACCAAGGGCGAAGAGCGCGGGCAAGGGGGTGGGCGCGAGGTCCGAAGCATCGCCTTCGCGGCGAAGGAACGCATCCACCCGTCCAAGCAGCCGGCGCATATTCTCCGCACCGCCGCCGGCGCGGAAATAGGCGAGAAGCTCCGCGGCGAAACGCAGTTCGACGGTGCCGTACTCGGCCAGCCGCTCATCAGGCCGGTCGTCGCCGGGCAGCACGACGAGCGGTATCCCGCCCCGTCGGCAGATTTCCGCCAGCTGCTCAATGCCGTAACGCCAGTAGTCCAGCCCGCCGAGACAGCGGATCAGCACGAAGCGCGAATGCGCCACCGTCTTCTCGACGAGAAAATCGACGGAGAGCGGGTGTTTCAGCCGGCGTAGCGAGGCGAGCCTGACAGCGAGCTCGCTTGCGCCGGCCGCGGCCGTCAGCGCCGAAAGGTCGCTGTCGGCGAAGGAGAGCACCAGCACATCCCCCGGCGGCAGGGCGAGATCGACGGCGTCTTCGCCGTCGTCAAGCCTGATCTCGCTTGAGGGGAGGAGGTGCATGGTTCAGCCCGCGAGGGCGGCCTCCACGGACTTGCGATCAAAGCCCTTCAGGCCAATCACCACGAGGCGACCATCCTTGGCTTCGCCGGCCGCCCAGGCGCGGTCGTAATGATGGCTGACCCGACGCCCGACACCCTGGACGACGAGCCGCATCGGCTTACCGGGAATCGCCGAAAAACCCTTCAGGCGCAGCACGCCCTCGGCCTCCGCGGCCCTGGCAACGCGGGCCGCCAGCTCCTCGGGCGAGGTCGCCGCGGCGAGAGCGAAATCGAGGCTTTCGAAATCGTCGTGGTCGTGGTCCTCTGCGCTCTCATGGTGCGAGGGGCGTCCAGCTAGATCGGCCTCGGCAGCCGCGTTGAGGCCGATAATCAGGGCGGGCTCGACCTTGCCATGGGCCGTCTCGACGATCTTGATCGCCTTCGGCAGATGCGCGGCGATCTCGGCCTTGACGCGTTCGCGGCCGGCCGCATCGACGAGGTCGCTCTTGTTGAGCAGGATCAGGTCGGCGCAGAGGATCTGGTCCTCGAACACTTCTTCGAGCGGGTTGTCGTGCCCGACCGCGGCATCCTGCGCCGCCTGCGCAGCGAGAGCGTCGGGATCATCCGCGAACTGGCCATCCGCCACGGCCGGACCATCGACCACGGCGATGACACCATCGACCGTGACACGTGACCGAATGGCCGGCCAATTGAACGCGTTGACCAGCGGCTTCGGCAGGGCAAGCCCCGAGGTCTCGATCAGGATGTGTTCCGGCGGGTTCGGCCGGTCGAGCAGCTTTTCCAGCGCCGGCACGAAGTCGTCGGCGACGGTGCAGCAGATGCAGCCATTCGGCAGCTCGACGATGTCCTCCGCGGTGCAGCCGGAAATGCCGCAGCCGGCGATGAAGGAACCGTCGAAGCCGAGATCGCCGAACTCATTGACCAGCACGGCGATGCGCTTGCCCCCTGCATTCTCCAGCAGGTGCCGCACCAGTGTGGTCTTTCCGGCCCCGAGGAAGCCGGTGATGATCGTGCAGGGGATCTTGCCCAGCGAGCGGGCTTGGGGAGCGTTCATGATCTCATCCTTGTTGGCGCGCCGGGAGAGGCGGTACGCGCGCGACCACGCCCTTGCGGAACGAAGCGGGTCTTTCTTTCCAGGGAACGATACCGTTTGCGCTGGCTGCAAAGCTTGCAGCTGCGTCAACGATTTCGGCGATATGGGTGTCTGCGTCGAGATCGCCGATCAGATAGGTCCATTTGCCGTCGGCCGCCAAGGCGACGGTGCAGGGGCGATTGCAGACCGCGAGGCAGTCGACGGGTTCGACCGGAAGCGTCCCGCCGTCGCGCGCGATGCGTTCGCGCAGCGCCTCGGCAAAACCCAGTCCGGGCTGGTCGTAACCCTCCGGCAGGTCCGCCCGCGCGCGCCGGCAGGCGACGCAGACGAAAATGGTGACATCGCCTTCGGGCATAGGCCGGTTCCTTGGCTTCCGGCGCGATCCCGGGGGATCGCGCTCAGCGTCAGGCCTTGGCCGGGGCTGCGGCACGGCGCGTCGCCCAGGGCCAGAGCACGCCGACGGCAAAGCCGGTGGCGAGCCAGAGGGCAGCCTGGAGCGCGAGCGAGAGCGCGGCGAAATGCGCTGCGATTTCGGCAGGGACCTTGCTCTCCGGGGCGGCGGGATGTGGTGCGCCGATCAGATGCGGGACGAGCATGGCAAGCACGGCAAGTGCCCGCAGCCAGCTCGCCTCCGCCCGCAGGAAGACCCAGAGGCCGCCGGCGGTGACGAGCGCGGTGGCGATCCACCAGGTCTGGCGGTGGAGCAGTTCGGCTGACGCGCTGCCGGGCAATTCCGGTGCGAGCCCGGTCGCCGGCACGAGGCCGAAGGCCAGGAAGCCGCAAGCCGCCCAGATCAGTGCGGTCCGCTCAGTGATGGCATCGCCCGCTGCGATCATGCCGCCGAGCAGCAGGGCGGCAAAGCCGATCGCGGTCGCAATGGTGACGATGGTGGTGAAGGCCGTACGCTGCAAGCCGTCCTGTGGCTTCCACTCGGCGTGGTCGGCTGCGTCGGCGCCGCCATGGGCAAGGACGATCCTGGCATCGCCGGTGAAGCTGGCGTGCTGAAGCTCGACTGCGCGCAGTGCCGTCTCAAAGGTTTCCGCCTTGAGGATCAGCGGCGTGGTGGTGACATGCTGGAGTGCTGCTACCAGGAGCCCAGCAAGAAGCCCGGCCAGAAGACTGACCGTGAGAACACGATTGACCATGTTGCCTTTCCCTCAGTGGCAGGGAAAGGCGAGGGTGTGGCGCGTGTCGTGGGCTGCGTTGTGAACGCTGGTCGAATGGGCGAAGCCGACGGTGAAGATCAGGGCTGCGCCGAGTGCCAGGGCAGCTGCGACAGCCTTGACGCGCTCGGAAGCGCTGGCCTGGGTGGTGATCGAAGCCGTATTCGTCGTCATCTCGGTCTCCTTGGCCACCCCGCCGGCAGCCCGCTGGATTGCATCACTCGCTGACGGCAGGTCTCCTGGCTCGCGGGTCCGGATCTCTCGCCGCCTTCCCGGGACAATCCCAGTGGCCGATGGCGCGAAACTCGCCGCTTACAGTTGCGGGGGCAGCCGCGGTATCGCACCGCGTTCCCTTTTCACCTCCTTGCAGAGGCACCGTCGGCGATGATCATTAGCCATCTGCACGGTGCTGTGCAATGCAGCGATCGTGATTGCGAGCGCAGTGAAGCGATGTGATCTCTTGTCGCCTGTCCCGGCTTGCTTCGCTTCGCTCGCCAGGTCCGTTCCTTAGGCTGATCTTCCCTGGGCTGAGAGTTTGGCAGTGGCAGCGATCCTTTCCCCTCTCACCCTCGTTCTGGGCGGCGCCCGCTCCGGCAAGAGCCGCCATGCCGAGGCCCTGATCGAGATGGTGCCAGCGCCCTGGACCTATCTCGCCACGGCCCAGGCCTATGACGATGAGATGCGCGCCCGGATTGCCGAGCACCGCGCCCGCCGGTCGAAGGAGTGGATGACCATCGATGCTCCGCTGGACCTGGCGCAGGCGATCCGCGCGGTTCCCGCGGGGCAACCTGTCCTGGTGGACTGCCTGACGCTCTGGCTGACCAACGTGATACTGGCAGAGCAGGATGTGGCGGCTGCAAGCCGGGAACTGGTCGAGGCCTGCGTCGCGGCACGAGGCCCGGTGGTCCTGGTTTCCAACGAGGTTGGGCTCGGTATCGTGCCTGAGAATGCGCTCGCCCGGCGGTTCCGCGACGAGGCGGGGCGGCTGCACCAGATGCTTGCGGCGCGGGCCGACCGGGTGATCTTCATGGTCGCCGGTCTGCCGATGCAGGTGAAATGAGCAGGAGGTTCCGATGACGATCGATGCTGACGAGGCCGCCCGCCACAAGGCCAAGATGGAAAAGCGCAAGGCAGTGCAGGATGCCGAGGTTGCCGCCAAGACGATCGAAAAGGGACTCCTGATCGTCAATACGGGGCCAGGCAAGGGCAAGTCGACCGCCGCCTTCGGATTGATCCTGCGGGCTCTCGGCCATGACTGGCGCGTCGGGGTGGTGCAGTTCATCAAGGGCGCCTGGGCGACAGGGGAACGCAAGGCGCTCGACGCCTTCGGTGATCGCATCGTCTGGCACACGATGGGCGAAGGCTTCACCTGGGAAACGCAGGACAAGGCCCGCGACATCGCTGCCGCCGGGCGCGCCTTCGCCAAGGCCAAGGCGTTGATGGACGATCCGGAGATACGCCTGCTCGTGCTCGACGAACTCAATATCGCGCTGCGCTACGACTATCTGCCGCTGGCGGAGGTGGTCGAGACATTGGCGAGCCGGCGCCCTGATCTGCACATCGTCGTCACCGGCCGCAATGCCAAGCCCGAGTTGATCGCCGTCGCAGACCTCGTCACCGAGATGACGCTGGTCAAGCATCACTTCGCGGCGGGCGTGAAGGCACAGGCCGGGATCGAGTTCTGAGGCTGAGCCATCGACCCGAAACGTGAGTTGCGGCTTTCGGGAAAGTCGAAGCAAACACAGAAGGTGAGATCGTCGTTCCAGATGCGATGCCCGGTCCGATGAACTAGAGGGCGAGCGCGGTAGCGGCCCCCGCAACGGCGAGCCCCCACAGCAGCAGACATGCCCTCCGATAGAGAGCGAGCGCCCGCCGGATATCCGCCGCTTCCGCTTCGGCCCGGCCGTCCCCCATCCAGCCGTCGTCGACCCTGACCTCGCCATAGACGCGCGGGCCCGCCAGACGGAGGCCTAGCGCACCTGCCATCGCGGCTTCCGGCCAACCGGCATTGGGCGAACGATGATGGCGGGCATCGCGTCGGACAGCTCGCCACGCATTGGCGGGGTCTGACGTTTTGTCGAGTGCGGCGGCTGCGGTCAGCAGCAGCGCGGTGAGGCGAGAGGCGGGAAGGTTGACGAGGTCGTCGAGACGCGCCGCCGCCCAGCCGAAGGCGAGGTGGCGCGGTGTCTTGTGGCCGATCATCGAATCGGCGGTATTGATCGCCTTGTAGAGCGCGCCGCCCGGCAGGCCGCCGACGCCGAGCCAGAAAGCCGGAGCGACGATCCCGTCCGAGAAATTCTCGGCAAGGCTTTCGATTGCGGCGCGGGAAACTCCGGCTTCGTCGAGGGTTTCGGGGTTGCGGCCGACAATCATCGAAACGGCCATGCGTCCGCCTTTGAGCCCGTCCCGCTCCAGTCCTTCGGCGACCCGTGCGACATGCTCGTGCAGGCTGCGCTGTGCGATGAGGCTGGAGGCGACGAGCGCGAGGGGCAGCCAGCCAAGCGGGCCGAGGCCGCGGCAGAGCAGGGTGAGCCCCCATGAGATGGCAAATGTGGCGGCAAGCAGCAGCGCGAGGGCGAGGCCGCCGGCCGCCTTGCGCACGATGAAGGGGGCGCTCTCGCGATTGAGCATCCGGTCGAGCCGGGAGATCAGCGCACCGATCCAGGTGACGGGATGGCCGATCAGCGCATACAAGCCCTGGGGGTAGCCGAATCCCGCCTCGTTGATCAGGGCGGCGGCGAGGAGCGGCAGGGAATCGGACAGGCTCATGCGGGGCGGGAATGGCTGAGGCGGCAGGCAAGGTCTGGCATGGCGGCGATCTGGCACAGGCGAAGGCGCTGTTCCCGGAGGCGCCCGAGCCATGGATCGATCTTTCGACCGGGATCAATCCCATCCCCTATCCGGTTCCTGAGCTGCCGTTAAGCCTCTGGCAGCGCCTGCCGGGAGTGCGGGACGAGGCGGCATTGCTCGCTGCGGCACGCGAGACGTACCGGGTGCCCGAGACGGCCGGCATCGTCGCGGCGCCCGGCACTCAGATCCTGATCGAACTGCTGCCGTGTCTTGCGAACACCGGGCCAGTCGCCGTGATCGGCCCGACCTATGCCGAACATGCGGTGGCCTGGCGCAAGGCAGGGATGGACGTGCGGGAGAGCGCAATGCCCGCGGAGGCGGGCGATGCGGGCGTGGTCGTGCTGGTCAACCCGAACAATCCCGATGGGCGGGTGATTGAGCGCGCGCAACTCACGGCGGTTGCGCGTGACCTGGCCGGACGAGGCGGGTTGCTCGTCATCGACGAGGCCTTCATCGATTTCATGCCCGAGGCGAGCCTGATCCCCGAGCTGCCCCCGGCGACGCTGATCCTGCGCTCCTTTGGCAAGACCTACGGGCTCGCCGGCTTGCGTCTGGGTTTCGCGATCGGCGAGGCGCGCCTGACGGAGGCCTTGCGTGCCGCGCTCGGTCCCTGGGCCGTCGCGGGGCCGGCGCTTCATATCGGGGCGCAGGCGCTCAGTGACACGGACTGGCTCGCGGCGGCCGCCGGTGCCCGGGCCAGCGATGCCGCCCGCCTCGATGCCTTGCTGGCGTCGCGAGGCGTGATCGTCGGCGGCACCTCCCTGTTCAGGCTGTTGGCGACGCCGGACGCACCGGCACTCTTCGCCCATCTCGGCCGCGACGGCATCTATGTCCGCCGCTTTCAGAACAATGCGAGCTGGCTACGGCTTGGCTTGCCCGGCGACGAGCCGTCCTGGCAGAGGCTCGCCGCTGCTCTGGCATCCTTTCTGCCTCCTGGTGCCGCCTAGGGGCGCATGCATGGAACGGCGGGACGGAGCCGTTTCGCATGATTAAGCTGGGTTTTGTCATCACGGGGGAATGCAATGAAGCCTTGGCCGCAGGAAAGAGAACTCACGATCGGCTTCGCGCATGCCGCCTACCAGTTGGGAGCGGAGTTCTCCGCGCGGGGGCGCGCCGCGAGGAGCTTTGAGGTTCGCAACCTCGATGAACTCAAGGCGCGCGCGCCCGAAGCCGATGTCCTCGTCGTCTCCGGACTCTGGCGCAACGAGCTGATCGCCGCCTGCCCGCGCCTGCGCTTCGTCCAGTCGATCAGCGCCGGCACGGATCAGTTCGACAAAGCCGCCTTCGCCGCGGCCGGCATTCGCCTCACCAGTGCGCAGGGGGGCAATGAGCGCGCCGTTGCCGAACACGCGTTGGCGCTCATCCTGGGCCTTACCCGTCAGATCCATCTCGCTCGCGACAACCAGATGGCAAAGCATTGGCGGCCGATGATCGGTGATCGCGCGCGACGCGAGGACGAGCTCGGCGGCAAGACGCTTGTCATCGTCGGCCTTGGACGGATCGGCCTGCGTTTGGCGAGGTTGGCTGCGGCCTTCGGTCTGCGCATCATCGGTGTGCGCCGCAGCGAGCGGCCCGAACCAGGCATCGATGCGATTGTGGCGACGGACAAGCTGGGCACGGTTCTGGCTGAGGCCGATATCGTGGCGTTGACCTGCCCGCTGACGCCCGAGACCGAAGGACTGATCGGCAGCGAGGCGCTGGCCGCCATGCGCCCGGGCTCTCTCCTGATCAACGTTGCGCGTGGCCGTGTCGTCGACGAGGCGGCGCTGCTGGCGGCGCTGGGTTCGGGGCACCTGGCTGGCGCCGGGCTCGACTGCTTCCATGACGAGCCGCTCCCATCGGCCTCGCCCTTCTGGGGCCAGCCGAACGTCATCGTCACCCCGCACAGCGCCGGCGAGACGCGCGCCTATGAGACGAACGTCGTCGACATCCTCCTCGACAATCTCGACCGGCTGGCGCGTGGCGACGCGGGGTTGCACAACCAGATCGTTTAGATCATGGAACCGGAACGAAGTCCGGTCCCATGATCTGACTGTGATCGCATCGGTCTTCCCGGTTTCGGGCCGATACCTGACCGGGCGGTCGCTTACGCCTCGTGCAGCCGGCGGTAGATGCCGTCGGCCTTGACCAGGTCGGCATGGCTGCCCTGCTCGGCGATCCCCGTCGAATCCACCACCACGATCCGGTCGGCATCGCGGATGGTCGCGAGACGATGCGCGATCATCAGCGTGGTGCGGCCCTGCGACAGATCCGCAAGCGATTGCTGAATGGCGCGCTCGGTTTGCGTGTCCAGCGCCGAGGTCGCCTCGTCCAGGATCAGGATCGGCGGATTCCTCAGGAAGATGCGAGCGATGGCGAGGCGCTGCTTCTGCCCGCCCGAAAGCTTGACCCCGCGTTCGCCGATGATGGTGTCGAGCCCGTCGGGCATCGCCGCGATGACCTCGTCGAGCCGCGCGCGCCGCGCGGCCTCGACGATCTCGGCCTCGCTCGCCTCGAGCCGGCCATAGGCGATGTTCTCGCGGATCGTGCCGGCGAAGAGGAAGACATCCTGCTGCACGATGCCGATCTGCCCGCGCAGCGAGGCCAGCGTCATGTCGCGGATATCGATGCCGTCGATGGTGATGCTTCCGCCGCTGACTTCGTAGAAGCGCGGCAGCAGGGAGCAGATCGTCGTCTTGCCGGCCCCTGACGGGCCGACGAACGCGATCGTTTCGCCCGGCTTGATATGCAGGTCGATGCCGCTGAGCACGGGGCGGCCGGTCTGATACGCGAACGAAACGCCCGCATAGCGGATTTCGCCCGAGAGTCTCGGCGCAGTCACCGCATTCGGTCGGTCGGCGATATCAGGCTCGGTGTCGAGGAACTCGGTATAGCGCCGGAAGCCGGCAATGCCCTTCGGATAGGTCTCGATCACCGAATTGATCTTCTCGATCGGTCGGAAGAACACGGCGATGAGCAGCAGGAATCCGACGAAACCGCCCTGGCTCAGGCTGCCGGTGATGACGAGATAGCTGCCGGCGACCATCACCACCATCTGGGTCAGCCGCATGCTGAGATAGCTCAGCGCGATGGTAGCCGCCATGATGCGGTAGGCATCGAGCTTGGTCTGGCGGTAGTTCTGGTTGTCACGGGCGAAGAGCCGCCGCTCGTGCTCCTCGTTGGCGAAGGCCTGGACGACGCGGATGCCGCCGACATTCTCCTCGATGCGCGCGTTGAAGCTGCCGACCCGCCCGAAGAGCTGCTGCCAGTTATGCGTCATGCGCCCGCCATAGCGGCCGGTCAGCCAGCCGGTCAGCGGCACGATCGCGGCAGTGACGAGCGCAAGCTCGGGGCTGACCATGAACATCAGCACGAAGGCGCCGAACAGGGTCATGATCGCGATGAACAGGTCTTCGGGCCCGTGATGCGCGACCTCTCCGATCTCCTCGAGGTCCTTGGTGAGGCGGGCCACGAGATGGCCGGTCTTCTGGTTGTCGAAGAAGCTGAAGGAGAGCTTCTGCAGATGGTCGAACGCCTTCCGCCGCATCTCGGTCTCGATATTGATGCCGAGCATGTGGCCCCAATAGGTCACGATCGCCATCAGCCCGCTATTGAGCAGGTAGATCACCAGCAGTGCGGCGGCGCAGGCGAGGATCAATCCCCAGTTCTGGCCGGGCAGCAGCCAGTCGATGAAGAACTTCACCGCGATCGGGAAGGCGAGCTCGAGCAGGCCCGACAGCACTGCGCAGGAAAAATCCAGCAGGAAGAGGCCGCGATGCGGTGCGTAATAGGCGAAGAAACGGCGAAGCATGATGACGATGTCTTTTCAAATCCGGATCGCGGTTCGGATCGGGCGTCCTCGCTCCGGATCGCGCACGATTATCCGCGGGTCCAGAGGCCGGAACGGGGCCGGCCCCTTCTATAGGCTCTGGCGTGCCGGGGCGGAATGCCGGCGATGCATGGCCGGGCACTGATCACTCATCGCCAAGCCGGGGCCCGGAGCTCCGCCGCACTCCAGATGGGCCACGTCAGCGATTGTAACGCACCGGCACCGCGAGCGAGATCGTGCCGCCCCCACCGACGCCGGCAGGAGGCGCCGGGACGGGGCTTGCCCTGCGGATCATGCTGACGGCCTCCTCATCGAGCGTGGCATCGCCGGAGCTGCCGGCGAGTCGCGCGGACAGGACACGCCCGCCCCGATCGATCGAGAAGGCAATCTGCACCGTGCCGGGACGCGCGCCGCCCGGGAAGCGCTTGTAGCGATTGAGATGGGCGATCAGCATGCCGCGCCATGACGCCGTCGAGGCGGAGGGCGATGCAGCGGAGCCGGTTGGCGCGGAGGAAGGAGCAGCGGCGGGCGCGGCCGAGGCGGGGGGCGCGGCGGCTTCCTTGGCCCGTGGCTTCTCGCGCTCGGCCGGCTTGCGGCGCTCCACGACGCGTGGCTTGGGCGGCGTCGGCTTGCGTTCGACGACCTTCGGCTTCGCGGGGGCAGGCGGAGGCGGGGGAGCGAGCACGGCTGCAGCATCGGGCAGCTGCGGCAGTTCGGGCAGCTTGATCTCAGGCTCGGGCAGATGGACCGGCTCGGGTATCACCTCGGGTTCCGGAGGCGGCTCTGGCTCCTTGACCGGCTCGGGAACAGGCTCCGGGGTTGGTGGGGGCGGCTCGGCCTCGGTCGCCTGGGGGGCAGGGGGCAGGTCGGCAGCGGGGGCCTCGGGCGCAACGGAAACCGCCGCAAGCTCGATCATCACGGCAGGCTCGGGCGCGCCGGCCGCAGCCTCTCCCGGCCGCCAGCTCAAGGCCAGCCAGGCAATGCCGCCATGCGCCGCCACCACGACGAGCCCAGCCGAACTCCAGCGCAATAGCGCCGGCCAGAGGCGTCGTGATGCGCTGCCATCGAGAGACCCGGTCTTCATGGCTTCACACCCGCGACCGGCGCGGCCGCCTGGCCCGTATCCTCTAGCCCGACCAGCGCGATCTTCAGATAGCCGGCATTGCGCAGGAGGTTCATCACATCCATCAGCTCGCGATAGGCGACGGTCCCGTCGGCGCGCAGGAAGACTCTCTGCTCACGGTCGCTGCTGGTTTGCCGGTCGAGGACACTCTGCAGCGCTTCGCGCGGGACGGGGTCGTTGCCGAGCGCGAGCGAGAGATCGCCCTTCACGGTAAGGAAGACGGGCTTCTCGGGCCGCGGCTGCGGCTGCGCGTTGGAGACGGGCAGATCGACGGCGACGTCGACGGTGGAGAGCGGGGCCGCGACCATGAAGATGATCAGCAGCACGAGAATCACGTCGATGAAGGGCGTGACGTTGATCTCGGAGACTTCCGCCAGATCGCCGTCCTGCGGATCCTTGAGCGAAACGGCCATCGTTCACTCCGCCGACATCAGCGGCGGCACCGCATGCAGCGAGCGGCCGGGACGCTGCGCCGCACGCCGCGCGCGCTCAAGGTCGCGCGAGAGGTGGCGCAGGACGTCGCCCGAGGCGTCCGACAGCACGGCGCGGTAGCCTGCGATCGAGCGCGAGAAGACATTGTAGATGATGACGGCGGGGATCGCCGCGACGAGGCCGATCGCAGTCGCCAGCAGGGCTTCGGCGATGCCGGGCGCGACCACGGCGAGATTGGTGGTCTTCGACTGAGAGATGCCGATGAAGGAGTTCATGATGCCCCAGACGGTGCCGAACAGGCCGACAAAGGGGGCGGTCGAACCAATCGTCGCGAGCAGGCCGGTGCCCTTCGCCATATCCCGGCCGGCACGCGCCTCGCGCCGTGACAACGCGATCGCAACGCGCTCCTTGATGCCGTCATCCGAGAGATCAGCCGAACGGCGGACTTCATCGCGAGCGGCCTGAACCAGCTCGGCGACGACGCTGCGTCGTGCATGGCCGGCAGAGATCCTCTCGGCGGCGATCTCGAGGCTGTCCGCCTCGTCCAGCCGGCGTGCGGCCAGCCGCGCCCTGGTCTTGGCAGCCATCAGCTCCAGGCTCTTGGCGAGCCAGATCGTCCAGGTCGCCAGCGATGCGAAGGCAAGCCCGAGCATCACCGCCTTAACGACGATGTCCGCCGCCATGAACATGCCCCAGGGCGAAAGGTCATGAGGAAGCGCAGCAGCGGCGACTGGGGCGGGAGCTTGCGGTGCCGGCAGCTGCTGGGAAACAGCCGTCTGTTCATGGGCGCCGCTCGGGCTTGCGGCCATGTTCGGCGCCGGCGTCGCAGGCGCGGTCGTCGCGGCTGGGGGGGGCGCCGGCTGCTGGGTGGTCGGCGCGCTTGCTGGCGCCTGCGCGAAGCTTGTTCCGATTGCGGGGCCAATTGTGAGGGACAGTGCCAACAGCAGGCTGCCCGCTGCGCTGCGTTTTGCCCGACCAGCGAGGGTGGTCGTGGCTGTACTGCGGCGGGGCTCGTCCTGGGCACTCATACCGGTTGGCTCTCTGCTGTCAGAATGGTGGGCGGTTCATTTCAAGAGGGTAGGCAATAGTTGTACTATTAATTTAGAAAAAATCTAATCTATGAATACTTCTATGGGCGCGTTACTGGCCACTAACAACGCGAATGTCAAAGATAAAGATTGTGGTTGTGCCGAGTTGTAACGATTGTTTGGGCGGTTCGCGGTCAGGGGCGCCGCAGCCCGGCGTAACACTTTATCGCGTCGCCGCTGCCGACCGGTCGTTCGTTCGCCCATGCCGATGATGTCTGCTCAGGTATTCGCAGGATGGCGTTGTCTCCGGCCGCGAGTCGAAGAATGGTCATCCGGTCGCACCCCGTGATGCCGTCTGCCGGATGACCTGATCTCGATGCCGAGCCTGCCTTCGCCCTTGCCGGTGCCCTCGACGGGGCGCGGGCTCGGCCTCATCCTCACCCTCGGCGTGACACAGGTCGCCGGCTATGGCTGCCTCTACTATGCCTTCGCGGTGCTGGCCCGGAATATGACCGCAAGCTTCGGATGGGCTCCTGAATGGACCTATGCCGGGTTCGCCGCGAGCCTTCTTGCCGGCGGTGTCGTTGCTCCCGCCGTCGGCCGGCAGGTGGACCGTCGAGGAGCACGCCTGGTGATGACGATCGGTTCGGCCCTTGCCGGGTTGGCACTGCTGGCGCTCGCCGAGGCAAGCGGCGGCCCGAGCTATTTCGCGGCGATGATTGCCCTTGGCATGGTCTCGACCATGGTCTTCTACGACGCCGCCTTTGCGGCACTGACGCAGTCGCGCGGTGCCGGTGCGCGGCGCTCGATCAGCCAGCTCACTCTGATCGGTGGCTTTGCCTTGACGATCTTCTGGCCCCTGACGACGGCGCTGCTCGCGCAGTTCGACTGGCGCGAGATCTACCGGTTCTACGGCCTGCTGCAGCTAGGGCTCTGCGTGCCCTTGCATCTCCTTGGGCTGCCAGGGCGTGTCAAACGAGCCGCAGAGCGCGGGCATGCCGCGAGCGTGCCGGCGTTGCTCCATGCCGATTATCTCGAAGGCGAGGCGCGCCGGCTCGCCTTTGTTCTGCTCGCTCTCGCCTTCTCGCTGCAGGGCTTCGTCGTTTCGGCCATGTCGGTGCATCTGCTGAGCATATTGCAGGGGCTAGGCCTGAGCGCCGCAGTCGCGGTCGGCATCGGTGCCATGGTCGGCCCTGCCCAGGTCGCCGGGCGGCTGGCGGAGATGCTGTTCGGCGCTTCTCTCTCGCCGATGACCACGGCATGGGTTTCGGCGGCGATGATGCCGCTCGGTTTCGTCCTGTTGATGACGGGCCAGACGACCGCAGTGCTCGCCGGTCTCTTTGCGATCGCCTACGGGATCAGCGTCGGACTGAGTTCGATCGTACGTGGAACCGTGCCGCTCCAGCTTTTCGGCCCGGCGGGATACGGCGCGATGCTCGGCAAGCTCTCGGCGCCGGGGCTGGTGGTCAAGGCGGCGGCGCCGCTTGTCTGTGCGGTCTTGATCGAGCGGGCTGGCCTGATGCCAACGGCGGGGCTCATGGTGTTGCTGTCCTTGCTTGCCACCGGGGCCTTGTTCGTGCTCGCGCGTAAGGTCTCCTGACCTGAAGGGATCAGATCCGTCGTGCGCGCCACCATGAACGGACGGCGTCGCGCGTGCGCAGCATGAAGGCATGGATCGGACTGCGCCTCACCCAGTCCAGCGTGCGCGCACGCAAATCGGTGATGACAGCCATTCCGCGCGCGAACCAGCCGATGGTGAGGAGCTTCTTTCGGCCGGCATTGTAGATGCGCTCGACGATCACGAAGCTCGCCAGATACGCCAGCCCGAGCATGATCAGGCCGCTGATCACATGGCCGCGCGCGATCACGATGAGGCTGACGAGCTTGAGAGGCTCGACGACCGCGAACGGCGCTGCCAGCAGCGCCAGGATCGCAAAGCGCGGCATGCGGGCGATCGCCGCCTCGGCGCGTGCCACGAACCGCCGTTCCGACAGCCAGCGAATGGCCGGGCGGTAGAGCGGGCGCGCGAGCTCGTCGAACAGGATCAGGAACGAGATCAGGCCTCGTAGCGGCAGCGCAGCAACGCGGCCGATGGCGGCTGCCAGACGATGGAGAGGTGACGATGCCATCGATCCTTCCTTGCCGCCCGCGTGGCGCAACAGCAAGCAGAAATGCCACGCCTCCCAGCCGCGGATGGCTGGAAACCCGCTGTCATCATCCCTGGCGTCGGTTCCGTCGCCAGGGATGATGACAGCGATTGAGACGACCCGGGCGTTGATCGCCCCGATCGCGGCGACCTCAGTCGGTGAAGACGACGGTCTTCTTGCCGTTCAGAACGACGCGGTCCTCGAGATGATGCAGGACGGCGCGCGCCAGCACCCGCCGCTCGATATCGCGGCCCTTGCGCACCAGCGCGTCGGGCGTGTCGCGATGCGAGATGCGCTCGACATCCTGCTCGATGATCGGGCCCTCATCGAGATCGGGCGTCACGTAATGGGCGGTCGCGCCGATCAGCTTCACGCCGCGCTCATGCGCCTGATGGTAGGGCTTGGCGCCCTTGAAACCGGGCAGGAAGGAATGATGGATATTGATGCAGCGACCAAGCAGCTTGGCCGAGAGCCCGTCCGACAGGACCTGCATATAGCGCGCAAGCACGACGAGATCGGTCCGGGCCTCCTGTACGAGCTGCCAGATCTGGGCCTCCTGCTCCATCTTGGTCTGTCGGGTGATCGGCAAATGATGGAAGGGCAGGTCACCGATATCGGTCGAGGCGATGCTGTCGCGACCGTGGTTAGAGATGATGCCGGCGATCTCCATCGGCAGCTCGCCGATGCGCCAGCGATAGAGCAGGTCGGCGAGGCAGTGGTCGAATTTTGAGACCAGCAGCATCACGCGCTTCCGCACATGCTGCTCGCGCAGCGTGAAATCCATGGCGAAGCGCCGGGACAGTTCCCCGAAGGCTTCCGTGATCTCGGCGTGCGACCTGCTCTCGGCGAGGCGCTCGAAGACGACGCGCATGAAGAAGCGGCCCGTTTCGGTGTCGTCGAACTGCTGTGCGTCTCGGATGTTGCAGCCGGCCTCGAACAGCAGCGTCGAGACGGCGGCGACGATGCCGGGACGGTCGGGGCAGGAAAGGGTGAGGATCGAAATGCGGTCGGACATGGCTGATGCCGCCCTTCAAGGGGCGGCCCTTCGCTGGGACAGTGGGACGGGTTTCGGGTTGGAGGGCGCGCGACGCGCTGCGCTCAACCTCGTCCCGTTGCCGTCACCCTGCAGCCGTACTCCGCCGCGGAGGCGGAAAGCCAGGACCAGAAACTGCCTGCCATGCTGCGTGCGACCATGATCTCGAAAACGGCGTCACCGGATTCCGGATCGTCAGTGATCCGCCAGAGATGCACACCCATATAAGCGATGCTTGTCAAGGCGGCGGCACCGGCGGGGAAGACGGAAGGGTGCAGATCGAGCATGCAGCCCTTCGCCAGCGTCTCGCGCAGCTTCGGTCCGGAAAGCCGCAGCGCAGCCCGCCCGTCGGACTGGTCGGAGACGGCGGCGAGCGGCGCGAGATCGCGCAGCAGCTCATCGAAACCGTTCCGATCCGTCGCGATCAGATGCCACTGATCCGGGCCGGCCCAGACCAGACTGTGGCTCGCGCTGGAGATGATGCGCGGCGTCACCGGCAGGCCGAGTCCGATGTGGCGCTGGAGCGCCTGCGCGAGCATCTCATCCCCCCCCTCCCCAACAATCAGGCTGGCGATGCCGAGGCCGTCGCGCGCCTCGATCGTGATGCCGGGCTGCCCGGCGGCACCAAAGGCGCCCGAGGCCAGAATGCCGGCCCAGGAGCCGCGTGGCGTCCAGGCAGTTGTCACGGCGTCAGCCATGGAGGCGCGCTCCTTCGGGATCGACGAAGACCGGATTGCAGATTTCGAGGACGATATCGCCGTTGCGCACCGGATCGACGGCGCGGATGCGTTCGCCGATGCGTTTCGGGCCATTCTTCAAGAGACCGAGGCCGATCCAGTGCTTCAGAACCGGGGAATAGGCGACCGAGGTCATGTAGCCCTCGTCATGCTCCATCGACGCAGGCTTGCCGAGGCCGATGAAATGCGCGCCGGCTCGCAGTCGTTGCCCGATTTCCACCGGCCTGAAGCCGACCAGGGCGGGACGATCCGGTTCGATCAGGGCTTCGCGCCCGGCCATGACGCGACCGACAAAATCCTTCTTGGCGGACATCATCCGGCCCAGGCCAAGATCGCGGGCTGTGGTCTGGCCGTTGAGTTCGTTGCCCGCGACATGGCCCTTCTCGATGCGCATCACGCCGAGCGCCTCGGTGCCATAGGGCGTGATACCGTACCGTGCACCGGCCGCCATCAGGGCGCTCATCATCGGATGGCCATGATCGGCCGGAACGGCGAGCTCATAGGCGAGCTCGCCCGAGAAGGAGATCCGGAACAGCCGCGCCGGGATGCCGCCGCCGACCGTGACGCTGCGCGCCGCGAGATAGGGACAAGCTTCGTTCGAGAGATCGTGTTGCGCATCGACGACGCCCCGCAGAACATCGCGGGCCTTCGGTCCCGCAACCGCGGCCTGCGCCCACTGCTCCGAGACTGAGACCATGCGGACATCGAGCGTCGGCCAGAGCACCTGATGGCAGAATTCGAGATGCTGCATCACCTTGGCGGCGTTCGCCGTGGTGGTCGTCATCAGGAAATGCGTCTCGGCCAAGCGCGAGGTCGTGCCGTCATCCATGACGAAACCGTCTTCGCGCAGCATCAGTCCATAGCGCGCCTTGCCTACGGGCAAGGCCTTCCAGCCATTGATATAGACCCGCTCCAGGAACTCGGCGGCATCATCGCCCTGGATGTCGATCTTGCCGAGGGTCGAGACGTCGCAGATGCCGACGCCATTGCGCACGGCGAGCACCTCGCGATTGACGGTGGTCAGCCAGTGGTCCTCACCTGCTTTCGGATAATACTGCCCGCGCAGCCACAGCCCGGTCTCGACGAAGACGGCGCCCTGGTCCTTCGACCATTGATGGGTGGGCGCCAGCCGCATCGGCCGGAAATCCGGGCCGCGATGGTGTCCGGCAAGCGCACCGATGGCGACCGGCGTATAGGGCGGCCGGAAGATCGTCGTCCCCGTCTCGGGAATGGTCTTGCCCGTTTGCTCGGCCATGATCGCGAGGCCGGAGATATTCGAGGTCTTGCCCTGGTCGGTCGCCATCCCGAGCGTGGTGTAACGCTTCAGGTGTTCGACCGGTCGGAACCCCTCGCGCGCCGCCAGCTCGACATCGGTATCGGTCACGTCGTTCTGGAAATCGACGAAAGCCTTGCCCTTGCCGCCCTTGACCCGCCAGAGCGGAGAAACCGAGACCGCTTCAGGATCGGTCTTCGCTGCGGACGCCAGCGGCTTCGCCGCGAAACCGCAATCGGCCGCAGCTTCGCTGCCGAGGCGGGCGCCGTCCGCCAGTGCCTGCGCCAGGCTGAAATGCCCGGCAGCGCTGCCGGCGGCGCTGAGCCCGGCCGGCAGCGTGCCCGGCACGAAGGCCTGGATCGCCTCGTCCCAGATCGGCCGCGTGTTCTGATGCGAGGTCAGGTGCAGCGTCGGGTTCCAGCCATTCGAGACGGCAAGCAGATCGCAGGCAAGGCTTGTCTCGCGGCCGGACGCGTCGCGGATCGTGACCTGCTTGAGGGCCTTGCCGCCGGAGGCGCGGCTGACCGCGCTGCCGGCGAAGACGCGCGCGCCGATCGCGTTTCCGAGTGCGACCAATGCCGAATCCACCTGCGGACGCGGATCGACGATCGCTACGACCTTCGCGCCGGCAGCGGCCAGATCACGGGCCGTGGCCCAGCCATCGTCGCCGGCCGTGAAGACCACCGCCTCGCGCCCGGGCAGTACGGCGTAGCGATTGAGATAGGTCCGCACCGCACCTGCCAGCATGACGCCGGGTGTGTCGTTGCCGGCAAAGACGACAGGCCGTTCGATCGCGCCGGCCGCCAGCACCGCGCGTTTGGCGCTGATGCGCCAGGAGCGCTGACGTGGCTGATACGCGGCTGGCACCGGCAGATGGTCGCAGACGCGTTCGACAGCGCCGTAGATGCCGTGATCATAGACGCCAAACACTGTCGTGCGTGTCATGATCCTGACATCGGGAAGGCTGGCGAGTTCCGCCAGCGCGTCGGCGACCCATTCGGAGCCGGCGCGGGCGTCGATCTCGCGCTTGTCGGCGATCAGCCGGCCGCCCGGTCGAAAATCCTCATCGCACAGGATGACGCGGGCGCCGCTGCGGCCGGCCGCCAGCGCGGCAGAGATCCCGGCCGGCCCACCGCCAATGACGAGGACGTCGCAAAAGGCGAACGCTTTCTCGTAATGGTCGGGATCGTCCTCCATGGCGGCGCGGCCAAGGCCGGCGGCGCGGCGGATCAGCGGCTCGTAGAGTTTTTCCCAGAAGGCAGCCGGCCACATGAAGGTCTTGTAGTAGAAGCCCGCGGTCAGCGCCGGCGCGAGTAGCGAGTTGATCGACAGGATGTCGAAATCGAGCGACGGCCAGCGGTTCTGGCTCTGCGCCTCGAGCCCGTCATAGAGCTCGGCCACGGTCGCTCGCGTATTGGGCTCGCGGCGCGCGCCGGCGCGCAGTTCGACGAGTGCATTCGGCTCCTCTGGACCTGCCGAAAGGATGCCGCGGGCCCGGTGGTACTTGAAGGATCGGCCGACGAGGCGCACGCCATTGGCCAGAAGGGCGGCAGCAAGGGTGTCGCCGGCATAGCCCTGATAGGAACGGCCGTCGAAGCGGAAGCTGACGACGTTCGCCCTGTCGATCAGGCCGCCATCGCCGCGGCGGAAGGGCTGCTTCGCGCTCATGCCCTATCTCCCGTGGCGCGCGCCCTGGCCGTCTCGACGGTCTCGATGGCGTGGGTCCTCGTGTCGCGCGTCACGACCAGCCAGGCATGGCAGCCGGCGCCGTGATACCAGAGCTCGCGATGCCGCCCGGCCGGGTTGTCGCGCTGATAGACATAATCGTGCATCGCCGCTTCCGTCGTTGCCATTCCTTCGGGCCGTTGCGGGTTGGCATCGCCGAGATAGGTGAATTCCTGGACGTCGCGGGTGCCGCAATGGGGACAGGTAATGCGCATGGAGAAAGGTTCCTGAGCCGGCTCAGTGCAGGTTCGGCTGGGCGCCAGCGCCCTTTTCGTCGATGAGGCGGCCCGTCGCGAAGCGGTCGAGCCGATAGGCGGTCGCGACCTCATGGGGCTCGTCGCGGGCGATCAGGTGGGCGAAACACCAGCCGGAGGCCGGCGTCGCCTTGAACCCGCCATAGCACCAGCCGGCATTGAGATAGAGGCCCTGGACCGGGGTGTGGTCGATGATCGGCGAGCCGTCCATCGACATGTCCATGATGCCGCCCCAGTGACGGAGCATCCGGATGCGGCCAAGGCCCGGCCATAAGGCCATGGCCGATTCCATCACGTCCTCGATCACCGGCAGGTTGCCGCGCTGGGCGTAGGAATTGTAGCCATCGATATCGCCGCCGAAGACGAGCCCGCCCTTGTCTGATTGGCTGATGTAGAAATGCCCGGCGCCATAGGTGACGACGTTGTCGATCAGCGGTTTCACGCCCTCGGAGACGAAGGCCTGCAGCACGTGGCTTTCGATTGGCAACCGCATCCCGGCCATCCCGGCGAGCCGCGAGGAGTTGCCGGCGACCGCAAGTGCGACCTTCCTGGCCCTGATCGCGCCACGCGTCGTCTCGACGCCGGTGATGCGGCCGCCTTCGATCGTCAGTCCGGTGACTTCGCAATTCTGCACGATATCGACACCGCGCTGGTCGGCGGCACGGGCGTAGCCCCAGGCGACGGCATCATGCCGGACGGAGCCGCCACGGCGCTGCAGAAGACCGCCCTGGATCGGGAAGCGGCCATCCCGGTAGTTCAGGAAGGGCGCCATGGCACGGACCTGCTCGCGGTCGAGCAACTCGGCATCGACACCGGCAAGTCGCATGGCATTGCCGCGCCTGGCATAGGCGTCGCGCTGGGGGTCGGAATGGTAGAGGTTCAGCACGCCGCGCTGGCTGACCATCGCGTTGTAGTTGATGTCCTGCTCCAGCCCCTCCCAGAGCTTCAGCGACCATTCGTAGAACGGGGTATTGCCGGGCAGCAGATAGTTGGAGCGGATGATGGTGGTATTCCGCCCGACATTGCCGGATCCGATATAGCCCTTCTCGATGACCGCGACATTGGTGATGCCGTGCTGGCTCGCGAGGTAATAGGCCGTTGCCAGCCCATGGCCGCCGCCGCCGATGACCAGGACGTCGTATTCCGCCTTCGGCGCCGCATCGCGCCAGGCCAGGGTCCAGCCACGGTGACCCTTGAGTGTCTGTGCGGCGAGGGAGAAAATCGAATAGCGCATCGGGGCACCCGGGACGTCTATGCCGGACAGGAATTCGCGCCGGGCTTGTCATCCTGAGATTGACGAACATAGTCTGACGGACATGACTATCAGCGACGCGATCTTGACCAGTAACGACAGGCGTGAAGAAGAGGCGCCGACCCATGTCGGCTTCCTGCTGATTCCGGATTTTGCGCTGCTGGCCTATGCAACGGCGATCGAGCCGCTGCGCGCCGCCAACCGCCTCTCGGGGCGGGACCTGTATCGCTGGAGCCACGTCTCGATCGACGGATCACCGGCGCCTGCCTCCAATGGCGTCCGCATCCAGCCTGATTTCGCTGTCGGCGATGACGCCCGTCTCGACTACGTCTTCGTCTGCGCTGGCGGAAACCCTGCCGCCTTCCAGCACCAGCCAACCTTCGCCTGGCTCAGGCAGCTGGCGCGCCGCGGGGTGAAGCTCGGAGGTATCTCGGGCGGGCCCTATATCCTGGCGCGCGCCAATGTGCTGACGGGCTACCGCTTCACCATTCACTGGGAACATGCGCCAGCCTTCATCGAGGACTATCCGGAGCTCGATCTGCGGCGTTCGCTCTACGAGATCGACCGTGACCGCCTGACATCGAGCGGCGGCACGGCCCCGCTCGATATGATGCATGCGGTCATCGCACGCGAGCATGGCAGCGAACTGGCTCTCGCCGTCAGCGAGTGGTTCCTTCAGACCCATGTACGCGAAGGCGAGGGGCCGCAGCGCATGCCGCTGCGCGAGCGGCTCGGCGTCAGCCATGCGCCGCTTCTACGGGTTGTCGGGCGCATGGAGCAGAATCTCGAAACGCCGCTTTCGCGCGGCGAACTCGCGCGTACGGCCGGCGTCTCGCTGCGCCAGTTGGAACGGCTGTTCCGCTTGCATCTCGGGCGTTCGCTCGGAGAGCACTATCTCGGCCTCAGGCTGGAGCGGGCCCGCCATCTCCTGCGCCAGACCAGCCTGTCGGTGCTGGAGGTCGCACTCGCTTGCGGCTTTTCGAGCGCGAGCCATTTTTCTCGCGCCTATCGCGCCCGCTTCAATCACCCGCCGCGCGGCGAACGTGTCCCTTACCGAGCGGCGGTTTGACGCTGAGCATCAAGAAACAGTCGCATGACGACAATTCGAAATGGGGATAGGTCGAAACTCTAGGCCCCAACAGAACAACGGGGACCGGTTGCCATGAAACGTACCTTCACGCTCGCGCTCGCCTGCGCCGCGATGCTCGCCGCGATGCCGGCATTCGCGCAGGACTCGCTCGCCAAGATCAAGGAAAAGGGTGTCCTCACCGTCGGCGTGAAGAACGACTACAAGCCATGGGGCTTCCTTGAGCCGTCCGGCAAGATCGTCGGGCTCGAGATCGATCTCGCACAGGCGGTCGCCGACAAGATCGGTGTCAAGCTGGAAATGCTCCCGGTCATCGCCGCCAACCGCATGGAATTCCTCAAGCAGGGCCGTATCGACATGGTCCTGGCGACGATGGGCGACACGCCTGAGCGCCGCAAGGTCGTCGGCATGGTCGAGCCGAATTACTATGCCAGCGCCACCAATGTGCTGGCTCCCAAGAGCGCCAATCTGAAGAAATGGGAAGATCTGAAGGGGCGCAAGGTCTGCGGCGTCCAGGGAGCTTATTATAACCGCCGCGTCTCGCAGCTCTATGCGCCTGAACTCGTGGTTTTCCCCTCGGTGCCGGATGCGCTGAATGCTCTGCAGGGCAATAACTGCGTCGCCTTCCTGTTCGACGACACGCTGATCGTCTCGACGTTGGCCGCGGGCGATCCGAAATGGGCGAATTACGAAATGCCGCTGGCTTCGGAAGATCCGCAGCTCTGGGCGATCGGCATTCGCCTCGAGGACATGGACGGTCCCTTCGGCAAGCTGGTCAAGGACATGTCGGTCGACTGGCACAAGAGCGGCAAGCTGCTCGAACTCGAGACCAAATGGGGCATCAAGCAGAGCCCCTATCTGATCGAGACCAACAAGAAGCTGAAGTCAGCTTCGTAACGCGGTCGCGCTCGATCGGCTGCGTTGATGCAGCCTCAGACACGTCATCCCGGGTTTGACCCGGGATCCATCGCCGCGCGGTGCGAGGGATCCCGGCATTCCGCGTCCTGGCACCTCGGATGACGATGGGCCTTCGGCTGAAACGGTGCTGCGGCATGAGCAGGTTTTCTTGATCGCGTCCTTCTTCCAGTGGCTGAACGATACGCAGGGGCTGAATTTCTCGGTCTTCTACGATGCGTTCGACCGTTCACGCTTCCTGACCGGGTTGTGGACCACGACCTATATCTGCGTGGTCTCGATCATCGCGTCGATGGCGCTCGGCCTGATCGGTGTCTGGCTCGCCGGCGGCAATTCGCGCTTCGGTCGACTCGTGGTGCGCGTCTATGTGCAGTTCTTCCGCAATACGCCGCCGCTGGTGCAGCTCTCCTTTTTCTACTTCGCCGTGGCGAGCCTGTTGCCGACGGTGAGCGATGGTTTTGGCGGCCAGTCGCCGCTGGTCTCCGGGACCGGCTGGGCGATCATCGCATTCTCGCTCTTCGCCGGCGCCTTCAACGTCGAGATCTTTCGCGCCGGCATCGAGGCCGTGCCATCGACGACGGTCGAAGCGGCCGAGTCGCTCGGCTATACCCGTCTGCAGCTCTATCTCCATGTCGTGCTGCCGCTCGCCTTCCGCATTTGCCTGCCGGCGCTGAACAACAACCTGATCAATCTCGTGAAGACCACGACGCTGGCCTATGCCATCGGCGTGCCGGAGCTGCTCTATGCGGCCTCGCAGATCTGGTCCGAGGTGTTCAACGTCCGGGAGATGATGAACGTTCTGCTCGTCACCTATGTCGTGCTGGTGGCGGTGCTGGTCTGGATCATGGGCCGCTGGGAGCGGTCGATGCGCATTCCGGGATATTCGACATGAGGTCCGGCTCAACCGATCTGCCGGTGCTCAAGCCGTACCGCGCCCCTGCGCCGATCGCCCCCTCGGGTTTCGCCGCGCCGATGATGTTGGGCGGCGGCACGCTAACTGTCTTCGTCATCCTGTTCGGCGCTTCGCTGGCTCTTGCGCAGGTCACGGCGCGTCCGGCTGGCGAAGGTGCGGCCACCGTGCTGCTGCGCTGGGCGCCGCTGATCTTCCAGGGTTTCCTGTTCAATATCCTGATCAGCTTCCTCTCGATGGCGCTCGGCACCGTCGTCGGTGTGCTCGTCGGCATCGCGCAGGTCTCGCTGGTCGCGCCGGTCCGCAAGACCGCCCGGGGCGTAACGCAGTTCTTCCGCAACGCGCCCTGGCTGGTGCTGCTGTTCTACGCGATGTTCCTGTTGCCCTTCGAATTTCAGCTGTTCGGCATCACGATCGCCTTCCCAGCCTGGGTGAAGGCGGTCATCGGACTTGCGCTGCCGGTCGCGGCCAATGTCTCCGAGATCGTGCGCGGCGGTATCAAGTCGATTCCCGCCGGCCAGTGGGAATCCGCCGATGCGCTCGCCTTCACGCGGGCGCAGACGATGTGGATGATCATCCTGCCGCAGGCCTTCAAGCGGATGCTCCCACCCTGGATGAACCTCTATGCGATCCTGACCATGGCGACGACATTGATTTCGGTGGTCGGCATCCAGGACGCGCTCTCCGTCACCCGCGCGGCGCTGATCGCCGAGAGCCGGCCGGAATTGATGATCCCGATGTATCTGCTGCTGCTCCTGATGTTCTTCGCCTATTGCTACCCGATCGCGCGGGCGACGCTGGCGCTGGAGCGGCGCTTCAACGTGAAAGCTTGAGCCATGGCGAGCCGTCATCAACTGGGCGAGCCCGTCGTCGTAGTCGAGGGGGTCGAGAAATCCTTCGGCAGCTTTTCCGTCCTCAGGGATGTCAGCCTGACTGTCCGGCGTGGCGAGACCGTCTGCATCATCGGCCCGTCCGGTTCAGGCAAGTCGACGCTGCTGCGCTGTATCAATGGGCTGGTGCCGATCAGCAAGGGCTCGATCAGGCTCGCCGGTCGCGAGGTGAACGATGCGAAGCTCGACAAGCTGGCGCTGCGTCGCGACGTCGGCATTGTCTTCCAGCAATACAACCTCTTTCCTCACAAGACCGCGCTTCAGAACGTGATGATGGCGCCGATCCATGTGCTGAAGCAGGACAAGGTCGAAGTCGAGGAGCGGGCGCGCAAGCTTCTCGCCAAGGTCGGCCTTTCGCAGAAGCTCGCGACCTATCCCGGCGAGCTTTCGGGCGGTCAGCAGCAGCGGGTCGCGATTGCGCGGTCGCTGGCGATGAACCCGAAGGTGATGCTGTTCGACGAGGTCACCGCCGCGCTCGATCCCGAAACCAAGAAGGAGGTGCTGGTGACGATCCAGGACCTCGCCGCAGAAGGGATGACATGCATCCTCGTCACCCATGAAATGGGCTTCGCGCGTGAGGTGGCCGATCATGTCTATTTCACCGATGGCGGCCTGATCGTGGAACATGGTTCGCCGGCGGATGTGTTCGGCAATCCACGCGAAGAGCGCACGAAGGGGTTTCTGGACAAGGTATTGTAGCAAGCCGTCGTCAGTCCGGCTCTTCCCCGCGTCTCGATCCGACGGTTTCCGCGTGCCTGCCATGCAGTGGCAGGGCCTATGTCGCCTGCGGATGCCTCTCTAACACTAGCGAGGAAGCGAGGGAGAAATCATGCTGGACTGGACACGGGCCGAGGCGGAAGCAGCCGCTATCACGAAGAGCTGGGCCGATCAGGCAGGGCCAGGTGGTGCGGTCGTCATCTTCGATGCGGAGCGACGGCTTGAGGCCTGTGCCGGCGGTTTCGCCAATCTGGAACAACAGACGCCCTTCACGGCGGATACGCCCAATCGTCTGGCCTCGATCAGCAAGCATTTCATGGCGGCGACGCTGCTGCTGGAAGGCATATCGCTCGACGCACCACTCGGCAGCCTGCTGGATGGTTTGCCTGCCGCCATAGCCGCCGTGCCTCTCGGCCGCGCACTTGACATGACCGGCGCCCTGCCGGACATGATGGAGACCCTGTGGCAGCTCGGCGTGCCCTACACCACGAGCCTCAGCGCGCCTGAGATTCACGGTTTCGCTCAGCGCCTGCCGGGCATCAATGCCGTGCCCGGCCAGGAGATGGCCTATTCCAATACCGGCTGGCGCCTGGCGCAGTCGGTGCTGCCGGCCCAGCGCAGCATCACCTATCGCGAAGCCCTGCGGCTGCGCCTGTTCGGGCCTCTCGCCCTGCCCTTCGTCTTCCCGGAGGATGAGAGCGAGATCGTGCCGGATCTCGCAACTGGCTACTGGCATGATGGCGTCAACTGGCGGCGTGGACGCTACGGCTTCCAGTTCTCTGCCTCAGGCGGGCTTGTCGGCAGCGCATCGGCGCTGGCGATCTGGGCGTCCGATCTGATGGCCGGGCGCGGGCCGCTCGCCGGCCTGTTCGAGAAACTCACCGCGCCGCGCCAGTTCGCGGATGGTCGCGAGAGCGGCTACCGCCTCGGCCTGGTCAGCACTCCGCTTCTCGGTACCACGGTGATCGGCCATGGCGGATCACTCACGGGCTACCGCAACCACTTCCTGATGGCGCCCGAGCATGGTGTCGGCGTCGTCGTGCTGAGCAATCGTGAGGAGGAGGCGCTCTGGCCGGCGTTGCGTGTGCTTGCGGCACTTCTGGGCGAAGCGCTGCCCGAGGCACCGAAGGCTGGGCCGACCGGCCTCTATGTCGGAGAGGAAGGGTCCTTCTGGGCCGAGCTCGCTGGAGACTCGATCGGCGTCATGGGCGGGCATGAGCGTCTCGTCGTCGGCGAGAACGGCAGGTTGAGAAGCCTGCCTTCCTATCTCGACATCGAGCTCCGCACGCTCGGCGAAGACGAGATTCGGGCGCGGATCGGCGGTGTCGAGCGTCGTCTTCTGCGCGTTCCGGCCGCCACGCCGCTCGACCCGCGCCTTGTCGGCCGCTGGCGCGAGCGCAGCTTCGGCGTCGAGATCACGGTTGAAGCGGACGGCACGGCACAATGGCCCTGGGCCGAGCCGGTCGGCATGACCACCCGGCTGACTCCCTTGCCGGGAGGCCGCGCGCTCGCCGATCTTGTTCATGGTCCCTGGCGGCACCGGCCTTGCTTGTGGCTGCAGCCGGACGGCTCCCTGCGCGTCGACAGCCATCGGGCGCGTGTCCTGCAATTCGATCGTGTCGACGACGTTGGAGGTACCCGATGATCCGTTCCAGCCTTGCCGGATTGTTGCTTTGCGCCGCGTCGCTGACGCTCGGTCTCGAGGCACAGGCCCAGCCGGCTCCGAGCCGCACCTTGCGTGTCGCGCCGCATGCGGATCTCAAGACGCTCGATCCCGTTGCCGCTTCGATCGTCATCACCCGCATGCATGGGCTGATGATCTACGAGACGCTGTTCGCCTGGGATTCAAAGCTGCAGCCGCACCCGCAAATGGTCGAGAGCTTCTCGACTGCTCCCGACAAGCTGTCCTGGAGTTTCACGCTGCGGCCCGGCCTCAAGTTCCATGACGGCCAGCCGGTCACGACCCGCGACGTCATCGCTTCGCTCAAGCGCTGGATGGCGCGCGACACGATCGGCGGCAAGCTCGGCGAGTATACGGAAGGGTTGGAGACGGTCGACGACCGGACCTTCACGCTGAAGCTGAAGCGGCCGATGGCACTCGTGCCTTTCGCACTCGGCTCGGCGGTCGGCCAGATCCCTGTGATCATGCGCGAGAGCGATGCCAAGAGCGATCCGATGAAGCCGGTCACAGAAGCGATCGGCAGCGGCCCTTTCCGCTTCAACCGGGCGGAATGGCGCAGCGGCGCGCGCGTCGTCTACGATCGCAACCCCGATTATGTGCCGCGCTCGGAACCGGCCGACGGCCTGGCGGGAGGCCGCGTCGTCAAGCTCGACCGCGTCGAATGGATCATCATGCCGGACACCGCGACGGCGGCCGCTGCGATCCAGACCGGCGAGATCGATATCTGGGAGCAGCCGAGCCAGGACCTGATCTCGACCATCGCCAAGACCCGCGACGTCAAGGTCGAACGCTACTCGAACCTCGCCAACCAGGTGATGCTGCGGCCGAACCACCTCTATCCGCCGTTCAACAATCCCAAGGCCAGGCTCGCCCTGGCCTATGCCACGGACCAGGCCGATTTCCTCGCCGCCGGGTTCGGGGACGAGGAGTGGTGGAAGCGCTGCAATGCCTATTTCGTCTGTGGCGGGCCAAACGGAACCGAAATCGGCTCCGAAGCCTATGCCAAGCCCGATCTTGCAACCGCGAAGAAGCTGCTCGCCGAGAGCGGCTACAAGGGCGAGAAGCTGGTGCTGAGCACTTCGAACGACATCGCCCCGATCGGCCGCATGGCCGAGGTCGCGGCGCAGTCGCTCAAGGAGGTCGGCTTCAATGTCGATGTGCAGTTTGCCGATTGGGGCACCGTCACCACCCGCCAGCAGAATCGCGGCACCGTGGATCAGGGCGGCTGGAACCTGTTCGTCACCTACGCGTCGGGCGCGACGATGCAGTCGCCGATGACCAATATCGGCACCAATATGGGCTGCGAGAAGGCGTGGGCGGGCTGGCCCTGCGATGCCGAGGCCGAACGGCTGCGTGGCGCTGTCGTCGATGCTCCGGACGAGGCAAGCGGCAAGCTCGCGATCGAAGCGCTGCATCGGCGGCTCGCGGAAGTACAACCCTATCGCGTGCTCGGTCAGTTCGACCAGCCCTATGCCCGCCGCAGCAACATTTCAGGCGTGCTCGCCGCACCGGTGATGCTGTTCTGGAACATCGAGAAGAAGTAAGCAGCGAGCAGTGACGGCTGCGGTCGATGCGCGGTCCGGGGCGAGGCTTCTCTCGCCCTGGACCACAAGATCGGAACATTCTGCCGGCGGCAGGGCCAATCCCGGCAGGATGGGGCGCATCCGGCAGCCAGACGGGCACGGATTGCGAGCTGCCCCTCTGCTAGAATTGCGCTTATCCCTCCTGTGCGGTCCGATCGATGGGCCGCTTCAATCACGTGGCTTGTCATGACGACTGTCGAAACGGTTCTGGCCGATCTTGTGGCCTTTCCCTCTATTTGCCGGACGCCGAATGCGGCGATCATCGAGCATGTGCGCGGATATCTCGCGAGCCATGGCGTCGAGAGCGTCATCGTCCCGGGGCCGGAAGGGGATCGCTCCAATCTCTTCGCCACCATCGGGCCGCGTGAGCCGGGTGGGATCATTCTCTCGGCCCATCTCGACGTCGTGCCCGCTGCCCCCGAGGGCTGGGTCGGACAGCCCTTCGCCTTGCGCCGCAATGGCGACCGCCTGATCGGGCGCGGCGCTGTCGACATGAAGGGGTTTGTGGCCAGCGTGCTGGCGAGCGTGCCGGATCTCGCCTCGCGCCGGCTGACGCGGCCGGTCCACATCGCGCTTTCCTATGACGAGGAGGTCGGCTGCGTCGGCGTTCGTCACCTGATCGCGCGGCTGCGGGAGCTTTGCCCCCGGCCGGCCGGCTGCATCGTCGGCGAGCCGACCGATCTCCATCCCGTTTTGCGTCACAAGGGCAAGATCGCTCAACGCGTGACGGTCGAGGGCAAGGCCGGGCACTCGTCGCGGACCGATCTCGGCGACAATGCCATTCACTACGCTGCGGAGTTGATGGCTGCCGTGCATGCCGAGGCGCGCCGGCATGCGGTGGAGGGCCCCTTCGCCGACAGCTTTGCCCCGCCCTATTCCACGATCCAGGTCGGCACGGTGCAGGGGGGAACCGGCATCAACATCGTTCCGGCGCAATGCGTCTTCGAGGTCGAGGCTCGCGCCATCGCTGGGCAGGAGCCGGCCGGACTGCTTGCCTTCCTGCCGCGCGAGGCGGAGCGCATCCATGCTGCTGCTGTCGCGGATGGGCACAATGTCGTCTTCGGCTTCGAAACGATGAGCGACTATCCGCCGCTCGATCTGCCCGATGAGGATCCGTTGGTCGGGTTGACCGAGGACGTCAGCGGGAACCCGCGCCAGCAGGCCGTCAGCTTCGGTACCGAGGCCGGGCTCTTTCAGGCGGCGGGCATCCCTGCAATCGTCTGCGGGCCGGGTGACGTGAACAGGGCGCATAAGCCCGAGGAGTACATCACCGATGCGGAACTGGCCGGCGCGATGGCCATGATTGCGCGGATTCGCGATCGTTTGTCCTCCTGACGCAGGCTGTCAGCGCAGTTCTGGTTGATCGCCTGAGGCCGTGCATGAATGCCGGCACGGATCATCCGGAGGAGACTGACCATGCCTGATCGCCAGCGTGTCGAGGCTTTTGTCGCAGCCGTCGTGAGTGGCGATCATGTCGGCGCCATCCGCGACTTCTACTGCGAGGATGCTTCGATGCAGGAGAACGGCGCCGAGCCGCGCCGCGGACGCGACGAATTGATGGCGCATGAGGCCAGGGCACTCGTCCGGCTCAACCGGATGCACACACATCCCGCCCGGGCCGTGCTGGTCGATGGTGACCGGGTCGTGATTCACTGGATCTTCGATGCCACCGACAAGCAGGGAGTGACGCGGCGGCTGGAAGAACTCGCGATCCAGCGCTGGCGCGGCGACCGCATCGTCGAGGAGCGCTTCTTCTACGATACCGGATCGTCGTGGCAGGTCGTCGAGCCTGCGCGTTAGATGGCGATCAGGACAGAGAGCACCGGCAAGCCGGAGCGGTTCAAGCTGGTCGTGTCAGTCTATGTGATCTTTCGGCGGGGGAGCGAACTCCTGCTGCTGCGGCGCGCGAACACGGGTTACGAGGACGGCAATTACGGTCTCGTCTCCGGGCATCATGACGGCAGCGAGCCGCTGCGAGCAGCGGCCGCGCGCGAAGCGAAGGAAGAGGCGGGCGTCGAGATCGATCCGGCCAGCCTGACCTTCGCAACTGTGCTCCACCGATCGCAGGACGAGGAGCGGCTGGATTTCTTCTTCGAGGCGCCGATCTGGCAGGGCCAGCTTCGCAATGCCGAGCCTGAAAAATGCGTCGAACTGGCCTGGTTCCCAATCGATGACTTGCCGGAGAACACGATTGCCTATGTTCGCGAGGCCATCGCCCATTGGCAGTCCGGCACTCGCTATTGCGAGTTTTGGCGGGAGCGCTGACGCGCCCCGCTACGACAGCACGCCGCGATAGGGCGCAGCCACGATCAGGCAGCAATTGCCGGGCCGGACGCGGCCGGGCTGGCGGCGGCCGTAGAGGATGCCGTCGGCGGCATAGTGCAGCGTCTCGGGCGGGCGGGTCGGGTCCCAGGTGCAATGGATGCGGCCGGCCGGCTGGCCGGCACTGACCTTGGCGCCATTGGCGTGGAAGGGTTCGAAGACGCCGTCGACGGTGGCATAGACATAAGCCGAGGTGCCGGGCAGCTCGAGGATCTGGCCTTCGCCGCGCTTCGGCTCCGGGGTGTCGCGCGCGACGATGCCGAGATGGTCAAGCACATTGGCAACGCCGCGCCGGCAGACCTTGAGCGCCTCCAGCGAAACCGTGCCGCCGCCCGCCATCTCGGTGCCGACGGTGACGAGCCCGTTGCGGCAGGCCGTTGCTGTTGCGGTGCGCGGCTCGCCGAGATTGCTGATCACCACCGTCATCGGCGCGTCGAACGCCTGCACTGCGGCGACATTGCGCGCGTGCAGCGCCGGATCGTCGGTCGGCTCGACGATCGCGCTCGGGATGATGTCGAGCGAGGAGCCGCCTGAATGCAGGTCGAGGAAGGCGTCGCCGAGCGGCAGGATATGGTCGCTGACAAAGGCTGCGATCTGCTGGGTGATGGTGCCGCGCGGGTCGCCCGGGAAGGTCCGGTTGAAATTCAGGCCATCGACCGGCGACGTCCGCTGGCCGGCGATGACGGCGTGCGAATTGTTCGCCGGCATCAGGATCAGCCGGCCTTGCACGCGGCCGGGATCGAGATCGCGGATCAGATCGCAGATCGTGATCGGCCCCTCGTATTCATCGCCATGGTTGCCGCCTTCGAGGATCGCCGTCGGGCCGGAGCCGTTCTTGATGATCGCGATCGGGATCCGCGTCGCGCCCCAGGCGTCGTCATGCGGCGAATGCGGAATCATGACGAAGCCGACTTGCTTGCCGTCGCGCTCGGGATCGACTGTCAGGAAGGCGCTGGAGGGACGGGGCGTGGGGTTCTGCTTGACGCTGGTCATGGCTGGCTCGCGGGCGCGCCCAGGCTCTTGGGGCGGCAATCCGGCCCGGTGGCGCAGTCTGAAGGGAAAATGCCGGGCGCGGCCTGCGCCCGGCTGATGTCTGGCGTCGCTCAGAGCGTCGGCAGCGGGTCCATCGGCATGTCCAAATACTTGCGATGCAGCCGGTCGAGCTCGCCGTTCATCGCATTGAAGAAGATGAAGCCATCGAGCCAGCGCACGAGATTATGCTGGTCCATCTGCACACCCATATGGGCCGGGCTGCGGCGGATGACGAACTTGCGCTCGAACTCCTTCGCCGGATTCTGCTTGGCGAGCGCCTGCGCGACGATGCTGTTGGTGGCGAGCAGATCGGCCTGGCCGGTGATATAGGCTGCCGCGGCCGTGGCATCGTCCTCGGTGCGCATCAGGCTCGCCTTGGGTGCGGTCGCCGAGATCGCCAGTTCCTGTGTCGTGCCCTTGGCGGCGGCGACGCGGGCGGAGCCGATGGTCTCGGGGCTGCTGACCGGCGAGGCCTTGGCGCCATAGACGGCCAGGAAGGTATTGGCATAGGGCGCGGTGAACTGGATCTGCTTGGCGCGCTCCGGCGTCAGCCCCATCACCGAGATCACGATATCGACCTTGTCGGTGAGCAGGAACGGAATCCGGTTGGCGCCGGTGATCTGCTGCATCTCGAGCTTTACGCCGAGGCCCTTGGCGACCATTTCGGCCATCTCGATGTCGAAGCCGATCGGCTTGCGGTTCTCGTCCTGGGCGCCGAAGGGCGGGGCGTCGAGCGGCACGCCGATGCGTACCACGCCCTTGGACAGGATGTCCTGGAGCTTGTCGGCCCGGGCTTCGGCTCCGCCAAAGACGGCAACAGTCAGTGCAGCCAAACCTGCAAATAGCGAACGCATGTTTCGTCTCCCCTCGTTGTGCAACTGGTGTCGATCGGCCTCCTCAGTGCAGGACCGCGCTGAGGAAGGTCTGTAGTTCGGGCGTCTTCGGCTCGGCGAGCACCGCCGCGGCCTGGCCTTCTTCGTGAATGCGGCCCTCGTGCATGAAGACCACGCGCGAGCCGAAGCGGCGGGCAAAGCCCATCTCATGCGTGACGAGGATCATCGTCATGCCGTCCTGCGCCACCGATTCGAGCACCTTCAGCACCTCGCCGGTGAGTTCGGGATCGAGCGCCGAGGTGACCTCGTCGAACAGCATCAGCTTGGGCTGCATCGCGAGCGAACGGGCGATGGCGACGCGCTGCTGCTGGCCGCCGGAAAGCTGGGACGGGAAGGCGTCGAGCTTGTCCTCCAGCCCGACGCGGCGCAGCACGTCGCGGGCGATCTCGCGGGCTGCGTCCGGCGCCTGCTTCTTCACCACCCGCGGCGCGAGTGTGATGTTGTCGCAGACCGAGAGATGCGGGAACAGGTTGAAGCTCTGGAAGACGATGCCGACCTCCTGCCGGAGCTTGCGCAGGTTGGTCCTGGGATCGTTCACCTGCACGCCGTCGACGAGGATCGAACCGCCCTGGATCGGCTCGAGGCCGTTGATGCAGCGCAGCATGGTGCTCTTGCCGGAGCCCGAGCGCCCGATCACGGCGATGATCTCCCCCTTCGCGACGTCCAGCGAGACGTTCTTCAGAACCTGGACCGCGCCATAGCTCTTGCTGATCCCCTTGATTTCAACGAGCGACATCGAGCTTCCGCTCGAGCGAGCGGCTCCATTGCGTGAGGGGGAAGCACATCAGGAAGTAGATGCAGGCGACGGTGATGTAGACGGCGAAAGGCTTGTAGGTGCCGGCGGCAGTGAGCTGGCCCTCGCGGGTCAGTTCGACAAGCCCGATCGTCGCGGCGAGCGAGGTGTTCTTGATGAGCTGGACGAGGAAGCCGACGGTGGGCGGGATTGCGACGCGGATCGACTGCGGCACGATGATGTGGCGCAACTGTTCCCAGAGCGACAGGCCGAGCGAGGCGCCGGCCTCCCATTGCGTCTTGGCGATCGAGATCAGCGCGCCGCGCCAGATTTCGCCGAGGAAGGCGCTGCCATAGACCGAGAAGGCGACGGCGGCTGCGAACCACGGATTGACCGAGATGCCGATCAGCGGCAGGCCGAAGAAGATCAGGAACAGCCAGACCAGCAGCGGCGTGCCCTGGACGATATGGGTGTAGCCGGCCGCCAGCCAGCGCAGCGGCGCGAAGGGCAGGATGCGGACGACGGCGATGACCAGGCCGAGCAGGGCGGCTCCGGTGAAGGCGGTGACGGTCAAGGCCACGGTCCAGCGCGCCGCCGCGACCAGGTACATCACATCGATCAGGCCGAAGGAACGGATCATCGCCTGACGAACGCCCAGTAATAGATGCCGGCAAAGAGGCCGCGGAAAGCCAGCGCAAGGCCGAGATAGAGCACGCCGATCACGGTATAGACTTCGAAGTCGCGGAAGGTGCGCGACTGCACGATCGAGGCTGCGTGGAACAGGTCCTCGACCGAAATCTGCGAGACCACGCTTGTCGCCAGCATCAGCAGTACGAATTGGCTGGCGAGCGCGGGAAACATCGATTTCAGCGCCGGGAACATCACGATGTAGCGGAAGACCTGCAGGCCGGAGAGGCCGAGCGAGTGGCCGGCCTCGGTCTGCGCCTTCGGCACCGCTTCCAGCCCGGCCCGGACGATCTCGGTGGTATAGGCGCCCAGATTGATGACGAGCGCGATGATCGCCGCCGTCAGGCCGTCGAGCCGGAGGCCGAAGCTCGGCAGGCCGAAGAAGATCAGGAAGAGCTGGACCAGCAGTGGCGTGTTGCGGATCACCTCGACATAGCCACCGACGATCCGCTTCAGCCAGCCCGGTCCATAGACCCGCGCCGCAGCACAGGCGACGCCGATGACGAGGCCGCCGAGCATCGCGCAGGCCGAGAGCAGCAGCGTGATCCAGACGCCGTCGAGGATCGACTCCCACGCCGCAAACACATCCCGAAACTGCAGGCCGTATTTCATCGCGCTCAGACCGCCACGGCCGCAGGCAGCGTGACGGCACGCCCACAACAAACCGACAGAGTGATCAGCGATGGTGTCATTGAGCCTCCCCTTTACAAGAGGCTAGGTTGGCTTCTTATTTGATGTCAAGCTTCACATATGAAACGAGGCAGCATGCCTGACCTTCCGGAAACAGATGACGGCGAGAAGGCCTCCTATTCCGCTCCGGCTCTGGAGAAGGGGTTGGATATTCTCGAGCTGCTGGCGGATGTCGGCGAGCCGCTTTCGACCCGCACCATTGCCGAGCGACTGGAGCGCTCGAAGAGCGAGATCTTCCGCATGGTCTTCGTGCTGCAGCAGCGCGGATACTTGGTGCGGGAGGCGGGAACGGACAGGCTCGCACTGTCGCGACGATTGTTCGATCTCGGCATCAGGACGCCCAGCGGGCGGCAGCTGACCTCGGTCGTACTGCCTCTGATGGAGCGCTTCAGCGAGGAGAGCGGGCAGGCGGCTCATCTCGTCGTGCTGAGCCGTGCGCAGACCGTGGTTCTCGCGACGACCTCCGGACATCTCGACGCGACGGTTACCGTGCGGCCGGGCTATGGCAGGCCGGCGCTGGAAGCCAATTCCGGATTGCTCATCCTGGCGTTCCAGACACGGGCACGGCGTCTGACCCTGATGAAGGATGCCGATAATGAGGCGCGGGCGCGGCTCGAGAGCACCGGCGTTGCGGCCATCTTCGAGATGATCAGGGAGCAGGGACACCAGATCGCACCAAGCCGCGACATTCTGGCGGTTACCGATATCGCCTGCCCGGTCATCGGACCGGCAGGCTATGCGCAGGCGGCGATCCTGGTGCCATGCCTGCAGCGCCATGGCGTGCAGACCAATGAGAAGGCGATCCTCACCAGCCTGAAGGCCTGCTGCCACGAGGCGGGGCTGCGCCTGGCCTATAGCTGACTAGGTGCAGGATGTTGGATCAGGCGGTGACGGGCTGCGGCGTGTAGCCGGCCGCCGTGACGATCGCCGCGGTGGCGGCGCGGTCGCTGGTGCCCAGGACGCTGACCAGTTTCGAGGCCGGGTCGGCCTGGACGCGGGTTCCGGGAAGGCCAATTTCGATCGCCTTGATGATCGTACCGGCGCAATGCCCGCAGGTCATGTCCTCGACGCGGAAGCTGAGTGTTCCCGCGCCCTGAGGCTGTGCCTGAGTCCCAGGTGTCGTCTTCTCGCTATGGCTCTGGCATCCGCACATCGTTCTGCGTCCTTTCTGAGGGGTATGAAGGGAGCCTAAAGCTTCCCATGATGGGAAGGTCAAGCGCCCTCTGCGGGATGCCGGCGCACATCGTGGGAGGATCCGGCCCTCTCGCGGAGTGTTGAAAATTGGCCTTGACCTTCCCATCATGGGAAGGATCATACCCCTCGCCATCAACATGCGGAGATCAAGCCATGGCGATGGCACGGACAGCGGGAAGCCCCGTTAGAGAATTTGAGATCGAGATCGGCGGGATGACTTGTGCTTCCTGTGTCGGGCGCGTCGAACGCGCCGTGAAGGCCGTCGACGGCGTCGGCTCAGTCGCAGTCAACCTCGCGACCGAACGAGCCCGCGTGACCCTGTCTTCCGGCGGTAGCGATGCCGGCGCGATTGCGGCCGCGATCCGCGGCGCCGGCTACGAGCCCACCGAGCGCATCGTCGAGCTGAAGATCTCCGGCATGACCTGCGCGTCCTGCGTCGGCCGGGTCGAGCGGGCGCTCAAGGCGGTGCCGGGCGTGCTCGACGCGACCGTGAATCTCACGACCGAGCGTGCCACCGTGCGGGCTCTCGGCGGTGCGGACCAGATGCAGCAGCTCGTCGCGGCCGTTGCAGGGGCGGGCTATTCCGCCGAAGCGCCGAGCATCGATGCCGGAGCCTCGGATCGCGAGCAGCAGGCGCGCGAGGCGGAGCAGGCGGGTTTGAAGCGCGCGGTCATCATCGCCGCAGTCGCGACAATCCCGCTGCTCGTCTTCGAGATGGGCTCGCATATGTACGAGCCGCTGCACCATTTTCTCGCCGGGCGTGTCGGCGAGTTCAACATCAAGCTCCTGTCCTTCCTGCTCGCGACATTCGTCCAGTTCGGGCCGGGCCTGCGCTTCCTGAAGAAGGGGTGGCCGGCCTTGCTGCGTGGCGCGCCGGACATGAATTCGCTGGTCATGCTCGGCACCAGCGCGGCCTATCTGTACTCGACGGTGGCGACCTTCGCGCCGGAGTTCCTGCCTGACGGCACGGACTACACCTATTTCGAGGCCGGTGCGGTGATCGTCACGCTCGTCCTGACCGGACGCTGGTTCGAGGCCAGAGCCAAGGGCCGGACCAGCGAAGCGATCCGGCGACTGATGTCGCTGCAGGCGAAGTCGGCGCGTGTCCTGCGCGACGGCGTCGAGGCCGATGTCGGGATCGAGAGCGTTGTTCCGGGCGATGTCGTCATTGTGCGTCCGGGGGAGCGCATCCCGGTCGATGGTGAGGTTCTCGACGGCGTGTCCTATGTCGACGAGGCGATGATCACCGGTGAGCCGGTGCCCGCCCGCAAGGAAGCGGGGGCGGCTGTGACCGGTGGCACGATCAACGGCACGGGCGCCTTCCGTTTCACCGCCACCAAGGTCGGTGCCGATACGCTGCTTTCGCAGATCGTCCGCACCGTCGAGGCGGCGCAGGGCTCGAAGCTGCCGATCCAGGCCATGGTCGACAAGGTGACGATGTGGTTCGTCCCGGCCGTGATGGCGCTCGCGCTTGTGACCTTCGCGGCCTGGTTCGCCTTCGGCCCCAGCCCCGCCTTCTCCTATGCTCTCGTCAACGCGGTCGCCGTGCTGATCATCGCCTGCCCCTGCGCGATGGGATTGGCGACTCCGACCTCGATCATGGTCGGCACCGGCAAGGGCGCCGAGCTCGGCATCCTGTTCCGCCAGGGTGATGCGCTCCAGGGTCTGAAGGATGCGAAGATCGTGGCGCTCGACAAGACCGGAACCCTGACCAAGGGCAAGCCGGAGCTGACCGATCTCGTCACCGCCGAGGGCTTCGAGGAGGCCCTGGTGCTGCGGCTGGTCGCCTCGGTCGAGGCTCGCTCGGAGCATCCGATTGCGGAAGCGATCGTTGTCGCTGCTCGCCAGCGCGGCCTCGCCCTCGCAGAGGTGTCGGAGTTCGCGGGTGAACCCGGCTTCGGCGTCAAGGCCGTCGTCGAAGGCCGGACGATCGAGATCGGTGCCGACCGGCTGATGCGGCGTCTCGGGCTCGACCTCTCGCCCTTCACAGAGGCGGCAGGCCGCCTGGGCGATGCCGGCAAGACGCCGCTCTATGCAGCGATCGACGGCAGGCTCGCTGCCATCATCGCGGTTGCCGATCCGGTCAAGGCCACGACCCCCGAGGCTATCGCATCGCTGCATCGGCTCGGCCTGCGCGTCGTGATGATTACCGGCGACAACCGGCGTACGGCCGAGGCGATTGCCGCGAGGCTTGGCATCGACGAGGTCGTGGCCGAGGTTCTGCCGACCGGCAAGGCCGAGGTGGTGGCCGGGCTCCAGGCTGGTGGCGCCAAGGTCGCCTTCGTCGGGGATGGCATCAACGACGCGCCCGCCCTGGCCAAGGCTGATGTCGGCATTGCCATCGGCACCGGCACCGACATCGCCATCGAGAGTGCCGATGTCGTGCTGATGTCGGGCGATCTGAATGGTGTCGCCAATGCCATCGCGCTGTCACAGGCGACGATCGCCAATATCCGCCAGAACCTGATCTGGGCCTTCGGTTACAACGCCCTGCTGATCCCGGTGGCTGCTGGCGCGCTCTATCCGAGCTTCGGCATCCTGATGTCACCGATGTTCGCCGGACTGGCCATGGCGCTGTCGAGCGTCAGCGTCCTGACCAATGCGCTGCGCCTGAAGCGCTTCCGCGCTCGCACGCCGGCCCCGTTGCAGGACCAGCGCGCCGCCAGGCTCGCGTTGGCGGGGTGAGACTGTAGGAGGAGCATGAGAGATGAACATCGGACAAGCGGCAACAGCCTCTGGCGTCAGCGCAAAGATGATCCGCTACTACGAGAGCATCGGGCTGATCGAGGCTCCGGTGCGCACCGAGGCGGGTTATCGTGTCTATGCCGGTGACGACGTCCACACGTTGCGCTTCGTCAAGCGCGCCCGGAATCTCGGTTTCTCGATTGAGGAAACGCGTGAACTCCTGGCGCTCTGGCGCGACAAGAGCCGGGCCAGTGCCGATGTGAAGGCGTTTGCCCTGCGCCACATCGGCGAGCTCGAGGCGCGGATCGGCGAGCTTCAGGCGATGGTGAAGACGCTCGGCCATTTGGCGCATCATTGCCACGGCGATGGTCGCCCCGATTGCCCGATTCTCGAGGACCTCGCCGATGCTCCCGTCCGGCAAGCCGCGGTTCCGGCAGGCTCTCGCGGCAGGGTACGGCATCACGCCTGAAGCCGGACAGGGCGGGCGCCCCGCAAGGCGCCTGCGCCACACGGCGGCTTAGGTTTCCCGGAAAGCGCGCGCCATGCTGTCCTTCAGCGGCTGCATCAGATATTCGAAGAACGTGCGTTCCTTCGTCTGGATATAGACCTCTGCCGGCATGCCGGCCGTCGGTTGGAAATCGTGGATCGCGGCGGCGCTGTTGCTGTCGAGGCGGACCCGTACGACATAGAGATCGGACGTATTGGGGTAGCCGCGCTGCCTTTCATCCGGCAGGGCGTCGGCCGAAATATAGATCACCTTGCCCTTGATCATCGGCGTCGTGCGCTGATTGAGGGCGCTGAGGCGGATGGTCGCGACCTGACTGTGCTTGATCTTGTCGATATCCTGAGGACGGACATGCGTCTCGATGACGAGCTCTTCCTGCAGCGAGACGATCTCCATGATGCTCTTGCCCGCCTCGATGACACCGCCGGCTGAGTGGTAGCGCAGCTTGACCACGGTTCCCTTGACCGGAGTGACGATCCTGGCGCGGTCGAGAACCCCCTTCACCGTGTGTATGCGTTCCCGGACATCGTTCAGATCGGCACTGACGTCCTGCAACTGCTCCGATGCGGCCTTGATCGCGTTCTTTCTGACACCATCGATCTGCTCGACTGCGCGAGCGATGCGCTCCCGCGCGTCGCCGATGTCCCCGGTGATCCGGCCGGCCTCGCCGCGTAGATTGGCGGCGTTGCGCTGAAGCGCGAGGACGTCGGGCTTGCGGATATAGCCACGGTCGAGCAGGGCCTGTTTGCCAGCGAGCTCTTCCTTGAGGAGTTCGCTCTGCTGGGCGACGGCGGCAAGCTGGGCCTTGCTGCCTGCGATTCTTTCCTCCAGCCCGTCGATGCCCTTTTGCTGAGCCGAAATGTCATTGGAGATGTTGTTCTGGCGGGCAATGAAAGTCGCCGTCTGCGCCTGGAGCATCGCGGCGACATCGGGATCGGTGCTGCTCGCAATCAGGTGGGGGGGGAATACCAGTTGGGACCGACCGGCCGCCTCGGTGTTCAGCCGCGCTTCGACCGCCTCGAGCCGCATCTGCTTGAGCAGGTGCCGGCGGAGTTCAGCCCGGGAAGAGGTGTCGTCGAGCTGCACGAGCAACTGGCCGGGCAGGACGACGTCGCCCTCTCGCACCATGATCTCGCGGATCACGCCGCCTTCGAGATGCTGGATCGTCTTGTTCTGTCCCGTGGTCACGAAGACCCCCGGCGCGATCACGGCGCCTGAGATCGGTGCGGTATTGCCCCAGACGCCGAAGCCCATGACCGTCATCAGCATGATGCCGATGCCGCTGAGTTTCGCCCATCGGGTGTTGCGCGGGACGTCGCCATACCAGGGCTGAGCTGCGATCATTGCGGTCATCGTGCGTCTCTCCACCCTTGCAAAACGCCTGACTGCCCGCCCCGGCAGGGGCGTGGCGGCACAGAATCTCAGTTCGGCCTTGGCGTGCTGTCGATGCTCCGCTGCCCGACGATCAGGGGCAGGATCTCGTCGCGTGCGCCGATCGCCTGGACCGCGCCATCCTTGATCATCATGATCTTGTCGACGCTGCGCAGCAGGGCCGGCCGCTGTGTCACTGCCACGACCGTCATGCCTCGCGCCTTGGCACGCTCGAAGGCTCGCGCCAGCGCGGCCTCGCCGATCGTGTCGAGATTGGAGTTGGGCTCGTCGAGAACGACCAGTCTCGGATTGCCGAAGAAAGCACGGGCGAGCCCGAGTCGCTGCTTCTGGCCGCCGGAGAGCGGGCTGCCATCGATGCCGATCTGCGTCTCGTAGCCATGGACGAACTGCGCGACCATTTCGTGGATGTCGGCGATCTCGGCAGCCTCGTACACATCCTCGTCGCTCGCGTCGTCCCGCATCCTGGCGATATTGGCCTTGATCGAGGCTGGGAAGAGTTGCGTGTCCTGGGGGAGATAGCCGACATTCTCGCCGAACTGCCGCGGGTCCCAGTTGCGCTGCTCCATTCGGTCGAGCCGCACCGTGCCGGCCGTTGGCGTGATCGAGCCGACCAGCATGCGCGCGAGCGTCGACTTGCCGCTGCCCGAGGCGCCGACGATGGCAAGCGAGTCGCCGGGTTCGAGGCTGAAGCTGATGCCGTTCAGGATGACCTTCTTGTTCGGTGGCGGCACATAGAGGATGCGCTCGACATCGAGGCGGCCCTTGGGGTTCGGCAGCTTCAGCCGATCGAGATTGAGCGGCGAGGCCTGCAACAGGGCCTGAACCCGGGAATAGGCGGCACGCGCGTGGATAAAGCTGCGCCAGCCTTCGATCGTGCCTTCAAGCGGGGCCAGCGCGCGGCCCGCGACCACTGATGACGCGATGACCATGCCGCCGGTGAGGGATCCTTCCAGGGACAGCCAGGCACCCCAGCCCAGCATGGCGATCTGCGTGCCGAGCCGGAAGAACTTCGACAACCCGGTCATCATGATGTTGCGGTCCTGGGCGCTGACCTGCGCCTTCAGGGATTCCGCGGTCTCGCGGCCCCAGATCAGCACGCCCTCCGGGATCATGCCCATGGCGTTGATGACCTGCGAGTTGCGCGACATCGCTTCCGATTGAAGATTGGCGCGCGTCGCAAACGCGCTCGACCTTGCGAAGGGGACGGCCGTCAGCTTCTGGTTGAAATAGGCGACCACGAACAGGACGATGGCGGCGACCGTGACGATGTAGCCGAGATGCGGGTGGATCAGATAGACTGCCAGCAGGTAGATCGGTGCGGTCGGTGCATCGAGCATCGTCAGGATGACCGGCCCGGTCAGGAAGCTCCGGATCTGCTGAAGATCGGCGAGTATCTGGAACTCCCGATTCGAACCGCTCTGGGCCGCCTTGGCTGCCGCGCTGAGAACGGGGCCGCCGAGCCGGCTTTCGACATCCACGGCAACCCGCATCAGGATGAAGCGGCGCATCATGTCGAGCAGGACATGGGCCAGGATCGCGACCATCACGATGATCGAGAGCATCATCAGCGTGTCGAGGCTGCGGCTGGTCAGCACCCTGTCCGACATCTGGAACAGATAGATCGGGACAGCCAGCACCAGCGTGTTCACGACGATCGAAAAGATCGCGACGATCACCAGGTTGTGGCGCGCCTCCGCGAGCCCTTTGCCGAGGACCTGCTGGAAATCGCGATCCCCGAGGCGTTGTTCGAGCGGTGATCGGCCGCCGCTGCCACCGCCCCCTCCGCCACCACCTGTTCCGCCCTTGCCGCCCCCAGGACCGTTCGATGTCGTCGTGCCTTGCGGGCTGCCGGCGCCTCCGACCGGTCGCAGATTGGGGACGCTGTCGGCGGGAGGAGCGCCATGCTTCGCCTCGGCGCGCAGCGGGGCTTGCCCTGGTGAGGCCTGACGGGCCTCGCCGGCCATGCGGTCGTTTGAATTGGCGACCAGCGTGAGCGGGGGCGGGGGCCTGCCAATGGTTGTCCCGAGCGGCGTGGCTCCGGGCAACCTGGTGGCATCTGGACGGTTCGGTGGCGCGGCGGGAACGGCTTCGTCGGTCATGGAGAGCCCTCGATGCGTACTGGCCTCAAGACATGATGTTGGAGGTGAGGTGATCGTGCTGGGACGGGTCGGGTATGACTGGGCGCGATACGGAGGAGTCCGATACGGAGTACGAATCCACGTCATGCGCGAAGGCGACGAGTTCGGGCACCAATGTCTGGGTGTCGTGGATGGTGACCTTGTCGGTGTCGGTGATCATGTTGGTCTGGATCAGCACGCTCTCCTCGTAGGCGTCGCCGCCCAGGTATTTCGAGGTCGAAAGCGTGCCCGGATCAATGATATGCGCCTCATTGAGCGCCGTGTTCCCGCCGGCGGCGACGCCCTGGGTCGTCCCGGGCTGAGCATTGGCCTGGATGACCTGGTCGGCGTCGTTCAGAACATTGATCTGGGTGATGACGTTCACGTCGTAATAGTCGCCGGGCACGTAGAGGACGTGCAGCGTTCCGAACCTGTTGCCGTTGAGTTGCCAGTTGGCGTCGGGCGCCAGAATCGTAGAGTGCTGATCAAGCGCGCCGAGAAGATCGTAATGCGCCTGCTGCATCGGCTTGAATGCGACGCTGTCATAGGTCGTGATATCTGCGAGATTGGTAAGGTTGTTGAAGCCTGTGGTGACAACGGTAATATCGCTGCCGTGGCCTGTTGCAAACAGCTTGGCGCTGTCTGAGTCCAGAACGATGTTGTACTGGTAGATCCAGTCGGCACGGTGATAGTTGCCGCCAATGATGATGATGTCGTAGCTGTCCAGGCCGGTGATCTGAGCGAGATTGAGCTGGGCGTTCTCGCCGCTCTTCACGTCGAAATAGGTTCCGTTCTCCGCCTGAACGATCCTGTCGCTATCGTTCAGTCCATTGAACTGAATGACGGATTTCACATCATAGAAGCTTCCCGGCATGACATCGACCGACCAGAAGGGGGTCGCTGCGGCGCCGTTTGGCGCGATCGTCATCGTATGCGTCGCGAATTCCGCGATGTTGTGGACTTCGTTGCCATGGCTCTGAACCAAGGGGGCCAGCGTGCCATCGACGGCGACGTCGACATGGTCGTTGTCCACGAGGACATTTACCTGCGCGATGCCGCGGCTGAAGAAATAATTGCCGCCCACGATCATCGAGCCTGTTGCTTCGTTGGCGTCGACGATGACCGCAGCATTTGCCAGCATGTTCAGCCCGGTCTCCGAGACGACGGCGACCCCGCCTGTGGGTTCGGCGGCTGTAATGGATTTGGTGATGCTGTCGGCGGGCGCGTCGGCCAGGCGCCAAGGCGCGACCTCGGCAAGGCTCGGCACCGGTGGATCGCTCGCGTTGAGCGCGCCGTCGACAATTCTGCCTTCCGTGGCATGTGAGACAGGGCTGCCGTCGGAATAGGGGCTCCCCGTTTCCGCCCAGCGCATATCGCGACTTTCGATAGCCGCTATCACGCTCTGGGTCGTGCCGCCCTGAAGCGCCGCGACCTCGCCGGGCACAGCGCTCTGCGCTTGGTGCAGCATGCCGCTCAGGACGCCGTCGAGATGAAGTTCGGGGGGCACGACGAGAGTGCCGTCAGGATAACGGATCGCGTCGGATGTCAGCAGATCCCGGTCGTCCGCCTGATTGACCTGGTGGATCGAGAGCAATGTCTCGGTACCGCCGTTCTGATACCCCACAGTGACGATCTTGTGGCTGGTGACCGTACAGCCATAGTCGTAATCGACGCTGTCGGGCGCATCGAGGCGATGTGGAAGCGGATGACTCGATGGGAGGATTCTGGCCGGCGGAGTGAAGGGTGTGGGCGTCAGGCTGTGGAGGGCGGGACTGTCGTCGGAGACGTTCGGCGCCCGAAAGAACACGGGTTGCGAAGCCGTTTCATCCGGTGTGATGGGCGCAACGCGATCGTAGAAGCGATCGCCCCCCTCGTCCGACACGACCCGGGACGCTTCGCCGTCATAGGTTTCGCGCGCCCGCATTTCATCAATGAAGACGCGAAGATAGCCGGCAAAATGCCATATCGTTTCGGTAAAGCCGCCAGTGTTCATGGCACACTCTGCACTATTGCCTGGCAAGGCCGGTCGCGAGGGCACCAGGCATTGCGTGGGCTCAGGGGCTCACCGGCCCCGAGCAGGGAGCGCGCGGGGAGGCGACCCCGCGCGTCCGAGCATAGCTTGCCTTCCGAGCGTTGGGACGCTCAAAGTGTGCCGATGTCGTGACCTGCGACGGTCAGGTGATCGACGGAGTTGAACTGGACATTTGCGCCCATGGCGATGTGCTGTGTGAAGGCCTCCTGGGTCAGGGCCACGTTGGCAGCAGCCGCGCCGATGCCCGAGTAGCCGTCACTTCCGCCATGGATGTCGCCGAAGCTCGACGATGCTGAGCCACCCGTGGCCGTGGCGGTCATGGAGAAATCGCCAACCGCTTCCGGGATATGGCCTGGACCATAGCAGGACGGGTCGAGCCCACCAGAGTTGAAGTTCACCGACGGATTGGACAGGCTGTCATTGTCGGTGAGGTTGTTGACCTGCGCGATATTGAAGTTGTTGCCGTCATCCGTCGTCTGGGTGACGACGGACGGCATCACGATCGAGTCGTGGATGTCGTGAATCGAGTCGATATCCATCACCCGGTTATCGACGGGGGGCACGAGGGCGCCACTGAGGTCGAGGTCGACCTTTACATTGACAGTAGTGTCGACGGCGGTCTGAACGTGGTTGATGTTCTCGTTGTAGTTGAGGTTGCCGTTCAGGTTGCCATTGGCGTTCAGATTGCCGTTGCCGTTGAGATTCAGGTTGCCGTTGTCATTCCAGACGGAGGTGTCGACGGCCTGCGCGGAGTACTGCGCCTGGCCTTGTCCCTGCCCCTGGCCTTGTCCTTGCCCCTGACCTTGTCCCTGCAATTGGGCTTGAAGCTCAGCCTGCGCCTGATCCTGGCTTGGATCCTGCGGGTGATAATCGTTGTTGTTCGGCATGGTGCTTTCCCGTCAAAAAAAAGGAAAGGCACCCTTCCGCTCGTTGATCGCCGCGTCCCTTCTGCGCTGCGCCGATCCACTTGCGTTGGATGCCATTAGTGCGGAATATTGATAATTTAGGTCGAATGAATGTCCCGCCTATCTACGCAAGGAACGTTCTTCAAGATTTCGTACTGGCGACAGCAGAAATCCCTTAATTGACTAAGTCATTGTTTGCATCTCCCGATCTTAATTGGTTGATATAAGTAATAATTTTTCTGAATTATTGGTCTGGTTCGATATTAGGCCGGAGTGTGCGAAATGAAATTTGAGACATATAATTTTATCAGTCATATACTAGTAGATAGGTATAAATTCTGAATATTATTCAAAATTATTGAATGTAATATTCACTATTGGCAAACAATTTCTTTTTGTTGCCTAATTGATAAATATCTCAGAAATAATGTGACAATTTGGGGGTTGTGTGCATTATTTCCGAGCGGCAAACATCCAACTATGCCCTTGCGGCGTCAATGTATCGAATTATTACCCATTTTCAGACTTTATTGACTTTCAATTACCCATCTGGGACCATGTTTTCGGGTTGGAGGTTGCGCCATGCCGAACGCCATCCGCTTGCAGAACGAGCGCGTCGTCCATTTGTCGCTCGAACGAATGGTCTGGCCTTCCGGACCGGTTTGCCCGCATTGCGGCGAGGCTGCCCGGCTGGGGCGGCTCAACGGCCTGAGCACCCCGATTGGCGCGTGGAAATGCTATTCCTGCCGGAAGCCGTTCACGATCAGGAACGGCACGATCTTTCACAACAGCCATGTGCCTCTGCATGTCTGGCTCCAGGCCCTCTACCTGCTGACGGCGACCCGGCAGAAGATGGGGTCGCAAAGGCTGGCGCAGACGCTGGGAGTTTCCGTCCGAACGGCCTGGCATCTGAAGCAGAAGATTGCCGGCGGCCTCGCGGTTTCTCCGCTGGAGGTGGCCTGCTACGCACCATGGCAGCATGGCGACATGGTCATGCGCTGCGAGTTCCTGGACTGCCAGGTCGATGGCGGCCCAGGCAGCGCGAGTTGCGTCGCGCGTTTTGAACGCTTCATGGCAGCGCTGGAAGGCATCGCAACCGCGGAAACGGACACCTTGTTCATTCAGGCGTTGCGGCGGCTCCTTGCAACCCGGCCGGAGCGGCTGGAAGAGGCCGGCGAGGCGTTGACGGAAGTTCAACTTGAACTCGGCTTGCTTGACGACGAGCCGGCGCAGCCGCGGGTCCGAGCTGCGAGCTTCGGCGGTTTCGGCATGCCGGTCTCTCAGGCCAAGAACTGACCTCTGCGCATATGACGTTCGACATGGTCGTGCCAGAGCTCGTCCAGCGTTCTGCTTCCGGCTTCGCTGGAAGCTGTGCCGAGCGGCTCCATTCCTACCAGTTCGCCCGCCAGTTCGCCCGCCGATGGCCGGGTGGCGTCCAAGGCTTCCAGAAAGGCGAGCGCTCCCATCGACCCTGCGGTGAAGGCCGGGTCTCGGCGGCTGCTCAGAAGACAGATTTCCTCGCCCACAAGTTCCGGGCCGATCCCGGTGAGAGCATTCAGCACCGATGACTGGGCCGAGGCGAGCGCGTGCGTTCGCAGCTCGCCGCATTTGCGTTCGACGATCAGCGTGACCAGGGTCGCAAGGAAACCTAGAATCTGCGGCTGGAGCCAGTCGCCCGCTTGCAGGCCGGCGCCATTCGCGGAAGTCTTCAGAACGAACGGCTCGAGGACGGAGAAGGCGGCCTTGCGCGCTGGTCGGGCTCTCAGAAGATCGAACATGCTGGCTCTGCCGTATCGGAGCCTTCAGGAACGGTGGACGACATGCTTAGGCACAACCGGAACGGGCCATCTACGCTGCCGCCCCGTCCTGATTTCATCGCGCTGGAGCTGGCCGCGCAACGCTCGGCCGAGCAAAGGGTAGCCTTTCTGTCGTTGATAGGCGATCTCAATTTCGCCTGGTCCAACAATGAGAGCATGTTCATCTATGTGCTGATGCTGCTGCTGGACACGGACGAGGCGGCTGCAGCGATCGTCTTTTCCACGCTCAACACGACGCGGGCGCGCCTCGACCTGGCGCAGCGCCTCGCCAAGGTCCGGATCACGGACAAGGGGTTGCGCGCCGAGCTTGACGCGGTTGTCGAGGCCTTTTCTGCGGCAACGCGGCTGCGCAACGATCTCAACCACGCCACCTTCGTCGTCGACGCGAGCGGGGCGATCACACACACACAGAGCATGAAACTGGAGGAGGCCCGGGGCAGGCTGCGTTTCGGCACCCGCCGCCCCGTCGACCATGCTCGGCTCGACGAGATCGCGGCGGCGACGCAGGAACTCTATGCTCTGAACCGGCGGATCTGGGATCTCCTCCCGCAGCTCGAACGCGGCGTGGCCACGTCCTGACCTTGCTTGGCATCGCTCCGAAAAGTGGAGTGCGGTTTTCGGGAAAGCCGATGCAAACACAGGCGGTTAGACCGTCGGACTGGATATGATATCCGGTCCGATGATCTAGGAAAGGCGCAGCCGCGTCTCCGCATCGAACAGGTGTAGCCGGTCGAGATCGCATGCGAGTTTCACTGCCGCTCCGGCGGCAGGTACGAAGCGGCCATCAGCCATGCCGACCACTTCGCGGCCGGCGAGCTTGACGATGACCTGCGTCGTGACGCCGAGGGGTTCGGCTACGACCACCGTGGCATTGAGCTTCTGCCGCCCCGCGGAGGTGAGGTCGGGTGCATCGAGCGGCTCGACCGTGAGATTGTCGGGCCGCAGGCCCATCAAAACCGTGCTGCGGTCGCCGAGGCGCGCGGCCGCGTCAGGGGCGAGAGTGAGCGCCGCGCCACCGGGCTCCAACGCCAGCGCGGGCATCCCGTTCTGCTGGACCACGGAGACCTCCAGCAGGTTCATCGTCGGCGTGCCGATGAAACCGGCAACAAAGGCGCTCGCAGGGGTGTGAAACACGTCGAGCGGCGTGCCGACCTGCTCGATCCGTCCGTCGCGCATGATCACGATTCTGTCAGCGAGAGTCATCGCCTCGATCTGGTCATGCGTCACATAGACGATCGTGGTGCCGATCGACTGGTGCAGCCGCTTGATCTCGGTGCGCATCTGGCCGCGCAACTGGGCGTCGAGATTGGAGAGCGGTTCGTCGAACAGGAAGACGGTGGGATCGCGCACGATGGCGCGGCCCATGGCGACGCGCTGGCGTTGGCCGCCGGAGAGCGCATTCGGCCGGCGTTCGAGCAGGTCGGTCAGCCCAAGCAGCGCGGCCGCTTCGCGTACCTTGCGGTCGATCTCGGCCTTCGGCAGTTTTGCAGCGTAGAGGCCGAAGGCGATGTTCCGGTGCACCGTCATATGCGGGTAGAGCGCATAGTTCTGGAACACCATCGCGATGTTCCGGTCCTTGGGCTCCAGCGTGTTCACGATGCGGCCGCCGATCGAGATCGTGCCGTCGCTGAGGCTCTCGAGCCCGGCGATCATCCTGAGTGTTGTCGACTTGCCGCAGCCTGAAGGGCCGACCACGACGATGAACTCGCCATCGGCGATCTCGAGGTCGATGCCGTGGACAATGCCGACATCGCCATAGCGCTTGACGACCTTGCTGAGCGAAACGCTGGCCATCGGCTCAAAGTCCCTTCGGCGCGGAGAATGAGGCAATGGCGCCGGACAGCGTCTTGCCCGCTGCGGCGTCCCGCGCAGCGTGACGGGCAATCAACTCCCGCGCCTCTGCAGCCTGTGCCTCGTAGAGGGAGAGGCTTTCGGCGATCGCGGCAGGGGCCGGTCCGCCTGGGAGCGTCCGCACCGAGACGAAATACTCGGGCGTCACGGCCTCGCGGAATTCGGCCTCGGTCAACACCGGGTCGCGGTCGGTAACCTCACGGAACAAGGCGACGAACTCGGCATAGGGCACCGTGCCGAGGGTCTGCCGGGTCGCCTGCAGGTGCTTTGCCATCGCGGCGGCGACATGATGCGTGATGGCGAAGGGCAGTTTTTCGCGGCGCACCAGCGTGTCGGCGAGCTCGGTGATCGTGGCGTAGGACGCCTCGATATTCGCCCGCGCCCGCGTCTCGTCGACCTTGGCGGATGCGAAGACCCCGCCGAGAAGGCTGAGCGCGCGTTCGGCCATGACGAAGGCTTCGTAGCCCTGACCGTGCACCTCGTGCTCATTGTCGTTCATGTCGGTGAAGGGCGTATTGTGCAAGGCGAGCAGCACCGCGTCGCATTTGCCCGCGGTGAGCGAAGCCATCAGGCGCAGATGCTCGACGGGAACCGGATTGCGCTTCTGCGGCATGATCGAGGAGATCTGCACGAAGCCGTCGGAGAAGCGTAGTTGCCCGACCTCGAACGAGGTCCAGAAGGCGAGGTCCTGCGCGAAACGGCCGAGATTCAGCGCCAGCACCCGCAGGGCCGAATAGACGCCGGCGGTATAGTCGCTCGAGGCGATGCAGCCATAGGAGTTGCGCAGGAAATCGGGGAAGCCGAGCAGGTCTGCGACGCGGGCGCGGTCGAGCGGGAAGCCTGTCGTGGTGATGGCAGCTGCGCCCATCGTGCTGAGGTCGACGACCTCGCGCGCCTGCATCAGCCGGGTCACGTCGCGCAGCAACACCTCGATCACTGCGCCGAGATAGTGGCCATAGGTCGAAGGCTGGGCCGGCTGGCCGTGCGTATAGGCGAGGATCAGCGTGCCGGCCTCCTCGCGCGAGCGCCGGATCAGCGTTGTGATCAGGTCGAGCAGCTGCAGGCCGAGCGTGTCGAGCCGCTCGCGCAGCGCGAGCTTGAACAGGGTGTGGTCGATATCGTTGCGCGAGCGCCCGGTATGCAGGCGCCCGGCGATGTCCTTGTCGATCAGCGCCGCGAGCTTGGTCTCGATGAAGAAGAACAGGTCCTCATGCTCGCCGGTATAAGCGGCGGGTTCGGCTCCGGTGAGTTCACGTTCCACGATGTCGAGAGCGCCAAAGATCGCCGCCGCCTCGGGGCGGGTCAGCAGGCTTTGCTCGGCCAGCATGACGCCATGGGCGCGGTGCAGGCGCAGGAGATGCGCGAGATGATGCATCTGGCTATGGGCAAAGCCCGGCGCCAGCACGGTGCGGGCATAGACCGGCGCCGGAAAACGGTCGTCGCTGCCGGAAGGGGCGTCGGGCGTAAGCGCGTTCATGCGAGAATCAGCCTTTCAGGCCCGCGAGCACGACGCCGCGGATGATGTAGCGCTGGAAGATGACGAAGACGACGAGCGTCGGCAGCGTCGCGATGGTGGCGCCGGCCATGATCAGCTCCCAATCGGTCAGGAACTCGCCGGAGAACGAGGCAAGGCCGACCGGCAGTGTGTAGAGCGCACGGTCATTGGTGGCGATCAGCGGCCAGAGGAAGGCGGTCCAATTGCCGAGGAAGGTGAAGATCGCCAGGGCCGACAGCGCCGGCGTCACCAGCGGCAAAGCCACCTTCCACCAGATCGCGAATTCGCCGAGCCCATCGATACGCGCGGCATGGATGTAGTCGTCGGGCACGCCGGCGAAGAACTGCCGCATCAGGAAGACGCCGAAGCCGGTCATCAGTCCGGGAAACATGATGCCCCAATAGCTGTTCAGCCAGCCGAAATTCTTGGCCATCAGATACCAGGGCACGACCAGCATCTCGGTCGGGATCATCAGCGTCGTCAGGATGGCGATGAACACCACCTCGCGGCCGCGGAACTTGAACTTGGCGAGCGTGTAGCCGATCAGCGAATCGAAGAAGAGTACGGACAGGGTGACGAGGAGGCTCGTCACCAGCGAGTTGACGAACCACAGGCCGAAGCGCGTGTTCTTGAAGATATAAACGTAGTTCTCGAAGGTCGGTTCGCGCGGGATGATGTTGAGTTCATAGACCTCGTTGGAGAGCTTCAGCGAGGTTGCGACCATGTAGAGCAGCGGCATCATCATCGCGATGGCGCCCATGGCGAGGAGCGTCCAGGCGAGCACCTGGCCGGGACGAGCGGCGAGTTGCAGCCGCCAGTTCGGCATCGGGGACGCGGCGGAGGTTGCCGTGCTCATGATTTCTCCCGCATCAGCCAGAGTTGGAGGAGGCTGACCGTCAGAAGGATCACGAACAGCACCAATGTCTGCGCCGCCGCATAGCCCATCTGATATGAACGGAAGGCGGTCTCATAGATGTAGAGCACCAGAGGCTTGGTGCTGTTCAGAGGTCCGCCGGCGCCGTTGTCGGTCATGTTGTAGACCGTGTCGAAGATGCGCAGGAAGCCGATCGACGAGATCACCACCAGGAAGACGATGGTGGGCTTGAGCAGGGGCAGGGTGATCTGGCGCAGGATCATCCATTTGCCCGCGCCGTCGATCCGCGCCGCCTCGTAATAGCTCGACGGAATGGCACGCAAGCCCGCCATGAACAGCACGATCTGGAAGCCGAGCCCGGCCCAGATCGCCGGCGTCAGCACTGCATAGAGCGCCTGCGTCGTCGAGCGCAGGAAGGGCTGCGCATCGAGCCCGACCGCGTTCAGCATGTTGTTGAGCAGCCCGATCGGTGGCGGCTGGTAGAACCAGCGCCAGACCCAGGCCATCGCGACTGTCGTCGTCAGGTGCGGGATGAAATAGCAGGCCCGGATCAGGCCATGCGCGAAGCGGACCTGATCGAGATAATAGGCGATGACGAAGGACAGGAGCAGGCTGAGCGGCGTGCCGACCATGAGGTAGATGAACGTGTTCTTGAAGGCGAGCCAGAACACCGGATCGCCCATCATCTTCCGGAAATTGTCGAGCCCGATGAAGACCGGTTTCGAGAGCAGGTTCCACTGCATGAAGGCGATGCCGAACGATTCCAGTGCCGGATAGAATCGGATCACCGCGAAGAATGCGATCGGCACGGCAAGGAACGCCCAGGCCGTGAGTGCCTGCTTCGTCTCGATCGTCAATCCCGCGTAGCCCCGCATGCGTCGCATCCCCGTTCCGGCGTCCCCGCTTTGTGTCGTCCGATTAAATCAAGTCCGTTGATTTAATACGAAGCCGGCGACATGATGCAAGCCCTGCTTCGCGCCAGGCCCACAGGCTCTGCATTTCAATCGGAAGGTTCGCGCCGCTCATGAGCGTATCCGGTCTCGCCCCGTTCGATCGCCGCGGCCATCATCGCCGCGTGGTGATCGAGGCGTTGAGGCGTTCCGGTGCAGCCTCGCGCGCGGAGATCGCCGAGGCGACCGGGCTCTCGGCCCAGACCGTCTCGACCGTGACTGACGAGCTGTGTCGCGAAGGACTGGTGAGCATCGTCGGCCGCCGCGCTTCGGCGCGCGGCCAGCCGCCAATCGATCTCGCGCTGGCGCTCGATGGCGGCTTTGCCGTCGGTGTGCAGGTCGAGCCTGGCCGCATGACCGGTATCTTGGTCGATCTCGGCGCCCATGTCCGGGCCGAACGCAGCATCGATTGCGATACGGGGCGCCCCGATCTCGCCCTCCCGAGCCTGATTGCGCTGGTTGCCGGGTTGGTCGAGCAAGGCCGCATTGCGCGGGCCCGGCTCTGGGGCGTCGGCATCGCATTGCCGGGCCCGTTCGGAGATGTCGCGGAGAGCGAGCAGGATCCGCTAGCCATGGCGGCCTGGTCTCGGCTTCCGTTTCGCGAGGCCTTCTCTGCGGGGCTGAACCTGCCCGTCATCGTCGGCAACGACGCGACGGCTGCGGCAATCGGCGAGCATCTGCATGGGGTTGCGCGCGATCTGCGCAGCTTCGTCTATCTCTATCTTGCCGAAGGCATCGGTGGCGGCCTCTTCGTCGAGGGACAACCGGTGACCGGCGCCTTCGGCAATGCCGGCGAGATTGGCCGCATGATCGTCGGCCACGACCCTGATCGGGGTGGGCTTGTGGCGCTGGAGGCGCGGGCTTCGCTGCATGCGTTGCGTCGGATGCTGGGTGATGCCGGCGTCGGGGATGCGGACAGCTGTGCGGTTGAGCGTCTCTTCGAGGGTCACGAGGCGATCGTCGCTTGCTGGATCGCCGAGGCGGCGCGCCATTTGCGCATCGCCATCGCCAACATCGAGAACCTGCTCGATCCCGAGACCATCGTGATCGGTGGACAGGTGCCGGAACGGGTCCTGGCTGCCCTGATGCAGGCCATCGCGCCGCTGCCGGCCTCCGTCAGCCAGCGCAAGGGCCGGCAGCAGCCACGCTTGCTGACCGGGCGCGCTGGCCGCAATTCGCCGGCTCTCGGCGGCGCGACCTTGCCCTTGTTCAGTGGCCTGACGCCGCATCCGCGAGCAGCAAAACTGCCGAAACCGGCGCGTGCGGCGAGAGCAACGGAGCTAGGAAAAACCCGTCCGGCCAATGGCAGGCGGGATCTGGCGGCGGGGAGCTGAGGCCATGGTGCCGGCTTGTCCCGCAATCGAGATCGAACCGGCCAGCCTATTGGTGGAGCGGTTGGTAGGCGAGGGCGCCCGTCGCGGCGTCCTGTACGATCTGGCCGAAGGCCTCGGACTCGATGAAATGCCCGGCGGCAACGATCGCCCCGGTTCTGGCTGCATGTTCCGCCACGGCGCGGCGGCTCTGCCGCGCCTGATCCTGGTCGCGATCGGCACGATGGCACCACTCGGGAACCGCGATCTGGGCCGGGTTGTGCCAGCTGTCTCCGGCGATCAGGACGGGGCGGCCCGCACCTTCTATCAGGATCGCATGATGGCCGGCGGTATGTCCGGGAGCCGGCAGGAGCGAGGCGGTTATTTTGCCGCTGTCGAAGATCGGCAGTCCAGCCTCTGCGGCCTCGAGCCGACGGCTCTCGACGATGGGCGCGATGCTGCGCCGGAAGGCCGCGACATGGTGCGGCAGGGCGGCTTCCTCGCCCTGAGCCTGCCAGTGCGCGATCTCGGCTGCCGGCGCGAGATAGCGCGCCTGGCTGAAGCGGAGAGCGCCGGTCTCGTCGAGTGCCCAGCCGACATGGTCGAGATGGAAATGGCTGAAGACCACGAGCGAGACTGCGTTCGGATCGAGCCCAGCGGCCTTGAACTCCTCTGGCAGCCGGCCGCCGAGCCCGTCGAAATAGGGACTGGGACCGGGGCCGAGGCCGGCATCGACCATGAGGATGCGGCCATCGCGGCAGAGCAGCGCGAAGACGCCGAAGCGCGTGTGGAACATCCCGACGGGGAACCAGCGCGCCGTCAATTCAGGATGCGCCGCGAAATCGGCTTCGGGAAACGCATAGCGCGAAGCAGCCGGCGCTGGCGCGGCATCGGTCAGCGCAAACAGCGTTGCGCCATCGAGGTCCAGTCGCCGCATTTCAGTCTCCAGCCACAGATGCGGGCCGGCGCCCGCCTGTTCCACGCCTGCCATCCTTCACCAGGGACAACAAGGGAGAGTAGACCATGACGACAGACAACCAGGGCTTCCGCCTCAGCCGGCGCAGCTTCGCGACCGGGGCCGCGGCCGCCGGCCTGACCGTGGCGGCGCCGAGTGTGCTGCGTGCCCAGACCGTGCAGATCGAGTACTGGCAGTACTTCTTCAAGGAACGCGTCGAGGCGATGGATGCGCTCATCCAGCAGTTCGAGGCTGCCAATCCGGGCATCAAGGTCAAGCACACGCACTTCCCCTACGCCCAGTACCGGACCAAGACGGCGGCTGCCGTGCCGGCGGGCGAGGGACCCGATGTCCTGCAGCTCTTCTTCGGCTGGATGCGCGAATACGCCAAGTCGAAGCTGATCCAGCCGCTGCCGGCCGAGCATTTCAACGTCGCCGATATCGACAAGAACTATTTCGAGTTCGTCCGGATGATGCGGACGAACGAGGGATACTGGGCGCTTCCGACCGCCGTCCGCAGCCTCGGCCTGTTCTACAACAAGACGCTGCTGAGCAAGCCGGGCGCATCTGGTGGCAAGCCGCCGGTGACGCTTGACGACATGCTGAAGAACGCGCTGGCCGTCACCGAGCGCGACTCGCGTGGCAACATCACCACGGCCGGCGCGACCATCGGCATCCCGTCGCAGGACTACCATTGGTGGCGCGAGATCCTGCTGCGCCAGTTCGGCGGCAAGCCCTACTCGGACGATGGCCGCACCGTGACCTATGCCAACGACGCGGGGGCCGCCTCCTTCGGCTGGTATACCGATCTGCAGCGCAAGCATAAGGTCGCTGCGGCGGGCTTCCTCTCCGAGAGCCAGGCGGCCTTCAAGGCCGGCAAGGCGGCGCAGCATGTCGACGGTTCGTTCCGCCTCGGCACCTTCAAGAGCGCGCGTGGCTTCGATTGGGGCGTCTCGGAAATGCCGACCCATAACGGCATTGCCAGCAACTACGCCTCCTATTGGGTCAATGGCCTGGCGTCGAGCGCGACCGGAGCCAAGCGCGATGCAGCGCTCAAGTTCCTCGCCTTCATCACCACCAATGACGCGATGCAGCTCTGGTTCGAGAAGACCGGCGAGCTGCCGGCCAAGCCCGAGGTCGCACTGAGCGCCAAGAACCTGGCCGATCCGCTTTCCGGCCCGATGCTGGCTGGCCTCAAATACGCCCATGCCACCGATTTCGTGGCGGAAGAGGCTCAGGGCCAGATCTTCCAGGACATGCTCGACCGGGTGCTGCTGCAGAACCAGGATCCGCTCGCGGCCCTGAAGGAGGCTGCCGCCGCCGAGCAGAAGCTGATCGACGACTACTACAAGGCCTGATCCAAGGCTTTGGTCCAAATGTGCTGCCGCCCGGTTCTCCCGGGCGGCAGCGCTGATCTCAGGTCGCCGGCCGCGCGACGACGGGGACGTACTCGTCCAGATCCTCATCGGCGAAGTTCACGGTCCGGCCGAGTTCCGCCGAGCGATAGAGCGCCATCAGCATGTGCACGACGGCGACGCCGTCGGCAAAGGTCTCCTCCGGCATGGTGCCGCGCCGGAACGCCTCGACGAAATGCCGGTTCTCCAGCGTGTAGCCATAGACGCCGGCTTCGTCCTCCAGCACGGGCATCAGGCCGTGCTCGGCATTCTGCTTCTCGACCAGGTCCTCGCCGCTTGCGCCGCTGACCGCGCGCGAGATGAAGATCTTCAGTCCCGTGTTCAGCGAGCTGAACTCCATCGCATATTCCGGCCCGAGCAGTTCGAGCGTGATCCTGAGGCCGGGGCCGACATAGGCCCATGACGTCGTCGCCTCGATCATCAGCTCGTTGCCGTCGGGGTCCCGCAGCGTGATCAGCCCGCGTGCAAAATCCTCCGACGGCCGCTTGGCATAGTCGACCTCAGGGCCCATCCCAGCCTTGAGCTGCTTGACATAGGCCGGCCGGTTCCATTTCAGCGTCGCGACGGTGGCATTGGCGGAGACCAGGGTCAGCGCATCGCGGGGCTCGCCCGGCGCGGTCAGCAGATGGCGGGCGACCTCGACGCTGTGGCACATCATGTCCGAGAGCACGCCGCCGCCCTGCTTCTCGCCCTGCCAGAACCAGGGTTCGTGCGGGCCGCTATGTTCTTCGGCGGCGCGCGCGATATAGGGCCGACCGGCGCCGGGCACGGCGCGACGCCAGATGATCTCGCGCCCGCGCTGCACCGCCGTCGAGAACAGCTGGTTCTCGAGATAGCCGTGCAGCAGCCTGGCATCCTCGGCCAGCCTCAGCATCTCGCGCGCCTCGCGCAGTGTCCGGCCCAGAGGCTTCTCGCAGGCGATGGCGCGCAGGCGGGACCGGCCGGACGTTACCGCCGCGTGGATCTCGCGCATCGTCTCGACGCGCGTGTGGTTCGGGCTCAGCAGCCAGATCGCGTCGATCTCGCCGGAGGTCAGCATGGCCTCGAGGCTGGCGAACGCCTTGCAGGGGCCAAGATCGAGTTCGTTCGCCCGCGCCGCGAGGGCCGCGCGGCGTTCCGCGCGCGGCGAGTAGACCCCGGTGACCGCGACATTGCGGACTCCCATCAGCGCCGTCAGATGGAAATGCGCGATGAAGCCGGAGCCGACGAAGCCGATCCGCAGGGTGGGAAGCAGGGAGTGATCGGGCATGGCCACCTCGTGATCAGTCGCGCGGGTTGAGAACGTCATTGAGCGCATCGCCCAGCAGGTTGAAGCCGATCACGACGACGACGATCGCGAGCCCGGGCCAGATCGCCATCCAGGGGGCGTCCACCAGGAACTGCCGAGCGGCGTCGAGCATGCTGCCCCAGGACGGATCGGGGGGCGCCTGGCCAAGGCCGAGAAAGGCGAGGCTCGCCTCCGCCAGCACAGCGATCGCCGTGGTCAGCGTGGCCTGCACGACGAGCGGCGGCATGATGTTGGGCAGGATATGCGAGATGATGACCTTGCGATGCGACGCGCCGAGCGAGACCACCGCGCTGACATAGTCTTCTTCCCGCACGATCAGGGTCTGCCCGCGCGCGAGCCGCACGAAGATCGGCATCGCCGAGATGCCGATGGCCATCATCGCGTTCTGCAGGCTCGGGCCGAGGAAGGCGGCAAGCGCGATCGCCAGAACCAGGAACGGACAGGCGAGCAGCGCGTCGGTCAGGCGCGAGATCACGATGTCGACGACACCGCCGAAATATCCGGCGATCAAGCCGAAGGGCACGCCGAAGACCAGTGCGATCGCCACCGAGAGGAAGCCGGCCGCGAGCGAGGCCCTCGCGCCGAAGATGATGCGCGACAGGACGTCCCGACCCAGATCGTCGGTGCCGAAGGGGTGGGCGAGTGTCGGGCCGAGCCGGATCGCCGACCAGTCCGAGGCATTGGGATCGTAGGGGGCGACCCAGGGGGCGAAGACGGCCATCAGCGCGAAGACGAGCACGATGCCACCGCCGATCAGCGCCGAAGGCTCGCGCAGCAGGCGCTCCCACCCCGTACGGGTCCGCACCGGGACAGAGGGCGCAATGATCTCGACCTGGCTCATCCGCGCAGCTTCGGATTGAGCGCGGCATAGGCGATGTCGGCGAGAAGGCTCATCAGCAGGAAGAAACCGGCCGCACACATCACCACGGCCTGGACCACGGCGTAGTCGCGGCTGAAGACGCCGTCGACGATCATCTTGCCGAAGCCGGGAATACCGAAGACCTGTTCCGTCAGCACGGCGCCGGAGAGGAGCTGCCCGAATTGCAGCGTGCCAAGGGTGACGACCGGGATCAGTCCGTTGCGCAGCGCATGGCGGACCACGACGACATGTTCGCTGAGGCCCTTGGCGCGCGCCGTGCGGACGAAATCCTGCTTCAGCACGGTCAACATCGAGCTGCGGGTATGGCGCATGATGATGGCGCCGGAGGCGGCGCCGAGCACGAGGCTCGGCATGGCCATGGTCCTCAGGTTGCCGAGCGGACTTTCGAAGAAGGGGACGTAGCCGCCCGACGGCAACCAGCCGAGCGAGACCGAGAACAGCAGGATCAGCATGATCCCGAGCCAGAAGCTCGGGATCGAGAGGCCGGCGAGGCCGAACAGGCTGACGGCGTGGTCGAGCACCGAACCGCGCCACAGGGCGGCGATGATTCCGGCGGGGATTCCGATCGCGACTGCGATCAGCATCGAAAGCGTCGCGAGTTCGATCGTGACCGGCAGTTTCTCGGCGATCATCGTGCCGATCGGCAGTCGGGTTCGGATCGAGAGACCGAAATCGCCCTGCACGAAGGCGCTCAGCCAGCTCCAGTATTGCACTGGCAGGGGCTGGTCGAACTGGTACTTGGCGCGGAGGTACGCGATGATCTCGGGGCTGCGATCCTCGCCGGCGAGTGCGAGCGCGGGGTCGCCGGGCAACAGCTTCTGCAGCCCGAATACCAGGATCGAGACCAGCAGCAGCGTCGGCACCGCGACGGCCAGACGCCCCGCCAGGAAGTTGATCATTCCGCGCCCCTCTCGGCCGCCGGCACGTGCCTCACGGCGCCGGCTTGACGCCCTTCAGCCGCAGCAATCCGTCGGGATACACGCTGAGGCCGCCGACATTGGCGCGCGCCGCGAAGAACCAGTTCGGATGATAGAGCGGGATGCTGGGCAGGTCGGCGAGATAGAGGCCGGTGGCCTTCTCATAGAGCGCCTTGCGCTTGCCGGCGTCACCCTCGGCACGGGCATTGTTCAGGACGGTTTCGAGATCGCGGTTGCAGTATTTGTTGAAGTTCTGGCCGCCGGCGCAGGAGAAGAAGGCGTAGAGGGTCGGATCCGGATCGCCGCGCCCGCTCCAGTTGCCGATATAGACCTCGAAATTTCCTGCGAGATAGCGCTGGATCGCACTCGCCGTTTCGAGCGGCAGAAGCTTGACGTCGAAGCCCGCCTCCTTGGCCATGGATTGCACGATCTGTGCGACGCGCGCATCCGTGAGGGCGTTCTCGAAGGTGATCTCGACCGGCACGCTGGTCACCCCGGCCTTCGCCATCAGGGCCTTGGCCGCGGCGACGTCACGGGCCGGAACCGGATGCGCCTTCGAATGGAACGGGTCCGAGGGCGGGATCATCTGGTTGTCGGCGGTGTATTCACCGTTGAAGGCAACGCGGTTGATGATGGCGCGATCGAGCGAGAGCTCGAAGGCCTTGCGCAGCCGGGCATCCTTCGCCAGGGGGCCGTTGGCCTTCTCGCCATTGCCGAGATTGACCATCAGATGCGAGACGGCGAGACCGGGCGCGCCGTGCAGCTTGAGGCTCTTGTCGTCACGCACGGTCTTGAGATCGGTCGGTGCGACGCGCTCGACGAGATCGAGATCGCCGGCCCGAACGCGCGACAGGCGAACGGTTGAATCCGGCACGTAATAATAGGCCACGCTGTCATAGCCGTAATTGGCGGCGTCCCAGTAATCCGCGAACTTCGTCAGCTTGATCAGGTCGCGCGCCTTGCGCTCGACGAACTTGTAGGGTCCCGCACAGACGGGCGCGTTGGCGAAGTCGTCCTTCGCACCGGCCGCGGGCGAGACCATCATGCCGGCGCGGTCACTGAGCACGGAGAGCAGGGGGGCGAAAGGCTCCTTGAGCGTCAGGCGCACCTGATCGGGGGCCACGACCTCGACGCCAGCCACCGCTGAAAGCTCGGCCTTCCGGCGAGAGTCCTTCATCGTCAGCATGCGCTCGATGTTGAACTTCACGGCCTCCGCATCGAAGCTGGTGCCGTCGTGGAACTTCACGCCTGGGCGGAGCTTGAAGGTGATCGCCTTCTGATCCGGCGCCCATTCCCAGCTCTGGGCGAGTTGCGGTGCGATCGTCAGGTCAGGCGCAATATCGACCAGCTTGTCGCACATGGCCGCGAAGACGAAGCGGCCGGCATAGGTCCCGCTCGTCGCCGGGTCGAGCGCATCGGGGTCGTCCTGGATGCCGACCCGCAGATTGGTGCCCTGGGCCGAAGCGGCAACCGCAGCGCCTGCCAGACTTGCTGCGAGCGCAGCGGCAAAAACCAGTGGTCTAGAATTTCGCATGATCCAGCCTCCCGAGCCGTCTCGTCACCAGCTGCCACCGAGGCGGCGCCGTCTTGAGCGTGATGCTGACGGGAATGCATGCACGTGCTCTCGAGTTTGTAAAGACACCTGACGAACAATGCCGCTCGGCAAGAGGATTTAGTCGCATCTTGCATGTGCGAGATTGACAATTGGCAAGAACGATCCGTTATTAGTTCGCATGGTTGACGAATTGACGGATGAACCGCCTCGCGCAGAGGCTTACTCCACGCCGGTTGCGCGCCAGATGTCGGTGCGCTCGGTGATTGAGGCCGTGCTGCATCGCGGCCCGATTTCACGTGCCGAGCTGGCCCGCATCACCGGCCTGTCGAAGCAGACGACCTCCGAGGTCGTGCGCGCGCTGGAGGATAGCGGCTGGTTGCGTGTGCGTGGGCAGACGCAGGGCGCGGTGGGACGAAGTGCCGTGACCTACGAGATCCAGCAGGACGCCGCTTTCGTGCTCGGCGTGGATCTCGGGGGCACCAAGATCCACGCCGCGCTTGCCAATGTGGTCGGTACGATCGTCGCGGAAGAGATGGAGCCGACGGATTCGCGCGGCGGCCTTGCGGTGGTCGAACAGATCGGCGCGCTGGCTGAGCGGCTGGCACGCAAGGCCGGCCTCGCTCCGGGCGGCCTGCGCTGCGCCGCCATGGGCAGTCCGGGCGTCGTCGATCCACGCTCGGGCAAGATCGAGATCGCGCCCAACATCCCCGGCTTCGACCGCATCCGGGTGGCGGACGAGCTCGAGCGCCGTCTCGGCTGTGCCGTGGTGATCGAGAATGACGTCAATCTCGCAGCGATGGGCGAGCAATGGCAGGGCTGCTGCAAGGACGTCCGCAACTTCGCCTTCATCGCGATGGGCACCGGCATCGGCATGGGCCTTGTTCTGGATGGGCGACTTGCCCGCGGCGCCAGCGGGGCTGCTGGCGAAATCGCCTTTCTGCCGGTTGGCGGCGATCCTTTCGACTCGCGCGGCCAGTTCCATGGCCCCTTTGAGACCGCGATCGGCAGCGTAGCCATCCTTCAGCGTTACCGCGGCTTTGGCGGTCGCATGGCGCAGGATGTGCGCGGTGTCTTCGCGCAGCTCGCTCAGGGCGAAGAGGCCGCCATCGCGACACTCGACGAGACGGCGCGCGTCATGGTCCAGGGCATGATGGCGATCCGCGCCGTGGTCGACCCTGAACTGATTGTGCTCGGCGGCAGCATTGGCGTGCGCGAAGAACTGATCTCGCGACTGCGTACGCTCGTCGCCCGGCATCTCGGGGGAGCCCTGCGGATCGAGCCGAGCGCGCTTGGCAGCCGCGCGACGCTTGTCGGAGCCGTCGGCACGGCGCTGTCACGAATCCATGACAGCCTGTTCGGCCTGACCAGCCTCCAGAGCGACTTCGCTCTCCCCGTCGGGAAGGCGACCGAGACAGCATGAACGCCCATGTCACTGCCCCCGGCCTCGTCGTGCTCGACGATGCCGCTACCGTTGCCGCGGATGTCGCGAACAGGATCGTGGCGGAACTCTTGTCGCGGCCTTCGACCGTGCTTGGCCTGGCGACAGGCGAGACGATGCGCCCGGTCTACGGCGAGTTGGTTGCGGCCTATCGCGCCGGGCGGGTCTCCTTTGCCGGGAGCACAAGCTTCAATCTCGACGATTATGTCGGCGTGCCGCCGCAGCACCCGGCCTCGTTCCCGCGTTTCATGAATGAGACGCTGTTCGAAGAGGTCGATGCCGATCGCGCCCGCACCTTCATGCCAGACGGCAACGCGTTCGATCTCGCTCGTGAGGCGGCAGCCTATGAAGCCGCTATCGCGGCGGCCGGCGGCATCGACCTGCAGCTGCTGGGCATCGGCTCCAACGGCCATATCGCCTTCAACGAACCCGGTTCGGATTTTACCTCGCGTACGCGCCAGGTCGCGCTCGCGGCCTCGACTCAGGAAGCGAACCAGGGGCCCTTCGCCGAAAGCGAAACGGTGCCGGAATTCGGCATCACCATGGGGATCGGGACGATTCTGGAGGCGCGCCGGATCATCCTGATCGCTACCGGAGCGGGGAAGGCGGCGGCGGTGGCCCGCGCGGTCAAGGGGCCGCTCGATCCTGCCTGCCCTGCGTCGATCCTCAGGACACATCGCGCCGCGATCATGATATGCGACCGCGCAGCAGCAGCCGGTTTGAGCTGACGACAAAGGGAAGAGACGATCATGTTCGGGACGCGGGATTTCACCAGGCCAGGGCGTTCGCTGGCAGTGGCAGAGAACGGGATGGCGGCGACCTCCCACCCAGCGGCCACTTTGGCGGCGCTCGGCATCCTGAAGGCCGGCGGCAATGCGATTGATGCGGCGATCGCCGCCGTGGCGATGCAGGGCGTCATCGACCCCCACATGACCGGCATCGGCGGCGATTGTTTCGCGATCTACGCTCAGCCCGGCAAGGCGCCGATTGCGCTCAATGGCTCCGGGCGTGCACCAGCGGCGGCCACGCTGGCTTGGTTCCGCGAGCAGGACATGACCTCGATTGCCGATAACTCACCCCATGCCGTGACGGTTCCTGGCGCGGCCGATGCCTGGTGCCGACTCTCGGCCGACCATGGCCGCCTCAGCCTGGAGGAAGTGCTGCAGCCCGCCATCAAGGCGGCGGAGGACGGCTTCCTGGTGACCCCGCGCGTCGCCCATGACTGGGCGATCTACGCCAATCGCCTGCGCAAATATGAAGGTGCGGCGGCTGTCTATTTGCCGGGCGGCGAAGCCCCCCGCGTCGGCGATCGCATGACCCATCCCGCGCTCGGGCGGACGCTGCGCCGGCTCGGCCATCAAGGACGCGACGCCTTCTATCGCGGGCCAGTGGCGGACGAGATCGTTTCCGTCCTCAATCGCAACGGCGCTCTGCATGTCGCGGATGACTTCGCCGGCCAGACCTCCGACTATGTCGAGCCGATTTCAGCCGAATATCGTGGCTATCGCCTGCACGAGTGCCCGCCGAACGGCCAGGGGCTGACGGCACTGATCATCGCCCGCATCCTCGAGGGTTTCGATCTCGCCGAGGGGCGCGTCAGCGAGGCCGATCGTATCCATCTGCTGGCGGAGGCGACGAAGGCTGCCTATCACCAGCGCGACCTGCTCGTTGCCGATCCGGCCTTTGCGCCTGTCGATGTGCAGCAGGTTCTGTCGGATGCCTTCATCGGCCGCCTGCGCGACCGGATCGACATGAAGCGGGCGCAGCCCGCCGTCGACGACGACATGCCGGTGCATCGCGACACGGTCTATCTCACCGTGGTCGATCGCGATCGCAACGCCGTCTCCTTCATCAATTCGTTGTTCTGGGCCTTCGGGAGCGGCATCTATGCGCCTGAATCCGGTGTGATGCTGCAGAACCGTGGCGCCGGCTTCCGGCTGATCGAGGGCCATCCCAACGCGATCGCGCCGCGCAAGCGCCCGCTCCACACCATCATCCCGGCGCTGCTGACCAAGGATGGCCGCACGCAGATGACCTATGGCGTGATGGGCGGCCAGTATCAGGCGACCGGCCACGCGCATGTCCTGTCTTCGATGCTCGATCGTGGCGACGACCCGCAGCAGGCGGCCGACCGCCCGCGCAGCTTCGTCGCCGAGGGCAAGCTCACGGTCGAGTCGACGATCGGCCCCGAGATCCGCGCCGATCTCGCCGCGCGCGGCCATGATGTCTCGGTGCTGCCCGAGCCGACCGGCGGCTGCCAGGCCATCTGGATCGATGAGGCGCGGGGCGTCCTGCTCGGCGGCTCCGATCAGCGCAAGGACGGCATGGCGCTCGGCTACTGAGCCTGGCGCCGGCGCACCGAGCCCGCTCGGCGTCTGATATGAACAGGGCCCGCCTGGCACAGGCGGGCCGCTTTGCGAGAGCTGTCTATCGCGGTCTCGGCCCGATATCCGGCATGGACGGTGGCCGTGTGCTGCGCTCGGAACCGAGGCTTGCCGCCGGCGGCTTTTTCAGCAGCCGCACTGCGAGATAGCCGACGAGGCCGGCCGATAGCAGGCCGATATAGGCCAGCAACGCCTGCGGCCCGAACACTTGCATGAACCCGGTGGCGACGATCGGGCCGATGGCTGCGCCCGTTCCCCAGAGGAAGAGCAGCCCGGCCGAAAGGCCGACCGCCTGATCCTGTCCCAGCCGGAGATAGGCGTGCGTGACCGCGACGGTGTAGAGCGCAACGCTGCAGCCACCGATCAGTGCGAAGAGCGTGTAGGACCAGAGCTTGGCGTGCGGAGCATTGGCGAAGAGCACGGCGCCGAGCGCTGCAGCAGCGAGCGTCACGATCGTTGCCGCGCCCAGCATGATGATGCGGCTGTCGATCCGGTCGGCCATCAGGCCGATCGGCCATTGCAGGATCAGCGCGCCGATCTGGATCGAGGCGGTCAGCAGGATGGCCGATTGCTGGTCGAGACCGATGAGGATGCCATAGGCCGGGGCGACATTGGTCAGCACCCCGCCCATCAATCCGACGTAAAGACAACCGACGACGGCAGCCGGGGCCTGGAGCCAGAGCGTCTTCAGCTTGACCGAGACGAGCTCGTGCGATTCCGGGGCTCTCGTGCGCGTCAGCCCGACCGGGATGAGCGCCAGCGAAAAAGCGGCGCTCGCGATCAGGAAGATGTCGTGGGATTCGATGGCGACATAGCCGATCCCGATCTGCGAGCCGATCAGTGCGAGGCGATTGAGGATCTGGTAGGCGCCGAAAATCCGGCCGCGATGGCTCGAAGGCGCCTGTCCGCTGATCCAGCTTTCGATGCAGATGCCGTGCCCGGCTGCGGCCACGCCCATGATGAAGCGCGAGACGCCCCACCATTCCACCGGCATGGCCGGAAAGCTCAGCGCAAGCACCGATTGCACCGCGGCAAAGACCGCAAAGCCACGGATATGGCCGATCCGCCGGATCAGCGAGGGGATAGCGAAACAGCCGAGCAGGAAGCCGAGCGAATAGGCGGAACCGACGATGCCGATGAGGAGAGGAGGCTGCTTTTCGACCGCCAGGCGCAGGGGTACGACCGTGTGAATGATCGTGCTTGCGATCTGCAGGATCAGGGCACCGGTGACGATCGCACCGAGGGCTGCGACAGAGCCGGTCTGGCTTTTCTCCGTCACCGGCCTGTCCACCCGTCGGCGAGCCGCTCGTCGCGGAGCTGGGGCAGCGAAGACCTGGCGGCCGGGGCGAGGATCCTCATCGAACTATTTTCGTCAGGCGGGCTGATTCGGGGTGAGCGCCGGAGATGAATAGCATCGAGACCGATGCTTCGCTTAGGAAAACTGTTTCCGAGGGCGGGATTATTCCCTTGTCGGCTCGCCCGACGCTAAGCGCGCAGCCCCTTTGCCAGAAACGAGACGACCGCGCGGACGCCGGGGAGCTGCCCGCGCCGATGTGTCGTCAGGATCGAGGTCGTGACCGTGCCGGCTGTCCAGTCCGGCAGGACGCGCATGATTTCGCCGGCATCGATGGCCCTTCGGCAGGCGACCTCCGGCAGGCATGCGATCCCAAGCCCGGCCTTGGCAGCTCCGAGCAATATCTGCGTTTCGTCGGCGATGAAGCGCCCGAAGGGCGCGGCGAGCACCTCCTGGCCTGCGCTGTCGTGCAGTCGCCAGATCTTGGCGGAGGGGGAGACCAGGAGCCCGTCATGCACACTGAGATCGCCCGGCACGGCAGGAGCGCTCCGCTGGCTGAGATAGCCCGGAGACGCCACCAGGATGATGGTCTCCGTGGCGACCTGCAACTGCACGAGCCCTGAATCCGGCAGTGGCGCGAAATGGCTGCGCACCGCGATGTCAAATCCCTCCTGGGCCAGGTCGACGAAGCGATCGGTGGCATGAAGCTGCACCGTCAGCTTCGGATAGGCTGCCACAAGCGCCGGTAGGCGTTCCGCCAGGTAGAGCTGCGCTGTCGGGACCGATGTCGTGACCCGCACGGTGCCGCTGGGCTCGGCCTGGCGCCGACGGACGATGCTCTCGGCGGCTTCCGCCTCGATCAGCGAGGCGCGCGCGTGCTCGTAGAAGTCCCGCCCGAGTTCAGTCAGCGTGAAGCTGCGCGATGTCCGGTGAATCAACCGTGTGGCGAGACTGGCTTCAAGCACGGCGACGCGCTTGCTGATCGTCGATTTGGGCATGCCGAGGCGGCGTGACGCCGACGCGAAGCCGCCGCTGTCGACGGCCTGGACGAAGAGATGAAGGTCGTTGAGGTTGAGCATGGGGCGATTTCATCATCCACCGATGTGGACTTTCGGCTCTGGTATGAGCGATTGCCGCCGCAAGGTCCATGAATTCATCGCAGGCGAGCCAGGGAATAGCGCCCCAGGACTGGCTCATTTGCTTCGGTTTTCCGTCGAATGATGCTTGCGAAGCGGCCCTTCTCTGCCCATTTTGCCGTGCTCATGCCGGCGCTTCCCCGGGGTGTCGAACTTCGGGCACGGAACTTCGAATGGGGAGGCTGCGGATGCGCCCGATCCTGTCGCTACGATCCTATCCGCCGCATGAGACGGAGCACGCGCACGACTGGCATCAGATTGTCGTGCCCGTCGATGGCACCATGCAGATGCGCATCGCGGGGCAGGATGGCATCGTCGATGACAGCAGCTTCGTGATCGTCGCCTCGCAGGCGCGCCACCGTTTCACGACCCCGCATCATGGCCATTTCGTCGTGCTCGATGTTCCGACCGGAGCGGGCTTCTTTGGCCTGCCGGATCGCCTCGTCCAACAGGCGGAGGGGCAGCCATTTCACCCCCTCGACGCCGGATTGCGGCATCTCGCGCATTACATCGCCCATGATGCGGCGGCGCCTGCGCGCCGATCGGACCTGCTTGATCGGCTCGGCGGCATGTTGCTCGAGGCGGTGGCGGAACGGTCCGGCGATCGGCTGCATTGGCCGCCAGCGCTGGAGCGTGCGGTCTCGCTGCTCGGTCATGGCTATGATGCGACGCTAACCGTCCAGCAGCTGGCAGTCGCCGCCGGCGTGTCGGTCAGTGGCTTGCATGCGCTGTTCCAGCGTTGGATCGGCATGTCGCCGGGGCGCTATCTCGCCGATCTGCGCCTGCGGGAAGCCGAACAACTGATCCGTGAAACCCGGCGTCCGCTTGCCGAGATCGCGCTTGCAGTCGGGTTCAGCGATCAAAGTGCGCTGACGCGAAGCCTGCGTCGTCGGCGCTCGACCACTCCCGCGGCATTGCGACGTGGAGATTGAGCCCAAAGGTTTGGAGATCGGGACAAGAGCGGGAATCGCCGCTGGTCTATGACCGTCACCAGAGAGATGATGGAGACGGCCCATGAAGCTGCGTGATTTCACCACCCTGACCTTCGATGTTTACGGCACCCTGATCGACTGGGAGTCCGGTCTGCTGGCGCAATTGCAGCCTTGGCTGAACGCCAGGGGGATTTTCGTCCGTGACGAAGACCTGCTCGCCGAGTTTGCCCGGCTCGAAAGCCAGTGGGAGGCTGAACAGCCGCGGCTGCTTTATCCCGAGATTCTGGAGCGCGTGCATGGCGACCTCGCCAGGCATTTCGGCACGTCGCCTGATCAACTGGCGGCCCGGGAATTCGGCGCTTCGGTCGGGAACTGGCCGGCCTTCCCCGATAGTCGCGAGGCTCTGCAATATCTGGCCAGGCACTATCGCCTTGTCGTGCTCTCCAATGTCGACCGCGCGAGCCTTGGCCGCAGTGCGGCCTTGCTCGGCACGGAGTTCGACCTCCGGTTCACCGCGCAGGATATCGGCTCCTACAAGCCATCGCTCGCCAATTTCGAGTACATGCTGGCCCATGTCGGCGAGGACAAGGGCAAGATCCTCCACGTGGCGCAAAGCCTGTTCCACGACCACGTGCCGGCCAGCGCAATGGGGATCAGCAGTGCCTGGATCGACCGCCGTCACGACAAGGGGGGCGGAGGCGCAACGCTGCCACCGAAGGATATGCCGCGCCCGGCCTGGACCTTCCGGAGCTTGGCAGAATTCTGCGAGGCGCATGCTGCGGAGCGGTGAGGGGCAGGCTTGACCTTCCCACAATGGAAGGTTGCACGATGCCGCCGCTATCGCGGCCGGATTGTGCAAAGGAATATCATGGCGAATGCCCCGAAGGAGACGTCTCACGGTGGTCACGAGGCCCATGTGGGCCATGCCGCCCACCATGGTAACCACGGACATGGTGCCCATGTCGGGCACCAGGATGCCGGGAAGACGAATGAGGGGCAGGTCAAGGATCCGGTCTGCGGGATGGCGGTCGATCCCCACGAGACGACACACCGCGCGCAGCACGGAGGGCGGCCCTATTATTTCTGCTCCTCTGGCTGCCAGTCGAAATTCGAGGCTGACCCGGCTCGTTACGTCGATCCAGAGCTAGCCGCGGCAACCGATACCGCGCCGGAGGGGGCGACCTACACCTGCCCGATGCATCCCGAGATCAGGCAGATCGGGCCGGGTTCCTGCCCGATCTGCGGCATGGCGCTCGAACCGGTTCTGATGACGGCTGAAGCACAGCCCAATGCCGAGCTGGTCGACATGAGCCGGCGCTTCTGGATCGGCCTCGTTCTCGCCCTCCCGGTCGCAATCCTGGAAATGGGTGGGCATCTGCTCGACCTTGACCACCTGATTCCGCGTCACCTCTCCAACTGGATCCAGCTCGCCCTGGCGACGCCGGTGGTGCTGTGGGCTGGCTGGCCGTTCTTCGAGCGCGGCTGGCATTCGCTGGTCAGCCGCAACCTCAACATGTTCACGCTGATTGCGATGGGAACGGGCGTTGCCTGGGTCTACAGCGTCGTGGCGACGCTGATGCCCGGGATCTTCCCGCCGGCCTTCCGCGGGCATGACGGCTCGGTCGCAGTTTATTTCGAGGCCGCGGCTGTCATCACGGTGCTGGTCTTGCTCGGGCAGGTGCTCGAGCTGCGCGCGCGGGAAAGCACGGGCGGCGCCATTCGCGCCCTTCTCGATCTTGCTCCCAAGACGGCCCGGCGTCTGAATGCCGACGGCTCCGAGGAGGAGATCCAGCTCGATACGGTGCAAGTGGGGGATCGTCTGCGGGTTCGCCCTGGCGAGAAAGTGCCCGTGGACGGCGCAGTGGTCGATGGCCGCAGCGCTGTCGACGAATCCATGGTCACTGGCGAATCCATGCCCGTGACCAAGACTGTCGGCGACGCCGTGATCGGCGGCACGATGAACCAGTCCGGCGGCCTCGTCATCGAAGCGCAGAAGATCGGGCGCGACACCATGCTGTCGCGGATCGTGTTGCTGGTCTCGGAAGCCCAGCGCAGCCGCGCGCCGATCCAGCGCCTGGCCGACCAGGTCTCTGGCTATTTCGTGCCGGCCGTCATCGCCATTGCCCTGCTCGCCTTTGCCGCCTGGGCCATCTGGGGGCCGGAGCCGCGCCTTGCCTTCGGGCTGGTGGCTGCGGTCTCGGTCCTGATCATCGCCTGCCCCTGTGCGCTCGGCCTTGCGACGCCGATGTCGATCATGGTCGGTGTCGGGCGAGGGGCCCGGGCCGGCGTGCTGATCAAGAATGCCGAGGCGCTTGAGCAGATGGAGAAGATCGACACGCTTGTCGTCGACAAGACCGGCACGCTCACCGAGGGGCGGCCGGCGGTCACCGCGATCCGGCCGGCTTCGGGATTTTCCGAGGCCGACATTCTGCGCCTTGCCGCCAGCGTGGAGCGGCCGAGCGAGCATCCCCTGGCGGTTGCGATCGTTGCATCTGCCGAAGCCAAGGGCGTTACGACGGCGGCCGTGACGGACTTCGATTCCCCGACCGGCAAGGGAGCGTTGGGAACGGTCGAGGGCCAGCGGATCGTGCTCGGCAATGATCGCTTCCTGGCCGAGCACGGCGTCGATGTGTCGGGCCTCGTCCAGATCGCGGACGGCCTGCGCAGGGACGGTGCGACGGCGATTTTTATGGGCGTGGACGGCAAGCCCGCTGGCGTGATCGCCATTGCCGACCCGGTCAAGGCTTCGACGCCGGAGGCTCTGTCGGCGCTGCGGTCCGAGGGGATACGCGTCGTCATGCTCACCGGCGACAACCGCACCACGGCGCAAGCCGTGGCCCGCAGGCTCGGCATCACCGAGGTCGAGGCCGAGGTTCTCCCAGAGGACAAGAGCGCGGTCGTGGCGAAGCTCAAGCGGGAGGGGCGCGTGGTCGCGATGGCGGGCGACGGCGTCAATGACGCGCCGGCTCTGGCTGCAGCCGATGTCGGCATCGCGATGGGCTCCGGGACCGATGTCGCCATCGAGAGTGCCGGCGTCACATTGCTCCAGGGCGACATGACCGGGATCGTGCGTGCCCGGCGTCTGTCTGAGGCCACGATGCGCAATATCCGACAGAACCTGTTCTTCGCCTTCGTCTACAACGCGTTCGGGGTGCCGGTGGCGGCAGGCGTGCTCTATCCGATCTTCGGCTTGCTGTTGTCGCCGATCATCGCAGCGGCCGCGATGGCTTTGTCCTCGGTCAGCGTGATCGCCAATGCCGCGCGGCTGCGGGCGGTGAAGTTGTGACCGATGCGAGCCGGCCGCGGCCGTATCCCCGCTCCGGCTCGCTGGCGGCTTGCCGGTGGCGAGCGCCGAGAGGGCGCAGGAACACGGTCAGACATGTCCTCGGGCCGGAATGCGCCCGGACGGTGCGCCCATTCTTCGTCTTGGTTCGAATTTGAGTTCCTGACGCAGATCTGAGGGAAGCATCTCGTAGCGTCACTACAGCATTGCCTGCGTCAGTCGTTTGAGAGATGCTGTCATTGCGGTTTGGGATGGTCGCGTCGTTGTTGCCCCATCCCTGCCGGCCTGTCGCTTGGACGAGCAAGCCTGCCTTACACGCGGAATGTGAAAGCGTTCTCGACCGGAGGCGAAATGAGCTACGTCGCTGATCGTGACAAGCAGCAGCTCGCGCAACTCGACGAGCAGATTTCGCAGTTCATCGCGCGCTACAGGCAGCACAGACCGGCGCGGCGCAAGACGGTCATCCTGTTCCCGGGAGGCATGGGATCCAGCATCAAATGGGCGACCACGACCCAGGGCAATACGCCCTATTTCTACAATCTGATCTGGCTGGATTGCCCCATCCTGACCGGGGGCGCGCTGCTGCTCAAGATGAAAGGCGATGACGATGCGGGCCGGCATTTCGTGATCGCCGATGGCTGCGTCCGGTTTCCTCCGGTGCTTACCCCCTACGATGATTTCCTGAGCTGGTGCACAGCCAGGAAATTCGATTGGTTCGTCTTTGGCTGGGACTGGCGGCGCGATCCCGAGCTCGTGGCGCGCTTCTTCCTGAAGAGCTTCGTGCCGAAGTTCCGTCAGCGGGTCCGTGTGGAATGCGGCACCGATCCCTTCGCCGATGTGACGCTGATCGGGCACAGCTTCGGCGGCATGGTCGTCAAGCTGGTCCTGAACCAGGGGGGCTCGCATGTCGCAGCGGTCAGGCGGGCGATCAGCGTCGGGTCGCCCTTCTACGGCTATGCCGGGCAACTGAACCGCTATTTCAAGGGCGACCCCGACCTGGACAGGCTCTCATGGTCCTACGACCCGCGCAATCTGACCCAGTTGATCTCGTCGTTGCCGGGGCCATACACGCTTCTCTACCTGGACCAGGCGACCTTCCAGGGTGACCAGGCGGCGTTGGCTGCCGATCCGAACTATCCGCTGTCGCGATATCCGGTCAGGGACCGCGATACCGGCGCGATCGCCGATCCTTATAACCCCGGGAAGAACGGAACCCAGGTGCGCTACCCCGTGAACTGGGGCTTCAGCCATGCCGCCCTGGGCCGGGGCGAAGCGATCTATCGGAAGGTGGCGCTGCCGCTCGGGGCGGCCACGAAGAGCAAGTTCTACAATATCCGCGGCGTCCAGCAGCGCAATGGCGGGACCATTAACGAGACGACGGATGAGCAGACATGGGGCTGGATCGACCCCGCCTTTGATCCGAGCGCCGAGCCGTCACCGATCGTGGATCACTCCTATTGCCCCGGCGACGGCGTGATCCCGGCCTGGTCCGCGCGTCTGGTCTCGACCCCGGCGGCCAATGTGCGCACCGTGACCGGAGACATTGACCGGGACAGTCTCGAGCATATGGATCTGATGCTGAGCCCGCAGATCCGCGCGCAGATCCTCAACATCATGCAGTAGCTTGGCGAGGTGCGTCATGGCCGTGAAAATACGCAAGCCAAAGTCTCCGCCGCCTCCTTTGCGCGCCTCGCGGGACGAGCTCAACAGGTTTCTGGACGGTCTCCAGGCTGCCCAGGCGGAGGCTGGCGGAGACAGCACCAAGCTCCGGACGGCGACGCTCGCGCACATCGCCAAATACAGTCTGCCTGAATTGCAGGGACTCATCGGCAGGGCCTATGTCGATGCGCCCAAGAGCGCCAGCCAGAAGCTCGGTACGATGCCGAAGGATGGCGGGCCTACAGAAGAGGAAGGTTCGCCCAAGGTTCCACGACCGCGCTCTCCAGCCCCGAGGGGCAGGGCCAGCCCAAAGCCGAAAGGCAAGTGAGCCTGGAATGCTGCGCTATTTCTCCGGCCGCATGGCGACGATGCCGGTGTCCAGGGGAGGCGAAACCGGCAGAGGTCGTGCCGTCGCCTTGGGTTTCCGGCGGGCTTCGGCATAGGGAATGAGCCAGAGGCTCGGCTTGCCGTCGCCATCGGTTAGCGCGATCGGCTCGAAATAGCGGACGCGATCCTCCGGCGACAGATCGTCCGGATGTTCGCCATATTGCGGGTCGAGCGTATCGCTCCCAGCCAGATAGGTGCGCGGTCGCGCCGGCGAGGACTTTGACCAAGTAAAGCAATGAAAGCTCGCCGAGGCGATGATGTACCATCGCATCGGGTTGAACGAACGGCTGTGGCGGAGCCTCCGCAAGGTCTTGAGCAGGATGCGCATGCGCCCGACCACGGTCCAGGGACGCCGGAAGATCCGTTCGAGAAAGGCGACGATCGGCTGAGCCGGTTCGGCAAGCTGCGCGTAGCAGATCGTCTCGCCGTCCAGGTCCCGGAAGCGAAGATTGGGAGCCAGGCGCCCGCTCTCCAGATCCTCCCAGAAGAGCTGGGTTCCGGCGAGAGGAGCAACGACGCTGAGATAGGTCGGCATCGGCATCAGCGGGTTGTCGGCGATGGCTTCCATGGCCTGCTGCATCTCCGCAGCCGTCTGGTAGCGAGGGTCGAAGAGATAGCCGTAACCGACGGCAATGCCGTGCCCCTCGGCGAAGGCGACGTCATCGATGACATTCTGGCGCCGGCTGAGGTTCTGGGTCTTGTTGTAGCGGCGCAGAAAGCTCGCATCGAGCGATTCAATCCCGACGAACAGCCCGACGCATTTGGAGGCGGCGAAGGTCTCGATGAGCGCGCGGTCCTGGACGACGTTCTGGGTGACCAGCGCGCCCCAGCCCCGCACCTTGGGATGGTCGCGCAGGAACTCGCAGATGGCCAGCATATGGGCCCGGTCATCCGAGAAATTATTGTCCAGCAGCATGACCATCGGATACCAGCTGCGCATGCTCAAGCGGGGGCTCGATTCCAGCGCGCTTTCCAGCGACGCCTTGAAGCTGGCCAGCCCATGGCGAACATGCGCCCCGACTTCCGAGGGGATGACGCAAAAGCTGCATTTGAAGCTGCATCCGCGTGAGGTCTCCGCAAGATGCGTGCTCGGATTGATGCCGCTTTTGCGCAAAAGGCTATAATCGACCGTGTAGTCGGAGATTTGTGCAATCGGAGAGCGGTAGATTGGTCGGAGCGAGCCGGCCAAATAATCGTCAACGACATCTCTGACGCAATCGACGCCGCCGGCGCAGACGACATCGAAGAACTGCTGAGCGAATTCCGGGAAAAGCGTGCATACGCTCCCGCCGGCAACGACCGTCGCTCCACTGCGTCTGAAATGATAGGAGAGTTGCCGCAGTCGATCGAAGTCGGGCTGAAGCCCCGTGAGGAATACGAGGTCGTACTTGTTGCAATGTGCAGGGTCGAATGGGCCGTGCCAGTCTTCATGATAAAGCACGACATCAAATCGCTTTGCATCGATCAGTGCAGCAATATGCAGACCTGCGATAGGTTGCATGAAATGCGTCGAGCGCCGTTTGTCGCGACCAGGCCGAAGATGGGCGCAAATGACGACCGTTTTGATCGTCTGTGGTGCGCCGGGACTGGCTTCGGCTGATGTTCGGGAGAAAAGACGCGATATTCTTGAGGCAGGCATGAACGGTCGCCCCCCGTATACTGGCTGAAAAACTAGAGACAGCTAGGTAATGACTTCACTCTATGCGCATATGCGGCCATATTCAAACTGACGAGACAGTAGCCGAGCGCCGACTTTCGCGACACAGGAGCCTGTGCGATGACGATGAGCGAAGCCGAGCCTCGAAAACTTGTGTCGGAGAGGCGCTACGTCACGATCGTCTTCGTCGACCTCGTCGGTTACACCCAGTTGTCGGAGCAGCTTGATCCGGAAGAGCTCCGTCTCGTTCAGCGCCGCTACCAGCAACTGACCCTGACGACCATGGAGCGCTATGGCGGCTTCGTTGCGAGTTACACGGGCGACGGTGTCCTCATCTTCTTCGGCTATCCCACGGCCCGCGAGAACGACGCGGAACGGGCCGTCCGTGCCTCCCTCGAGCTGATGGAGCGGATCAAGACGCTGAACACGAGCATCGAGGATGGCACCGTTCCGGATATCGCAGCGCGTATCGGCGTTCACACGGGCCTCGTCGTGATGGCACCGGCCCGCGTCAGCAGCGGCTCCAGCGAACTCGGTGCGGTGGGCGAGGCCATCAATCTCGCGGCGCGACTGCAGGCTGAGGCCGCGCCTGGGACGGTCGTGGCGACCCGGGAGGTCACCGACCTCACCGCCGGGCTGTTTGAAGTCAGGGCCCTCGGCCCAAGAGCCATCCGGGGCCTTTCGCGTGAGATCGAAGTCTTCGAGATTGCTCGTGAGCGATTGGGAACGGCGCGGCGCCGAGGCAGGGTCGCGAGCAGTGTTCCGATCGCTGTCGGCCGGGAAAGCCATCTCCAGAGCATCCTTGCGCGCTGGACCAGCGCAACGAGCGACAGGCGGGCGCAGTTCGTTCTCGTGGCCGCGGATGCCGGAGTTGGAAAGACAAAGGTCATCACGGAGATCTGCGGTCATCCCGCGCTCTCCGATGCAGCGATCTACATGACCTATTGCCATGAGCTGTTCGCGAGTACGCCGCTCTACCCGGTCGCGAGCTTTCTCTGGGCACGGGCTGGTCTCAAGTTCGAGGACGACAACAAGGTGCGCGGCGCGAAGATCGGCGCCGTCCTGGACGAAATCGGCCTCAACACGCCGGAGAACAACGAAATACTGGCAAGCCTGATCGGTTTGGCTGCAACCGGCATCCGCGAGCAGTTTGCCCCGGCCCCGACAATGTTCAAGCGCAAGCAGTATGAGTTCGTCATCTCGGTCATCGTGCGCACGGCCCGCCGGCAGCCGACCCTTGTGGTGATCGAGGATGCGCATTGGCTCGACCCGTCCTCTGCGGAACTCTTGCGGGAACTCCTGACCGCCGGGAGCGATGAGGCGCTGATGGTGGTGGCAACCGCACGGCCGTTCCCGCGCGCCGAGGGGTTACCGGAGCCGGACGAAGTCGTGACGCTGGAGCCGCTGTCGGGGGAGCAGAGTCTCGCGCTGGCGCACGCGATTCCGGGTTCGGAGGAGCTGCCTCCCGAGAAGATCGCGCAGGCGGTCGCTGCCGCGGAGGGCGTTCCGCTCTTTGTCGAGCAGTTCGTGCTCTCTTTGATCGACGAACACATCCAGACGCCTCATCCCATCCGCAAGCCGTCGAATGTCCCGCTTCTCCTTGCGGAACTCATGTCCGAGCGGCTCGACCGGCGCCCGGGTGCGCGACCCGTCGTACAGGCCGCGGCCTGTATTGGTCGTTCCTTCACCCCGGTATTCCTCGCCCACGTCCTGGAGAAGGGCATCAGGGAGGTGATCGCGCCTGTCGAGGCGCTGGTCGACGCCGAGATTCTCCTGCCCAAGCGCATAGGTGGGGAAATCCGCTATGAGTTTCGGCATTCATTGCTTCAGCGCATGGCTCATGAATCGATGCTCGCCACCGAACGGCGCGCGATCCATGACCGCATTCTGGGCCTGCTCGATCAGGGGGACGGCGTCGATATCCCCTTGCCCGAGGTCACAGCGCACCATCTCACCGAGGCGGGCCGCTACCAGGAGGCAGTCAAGGCCTGGCTGAGGGCCGGAGCGAGCGCCGGACAGCGTTCTGCCCATATCGAGGCTATCGGGCATATTCGCCACGGATTGTCCCTGCTCGACAAATTGCCGGACGACATGGCGCGGACGACGCTCGAGCGCGGTCTTCAGGCGGCGCTGGTCGGCTCCATCACCGCCGCGCAAGGGCCGACATCGGCAGGTTTGCTGCAATGCTGCAAGCGCGGGCTGGAGCTTTGCAGCGAAGACGAGCCCTCCGCATTGATGTTTCCGTTCCTGTTCGGAAAGTTCACATTCGCCAATTGCAGCGGCGATGTGCCTGAAGCCGCGTCGCTGGCCCAGAACTTCCTCGATCGATCCGAGCGCGCGGACTATGGCTCTGGCCGAGCCATCGGGCACCGTCTGATCGGCATGGTGCGGCTCGGCCAGGGCAAGGCCGACGAGGCGATCGAGCATCTCGAGCACTCCCTGCTCATCGGAGAGCGTGATCGCGATGAGGCAAGTACATTCATGTTCGGCCAGAACACCGAGATTCACACCAGATCACTGCTGAGCCTCGCTCATTTCTGCCTTGGCAATGTCGGCGAGTCCCTGCGCATAGGCATCGATGCGCTTCGTTCCGCAGACGCCTTGCGGCATCCTCATTCCGCGGCGATTCCGATGTCCTATGTCGGTGGCTGGGTCTTCGGGCTGTCGAACGCGACCAATGAGCTGATGCAAGAGGCGGGGCGGTTGGTGGCACTGTCGGAACAGCACGGGCTCGCAGGCTTCCGGGCCCATGGCGCGGCATTCCTGGGCTGGGGGCTCTGTCAGAAGGGTGATCTCGCGCGCGGCGCAGCAACCATGCAGAGGGCGATCGCGGCATTCGAACGCGTTGGCTATGTGCTGTCCCTCTCCGGCTATCTCGCCAATCTCGCCGAAGCTCAGCTTCAACTCGGGCAGCTGGCGGAGGCCCAAGCCTCCTGCGACCGGGCGATCGCGTTGATGTCGCGAAGCGGTTCGCTGTGGCTGGAGCCGGAGCTGGATCGGATCCAGGCCGGCATCATGGCCAGGGGCGCACGGGCGCAGCAGCAGGATGCGGAGGCGGCACTGCGCTCGGCGGTGGAGAAGGCAAGGCGGCTGAACTCTCCCGTGCTGGAACACCGCTGCCTGGCTTCCCTCCGGGAGCACCTCAGGCCGCAGGGCCCCGATCCCGCGGTCGAGGCGCGTCTGGAGGCTCTCGCACGCTTTGACGATCTGTCCGGGACTGTGTCGCGCGCCTTGCGGGACACGGGCGCCGCGGCAGACATGTCCCGTGCCGCTGGCCAGATGGTGTCATAGGCCGCTGATGCGAGCAGCCGCGGCAGCGGCGCAATCTCCCGTCGCGCTACAGGCAGGCATAGCAGATCGCCCTGACATGGCGCAGGTCGGTGCCGCAGCAGCCTCCGAGGACACGCGCGTTCTTGAGCTGCTTGCGCAGGCTGCGATAGCGATGAGCGAGGTCGAGGGGATCCCCAGCATCGAGTTCGGTCGCCATGTCGAGTTCGGTGTGGCTCAAGGTCGAGGCGTTCGCCCTCAAGCCCCCGATCCTGTCGAGCCAGGGTGCGCTGCCGGAGATGACCCGCTCGAAATGCAGGGGATGCGCGCAGTTGATCATGTAATGGAGGGGATAGGCCTCGGTTGCCTCATCGACGCGCTCGATCGCATGGCCCAGGGGCTCTCCGCTCGGGAGCCTGCCGTCGGTCTCCAGGGTGAAGGAGATGACGGCGGGCATTCGGTGAGCCTGCGCAGCGGCGGCGATGCCGATCGCCTCGTTGCTGTAGGTCATCGTGATGGCGCTCACCATGTCCGCGTCGGTGCGGGCAAAGGCCTTGACCTGATCCTGATGGTAGAGCTGCGCTTGCCGCGCGCTCATGCGCGTATCGATCCGGTAGCCATCCCCACGCGGCCCGATCACGCCGTTGATCACGATCCTTGAATCGCTGGTTTCGTAGTGAGGACGCAGCTCCATCGCCAGCTGAACCGAGGCTCTCTGAACCTCCTCGATCATGGTGCGCGAGTAGTCCAGCTTGCGGGCCCAATCGGGATTGGCGCGCCAGGTCGGCGTATCCAGAATGAAGCCCTTGCCGTACTCGGCGGCGAGCGTGAGATAGGGCAGGAAATAGGCCTTGAGGCGGGCTCGGCCTTCTTCGCTGCGCACCAGCGGGAAAGCGGCGAAGAATGGCAATTCAAGCCCGTCACGAAAGGCGAGTGTCGTTTCCAGTCCGCCGTCCGTGAGGAATTCTCGCGCCAGGACCTGCGGAAGAATCGCCCTGTACTTGGCCATGGCCTTTCCCCTGTGTGGGATTGTCGCCGAACCCTTCCCGGAAAGGCGGATGCGTTCTGTGATCTGGATCACAGATGCTGTCAGGCGCCCCAGAGCGCGACGGAGATGCGTTGGCGCCTGCCGCGAATCTCGACTGTGCGAATGCTGTCGGGTTCGCGGTGGCGCTTCCGGATGTCGCCGGATGCGACGAGGAGCTCTGCTGAAACGGCAAGCGCGGCGCCTTGCTCCTTTGCGACTTCCATCAAGCGGCTCGCGACATTGACGCTGTCCCCGGTCGCAGTGATGTGCTGATGCGCTTCGTGCCCGAGACGAGAGACGATGACCGGGCCGAAATGGACACCGACACGAAGATCCGGATGGCCAATCGATACCTCTTCGCCGGTGGCCCACTCGCGCATATCCTTGAGCAGTGCCCAGGCCGTGGAGAGGGCGTGGCCGGCATCATCGGCGTGCGGATCTGGAATGCCGAACGCGATCATTGCACCGTCGCCCATGAAGGAGATGACGAGCCCGTCATGCGCGGTCACCTCGTTTTCGATGAGCGTGTGAAACGCCTTGAGAAATTCGCGTGTTCGCGTGAGGCCGGCCTGCTCGCTCAGCCGCGTGAAGCCCGAGAGGTCCGCGAACAGGATCGCAACCGTCTGTTGCACCGGCTCGCGCAGGAACCCCGGGTCCCGTGCAATGCGATCTGCGAGCAATGGCGGCTGAAACTGCCGTAAAGCGGCTTCGGAACGGGCGATATCCGTGGCCTGGCGGCGGTCCCATGTCTGCCGTAAAACCACTGCGAGGACGACAGGTGGAATGACTGACGCCAGCGGGAGCGCCGAACTGAGCCAATAGCCTGCGGCGAAGAGCGCCGTGGTGGCCAGCAGCCAGGCAGCGAGACCGAAGACCGCTGCGCCGACGCCGATGCCGAGCGGAGCAGAGGCGATGAAGAAGACGGAGCCGGTGGCCAGCACGAGTGCCACGCCTGCGTCGAGCAACCGCACCTCGTGATCCCGGACCAGTCCGGTGCCGGCGATCAAATGAGCGATGCCGGTCGCCAGGACCTCCACGCCCGGCGTCACGGGATCGAAGGCGGTGCTGAAGGTGTCGCCGATAGCCGTGGCGGTGACGCCGACAATGACGATACGGCCCCGCAGGCGCTCTACGGGCACGGTGCCCGCAAGCAGGCCGGTTGCACTGATCGTTTCGAAGCTGCCTCGCGGGCCGTAGAACCGGAGCGGAAGATGGAATCCGAGGTCGAGCTTCACCGGGCTGCCTGCCAGGCGCACGGTATCGACGCCGAACACAGGAGCCTCGCCCTTGAAGCCTGCCGCCACACTTAGGACGAATGATGGCATGACCCCGCGGTCGGTCCGGAAAAGCAGCGGCACATGCCGCGGCGTGCCGCTTGCGTCGGATGAAATATTGACGAGACCGACGGCTGCCAACCGGTCGAACGGCGACAGCGGCCAGAGCATCTGTTTCGGTGCCGGTAATTGCGAGCTTCCTTCCTCGTCCCGGCCGAAGCTGCCGGCCGCGGCGACGAGTGAAGGCGTTCGTTCGAGAGCCTGGGCAAGCGCCTCATCTGTCTCGGGCGAGGTCGGGTCGACGAGCAGCAGGTCGAGTGCAAGGGTGCGTGGGGCCGCGGTTCCAATGGCGAGGATCATCCGAGCCAAAGTGGAGCGCTGGAGCGGGTAGCCGCGTTGCTGAGCCACGGTTTCATCATCGATGGCGATGATGACGATTTCGCCTGGGGGTGAGCGTCGACCGGCAATAAGCAGGCGCATGTCGGCGAGCGCCGCCTCGACTCGGTCGAGAGGATTGCGCTCGCCCGCGAGATGCATTCGCCCCAGAAATCCGGACCAGAGCGCGGCGATCACGAGGCAGAGGATGGTGATCGACGCGGGCAGGCGGACACTGCGCGTCGAGGTCACCGCCCGAACCGAGCAAGCAGCCCTGCGGCGCGCTCGCGGGACCAGCGGTGCACGTCAAGTCGCTTTTCCTGGGAGACGTCAACGCCATCGCCGGGATTGAGTTCGACGGGGTCCGTGCCATCGCGGCGCGTGACACGCACGCGCCCTTCGGCGACGAACACCGATGTCTTCGAGGTCGTTACGTCGACGGCATAGATCGTGCCGCGGACCGAGGCGATGGCGTGGGGCGTCAGGATCTGGAGGGGCCCGCGGCGACGGGGTAGCTCGACCAGAAGGCCTTTGCCATCCAATGCGATTGATTGAATCGCGCGGCCGGGCTGTGGCGATTGGACCTGGAAGCGGGTGGCGGCCTCCGCTTCAATGATCAGGCCACCGCTGCACCGGAACACGGTTCTCGGCGGATCGGTCCGCGCTGACGGGGTGCAGCCCGTAGGTTGTTGCGCGGCGGCGGGCGGGATCGATGCGCAAATGGCGCAAGCGGCAATCGAGAATCGGAGGAAGCGCATGGCAAGCCTCTCATGCTCGGTATTCAGATCGCGCCGGACTTCGCCAGCTGCCGAAAGCTGTCGACATTATGAATCACGAGGCGGCCCCGTCCAAGGGAGAGAATGCCGATCTGTTTCCAGCGCTGCAGCTGGCGGTTCACGGTTTCGCGGGTGACGCCGGTCAGCGCCGCCAGTTCCTCCTGGGAAATGTGCAGCTCGCTGCCATAGTCGGTGACGAGCACTTCGATGCGTCGCGCCAGCCGTGATGCGGCTGGAAGGAAGGCCGTGTCCTCCATGCGCTCGCTCATGCCGCGCAGCCGCTCGCAGAGCAATTCGATCAGCCGGATTGCAATCAGTGGCTCGTTGTCGAGCAGATTCAGGAAGTCACGCCGCGGCACGAAGAACATCTCGGTGTCTTCCAGCGCAATGGCGTCGGCGCTGCGGGCGCGACCGTCGAGAAGGGCGATCTCCCCGAAGACGTCGCCGCCTCCCAGCAGGTTCATCGTCAGCTGCTGGCCGGCATCGTCCGTGGTGCCAATTCGGATCCGGCCATGCCGGATGGCATAGAGGCCATCGCCGGGATCGCCCTTCAGGAACAGGACCTCGTGCGGTGCCAGGTGCCTCGGCAGGCAAATTGCGGCGATCTTGACCAGGGCGTCGTGAGCAAGCCCAGCGAAGAACGGATTTACCGATAGAAGCCGAACCACCAGATGCGGCGCGCTGCGCATTCCCAAGTCCCCCTGTTCTCTCCGTTGCTAGGAAAAGCTGACGCCTATGTGACCTGTTTCACAGAAGATAGCACGGGAACGGCCGAAAACCCCCGCCCGAAGGCCGCAGCGACCGCAGCCCGCAGTCGCTGTGTGTGCCGCTCCGAACGGGAGTTTCGCCGTGCACCACACCGCCAACACTCATTCCACGCCGTTCAGGACAACCTCGCTCGAACCGCTGCGCGAGCCCGAGACAGTGACGCAGGCGGGCGAGTGCCCCTTTCTTGGCAGGATGACGCGCGCGAGCCGCGCGCTGGTCACATCGCTGGCGCTCGCCTTTGGCCCGCAGCGCGGGCAGTCGCAGAGCGTTGCCATGGATGCGCATACATTGAATGACATTGGGCTGAGCCACGCCGAGGCTGCCCAATGGGGGCCGCTGAGCCGTTACATGCCACGCCCCTGGGGCGAGACGGATACGCTGAACTGATGCGCAGGCGCAGGGAAGCTATTGTCCGCAACACGCGAAAATTGCGGTACGCTGGAGCGCAGCGCTCACATCACAGGCCGGATGCGCTCCATGGCGGATGGTTCCTCTCTGCAGGCGGCCCAGCGCTTGCGCTCGCGGCCAGGACAGGCGGCAGCGCAAACCACGCCTCAGGCGCCGGTTGAGGCGAGCGCGCCCGCAGCAACAGGCTTGTTTGCCTATATCTGGCGCAACAGCCGCCGGCAGCAGCTCCAGATCATCGCGATCGTGCTGCTGTCCTTTCCCTTCTACTATCTTTCGCTTGAGCTGCCGAAATACATCATCACGGACGCCATCCAGGGCCGCGCCTTTTCCGGTGGGCAGGAGACTGCACGGCTCTTCCGGTTCTCGCTCGCCCTACCGGCCCGGCTCGGGGGCAGCCGTGAACTTCTCAGCGGCGTCATGCTCGATCGCATCAGCTATCTGTTTGCGCTGTCCGGCCTGTTTCTGCTGCTGGTGCTCATCAATGGCGCCTTCAAATACGTCATCAACATGCGCAAGGGGGCCTTGGGCGAACGGCTGCTGCAGCGCCTGCGCGCCGACCTCTTCGCGACGCTGCTGAGTTTCACGCCCGAGGCACGGCGCCGGCTCAAACCGTCCGAGGCCGCGACTGTCATCAAGGACGAGGTCGAGCCAGTCGGCGGTTTCGTCGGTGATGCCTTCATCCAGCCGGTTCTGCTCGGTGGCCAGGCGCTGACGGCGCTGATCTTCATTCTGCTGCAGAATCTGGCGCTGGGGTCGATCGCGGCAGGCATCGTTCTCGTGCAGGCCGTGATCATTCCCCGGATGCGGCGTGAGCAGATCCGGCTTGGGCGACAGCGCCAGATCGAGTCGCGGGCCCTTGCCGGCAAGATCGGCGAGGTCGTCGAGTCGCTGGACGAGGTTGCTGGCCACGGCACCTCTGCGGTCGAAAAAGCACTCGTCGCAGTGCGCCTCGAGAGGCTGTTCGGCATCCGCTACCAGCTCTATGGGCGCAAATTCGCGGTCAAGTTCCTGAACAACCTGTTGGCCCAGCTGACGCCATTCCTGTTCTACACGATCGGGGGGTATTTTGCCCTGACCGGCCGTCTCGACATCGGCCAGCTCGTCGCGGTCATCGCCGCCTATCGTGACCTGCCGACGCCGGTAAAGGAACTGATCGACTGGGATCAGCAGCGTCTCGACGTCGAGGCGCGGTTTCAGCAGGTCACCCAGCAATTCTCGCTGGACGATGCCCCGGCGCCGGAACGGCCGCAGGCCCCGCTCTCCGGAGATGGGATCGTGCCTGGCGAAGGCATGATCGCGGCCAAGGGGCTGACGGTTCTTGGTCCGGCCGGCGACCGGCTGCTCGAGCGCGTTTCATTCGCTCTGCCCTTGGGGGGGAACATCGCCTTGATCGACAAGGCGGGGGAAGGGGCGGCTGCGTTCGCGTCTGTGCTCGGGGGCAGTATGGCGCCGTTCGACGGCGCGGTGACGCTGGCCGGTATTCCCTTGGCTTCGTTGTCCTCCGAACGGCGAGGGCGGACACTGGCCTATCTCGGAGCGGAGCCCGTCATTCTCGATGCGTCCCTGCGCGACAACATTCTCTATGGCCTGCGCCGCCCTGTTGTCGCCCAGGCCGGGGCCCAGCCCTGGTCGCTCGACTTCAGCGGCGCCGGCGTCGCGAGCAGGCACGACCTCGAACATCTCCTGGTCGAGGTGCTAGGCGTGGTCGGGCTCGCTGAAACGGTGTTCCGCTTCGGCCTGCAGCGCCAATTGAGTGCGGACGACCCGACCGAGATCGTCAACAGGGTTGCCGAGATCCGTACGAGAATTCGCTCCAGGCTGATTGGGCGCGGGGCGGGCGATGCGGTGGAGCCCTACGATCCCGAGCAATACACACGAAACGCGACCATCGGCGAGAACATCCTGTTCGGCGTCGTCACTGATCCCGGCTTCGCCGGGGAACGCCTGGCCAGTCACAAGCTGGTGCGCGCCATTCTGGACGCGCAGGGCCTGACCACGCTTCTGACCCAGATCGGGCGGCGTATCGCGGCGACCATGCTCGAGATCTTTCGCGATCTTCCAGCCGATCACGTCCTGTTCGAGCAGTTCTCCTTCCTTTCCGCGGCCCAGTTCCCTGACTATCAGGTCATTCTCGGGCGGGCCGAGGGCCGCACCCTCCGGGAGGCCGATCGCTCCCGGTTGATCGCGCTGGCATTTCTCTATGCGGAGCCGCGGCATCGGCTGGGGCTGCTGAGCGAGGCGGACGAGGTCCGCATCCTCGCCGCGCGGCAGTCTTTCCGCGCGCAGGCCACCCCGGAGATGGCGGATGCCATCGCCTTCTACGATCCGGCCTGTTACTGTCCGGCAGCGCCTCTGCGCGACAATCTCTTGTTCGGCTGCGTTGCCAGCAGCAGTGCTGCCGACGCGGAGCGCGCGCTCGAGGCCATCCGTGAGAGCCTGATCGAACTGGGCCTGGAGCGTGACGTCTATCGTTGGGGACTTGAACAACAGGCCGGCTATGGCGGACAGTTCCTGTTTCCGGCTGCGAAAGCGGCCGTTGCTCTGGCACGTTGCCTGATCAAGCGCCCGCAGATCATGATCCTGAACGACGCGTTGGCGTCGTTCGGGCAGGCCGAGGCTGTCAGGCTATTCGCACGGATCACGACCTTCATGAAGGGGCGGACCATTCTCGTTGCCGGCCGGCAGATTGCGGAACTGGGTCGTTTCGACGCCAGCCTTGAATTCCACGGAACCAACTCCGTCAGTTCCGCAGACGCGGCGGTTCAGACGCAAGCTCAGTCCGACGAGGCGTTCGTGAGCGATCAGTTTGACGCGGGCAGTATCGAGCTGCGCGCCCTGCGTTCCGTGCCGATCTTTGCCGATGTCGATACGGTGCGCCTGAGGTTGCTGGCCTTCACTGGCGAGCGGGTCGAGTTCGCGGCGGGGGAGGTCATCTTTCGCCAGGGAGACGAGTCGGACGCCGCCTATCTGCTGATCACGGGCTCGGCCGACGTCGTGTCCGAGGCGTCGGGGCCGCCTGTCCGGATCTCGACCATGAACGCCAACAGCCTGTTCGGTGAAATGGGGATCGTGACGGATGATCCTCGCTCGGCAACGGTCATCGCGACCACGCCGCTGACGGCGCTCCGCTTGCGCAAGGAGGTTTTCGTCGCTCTGCTGACGGAGTTCCCTAACATGGCCCTCTCGGTGACGCGGTTGATCGTCCGGCGCCTGCAGGACAATGTGGTTACGCTGAGCCAGCGGCACTGAACCGGCCTCTGGCAGGCGCGTCAGGGCAGTTGCAGTGGGTCGACCGAGATCGCCCGCTTCAGCGTCCTGAGACCGAAGGTTGTTCGTGACTGGCGAATTCCGGGGATCCGGTACAGCGTTTCACGGAGGAAGCGCTCGTAGTGGTCGGTGCCGCTGACCACGACCTTGACGAGATAGTCGTATTCGCCGGTGACGAGATGCGCCTCGACCACTTCGGGAATGCGCGCCAGCGCGTCCCCGAACGTGTCGAGCACCTTGTCGTCGTGTTTGTCCAGGGTGATTTCGACGAAGACGGTGTTGTTGAGACCCAGCGCCGCGTGATCCAGGACTGCCACATAGCGCTCGATTGCGCCGCTTTCCTCCAGCCGCCTGACCCGTGTCCAGCAGGGCGATGGCGAGAGCCCGACCTTCTCGGCCAGTGCGCTCGTCGTCAGCCGGCCATCGGCCCGCAGAGCGGACAGAATCCGCCGGTCGATAGGATCGAGAGCGTCGCTGCGCCTGGACTTGCCGGTCATCGGGAGAATCTTCTGTAGATCGACGGAGTGGCGGAATAATTGACCGAGATTTCGTCGAAGGTCGAGTACATTCGGGAAATCTCTTTCCGTTTGCCGGATTAACGTCGTTGCGGCGTGGGGGAAGGCGTGATGACAGGGCGAACGCAACGGCGAGTGCTGGTGAAGGCGTCGACCAGCGACGCCTATGACGGGCTGGTCAGGCTTCTGGTCGATGCCCAGCGCCTAGGCTTCGCCCTTGTCGAACTGTCGAGCTCCCGCCAAGATGACGGACGAACCGCGATCCGCATGGTCATCGAGACCGAAGGCGTCTCGGACTGCGCGGAGATCGGCTTCCGCCTTGCCCGCCATCCGGCGCTCGCAGCCGTTGAGGCTTTCGAGTTCGGCGACGAGCCGGGTTCATTCTATGTCGGCTCGCTGCATGCGGGTCGGCAGGGCGCCCTTGCCGGAGTGCGGGCATGACCGATCAGCCGTTGCGCTTTCATGTCCCCGAACCCGCCAGCCGCCCTGGCGGCAGGCCGGATTTCTCCAATGTCGTCATCCCGGAAGCGGGCTCGGTCCGCCGGCCTCCGGTCGATATCGATCCCAAGGAAATTCGCGATCTCGCGTATTCGATCATCCGCGTGCTCGACCGGGAGGGGCAAGCTGTCGGCCCGTGGGTGCCCGATCTCGACAGGGATGCTCTGATCCGGGGCATGCGCCACATGATGACGCTGCGCGCCTTCGATGCCCGCATGCAGATGGCGCAGCGCCAGGGCAAGACCTCGTTCTACATGCAGCACACCGGGGAAGAGGCGGTGAGCTGCGCCTTTCGCATCGCGCTCGGCCCGGAGGACATGAATTTCCCGACCTATCGCCAGGCTGGGCTCCTCATCGCGCATGATTATCCGCTCGTCGACATGATGTGCCAGATCTACTCGAATGAGCGAGACCCGATCAAAGGCCGCCAGCTTCCGGTCATGTACTCGTCGAAGGCGCACGGCTTCTTTTCGATCTCCGGCAATCTCGCCACCCAGTTCGTTCAGGCGGTAGGCTGGGCCATGGCCTCGGCGATCAAGGGCGATCGCAGGATCGCCGCCGCCTGGGTCGGCGACGGCTCGACAGCGGAGTCCGATTTCCACGCCGCCCTGGTCTTCGCCTCGACCTACAAGGCCCCGGTCGTCCTCAACGTCGTCAACAATCAGTGGGCGATCTCGACCTTCCAGGGCATTGCCCGCGGCGGCTCCGGCACTTTCGCAGCGCGCGGACTCGGCTTCGGCATTCCGGCCCTGCGCGTCGACGGCAACGACTACCTTGCGACCTACGCAGTGGCGCAATGGGCGATCGAGCGCGCGAGGCGCAATCTCGGGCCCACGCTGGTCGAATACGTCACCTATCGCGCCGGCGCCCACTCGACCTCGGACGACCCCTCCGCCTATCGGCCCAAGCATGAATCGGAAGGTTGGCCGCTCGGCGACCCGCTGATCCGGCTGAAGCAGCATCTGATCGCATTGGGCGCCTGGACTGAAGAGCGGCACAAGCAGGCCGAGGCCGAGATTCTCGCAACCGTGATCGCCGCGCAGAAGGAGGCCGAGGGCCACGGCACCCTGCATGCCGGCGGCAAACCCTCGGCACGCGACATCTTCGAGGATGTCTATGCCGAACTGCCTCCGCACCTGCGCCGGCAGCGTCAGCAGATCGGAGTCTGACGCGATGGCTCGAATGACGATGATCGAGGCGATCCGTTCGGCGCTCGATGTCTCGATGGGGCGCGACGAGAATGTCGTGGTCTATGGCGAGGATGTCGGCTTCTTCGGCGGCGTGTTCCGATGCACCCATGGCCTGCAGCAGAAATACGGGGTGAACCGCTGCTTCGACGCCCCGATCAACGAACTCGGCATCGTCGGCACGGCAGTCGGCATGGCGGCCTATGGCCTGCGCCCCTGCGTCGAGATCCAGTTCGCCGACTACATGTATCCGGCTTACGATCAGATCGTCTCGGAGGCGGCCAGGCTGCGCTACCGTTCGGCCGGCGATTTCACCTGTCCGCTGGTGATCCGCATGCCGACGGGCGGCGGCATCTTCGGCGGCCAGACGCATAGCCAGAGCCCGGAGGCGCTCTTCACCCATGTTTCCGGGCTGAAGACCGTGGTGCCCTCCAACCCGCATGACGCCAAGGGCCTCTTGATCGCCGCAATCGAGGATCCCGATCCCGTCATCTTCCTCGAACCGAAGCGGCTCTATAACGGCCCGTTCGACGGTCATCACGATCGCCCCGTGACACCCTGGTCCAAACATGCGCTCAGCGAGGTGCCGGACGGCCATTTCGTGCTGCCGCTCGGCAAGGCCGCGATCCGGCGCGAGGGCGCGAGCGTCACCATCATCGCCTATGGCACCATGGTTCATGTCGCCGAAGCGGCAGCCGAAGAGACCGGCACCGACGCCGAGGTCATCGATCTGCGCAGCCTGCTGCCGCTCGACCTCGATACGATCGTGGCCTCCGTGCGCAAGACCGGCCGCTGCATTGTCCTGCACGAGGCGACGCTGACCTCGGGGTTCGGCGCAGAACTCACGGCCCTGGTGCAGGAGCATTGCTTCTACCATCTCGAGGCGCCCGTCATGCGCGTCGCCGGCTGGGACACGCCCTATCCGCATGCCCAGGAATGGGCCTATTTCCCCGGCCCGGCGCGCGTCGGCGCCGCCCTGCGTGAGATCATGGAGAGCCGATGATGGCGGAACGGGTCATCAAGCTTCCGGATGTCGGCGAGGGCATTGCCGAGGCCGAGCTCGTCGAGTGGCACGTCAAAGTCGGCGACATCGTGCGTGAGGACGATCTCCTTGCTGCTGTGATGACCGACAAGGCGACGGTCGAGATCCCATCGCCGGTCGACGGGGAGGTAGTCTGGGTCGGCGCCGATATCGGCGACACCGTTGCGATCGGCTCGGCGCTGGTCCGGCTGAAGGTTGCAGGCGAGGGCGCGACCGATCACGGCGAACCGGAAGGGAGCGAGGCGCCGGAGCTGGTCGTTGTCGAGCAGCCTGTCGCCGCGCCGAAGAAAGAAGCTCCCGCCCCCGCTCCGGCAAAGCTGACCGAGGCCAGGCCCGCTGCATCGCCCAAGCCGCGCGCGGTCTCAGCTCCCACGCTGAGCGCCGTACCGAGGCGGCAGGCTGGCGAGAAGCCGCTCGCTTCGCCGGCCGTCCGGCTGAAGGCGCGCGAGGCCGGGATCGACCTGCGCCAGGTCGTGGGCTCCGGCCCGGGCGGGCGCATCACTCACGAGGACCTCGACAGCTTCGCGTTGCGCGGGCCCGAGGCCGAACGTGCGCCAGGGCTGGCGCGCCTGACCGCCGTCACCGACGTCAGGATCGTCGGCCTGCGCCGCAAGATCGCCGAGAAGATGGCGCTGTCCAAGGCACGCATCCCCCACATCACCATCGTCGAGGAGGTCGACGTCAGCGCGCTGGAGGACCTCCGCGCAGTCCTGAACAAGAAGCCGACGCTCGAGCGACCGAAGCTGACGCTTCTGCCCTTCGTGATGCGGGCGCTGGTCAAGGCGCTGGCCGAGCAGCCGAACCTGAACGCGCTGTTCGATGACGAGGCCGGGATCGTCCACCAACATGCCGGCATCCATATCGGTATCGCGACCCAGACGCCGACAGGACTGATCGTGCCGGTCGTGAAACATGCCGAGGCTCGTGATCTCTGGGACTGCGCCCGGGAACTCGGCCGGCTCGCCGAACGGGGACGCGAAGGCATCGCGACCCGGGACGAATTGACGGGTTCAACGATCACGGTCACATCGCTCGGCGCGCTCGGCGGCATCGCCACCACGCCGGTGATCAACCACCCCGAGGTCGCCATCGTCGGCGTCAACAAGATGACGATCCGGCCGATGTGGAACGGCACGAGCTTCGTCCCGCGCAAGATGATGAACCTGTCGTCGAGCTTCGACCATCGCGTCATCGACGGCTGGGATGCGGCCGTCTTCGTGCAGCGGCTCAAGGAGCTTCTGGAAAACCCGGCAATGCTCTTCGTGGATGCCTGACGCCATGACCGAGATCACCTGCAAACTGCTTGTCATCGGCGCGGGCCCGGGCGGTTATGTCTGCGCCATCAGGGCTGGCCAGCTCGGCATCGACACCGTGATCGTCGAGAGCACGAAGCTTGGCGGCAGCTGCCTCAATGTCGGCTGCATTCCGTCCAAGGCGCTGATCCATGTCGCCGATGAATATGAGAAGCTGGCCACGGCCGCGCAGGGCAAGACGCCGTTCGGGCTCACGGCCTCGGCGCCGGCGCTCGATTTCAAGCAGGCCATCGGCTGGAAGGACGGGATCGTCCAGCGCCTGAACAACGGCGTCGCCGCGCTCTTGCGCAAGTCCAAGGTCAAGATCGTGCATGGCCGGGCTCGCTTTCGCGACGGCAAGACCGTTGCCGTCGAGACCGAGACGGGCCCGAAGCTGATCCGGGCCGAAACAATCGTCATCGCCACCGGCTCTGCGCCGGTCGAGCTGCCCTTCCTGCCCTTTGGCGGCACTGTGATCTCGTCGACGCAGGCATTGTCGCTGCCCGCGGTTCCGGGGCGGCTGGCGGTCGTCGGTGCCGGCTATATCGGCCTGGAACTGGGGATCGCCTTTGCGAAGCTCGGCTCGCAGGTCACCCTCGTCGAGGCGTTGCCACGGATTCTTCCGCTTTACGATGCCGAGCTGACCGCGCCGGTCGAGAGATCGCTGTCGAGGCTCGGCGTCGAGCTTCTGCTCGGGGCGAAGGCGCGCGGCGCGACTCCGGACGGCAAGTCCCTGCTGGTCGAGACGGCGGAAGGCGAGGAACGGCGGATCGCGGCGGACGCGATACTCGTCACCGTTGGCCGCAAGCCGGTGCTGTCCGATCTCGGGCTCGGGGAACTGGTGCTCGACATGGATGGCAGCTTCATCCGCATCGGCGAGCGCTGCGAGACCTCGATGCGCGGTATCCATGCGATCGGGGATGTCACCGGCGAGCCGATGCTGGCGCACCGCGCCATGGCGCAGGGCGAGTTGGTGGCGGAGATCGTCGCCGGCCTGCCGCGCGCCTGGGACAAGCGTTGCATTCCGGCGATCTGCTTCACCGATCCGGAGATCGTCTCGGCCGGTCTTTCACCGGACGAGGCGCGTCGCGCCGGCTTCGAAATCAAGACCGGGCAGTTTCCGCTGGCTGCCAGCGGCCGTGCGATGACGCTCCACAGCGAGCAGGGCTTTGTGCGCATCGTCGCGCAGGCCAAGACCCATGTGATCCTGGGTATCCAGGCAGTCGGGCAATCCGTCTCCGAACTCAGCGCGGCGTTCGGGCTCGCCATCGAGATGGGCGCAACGCTCGAGGATATCGCCGGAACGATCCACGCCCATCCGACGCTTGGCGAGGCCGTGCAGGAGGCGGCGCTGAAAGCGCTCGGCCACGCCATTCATATCTGACGCGATTGCGGCTGTGACTGCGCTACGGCCCGGGCTTCATTCGGCAGCCCGCGCAACCGAGGGGATGACTGCCGGTCTCGGCTTCGCTGTGCCATCGCCCTGCCTTCGTTCGCTGCGCCGGGGCGGCTCGATTTCGAACGAGATGGTGCAGCCCGTTTCGGTGTCGGCGATGATCAGTTCCCGGCCGTACTCGGCCAACGTATCCGAGACGATTGCAAGGCCCAGTCCGGATGAATGATGACTGTCCGGAGCGAAGTGGACGCCACGTTGCAGGATCAGTTGGCGTCGGTCTCCCGGCACGCCGGGCCCATCATCGCTGACCGAGAGAACGGTGCTGCCGCCGTCAGCGGTGTGGACCTGCACCGTAACGGCGCTGCGTGCCCATTTGCGCGCATTGTCGAGCAGATTGCCGACGACCTCGGCGAAGTCGTCGGTTTCCATCGCGGCGCTGACGTGTTCGGGAATCGTGACGCTCCAGCTGATGCTGTCGGCGCTGTCGATGCGGCTCATCAGATCGACCAGCCGGTTGACGATCGGCAGCACGAGCGTTCTCATGCTCACCGCCTGGATCGCACCGTGCGTCCGCGCCCGCGCAAGCTCTCGCTCGACATGTGCGCCGATTGCTTCGCATTGTTCACGCAGAATGGCTGCATGCGCGTGCTGTCCGGACTTTTCAAGGCGCGCCACTTCGCTCGACAGGATCGTGAGCGGCGTCTTCAGCCCGTGGGCCAACAGGCCCGCCCTGTCGCGCGCTTTGCGCACCAGCTCATCCTGGCGATCGAGCAGCCTGTTCAGATCATCGACCAGCGGCTTGATCTCCTCGGGAAGGGTACCTGTCAGGCGCGATGTGCGGCCTTCGCGCACGGCGGTGAGACTCGCGCGTAGCTGATGAAGGGGGCGCAGGCCGAACCGCATCTGCAGCCAGGCCCCACCGATCAGCAACAATGCGAGCAGGAACAGGATCTTGGCGACATCGAGGGAGAAGGCGTGGCGCAGTTCGCCGATATCGGCATGATCAAGCGCGACGGCCAGCTGGAACGTCCGTGGGCCATCTGCGCCATCGAGCTTCACCGCGCGTTCGAGGACGTAGAGCTCGGATTTGTTCGGCCCGTCGATCTCGAACGCGCCCTTGCTCTTGTCCTCCCCCTTGACCGTGCTCGTATCGAGGATCTGGTCCCAGAGCGAGCGCGAGCGCAGATGCTGCACCGCCCCTTCGCTGATCTGCCAGTAGGCGCCGCCATAGGGCAGCTGATAGCGCGCATCGGCGAGATCGTGGTTGATTAGCGGGTTGCCGTCTGCATCGAGCTCGAACGCCTTGGCGAGTTCGCTGGAGCGGATCTCCAGCTCGATCGCGATGCGCTTCAGGACATGCTGCTCGAACACCAGGATGAGCGCTGCGCCTGCGGCCGCGAGCGTCACGGCAATCGTCAGGGCTGCGATCGTCAGGATGCGCTTGCGGATCGAGCCCGAGCTCATCGCCTCAGCTCCCGATGATGTAGCCGTGGCCACGCCGGGTGCCGATCGTCTCCGCCCCGACCTTGCGGCGCAAGCGCCCGACCAGCACTTCGACAGCGTTGCTGTCGGGTTCGTGATCGCCGCCATAGACATGGTCGATCAGTTCGCCCTGTGACACGACCCGCCCCTGATTATGCACGAGATAGCGCAGCAGCCGGTATTCCAGCGGAGACAGTTCGACATTGCGCCCGCCAACCGCAACCGTTCTGCGGCGCGTGTCGATATTGAGGTCACGATACACCAGTTGAGGCGTCAGGTGACCGCCCGCCCTGCGAATGAGTGCGCCGACCCGGGCGACCAGTTCCTCGGCCTGAAACGGCTTGGGCAGATAGTCGTCGGCGCCGGCGTCTATGCCTTCGACGCGCTCCATCCAAGCGCCGCGCGCGGTGAGGATCAGAATAGGTGTCCTGACCGAGGCTGCCCGCAGCTTGCGGACAACCGAGAGCCCGTCGAGCTTCGGCAGGCCAAGGTCGAGCACGAGCGCATCGAAATCGTCCGTCTCGGCGCGAAACCAGGCGGCCTCTCCATCATGGACGACCTCCGGAACATAGCCGGCTTCCGTGAGCGCGGAGGCGACATCGCTGGCGATGCGCCGTTCGTCCTCCACGACGAGAATTCTCATCATCGCCTCCGCATTTGGAGGATCCGGTTGCGCCGGGCGTCGACTACGACTTCGCGGTAGCGGCCTGTGCCGTCGAGAACCAGTAGTTCATAGCGCCATTCGCCCGTGGGCGCGAGGCGCAGGTCGACCTCGAGCACGTCGCCGGGAACAGCCGCGCGCACCACCGACAGGACGGCGCCGAGCGACACGACCTGTCCCCCCTGGGTCGCCTGACGTGCGAAATCGGCACTCGTATTGCCCCAGTGCTGGCCGGTGCTGACGGCATCCTCGCCGTTCCTGCCGCCGCGACCCGAGCGACCACGCTGATTGTCTCCCGAATTCTGGCTCGCGGCGGATCCGCCGTCATGGCCCGATCTGCCGCTGCCGGAATTGCTTCCGCTGTTGCCGGAGCCGCCGCCGCCGCTGGATCCGGAGCCGCCACTGGAGCCGCCGCTGCCACCGCCGGAGCCGCCACCACCGGAACCGCTACCTCCGCTTCCGCCTCCAGAGCCACCTCCACTCCCGGAACCGCCGCCACCCCCACTGCCTCCGGAACCGCCGCCACCCCCACCGCCGCCAGAACCGCCGCCATCGCCTCCGCCATCCTTGGCAAAGGCGGGGGCGATCCAGGCCGGGCTTGTCGCGACGAGCGCAAATACGACCGCGAGGGCCGAAACCGCGCGCCACAGGGCGATGTTGCGTGAATGTCGCATGGTAACTTTCGAAGCTACGACACCCAAGCTGACATTTCCCTGACAGGCCGCGTCAGGCTGGCGAGGTTCGAGGGCGCGCAGGCTCTGCTTCGTCACCGAGGAGAGAATGATCGGCGGTGGCTATGGCAAGGAGATACGACCATGACATTGCGATCACTTATGCTGGCGACCACCATCCTGGTGGCGACCACCGGCTCGCAGGGCGCGAGCGCCGCCATCCGTGACGACAGCTCGCCTCACCTGGAAGGCATCATCCGCCTGGGCGCGTCAGCCCTGTCCCGGAGCGGTGAGGGCGAGAGCGATTCCCCAGCGCACAGGAATGTATCGTCGCATGAGGACCCGGCCCGCGTCATCCTGGCGCGCGACGGCGGCGGCGGAGGAGGTGGCGGCGGAGGTGGCGGCGGAGGCGGCGGCGGAGGTGGTTCTGGAGGCGGAGGGAGCGGTGGAGGCTCCGGTGGTGGCAGCGGCGGCTCTGGCGGAGGCAGCGGAGGCAGCGGAGGCAGTGGCGGCGGAAGTGGCTCCGGTTCCGGCTCAGGCTCCAGCGGCAGTAGCGGCGGCAGCGGCCGCGGTGGCGACAGCGGTGGTGGTCTCGGCGGTTCGTCGAGCGGCGGTGGCAGCGCAGCCGATGCGCGTGGCCGCGGCGCCGATGATGGAGCCGGTCATGCCCGAGGCGGTCGCGGTGCTGATAACGCTGTAGGTCAGGCTCGGCATGGGCGTGGAGCGGATGATCCGGCCGGCCATGTGCGGCAAGGACGGGGTGCGGACGATGCGGTCGGTCAGGCCCGGCGTGGGCGTGGAGCGGACGATCCGGCCGGCCATGTGCGGCAGGGACGGGGTGCGGACGATGCGGTCGGTCAGGCCCGGCGTGGGCGTGGAGCGGATGATCCGGCCGGCCATGTGCGGCAGGGACGGGGTGCGGACGATGCGGTCGGTCAGGCCCGGCGTGGGCGTGGAGCGGACGATCCGGCTGGCCATGTGCGGCAGGGCCGGGGTGCGGACGATGCAGTCGGCCAGGCCCGGCGTGGGCGTGGGGCAGACAATCCGGTCGGCGACGTACGTCGCGCCCGCGGCGCCGACGACCCGGCCGGCCATATCCGGGGTGGCCGCAGGGCGGATGACCAGGCCGGTCATCTCTGAAACAGACCGATGCGCGAGGCTCAAGGCCGCCTCGCGCATCCTCTGGCATCCTGCCTGATGTGGGAAGCGAGAGGCTGGACAGGCTGGCTGTCTCGGCTCGGCGAGCGCGACGGTGACTGCGAACGGCTTGCGCGATAGGTTGGCCTAAACTAGGCGCACCCTCGTGAAGCAACGGTTCCTCGCGTTTCTCGGATTATGGATACCGCTGGCGCTCATCGCCCTTGCCCTGGCGGCTGCTACCGAATTCGTTCGGGTGCGGGACGGGCTGGAGCGGGATGGCGGCACTCTGCACCGCGTACTGTCGCAGCGCGTCGATCAGCATGACGCCCATCTGACCAGTCTCGCAGCAGTCCTCGCAAGCTCGGATGCATCATCCGCAACCTTCCAGGCTGTGGTCGAGGCGATGCAGCGCTTCTATCCCCGCATCGCTGCTGTCGCCCTGATCGATTTCCCCAAGTCATCCGAAATGGATGTCGGCAGCCCACCATCTGCTCTCCGGGATTTCGATATGGCGGCGCTTGCGGGAAAGCTCCGCGAGCTCGGGCCAGGGCAGGCTGGGACGGTCGCCAGCCGAGGGGGGACGCCGTTCTACGCGCTGGTCAAGCGCCTTCCCGACACTGCGTCCGAAGTCCGCGCGCTCATCCTGGTGATCGACGGCAAGCTCCTGGTCGAACCGGAGGGCGGCCTGCCGCACGAGATCGCTCTCGTGCTTCGGGATGCTGCCGGAGCGATCCTCGTTCAGACCGGGGTAACCCTTCCCGAACAGGGAGTGATCCCCCGTCTCACCTATGAAAGGGCGCTGGGCAGTCGGTCACAGCCGCTAGTGCTGCACCTCGCCGGGCAGCCGGTTCTGGCGGATCTCCTCCCGCCGCGCACCGCATTCGTCGTACTGACCGCGACGGGGCTCGCGGTCTTCCTGTTGCTGGTGATCCGGCGCGAGAGACGGCGAACGGCGGGCGCACGGGAGGCCATGCGCCTGCACCAGCATGAGGCCCGGCTGGCCCATGCGATGCGGGTCAATACAGTCGGTGAAATGGCGTCCGGCATTGCCCATGAGATAACCCAACCCCTAACGGCGATCCTCAGCCAGAGCCAGGCGGGCCTTCGCCTGGCTCGGTCGGGAGGGAAAACCCCCGACGAACTCGTGAGCGTGCTTGAAGCCAATGTCCGTCACGCGCGGAGGGCGGGCGAGATATTGGAGCGGCTGAGGGCCTATGTCTCACGACGTGATCCGGTCCGGCAGCCTGCCGATCTCAACCAGATTACCCGCAATGTGGTCGAATTGGTCGAACGCGACCTGCAGGAGCGCGCGATCACGTTGCGGCTGGAGCTGAGCCCCATTCCGCCATGGGTGGTGGTGGATCGCGTTTCCATCGAACAGGTCGTGCATAATCTGGTTCGAAACGCTGCCGAGGCGCTCGACGCGATGCCGGAGGAGCGGCGCGTGATCACGATCACGGTCCGGGAGGTCGCGGGGGAGGCGGTGATTTCGGTCGCGGATCAGGGGAGCGGCATCGCGGATGCCGATATGGCGCGCCTCTTCGAGCCGTTCTTCACGACCAAGAGCGGCGGAATGGGCCTTGGCCTGCCATTATGCGAGCGCTTGGTCGAAAGCGCGGCCGGACGCATGGAAGTCCGGAACGGAGCGGCGAGTGGGGCCGTCTTCACGATCCGTATCCCCGCCTTGATCGCGGAGCGGAAGGTTGCTGCGGAATGAAACCGGCTGCACGCACGGTCTATCTGGTCGATGACGACAGCGATGTCAGGGAAGCGTTGACCCTGCTGTTGAAGACCATGGGATTCGCCGCGAAGCCGTTTTCGAGCGCGCAGGCTTTCCTTGATCGCCCGGATCCGCGGCAGGATGGCTGCGTGGTCGTCGATATCCGCATGCCGGGGGTCTCGGGTCTGCAGCTGCTCGAACGGATGGCCACCGAGGCAGTGCGCATGCCGACGGTTGTGATCACCGGCCACGGCGATGTCACCGCCTGCCGGCGCGCATTCAAGGCAGGGGCCGTCGATTTTCTGACCAAGCCGGTCGATGAGCAGGTTCTGCTCGAGGCGATCGAGGCCGGTTTCGCGCAGCGCGACGACCTGAGCCGGGATCAGGCAGAGCGGAGCGAGCGAGCCGCACTGCTCGCCCGCCTGACCCCACGCGAGCGCGAAATTCTCGATCTGGTCGCGCAGGGCCGGTCGACCAAGGAGATCGCACGCGCGCTCGACCTCTCGCCCCGCACGGTCGAGACCCATCGTGCCAATATCGGGGAAAAGCTTGGCGCGACCTCGGTTGCCGCCATGGTGCGGGCCGCGCTTTAGGGCTCGGCCTCCGGCAGGTCTCCGTATGATTACGGAGATGGCTCCGGCACCACACCGATAATCTTCGCCGCCGCCTCGGGCTAACCTTTCTCCGTCGAGCACAGGGTTCGATCACGCTCAGTACCGGAGAAATCATGTCCATGATCCGCCTTGCTGCCGCCGCAGCCCTTGCGCTTGTCCCCGTCGTCGCCGGGGCTCAGGTTCTTCAGGAACGGAACATGCCGCTGGCCATCGCCCAGGAACTCGCCCAGGCCACCGTCGAGGCTTGCGCGGCCAAGAATTTCAATGTGACGGCAACCGTCGTCGATCGTGCCGGGCTCGTGCGCGCCGTGCTTCGCGCCGATCGGGCCGGGCCGCACACTGTCGAGGCCAGCCGCGCCAAGGCTTTCACCTCTGCCTCTGCCCGCAACGCTACCTCGGCGATCGCGGAGGGCGCCGAGAAGAATCCGGCCGCTCGTCATCTTGCGTCGATCGAAGGCTTCCTGCTGCTCGGCGGCGGCGTGCCGGTCAAGGTCGGTGACGAGGTCATCGGTGCGGTCGGGGTCGGGGGCGCTCCCGGGGGGCATCTTGATGAAGAATGCGCCAATGCCGGCATCGAGAAGGTGAAGGCGAAGCTGCGCTGAGACTATTCTTAGGCATGTCGATGAAGGCGGCCGGCGCTCGGCCGTCTTCGGGATCGTCGGAGTGGGGCAATGTCGAGAACGCTGTTCGCCGCCGTAATCCTCGCGGTCGCGACCCTGTCGGGCCAGGTGCGGGCGCAGACGCCGCCGAGTGCCGCGGAATTGTCCGCCTATCAGGGCCTCCACGCCGCTGCCGCGTCCGGCGACGTCGCCCGCGTCAACCACCTTGCCGCGACGGGGGCTGACCTGAACGCCCGGGACGGGAACGGCCGCACGCCGCTCCATGTCGCGGCCTTTCGCGGGCAAGGGAGCGTGGCGCGCGCCCTGATCGTCGCGGGAGCGAACCCGGCGCTTCTCGACCACCAGCGTTATGATGCCGTCACCATCGTCGCAGTCAGTGACGATGTGCCGACGTTGAAGGCTCTGCTTGCTGCGGGCGCGGCCGCGACCCTCGTCACCAGCCGCTATGACGGCACCGCGCTGATCGCCGCCGCCCATCTCGGCCATGAGGGCATCGTGGAGGAGCTGATCAAGGCGAAGGCGCCCCTCGATCACGTCAACAATCTCGGCTGGACAGCGCTGATGGAAGCAGTGGTGCTCGGCAATGGCGGCCCACGGCATGTCGCGACAGTGCAGGCGCTGGTCGCCGCCGGCGCCAATCCCGGGATTGCTGATCGGGACGGCCTTACGCCGCTGCAACATGCCCGCGCACGGGGCTATCAGGCCATCGTCGAGGCGCTTGAAGGCAGGCGCGTTCGCTGAGCCAAGCCGGGCCCGGCAAATCTCTCGGGCGCTGGTTCCCGTCGGGCTCACGTCAGGCGGCCGTCCGTGATCTCGGAATCCTGGACAGCGCGAAACGCGCGGATTGCCGACGTCAGGCTAAAGCATTGGCCCGAAAAGTGGATTGCGGTCTTCGGAAAAGCCGATGCAAACACAGAAGGCCAGATCATCGGACCGGATACGATATCCGGTCCGATGATCTGGCCTTGGGCGGCGAGCGCAACGCTCCCGACCTTCTTGGTTGGGAGCGCTATCCGGCTTCAATCAGCCAACTGGTGCTCAAGTACCTGATAGAAATCATCATTGGCGGGGTTCGCAGCCAGCGCGAGGGTGGTCTCGTCGGAGGGGACACTCAGCCCTCCGGCAAACGCCTTGAACGCACGGGCAAACTCTTCTTCCAAAAAGCAGAGCCGTATCGCCATCTTGTCCCTGGGCAGGGCGACAACGCGATAGGGGATTTCCCGCAGACTGAGCCACGCGTCCATGGCGTCGAGCTTGAGGCGCAGATTCACATCCTCCGTCGTGACCAGGACGTGATGAATCCAGTGGGGGGCATCAACGACATCAAGGCATGCCATGCCAATTTCCCCCACTCGCAGATTTTCTCACCGCGCTGCTCCTAAATCTGGGGTTTCTCGCTTAGGTTGTATAGGGCGAATTCCTGCTTGTTCACAGTATTGAGGGGGCCCGCGGGAAAATCGCGCGGCACGTGCGCGGTGGGGTGTCGGAATGTTCGTTCAGTCCTGGCTCGGCCGACCAGGGGCGGCTCGGATGCAGCATCACAGGCGCGCTGCAGGGGCCATGACGCCAGGCGCGAGAGCCAGCCATCTGCATCGCTGGCTTCCCTCGGCTGTGCTCTGGATCTCCAGAATTCAAAGAGGCTTTCGGCGGCTCTTGCTGGCGGGACGAGAGCCATGGAAGCGTTCATGGGCTTGACACCGATTTGGTCATATGGAACGTTCCAGGTCGAAGCTGGAACGTTCTAGAAGCCCGGCTCATGGAAACGCGACATGGAGAAAGTGCATGGACGAGCATAATCCGTCACGCCGCGCCGCTTTGGGCGCGCTAGCCTTGGGGACGGCCGCCGCTGCTGCGGTCACTGCAAGCACGACGACAGCCAGCGCCTCGACGCCTGAGGAATTCACAAAGCGCGGCAGCATTGCCATCGGTGTCGTGTCGGGCGTGCCGCCTTTCGGCATCGTCAATGAGCGCGGCGAAGCATCGGGCTACGATGTCGATGTCGCCAATCTCATCGCCAAATACATGGGCGTGAAGGCGGAGATCACCGCGCTGGCGCCGCCGGCACGCATTCCCGCCTTGCAGGCCAAGCGCGTGGACCTGCTGGTCGCGACGCTCGGACCGACGCCGGAGCGGGCCAAAACCATCGTCTTCCCGATGCCTTACAGCGCCTTCCGCATGTCGATCATGGGCGCGAACGATCTGGCCGCGAAGTCTCTGGCTGATCTCGCCGGCAAGCGCGTCGCGGTTCCGCGCGGCAGCCCGCAGGACACCACCCTGACGCGCATGGCGATGCCGGGTACGAACATCGTGCGCTTCGATGACGATGCGATCTGCGCCCAGGCGGTCTTCAGCCGCCAGGTCGATGCCGCGGCCCTTCCGGACACCACGGTCAATCAGATTCTGGGTCAGAACAAGGGCGCCAACGCCGAGCTCAAGTTTGCCTTCGCGCTGCAGCCCAACTCGATGGCTGTCCGCAAGGACCAGATGGAGCTGCATCAGTGGCTCAACAACACGATCTGGTTCATGAAGAACTCTGGAGAGCTCGACGAAATCTCCAAAAAGTTGCTCAACGCGCCTCTGCCGGAGCTTCCGGTCTTCTGAGCTAGCGCACCGGTGCGCCCTGGCGGCGCACCGGCTTCGTCTTCTCCCACGATCGAAATGTCAGCACTATGCCAAGCCTCGTCTTTTCCGACGTTTGGGCGCAATTAGACACGCTCCTGAGCGGCCTTCTGCAGACCGTCTGGATCTCCGCTGTCGCTATCGTGCTTGGCGTGGTCATCGGCGTCCTGTGCGCGGTCGCGCGCAGTGCACGCAGCCGGCTCCTGCGCGTTCTTGCAGCCGGATATGTCGAGGGCATGCGCAACACGCCCTTCATCGTCCAGCTCTTCCTCGTCTTCTTCGGGCTTCCCGGCCTGGGCATTCAGATCACGGCGATCCAGGCCGGGCTGATCGCGCTCACCCTCAATCTCGGCGCCTATTCTGCAGAGATCATCCGCGCGGGAATCGAGGCGACCCATCGCTCGCAGATCGAGGCGGGTGCGGCACTCGGACTGAGGCGCCGCGATATTCTGCTCCACGTCGTGCTTCTGCCGGCCCTGGAGCGAGTCTGGCCGGCGCTGTCGAGCCAGTTCGTCCTCACCATGCTCGCCTCATCGATCCTCTCCCAGATTTCCGTCGAGGAGCTGTCCTCTGCGGGGGCGCTGATCGACAGCCGCACCTATCGCTCGATGGAGGTCTACATCATCCTCGCCGGCTTCTATCTCGGCCTCACGATGCTGTTCCGCCTGAGTTTCGATCTCGCCGGCCGGTTCCTGTTTCCGCGCCGTCGCGCGGTGGCGGTGCGCCGATGATCCGTTCCTTCGGTCCTGCCGAATTCACCTTTCTTGTCGAGGCGGCGCGCTGGACCGTGCTGCTTTCGCTGCTGGCGTTCATTGGCGGCGGCGCGATCGGCATGGTCGTCGCCCTGATGCGGGTGTCGCGCAACGCCATGCTCAGGAACGTCGCAGCCGGCTGGATCAGCGTGGTGCAGGGCACGCCGGTGCTGATCGTGCTCTTCCTCGTCTTCTACGGCCTACCGTTCCTCGGCTTGCGCTTTCCACCCCTCGTGGCGGCGGCGCTCGGGATGACGGTCTATGCCAGCGCCTTCCTGGGCGACATCTGGCGAGGCTGTATCGAGGCCGTGCCGCGCCAGCAATGGGAGGCGGCGTCCTCGCTCGCGCTGAAACCGGCGCAGCGCATGATCTATGTCGTGCTGCCGCAGGCCGTCAGGCTGGCGGTGCCGCCGACGGTCGGCTTCATGGTGCAGATAGTCAAGAATACCTCGGTGGCGTCGATCATCGGCTTTGTCGAGCTGACGCGGGCCGGCACCCTCATGAACAACGTGACATTCCAGCCCTTCTGGGTCTTCGGCTCTGTCGCACTTCTTTACTTCGCCAGGTGCTGGCCGCTGAGCGTGATGAGCCAGCGGCTCGAGAGGAGGCTCCATGCCGGTCGTCGTAGCTGAGGACGTTCGCAAGTCGTTCGGATCGCTCACCGTCCTCGACGGTGTCTCGCTGAGTGTTTCCGAAGGGGAGCTGATCGCGGTGATCGGCCGCAGCGGCTCGGGCAAGAGCACCTTCCTGCGTTGCCTGAACGGCTTGGAGACGCCCGATTCCGGGCAGATCATCGTTGCCGGTCACGCGCTTGCTCCGGGTGAGGAGGCCCTGCGTGCGCTGCGCCAGGATGTCGGCATGGTGTTCCAGTCCTACAATCTCTTTCCGCACCTGACGGTCGGTAAGAACATCGAGCTGGCGCCGAGGTTGGTGAAGAAGATCGGCAAGGGCGAGGCTTCGGATATTGCCCGTTCCGTGCTCGCCGAGGTCGGCCTGGCCGAGAAATACGACGCATTCCCGGAGCAGCTCTCAGGCGGGCAGCAGCAGCGTGTCGCAATCGCGCGCAGCCTGGCCATGCGTCCGAAGGTGATGCTCTTCGACGAGGTCACGTCGGCGCTCGATCCGGAACTGACGGGCGAGGTGCTCAAGGTCATGGAGGGCCTGTCGCGGTCCGGCATGACCATGCTGCTTGTCACTCACGAAATGGCCTTTGCGAGGAAGGCGGCGAGCCGGGTGGTCTATTTCCACCAGGGACGCATTCACGAGCAGGGGCCACCCGAGGAGTTCTTCGGTGCGCCAAAGACTCCTGAACTGCAGCAATTCCTCGGAGCCGTTCTCTAGCGATGTCCCGGCCCACGCTGATCGAAGTCGCGGAACAGGCGGGCGTGTCGAAGTCGACCGCTTCGCTGGCGCTGCGCGGCGCCCCGGTTTCGGCCGAGGCGCGCGAGCGGGTTCAGCGCGCCGCGTCCCAGCTGGGCTACATCTATGATCGTGCCGCTGCCGCGATGCGGGGCGCTCGTTCGGGCACGATCGGGTTGATCGTCTTCGATCTCGCCAACCCCTTCTATTCGGAGCTCGCCGCCGGCGTGTCCGAGAGCCTGGAGGCGGAGGGCGCGCTCGTTCTGATCGCCGACACGCGCGAGGATTGCGGACGGCAGTCACGAATCCTGACCCGGATGCGCGAACATCGGCTCGACGGGCTGATCCTCTGCCCGTCGACCGGCAGCGATGCGTCGGAACTGAGAGCCCAGATTCCGTCCGACCTGCCGCTGGTCCAGGCGTTGCGCCATGTCGAGGGATTGGTCTCGGATTATTCCGGGGCTCAGAACGCGGCAGGTACGCAGGCCATTGGTCGCCATCTGCTGGGGCTCGGTCACAGGCACATCGCCTTCGCCGGGCATAATGACGAAACCTCGGTCCAGCGCGAACGTTTCGCCGGCCTGAAGCAGGCGACCGACGAGGCGGGTCTGCCGCCGCCGATCTCCATCGCCTGTCCCCCGACGCTCGCAGGCGGCGTGGCTGCTGCGGAGACCGCCCTGGCGCTTGGTCCGCAGCCCACGGCGCTCGTCTGCTTCAACGATCTCGTGGCGATCGGTGCGACGCTGGCGCTGGCGCAGCGCGGCATGACACCGGGCCGCGAGCTCTCGATCACCGGCTTCGACGACATCATGGAGGCGGCCTTGCGGACGCCAGCCCTGACCACGGTCGCGATCGAGCCCCGCAACCTTGGACGCAAGGCGGCCGAACTCGTGCTCGAGCGCCTCGACGATCCGAACGCGCCGCCGAAGACCTGCCTTCAACCCGCTCACCTCATCGTCCGGAACACGACGGGCGCCCCCTTCCTCCCTGGACATCGCCATGTCTAAATCTGTCATCACCGCGCAGGCCGCGGCCCGCCTGATCCCCGACGACGCCGTCGTCACCGTCTCGTCCTCGTCCGGGTTGAACTGTCCCGACGCCGTGCTCAAGGCGATCGGCGAACGCTTCAAGGCGGAGGGGCATCCGCGCAATCTGACGACGCTGCACCCGATCGCCGCCGGCGACATGTACGGCATCGACGGCATCGATCATCTCGCCCAGCCCGGCCTGCTCAGCGCGATCCTGGCCGGCTCCTATCCGTCCGGCCCGTCCTCGCTTCCGTCCCCGCGGATCTGGTCGATGATCGGCAGCAATGAGATTGCGGCCTGGAACGTTCCATCCGGGATTCTCTTCGACATGCACCGCGATGTCGCGGCACGACGAGCCGGCGTCCTCACCAAGGTCGGGCTCGACACCTTCGTCGACCCGCGCCGCCATGGCTGCGCCATGAACGACGCGGCACGCGCGCGTCCCCCGGTGGTGAGCGTCGTCGCGTTCGGCGGCGAGGAGTGGCTGCACTTCCCCAATATCGTACCGAAGGTCGCGATCATTCGCGGCACGACGGCCGATGAGCGCGGCAATATCAGCATGGAACATGAGGGCGCACCGCTCGGCGCGCTCGACCAGGCCATGGCTGTCCGCAACCATGGCGGCATCGTCATCGCCCAGGTGAAGCGTGTCGTCGCGACCGGTTCGCTGCCGACGCGCCAGGTTGTGGTGCCGGGACATCTTGTCGACCACGTCGTCGTCGACCCCGCCCAGCGTCAGACCACCGGAATCGACTATGATCCCGCGATCAGCGGCGAGATCCGCGTGCCGGCTTCGGCTTTCGAACTGCCGGAGTTCGGCATCGAGACCGTGATCGCCCGGCGCGCGGCGATGGTGCTGCGTTCGGGCTGGGCGGTGAATCTCGGCTTCGGCGTCTCGGCCGTGGTTCCACGCGTGCTGCTCGCCGAAGGGCAGGCCGGCAGCGTCACCTGGGCTATCGAGCAGGGTGCGGTCGGCGGCATGCCGTTGACAGGCTTTGCCTTCGGATGCGCGGCCAATGCCGACGCCATCCTGCCTTCGCCCCAGCAGTTCACCTATTTCCAGGGGGGCGGCTTCGACTGCGCACTGCTCTCCTTCCTCCAGGTTTCCGCCGCGGGCGACGTCAATGTCTCGCGGCTGGGCTCGAGGCCCTATCTGACGGCTGGCGCCGGCGGGTTCGTCGACATCACGGCTCACGCCAAGCGCGTTGTCTTCAGCGGAACCTTCACCACGGGTGGGCTCGATGTTGCGATTGCCGATGGCGGGTTGACCATCAAGCGCGAAGGCAAGCTCAGGAAGTTCGTGCCGGAGGCCGAGCATGTCACCTTCAGCGGCCGCCGCAGCCGAAGCGTTGGCACGGACGTGCTCTACGTCACCGAGCGCTGCGTATTGCGCCTCACCGATGAGGGGCCGGAGGTGATCGAGATCGCCAACGGCATCGACCTGAAGCGCGACGTTCTGGAGCAGGCGGATATTCCGCTTAAGGTCGCCGCCGATCTCAGGCCGATGGATTCTCGCCTGTTCGATCCGGCCCCGATGGGTCTCGTCCTTGGAGCCAGGCCATGAGCGAAGAGCTTTCATTCGACGTCGGGGGACCTGTCGCCAGCATCACCTTGCGGCGCGCGGCCAAGCTCAATGCCTTGACGCCGGCGATGCTCGACGGACTGATCCGTGCCTGCGACGCCATCGAGGCCGACCCGGCCATTCGCTGTGCCGTGCTGCTGGCAGAGGGCAAGGCCTTCTGCGCGGGGGCCGATATCAACGCCGGGTCGGGCCTGACGCCGATCGAGATGTGGCAGCGCTGGATCGTGCCCGGTCATTCCGCGTTTGGCCGTCTTGCTGCGTTGCGCGTTCCGACGCTCGCGGTCGTTGAGGGCGCCTGCTTTGGTGGCGGCCTCGAACTCGCGCTGTGCTGCGATATCAGGATTGCGTCGCATCAGGCGATGTTCGCGATGCCTGAGGTTTCGATCGGGACACTGCCGGGCTGGGGCGGAACCGGGCGCCTGCCGCGCGCGGTCGGGCTGCCTCGCGCCAAGCAGATGATCTTCTCCGGTGAGCGGATCGATGCGGCGCGGGCGGAAAGCTGGGGGCTCGTCAACGGTGTCTTCGAAGGCGAAGGGGCACGCGCCGAGGCTTCGCGCCTGGCGGACCTGATCGCGGGACGCGCACCGGTCGCGGTCGCGGCTGCGAAGCTGGCGCTCTCGGTGCATGAGAACGATGCGCCGTCACGCGCGCTCGAGGCGCTGGGCGGAGCGATTGCGTCGGCGACGCAGGATGCGCGCGAGGGGCTGGCATCATTCCGCGAGAAGCGGGCTCCGAACTGGCAGGGGCTCTGAGACATGGCCATCGCCAGCGTCACGGGAGCAGGCCGCGGCATCGGTCAGGCCATCGCTATCGCGCTGGCCAGGGCCGGCTTCGATCTCGTCCTGAACGATCTCAGCGAAGAGGCATTGGCCGAGACCGCGGCGGCTGTGTCCGCGTGCGGTCGTCGCCATGCGCTGGTCGCCGGTGATATCGGAGCAGACGCTGCGCGGATCGGCGACAGCATGGCCGGCGCGCTTGGCCCTCTGCATTGCCATGTCAACAATGCCGGCGTGCCGATGCGCCAGCGCGGAGACCTTCTCGAAGGTGGCGCTGACGAGTTCGATCATGTGATGGGGATCAACCTGCGCGGCACGTTCCTGCTGACGCAGGCGATCGCCCGGCGCATGGCAGGCGAGGCCGCATCGCCTGGCACCGCGCGCAGCATCGTCACTGTCACCTCCGCGAGCGCGATTCTGGCGTCACCCGAGCGCGGCGCATACTGCATCTCCAAGGCGGGCGCCTCGATGATGGTCAAGCTCTTTGCCTTGCGGCTCGCCGAACATGGCATCATGTGCCACGAGATCCGGCCCGGCGTGATTCATACGCCAATGACCGCGCCCGTCTCCGCCCGCTATGACGCGATGATCGCCGACGGCCTGACGCCGGTTGCCCGTTGGGGCGAGGGTGAGGATGTCGCTCGTACCGTCGCCTCCCTTGCGACCGGCGCACTCCCCTTCAGCACGGGCGACGCCTTCCATGTCGATGGCGGGCTCCATCTCCACCGCTTGTGACAGCGCCGAGGTCTTCAATGCCGAACCTTGTCCTACCCGTCGCGCCTGGGCGCAGCGAAACCTTCACCCTGTCGCCGGCGCGCGCCTTCGAGCGGCACGAGGGCCCGTTCACGCGCGTGGCCTTTGCTGCGCCCCATGTCGTGGTGGATGCATTGGCCGAGCACGATCCCTGGCTCGATGCAGCGATCGATTGGGAGCGCACCATCGCCTTCCGCCGGCATCTCTGGTCGCTGGGTCTTGGTGTCGCCGAAGCGATGGATACCGCGCAGCGCGGTATGGGACTTGGCTGGCCCTCAGCGCTGGAGCTCGTCCGCCGCAGCGTCGAAGCGAGCCGGGATTTCCCGGGGGCGCTGATCGCTTCGGGCGTCGGAGCCGACCATCTTGAGCCGGGCTCGGATGTCTCGGTCGATGACGTATTGCGGGCCTATGAGACCCAGTGCGAGGCCGTCGAGGCGCTCGGTGGGCGCATCATCCTGATGGCGTCGCGCGCGCTGGCCGCCGCGGCACGCGGGCCGGCCGATTATGCCCGCGTCTATGGGCGCATCCTGTCGCAGGTGCGCGAGCCGGTCGTCCTGCACTGGCTCGGCGACATGTTCGATCCCGCCCTGGCAGGCTACTGGGGCGGCGCCGAATTCGAGACCACCATGGTCACGGTGCTCGACATCATCGCTGCTCATTCCGACAAGGTTGCCGGCATCAAGATCTCCCTGCTCGACAAGGACAAGGAAATCCTGATGCGCCGCCGCCTGCCGGCCGGTGTGCGCATGTTCACCGGGGACGACTTCAACTACGCCGAGCTGATCGAGGGAGACGAGCACGGGCACTCCGATGCGTTGCTTGGCATCTTCAACCCGATCGCGCCGGCTGTGAACGCGGCGCTGGGGGATCTTGCGCGCGGCGAGCAGGAGCGCTTCCGCAAGACGCTCGCAGCGACCGTTCCGCTCAGCCGCGAAATCTTCACGGCCCCGACACGCTTCTACAAGACGGGTGTGGTCTTCATCGCCTGGCTCAACGGTCATCAGGACCATTTCACAATGCTGGGCGGGCAGGAGAGCACGCGCTCGATCCTGCATCTCTCGCGGGTCTTCAGGCTGGCCGATCAGGCCGGCATCCTGATAGATCCCGAGAAGGCTGTCGCACGGATGCGGCATCTGCTGGCGACACATGGCGTGGCTTGAAGACGTGACGATGAATCCTGCGGCAGCCGGAATGCCTGATTTCGCTTCTCGCAGAGGCCGCGCCGGACGCTGGCTGACCGAGGAACTGCTTCCAGGCTGGGCGCGGGTTGCCCGTCATCCCGTCGGCGGTTTCGTGAGCGGGCTGTCTAGATCCGGCGAGCCTTTGATCGGGCAGCCGCGGATGCTGCTCGTCCAGGCTCGCCTTGCCTACAGCTTTGCAGTGGCACACAAGCTCGGTGCGTCGGGCGACTGGGCGCTGAAGGCCGCGAAGGATGCCTTCGCCGTGATCGTCGACGCGTTGCGCTCGGCCGATGGCGGCTTCAGGCAGAGCACCGGGCCCGAAGGGGCGACCCGCGACTTCTACGATCATGCCTTCGTGGCCTTCGCCTCTGCCTGGATGGAGCACGTGACCGGCGATGCCGGCTATCGTTCCGTTCTGCGCGAGACCATCGCCTTTCTCGACGATCGGATGGCTCATCCGGCCGGCGGCTATCGCGAGAGCCTCGAGCCCTCCGCTGGCCCTCGTCGCCAGAACCCGCATATGCACCTGCTCGAGGCGCTGCTTGCCGCATGCCGGGTCACCGGTGAAGCCGAGTGGCTTCTGCGGGCGCGGGGCATCGTCGATCTCTTCCTGGCGCATTTCTTCGACGCGCGTACCGGTTCGCTGATCGAGTTCATGACCGAGGACCTGGCGCCCTGCCCGGGGGAAAAGGGCGACTGGCGCGAGCCGGGTCACCATTTCGAATGGGTCTGGCTCCTGCTCGAATACCATGCTCTCTCTGCCGATGATCGGGTGCTTGCCCCCATCGAGCGGCTCTACACCTCGGCAATGCAGCATGGCGTTCGGGGCTTCGCGGATGGCCGGGTGGGGGTCATCGAGGCGATGAGCGCAGCAGGCGATCCTCTGTCTCTCGATCGTCTGCTGTGGCCGCAGACCGAGTATGTGAAAGCCGAGATCGCGCGGGCGCGGCATTTCGGCGACGGCGACGCGGCGAAGCGCGCGGAACGTCACTTCACGGAGATCCGGGAGCTCTTCTTCGGCAACGGCGCACTGCTCTGGGCGAACCGCTTCGGTCCTGACGGTGGTTCGCGCGAGGATATCGTCCCGACGCGCGTCCTCTACCATGTCGCCTTTGCGGCGGCGGAGCTGGAGCGTGGCGCCTGAGCCGCCTGTTTGACGGTTGAAGTCGCTAAGCTCGAATTCCTGTCCCGGAGATCCCCGGCGAGCCCCCTTCGTCGCTTCGGCACCTAGGGCTTCACGGCTCCCTTCGGTTGCGGCAGCTGGCTGAGCTGGGTGCGCAGTGCCACCGCGCTTAGGCCAAAGGCTGCTTCGAACTGCGTATTGAAGCGCGTGAAATTGGAGAAGCGCCAACGCCGCGCAATCTCGCCGACGCGTTCGCCGGAATGGCCCTCGATCTCGCGTCTGACGCCCTCCAGCCGCACCGAGCGCTCGTACTCGGAGATCGACATCCCCAGGAACTTCTGAAAGCCGTATTGCAGGGCCCGCAGGCTGACGCCGGCGACCGCCGCAAGTTCCTCGGGGGTGATCGGCCTGCGGGCATTCTCCCGGATGAATTCGATGGTCCGCTTGACGTGCTTTGGGGCGATGACATGCGAGCCCCGTTCCAGCGCCTTGGCGTGATTATGGGGCAGCACCTCCAGGATGAGGTCTGCCAGCAAGGCGCTCAGGCGCCTCGCCCCATGTGGAGCATCCTGCAGCAACCGGACCAGCATCGAAAGGTCGAGCCCCACGAGGAAGCGACGCAGGGCGTCGACCGAGGGCTGCTCCAGATCGAGCTCAGGCTCGAAACTGAGCTTGCGCATGACCGGCGCCCCGGTCAGTTCGAACAGACGGTTGGTCAGCAGGTTTCTGTCGATGAGAACGGAATAGTTTTCCGAATGGGCTGAACGATGCAGCGCCTTGGTCTCGCCCACATCGAAGATCGCGGCCTGCTGCCTTTCGCAGCGAATGACGCGATCTCCGAGCTCGATGTTCGTCGAACCCTTGAGCGCCACCAGCAGCTGATATCCCCATGGACTTTGCCGTGGCTGGATTTCGACCGGATTCTCGAAACTCGTACGGGTAAAGACGATCCCTTCCGACGCTTGATTCAGTGCATTGATCTCAATCCGTCCAGAGGACTCATTCAGCGGCGAGATCGTGATGTTCACGCCGTATGCCGCAAGGTGCTCCATGGCTTCGTGAGGGTCATGGGTGACGAAATGAAGCAGCGTCTGGCGCCGCGCTGTCGAGCGGTGATGGGCGCGCGTCATCACACCGTTCTCGACCTCGGCTCGCGGCACAGATCGCCGGCGGAAGCAAGCGTACTGGCGAGCCCTTGGCTGCATGGCAGCTTCCGACATCGCAGGTGTCGACCCATCTGAAAGCCCCTAGGCCGATCGGATTGCCTGAATCCGCCGCCGATTTTTTACAGTAGGCGAAGCTAGAAGACAGATTGCGCAAACTGGATTCGCCGGGCGCAACTGCCTGACAAACAGCGCAATATCTGATTCGCGGTTAATATATCGATCAGAATTGAAGGTAAAGATTGGCCTTATCAAACGTTTCAGACCTAAACTATCTCGATTGTTTGTATGTAATCCTGTTGTAACTCGGCAGGATGTCGTGCGGAATCGGAGATTGAATCTTGTTGGTCATAAGGAACGAAGGTCAAGATATAGAAGGTTCAATTCGTGCTGACGTTAATGCTTCCAGCAGATTGCTCGCTACGAATGGTAGGTCACCTGTTTGATCAGATGATCTCTGCTGTTCAGGCCGAGGCTGAGGTCGAAATCGATTGTTCGGCCCTTGCCGTGATCGATCTCGCCGGATTGCAGCTTCTGATTTCGGCTGGCCGGACCGCACAAGCTGCGGGCAAGCGCATCTGGCTGCAGGCTCCCTCGGACATCTTGAACGCTGCGCTGGCGCGGGCAGGCATCTCGCCCGCGCAGTTCGGTGACTGCATTCACATCAACAGGGCTTGAGTGGCATGGCGTCAATTCTGACTGTCGACGATTCTCCGAGCGTGCGGCAGATGATCAAGCTTGTGCTCGCTCCTTCCGGCCATAAGGTCGTGGAGGCGGGTGATGGTTCCGAGGGCTTGGCCAAGGCGAAGGCAGAGCGTTTCGATCTCGTCATCACCGACCTGAACATGCCGGTGATGAACGGCCTGGAGATGATCCGGGGCCTGCGTGCGCTCCCGTCCTTTACGGGGGTGCCGATCGTCTTTCTCACGACCGAGTCCGATGACGGGGTCAAGCAGCAGGCGAAGGCCGCGGGCGCGACCGGCTGGATCACCAAGCCCTTTAAGCCGGAGCAACTGCTTGCGGTGGTCGCCAAGCTGGTGCGAGCATGATGGAGCTCGATCCGCCCGAAACATTCCGGCAGGAGGCCAGCGACCTGCTGGACAGTCTGGAGGCGGCGCTGCTCGATCTCGGTCAGACGCCCCAGGATAGCGATCTGATCGACGCGGCTTTCCGGGCGCTGCACACCATCAAGGGCTCTGGGGCGATGTTCGGCTTCGACCGGGTCGCCGCCTTTACCCATGATTTCGAGACCGCCTTCGACCTGATCCGCAAGGGCAAGATCTCGGCGGATCGTGACATCATCACCGTCTCCCTGGCCGCCAAGGACTATATTCGCGCGCTGATCGACGATCCCGACTCGACCGATCCGATCATTGGCGAGGCGATCGTCGAAGAGCTCCAGGCCCTGATCGCCACGGGCGCGACGGGAGGCACGGCGCCACCCATCGGTGCTGCCCTCGACGAGCCGCCCGCCGTGGCCGCCGCAGACGGCGCAGGCTGGCTGATCGAACTCGCCTTCGAGCCGGATATCCTGCGCAACGGGACCAATCCGCTGGTCCTGCTCGACGACCTCCGCGCGCTTGGCTCATGCAGGATGAGTGCGCATCTCGACGGCGTGCCGGAACTCGGAGCGCTCGATCCGGAGACATGCATGATCGCATGGACGGTCGAGCTTGAAGGGGGCTGTACGCGCGAGGACATCGAGGATGTCTTCATGTTCGTCCGCGATGAGATGAAGCTTGCGATCACGCCGCTCGGCTTGGCGGGATCGGCGGATGCGAAGCGTCCCGCGACCGCGGAGATCGACGCAGCGGCTGCGGCGGCAGCGGCCGTCCCTGCCGTTGCGAAAGAGTTGCAGCCCGCCCTGACGGAGCGTGCCACTGGCGAGCGGAGCGAGGGCGCCCGTCGGGGTGAGGACAAGACCTCGACCGTCCGCGTCCAGGCCGAGCGCCTGGACGAGTTGATGGATCGCGTGGGCGAACTCGTCATTGCGCAGGCGCGGCTCAGCCAGCTCGCGCATTCCGGAACGGATCTCGCGATCAAATCGATAGCCGAGGAAATCGAGCGCCTGGCGTCCGGCTTGCGCGATTCGACCATGGGGGTGCGTATGGTGCCGATGGGCTCGCTCTTCGGCCGCTTCCGTCGCCTTGTCCACGACCTCTCGCGCGATCTCGGCAAGCCCGTCGATTTCGTGACGGTCGGCGAGGATACCGAGCTCGACAAGACCATGATCGAGCGTCTTGCCGATCCCTTGGTCCACCTCATCCGCAACGCGATCGACCACGGCATCGAAGCGCCTGCGGCTCGCGCCGGCACCACCAAGTCGCCGACGGGGCGGATCGAACTCGCCGCGCGCTATGTCGGGGCGCAGGTGCTCGTCACGGTGCAGGATGACGGCGCCGGGCTCGACGCGACCCGCATCCGCGCCAAGGCCGAAGAACAGGGATTGATCGCGGCCGGGACGCCCCTGAGCGAACACGAGATCCATCAGTTCCTGTTCCATCCCGGCTTCTCCACTGCCCGGACGATCTCCGCGCTGTCGGGGCGCGGCGTCGGCATGGATGTGGTCAAACGCACGATCGAGGCCATGCGGGGCACGATCGATCTCGCCACCGTGCCTGGCTATGGCAGCACGGTGACGCTGCGGCTGCCGCTGACGCTCGCCATCATTGAGGGCCTGCTGATCCGCGTCGGCGAGGGGCGCTACATCATTCCGCTCTCGGCGGTTGAGGAATGCGTCGAACTGACCGCGGCCGAGGACGCTCGGGCGCGCGGACGCAACTTCCTGAACGTGCGCGGCGACCTGGTGCCCTTCCTGCGGCTGCGCGATCTCTTCGAGGCCGACGGCGAGGCCGACCCGCATCAGAAGGTCATCATCACCACGATGGGGGATACGCGCGTCGGCCTGGTCGTCGACCAGATCATCGGCAGCCACCAGACGGTGATCAAGTCGCTGTCCAAGCTTCACTCCGATGTCACGATGTTCTCGGGCGCCACCATCCTTGGCGATGGTTCCGCTGCCCTCATTCTCGACGTCGCCCAACTTGTTTCGCTCGGCCAGAGCCGCGCCGAGACCGAAAAGACACCGGAGGCGGCGTGATGCAGATTCAGACGCAAGGCGGCGCCGGCCACGGCCCTCACACGGCAGCGGAGACGCGGCTTCAGGTCCTGATGATCGGGCTCGGCAGCGAGATCTTCGCGATCGAGGCCGACATGGTACGCGAGATCATCGACCCGGTTCCCGTCACCCGGGTTGCGGGCGCGCGCGCCTTTCTGCCGGCTCTCATCAATGTGCGCGGCAATGTCATCCCCTTGGCGGATCTGCGCCTGCGCTTCGGCATGGCGCGACGAACCGACACCGCCGACACCCGCATCGTTGTCGTGGAGATCGAGATCGACGGTGATCCCGTTGCGCTCGGGATCATGGCCGACAAGGTCTACGAGGTCACAGAGATTTCAACCGCCCAGATCCAGCAGACACCGCGTCTGGGAATGCACTGGCGGCCGGAATTCATCCGTTTCATCACCAAATGGAACGACGAATTCGTCATCGTTCCCGATCTCGAGAAAATTCTGAGCTGAAGCGCTACCCATCCAGCGCAAGACACCCTTCACGTTGCTTATCGGGGACTGACTATGAGATTGACGATCAAGACTAAACTGGCCGGTGCCTTCGGCATGGTCATTGCCCTGTCCATGGTGGCAGGCGGACTTTCCTATCAGAGGCTGTCCGACATGTCCGAGACGCAGGACGTGCTGATCAATTGGACCAACCGGCTGGACCAGATCAGCGACGTTCGCAGCATGATGAACAGGTCGGTGCGCTCGGAAAAGAATGCCGTCATGGCGGCAACCGACAAGGAAACGCTCGCTCATGCGGCGAGTGCCGTCCAGAACCGCCTCGACGCCGTGAAGCTCAAGGAGCGGATCCAGGCTCAGGCCAGTGACGCCGGCAAGCGCCGCTGGGAGGCTCTGACGCCGAAGATCAATCGCTTCTTCGCGGCGCAGGACGAGGTCATCCGCAACGCCAAGCTGAACTCGAACAATCGTGCTGCGGAACTCTGGGTCAGCGAGATGACGCCGCTCATCCAGGGCGTGACGGTCGCCTCGACGGCGCTCCTGAGCGAGCTCGCCAAACCGTCCGCTTCGCCGGAGGCGCTGCGGCTGGCTCTCGATTTCCAGTCGGTGCGGCTGGAATGGCTGCGCTTGACGCGGTCGATCGGGCAGCTGTTCGGCGCGACGACCGTTGCCGATGTCGAGAAGCTGCAAAAATCTGCCGAGGAACAGGCTCGCGACGTCCGCGCTGCGCTCGCCAAGACTGCGGCCCCCATCGCGGAGCAGGGCGTGTCGCCGGCAAACATGCTTGCCGCCTTCGACAAGGGTATCGATTCGGCGCTTCGGATCGCAGCCGTCGCGGGCGAGGCGGGCAACATCAAGGCCAGCACGCTCTCGATGGGCGAAGGCAGCGAAGCCGTCACCGAGATGATGGCGGGGCTGGATGAGTATACCGACTTCATCAAGCAGTCCGCCGCGGCGGCAGCCAAGGAAGCAAGCGAACAGGCGGCCTTCGCCAAGACGCTGCTCATCGGCATCATTCTGGGCTCGCTGCTGATCGCCATCATCGCCGCCACCTGGATCGCCCTTGCGATCAGCCGCGGCCTGTCGAGCGCGGTCGGTCTCGCCAATGCGGTTGCGATCGGCGACCTCGGACAGTCGATCTCGGTGAAGAGCAAGGATGAGATCGGCGATCTCGTCACCGCGCTGAACACGATGACGGCAAATCTCAACGACACGGCCGCTGTCGCCAACGCGATCTCCAATGGTGACCTCACGGTCGAGGCCAAGAGGCTGTCGGAGAAGGACACGCTCGGCATCGCTCTCGAGAACATGGTCGAGAAGCTGCGTGATGTCGTCGGGCAGGTGACGAGTGCTGCCGAGAACATGTCTTCGGGCAGCCAGGAACTGTCGGCCAGCGCCGAACAGCTCTCGCAAGGCTCGACCGAGCAGGCCTCTTCGACCGAGGAAGCCTCCTCATCGATGGAGGAGATGGCGGCCAATGTGAAGCAGAACGCCGAGAATGCCAGCCAGACGGAGAAGATGGCCTCGCAGTCGGCGAAGGATGCCGAAGCGAGCGGCGTTGCCGTCGGCAAGGCGGTCGACGCGATGCAGACCATTGCCGCCAAGATCAACATCGTCCAGGAGATCGCCCGTCAGACCGATCTGCTGGCGCTGAACGCGGCGGTCGAGGCGGCCCGTGCCGGCGAGCATGGCAAGGGCTTCGCGGTGGTCGCCTCGGAAGTGCGCAAGCTCGCCGAGCGCAGCCAGGCGGCTGCGGCGGAAATCGGGACGCTGTCGGCCGATACGGTCAAGGTCGCGCAGGAAGCCGGCTCCATGCTGGCCAGGCTGGTGCCTGATATCAAGAAGACCGCCGAGCTGGTCGAGGAGATCACCTCCGCCAGCCGCGAGCAGGATGTCGGCGCTGCCCAGATCAATCAGGCGATCCAGCAGCTCGACAAGGTGACGCAGCAGAACGCAGCCGCCTCCGAACAGGTCTCCGCGACCTCCGAGGAGCTCTCGGCTCAGGCCGAGACGCTGCAGGCCACGATCGCCTTCTTCCGGCTCGATGAAGGCAGCACGCGCAAGAACAGTCAGCGCCCGGTTGGTGTCGACAGGGCGGTCACCCAGCTGCGCGGCAAGGCCACGGCCATGGCGACGGCGATCCAGCCGAAGAAGGCGCCTGTCTCCGGGTTGCGCCCGGCCAAGAAGGTCGTCAATGGCGGCTTCGCCTTTGACATGGATGGCGGCGAGGATCAGCACGACGCCGCGTTCCACCGCGCCTGAGCGGATACCGGCCCCGCCCAGGAGGCGGGGCCGGTCCTGCTGCCCTCCAATCCGCCTGGTTCCCTAGCCGCATCGCGAGTCTTCCATGGCCGACACCGCCCAATACCTGACCCTTGGCATCGATCAGGAGCTCTTCGGCATCGATATCCGCAATGTCCGCGAGATTCTCGACATGCGCCCGATATCGAAGCTGCCACATGCGCCGGCCTTCCTGCTCGGCATGATCGATGTCCGCGGCGCCGGCTACCCGATCGTCGATCTGCGGACCAAGCTCGGGCTGCCGCGCACTGAGCCGACCGACGCGACGCGCATCATCATTCTGGATGTGCCGGTCAAGGGCCGGACGCTGGGCGTAGGCTTCGTCGCCGATCGGGTCTTCGAGGTCACGGGTCTCGACGACAACCAGACCGAAGCTGCCCCTGATGTCGGCGGCCGCTGGCAGTCGAACTACATAGGCGGGATCGGGCGCAAGGGTGAAGCTTTCATCGTCGTCTTCGATCTCGAGCGCCTGATGGAAGCCGATGGCCTTCCCCTGGCTGATCTCGCTGCCGGCAAGGCAGCCTGAGACCGATGAGGCCAACGATGTCGCACTCCTCGGACTATCTGGCTGACAAGCATTTCTCGGCCATCGCCGCGATCATCGAGAGCCGCGTTGGCATCAAGTTGCCGCCGACGAAGCGCACCATGGTCGAGGGGAGGCTGCGCAAGCGCGCTCGCGCGCTTGGCCTGGCGGGGGTGTCCGGCTACGGCGCCCATCTGTTCGAGCGCGGCGGGCTCGACGACGAGCTTGTTCACCTGATCGATTGCGTGACCACCAACAAGACCGATTTCTTTCGCGAGCCGAGCCATTTCGAGTTTTTGGGCAATGTCGCTGTTCCGCAGCTGCTGCGGCGGCACAGCTCGATTCCGGCGGGCCTGAAGGTCTGGAGCGCTGCCTGCTCGACAGGGGCGGAAGCCTACACGGTTGCGATGGTGCTGCAGGACCTGGTGAACGCCGCCAAACCGATCCGCTTCTCGATCCTGGGCACCGACATCTCGACGGAGGTCCTGCGCGAGGCGAGAGCGGCCATCTATCCGCGCCCCTTCGTCGCTCCGGTGCCGCTGGCCATGCAGCAGCGCTATCTCATGAGATCGAAGGATCCGCGGCAGGACGTCGTCAGGGTCACGCCGGAGCTGCGCCGAAAGGTCCATTTCGAGCGCCTGAACCTGATGGACGTGAGCTATCCATTCGACCGGGACGTCGACGTCATTTTCTGCCGCAACGTGCTGATCTATTTCGACGGGCCGACTCAGAGGGCCGTCATCGAACGCCTCGTGTCGCATCTGCGCCCCGGCGGCTACCTGATGCTTGGCCATTCCGAATCGATGGCGGGCAGTGGCATCGCCGGACTGCAGCAGGTCGTCCCGACCGTCTATCAGGCCGATCCCGCCGCGCCCAGGATGTCAGCAGCATGACCCGCCCACCGATCCGCGTGCTCATCGTCGACGATTCCGCCTCGGTGCGCCAGGTCCTCAGTTCGATCCTGAACGACGATCCGGGCATCGAGGTGATGGGAACGGCGGCCGATGCCTTTGCTGCCGTGCGCCGCCTGCAGAACGAATTGCCCGATGTCATGATCCTCGACATCGAGATGCCGGGCATGGACGGGCTCACCTTCCTGCGCAAGATCATGGCGCAGCGGCCGATCCCGGTGATCATCTGCTCGACCTTGACCGAGGCGGGATCGCGGGCGCTGTTCGATGCGCTCGAAGCCGGTGCGGTCGACGTGCTGCCAAAGCCGCGTATCGACACGCGCAACGCCCTGATCGAGACGGCTGACCGGCTCAGGCACTCCGTCAGGGCCGCCGCGCAGGCGCGGCTGCGCCCCAGGCAGGCCCGCCTGCCCGTCGAGAAGAAGCTGACTGCGGATGTCATCATGCCGCCACCGGTCCCGGGACGTGTCCGTAGCGAGACGGATCGCATCGTCTGCATCGGGATTTCGACCGGGGGGACCGAGACCCTGCGGGAGGTTCTCACCGCCCTGCCGGTCACATGTCCCGGCATTGCGGTGGTGCAGCACATGCCCGAAAAGTTCACCGCCGCGTTTGCCCGGCGGCTGAACGGCATTTGCGCGGTCGAGGTCAAGGAGGCCGAGGATGGCGACGAGCTTCGCGCCGGCCGCGTCCTGATTGCGCCGGGAAATCGTCACATGCTCCTGCAGCGCTCCGGCACGCAGTATCGCGTCGCCATCAAGGATGGCCCGCATGTCTCGCGTCACCGCCCGTCCGTCGATGTGCTGTTCCGCTCGGCCGCCCAGTATGCCGGTGCCAACGCACTCGGCCTGATCATGACCGGCATGGGCGACGACGGTGCCCGCGGGCTGCTCGAAATGCGCAAGGCCGGCGCCCACACGCTCGCGCAGGACGAGGAGAGTTGCGTCGTCTTCGGCATGCCGAAGGAAGCCATCGAGCTTGGAGCAGCTCAGCGCGTGGTCGGCCTTGCGCGGGTCCCGCAGGAAATCATGGCCTGGCCGCATCTCGGGCGCGGCGGGGCAGGCGAGATCGCCCAAACCGCCTGAGGGCTGAATCGCAATGCGTTGGGGGCAGAATGTTCCGGAATAACGAAGGACTACCGAGGTTGATCCAGTCGCTCGATGCGAATGCGCGCGCGATCGATGTGACCTTCGCCACGGCCGGGCAGCAGCTTGGCGAGGGCCTGACACTGTTCCAGGCGCTGAACGAGCAGCTCGCCGCCTTGTCGAGCGAACTCGCAGGCAGCGAGATCGAACAGGCCCGTACGGCGCTGCATCGTCTCGCCGGCGAGCTACGCACGCTGAATGACGACCTTTCCGCCGAAACCAGCGCGCTTCAGGATCTGTCGATTCACAGCCACAACGCCTCTCAGGCCCTGGAACGGCTGCTCGAGCATATGCGGCTCATCACCATCCTCGCACGCAGCGCGCGGATCGAGGCGATCTCCATTCCGATGGTCGGGAGCGATTTCGGCGACTTCGCCGGCGAGATCGGCACGCTGACCACGCAGGCCCAACGCACGATCGAGCGCTGCGCGCGCGACCAGGCGCAGCTCTGCAGCCTTCTGGATTCCGCACTGACGGCGCAGCGCGAATTCGAAGGACGCTATGGCAGATCCCTGGCAGCCCTGGCGGGCAAGCTCGGCCAGACGCTGGCGGAGGTCATCGAGCGCCAGCGCCGCAGCGTCGCGCTGACGGAAGAGGCTGCCGCGATCTCGGGCCGCATCACATTGGCGACCGGAGGCGCCATCATCGCTCTCCAGTCCGGTGATAGCATGCGCCAGAGGCTGGAGCATGCCATTTCCGGGCTGCGCCTGGGTGAGGCGCCTGGAGCGGTCGGCGACGAGGACGGCGAGACACGCGCCGCCTGTGTCAACGTGCTGCTCCGGCTTCAGTCGGCGCAGCTTGAAGCAGCGTCAGGAGCGCTCGGTCCCGATGTCGAAGAGATCAACAGCGCGCTGATCCTGCTCGACCGCGAGACCACGCAGCTGATCGATCTCGTCAGGTCGCTCTATCGCGGCGGCAATGGCGGGGCCGCATCCTTCCTGGTGGAGCTGGAGGCTGACCTCGCCGAGGCCTCAGTGCTGCTGGGCCGATGCGACATCGCCCGTGCGGGCGTCGATCGCGTCACCGAAGCGGTGGCGAGCGTTCTCGACACCTGCCAGGGCACGGTCGAGGCGCTTGCTGCGACCGCTGCGAATATCGTCCTGATCGGCATGAATGCAGGGCTGCGCGCGGCTCGTATCGGCACCGGTGGGCGCAGCCTCGTGGTGATTGCGCAGGAGTTGAAGTTCGCGGCCGATCAAGTGTCGACCGATTCGCGCAAGCTGACTCCAGCCTTCACGCAGATGCAGGCCGCCTCATCGGGGCTCAAATGCGAGGGGAGGCTCGACGCTGCCTATTTCGCCTCGCGCGACCTGACGATGCGCAGCTCGCTCGCAACCATGCGCCATAGCGGCGACCGGCTCGGTGCGAGCCTGGACGAGCTGCTGCGGGAGGGAGAACGGTTCGGCGCCGTGATCGAGCAGGCCGGATTGTCCTTCTCGAGCACCGGAGCCATGCGTGATCTCATCACGGGGGCGGCGCATGAACTGCTGCGCGCGGCCGGCGCACAACTGCCGGAGGCGCATCTGCTCGCGCGGGTCGGGGATTTCATCGAGCAGGAAATCTGGCCGAACTACACCATGGCGGCGGAACGCCAGATCCATACCGCCGTGCTCGAGGCTTGCGGATTCGTGACCGGGGCGCGTGCGCCGGTCGCCGTGCCTGCAGAAGCGGATGTCGATGAATTCCTGTTCTGAGCCTGTGCGATCCGGCCGCCCTGAGCGCCATTCAGGCGGGGGGCGTCGGCATTAAGTGCAGGTTTACTGACTTTGTTCTTTTCGCTCAAAAGTTGAGCGCTGACCGGAGCCGTTCACGATTATTGGGCTCCCGCCCGCCTAACAAGACAGCCGCATTACCTTGGAGAAACGTGGCATGCGTCTGGGCGGTTGGGGATTTGTTAAGCGGGGCATCGCGGCCGCGCTGGCTGGCCTGATGGCCGGGGTGATGCCGGTTCAGGCCTGCACGAATATACTTCTGATGGCGGCGGATGGAACGCCGGTCTATGGCCGCACGCTGGAATACGCGATCGAGACCCAGTCCGATGTCGTCGTCGTGCCGCGCAACTACGAGTTCGTCGGGACGCGCCCGAGCAATGTGCCCGGCATCAAATGGACTGCGCGTTACGCCTTTGTCGGCGTCATGAGCTTCGGCCAGCCCTTCGTCTCGGACGGCATGAACGAGAAGGGGCTCGCCGGCGGCGCGCTCTATTTCCCCGATTTCGCCAGCTATACGCCGCCTGAGAAGGCCGATGGGCGCACCGCTCTGGCACCGTGGGAGTTCCTGAGCTGGGTGTTGTCGAATTTCTCGACCGTTGCCGAGGTGAAGGCGGCGCTCGACAAGACTGCGATCATCGATCTGCCTGCGCCGATCGTGAACTTCACCTTGCCCTTCCATTTCCCGATCCATGATGCGACCGGCGCCTCGATCGTCATCGAGCCGATCGACGGGAAGCTGAAGGTCTATGACAACCCGATGGGCGTCCTGACCAATTCGCCGCCCTTCGACTGGCACCTCAACAACATCCGAAACTACGTGAAGATGTCGCCGGTATCGGCCGACCCATTGAAAATCGGTGGGAAGACGTTTGCGCCGTTCGGTCAGGGCTCCGGCTTGCTCGGCATCCCGGGCGACCCGACGCCGCCCTCGCGCTTCATTCGTGCGCTCGGCTATGCCGCGTCGGCGAAGCAGCTTCCCGATGGTCCGCAGACCGTGCGCCTGGTCGAGCACATCATGAACAATTTCGACATCCCGATCGGCTTCATCGATTCGGCTGCGAAGGGCGGTGAGCTCGAATACACCCAGTGGACCTCGGTCGCCGACCTGCGGGCCAAGAAATACTACATCAAGGGCTACAAGGATCAGGTCCTGCGCGCGGTCGATCTGAACAGCTTCGATCTGGATGCGAAGGCCCTGCGGGTTGCGCCGTTCAAGATCAACCTGACGCCGCCGGCGCTCGAATTCGCCAAGTAGCAGGCGGAAACGAGCAGGCAGGAAAGTTCGGACCTTCGGCCCGCTGCATAAGCCGGCGGCCCGAAGGGGGAGGCCTGCAAGCTGAAACTCTGAACGGCCGCGCTGGCAAGACCGGCGCGGCCGTTCGTCTATTGGCTATCGAGACGCGGTGAGGGGGAGTGACACCGTGAGCAGACCCACCGTCCCGCGCGCCCTGTTCTCCACGCTGAACTCGCGCAGCACCTTGATGCGCGCCGAGATCGGCGTTTTGCCGATCTCGAAATTATACGCGATCGTTCCACCCAGGGCCGTGGTCCGTCCCTTGTAGGCGCCGAGCTGGGCGCCGGCGCCGCTGTCACCCGTGACCTGCTGATAGTGGTAGCCGATGATGCCGGCCGAAATCGCGCTGGTGATAGCCTTCGACGCGGCCCATTCGACGTGAAACTCGGTACCTGTCCGGTAGTCCGTCGCGTGATTGGTGCCGTTGAAGGTCACGCCGACCGCTGTGGAGAGGTCAATGCCCGTTTCCGGATCGAACCAGGTCAGGGCGCCGGAGAGATCGCTCGCCCAGCGATGAAAGGCGAGGTTGGCGAGCTGCCCATTGCGATAGTCGCCGACTGGCACATTGACGAGCGCCGTCGTGCTCCAGTGGAACTTGCCGGAATGCCATCCCAATGTGGCGGACAGGACGGGGTCGCCGACGATGGTCGCCTTGTCGCGGAGCGAGCGTCCGACGACCGTGTTCGTGCGCGGCGAATCGAGTTCGACGCCTGCCGAGACCGTGACACGCCCGACGGGCAGGACGGCGCCCACCGCCAGATTGCCGCCAAAGGCCTGCCACGGCGTCACCCAGGTGCCATTCAGGAAGTCGGCACGCGCCTGACTGCGCACATTCGCGATGACCCTGCCGCCCGTCGGAAGCGATTTCCGCGCATCGAGCTTGGCGTCGTAGGAATAGGTGTCGCTTTCGAAATAGAATCCGGGCGGAGGCAGATATCCCGCCATCGGCCCGCGACCGCCGAGGAGATAGAAACCGGTGCCATTCTCTGCCGCCTGTGCCGCATGGGGCGCCAGGCTCCAGCAGGCTGCCACACCGGCCGCGACAAGCGCGCACGCCGTCCTCAACCCAAGCGCTGTGCGCTTGGCTTCCCCTCGAAGCATAGTCCCGTCGCCCCTCAACATGCGGCAATGCCGCTCGTCAGCCGAATCAATGACGCGACGTTAGGGCGTTTCCCGTCGTGATGGATATGCGGGGCACGATCTCTCGACGGGTTTTGCTCCGCTTACGGCGCCGTGAGGAGATGAAGGGGCTGCAGAGCGTAGACGAAGCGTGCTCTGGCTATGACAGTCTCGCCGCCGGACGGCGCTGTGCCCCTGATCCGCGGTTGCACCGGGACGTTGGCGGCGTTGGCGATGGTCTCGAAATGGATGCTGATGGCAGCGTCACGGTGCAGCCGCGCGCGACCTTGAAGAGGTCGGCGGGCGCCCGGATCATCATGTCGTCATACCCCCTCTTGGTAGCGAGGGGAGGTGGTCTTGCAATCGACCTTTGTAGAGCGGCCTGCTGAAGGCAGTCGGCCACAAGTCTTTACAAAACCTAACTCTTCGGCGCCGAAGCGATAAAGAGTGGTGCCCAGGAGAGGACTCGAACCTCCACGCCCTTGCGAGCGCCAGCACCTGAAGCTGGTGCGTCTACCAATTCCGCCACCTGGGCAACGGCGGTTCGTTTACGGGGGCGGATGGAGGCTGTCAACGGGGATATCGAGCCGGCATGCGCCTATCTGTGGAATGTTCGCCTTCACAGCGCAGGTTCGATCCACTAGGACAGCGGCAAGTCCTCGGCGGAGCTTGAGAAATATGGCCACCCAGACCCCGTCCTCGCAGCTGATCACGGTTTTCGGCGGCTCCGGCTTCATCGGCCGCCATGTTGTGCGTGCATTGGTCAAGCGCGGATACCGCGTGCGCGTCGCGGTGCGCCGGCCCGATCTCGCCGGTTTCCTGCAGCCGCTCGGCACCGTCGGGCAGATCATGTCGGTGCAGGCGAATCTGCGCTATCCCGATTCGGTTGCTGCTGCGGTGCGTGGCGCGGATGCGGTGATCAACCTCGTCGGCATTCTCCAGGAAGGCGGCCGGCAGAGCTTCTCGGCCGTTCAGGCCAATGGTGCTCGTGCCGTCGCGCAGGCCTGCGCTGCCCACGGCATCACCCGTCTGGTCCAGGTTTCCGCAATTGGCGCCGCGCGTGAATCACGGTCCGCCTACGACCGCAGCAAGGCAGAAGGCGAGGCTGCCGTTCTGTCGTTGGTTCCCTCGGCCATCGTCCTGCGCCCTTCGATCGTCTTTGGGCCGGAGGATTCCTTCTTCAACCGCTTCGCTTCGCTCGCCCGGATGCTGCCTGTCCTGCCCTTGATCGGCGGCGGTGAGACCAAGTTCCAGCCTGTCTTCGTTGGCGATGTCGCCGAGGCTGCGGCGCGCGCCATCGACGGGACGATCACTGGCGGCCGAATCTACGAACTTGGCGGGCCTGAGGTGAAGAGCTTCAAGGAGCTGCTGACCTATGTTTGCGAGGTGACCGGCCGCAAGCGTGTGTTGGCGTCGCTGCCGTTCCCGCTGGCGCGGCTTCAGGCGCGCATTCTGGAAATCGTCAACACCCTGACGCTCGGCTTGCTGCCGGACGAGCTGATGCTGACGCGTGATCAGGTCACGCTGCTCGAGATCGATAATGTCGTCTCGAAGCAGGCGAAGGCGGAGGGGCGTTGCTTCGAGGGAATCGGAATCACCCCGACCTCGGTCGAGGCCATCGTGCCGTCCTATCTCTGGCGTTTCCGCAAGACGGGCCAGTTCGACACAGCCCGCGTCGGCTAGATCACGCTGCGTTTGGACGAAATCGTCCAAACGCAGAAAACGTGATCGACTCTCATAGTTAGAGCATGCTTGGTGCGAAAACCGTTGCCACTTTTTCGCAGCATGCTCTTGGGCCAGCCTCGCTCAGGGCACCAGCACGATCTTGCCGGCCGAACGCCGGCTTTCCAATGCTTCATGCGCGGCGGCCGCTTGCTCCAGAGGGAAGCTGCCGCCGGAAAGCACGGTGAGCTCGCCACGCTCGGCCAGGCCGAATAGCATGGCGAGGTCGGTTTTGACGTTCTCAGCGGTCAGTAGCGGCAGCAGACTGAAACCGGCAAGCAATTGATTGCTGGAGATGAGCTTCTGCAACTGGGACATGTCCAGTCCAGCATCCCGGGTGTTCAGCGCTCCGAAGAGGACGATCCAGCCGGAGGGAGCGAGCAGCTCCAGACTTGTCACTGCAATCTTTCCGCCCGCTGATTCGTAGATGATGTCGGGCCCCGCGCCGCCGGTCGCGGCCTGGACCTGAACACCCCAATTGGGTTGCGTGTAATCGACGCCCGCATCGGCCCCGAGCTCCCGGGCGAGGGCGAGCTTGTCCTGCGAGCTTGCTGCCGCAATGACACGCGTCGCTCCCGCACGTTTGGCCATCTGCACGAGCAGGCTGCCGACGCCCCCTGCCGCGGCATTGATCAGGACTGTCTTGCCCGCAGGCTGTGCCTGTCGAACGAGATGGTGGGCTGTCAGGCCCTGCACCATCAGGGCCGCGGCTGTCTCAAACGGAAGGCCCTGGGGGAGCGCAACGACGTGAGCCGCATCGGCTGCGACATATTCAGCGTAGCCGCCTGAGAAGATGCCGGCCGCGAAGAGCGGGACGGCGACCCGATCGCCGCGCTGAAAGCCGGAGGCCCCTTCGCCGAGAGTCTCGATCGTGCCGGCGATCTCGACGCCGGGGATCATGGGCAGAACGGGCGTCGCGCCATAGCGATCCTGCCTCTGTAGCGTCTCGAAGAAGTTGACCCCGGCTGCGCGGACGCGGATCAGCACCTCGCCGGGGCGGGGGAGCGGCTTCGCGACGTCGGTGGGTATGAGCATATCGGGGCCGCCGAAGCGGCTGATCTGGATGGCCTTCATGGGCGCCTCGCGACAGTGAATGATCCTGCCGGGCGTTCTGGGCTATGATGCGGTCCAACGACTACACACCGATTTGTCTCTTACAGACCGGAAGGTAACCATGGCCGATCCGATGAAGCGGCTGCCGGTACAGCCGGTCGAGCGCGCGCTGAAGGTGATTGCGGGACGCTGGAAGGCGATCATCCTCTACCAGCTCTTCGATCAGCCGAGGCGTCTCACGGAGTTGAAGAAGCAGATGCCGCGGATCAGCCAGAAGGTCCTGATCCAGCAATTGCGCGAGATGGAAGAGCATGGGCTCGTCCATCGCGAGATCCTTCAGCAAGTGCCGCCGCGCGTCGATTATTCCGTGACCGCACTCGGGCACAGCCTGGAGCCGATCATCCGGTCCCTGTGCGACTGGGGACGCAAGCACGCGGCCGATCTCGATGATCTCGCCAGCCTGTCGGAATGCCCGCTTCCTCCGGCTGAGCGAGCTGCTGCAGCCTGACCTTGCCTTCAATTGGGTGGACCAAGCGGATCCTGGGGAGCTGTTCTGGCCCGATCGGGCCGTCGCCTACAGCATGCTCGGCAGCACGCGGTCTGGCGGCTTGTGACCATCCATGAAGGTCTTGATGTTGACGATGACCTTCTCACCCATATCGGCCCGGCCTTCATGCGTTGCCGAACCCATATGGGGCAGCACGACGATCTTGTGGCTGCGGGCCAGCTTGAGCAGGCGCGGGTTCACGGCGGGCTCGTGCTCGAACACGTCGAGACCGGCGCCGGAAAGTTCTCCCGCTTCCAGCATGCGCGCAAGCGCCGTCTCGTCGACGATTTCGCCGCGCGCCGTGTTCACAAGGATGGCGTCGGGCTTCATCAGCTTCAGACGGCGGGCCGAGAGCAGGTGATAGGTCGCCGGTGTGTGCGGGCAGTTGATCGAGACGATATCCATCCGCGCCAGCATCTGGTCGAGCGAATCCCAGTAGGTCGCGTCGAGTGCCTCCTCGATGCGCGCATCGACGCGCCGGCGGTTGTGATAATGGATCGAGAGGCCGAAGGCCGCGGCCCGCTTCGCCACCGCCTGGCCGATCCGGCCCATGCCGACAATGCCGAGACGCTTGCCGGTGATGCGCCGGCCCAGCATCCAGGTCGGCGACCAGCCGCCCCACTCGTCGTCCGAGATGATGCGGGCGCCCTCCGAAATCCGTCGCGCCACGGCCAGGATGAGGGCGATCGTCATGTCGGCCGTGTCGTCGGTCAATACGCCTGGCGTGTTGGTCACGGTGATGCCGCGCTGCACGGCGCTGGCGACATCGATATTGTCGACGCCATTGCCGAAATTGGCGATCAGGCGCAACTGATCGCCAGCCTGGGCGATGATCCCTGCATCGATCCGGTCGGTCACGGTCGGAACCAGCACATCAGCGGTCTTGACCGCCTCGACCAGCGCAGCCTGGCTCATCGGGGCGTCGTCGATATTCAGACGGGCGTCGAACAGCTCGCGCATGCGCGTCTCGACGACGGCCGGCAGCTTGCGTGTGACCACGACCAGCGGCTTCTTCTTCGTCATTGACGGCTCCTCTCCCCGCAGCCCTGCGACAACGCCGCCGTTCCGCCTCAACCCGCCATTAACCAAGGCGTATCAGGAATGAGAACGACGTGTTCACGCGCTGGTTCGTGTCTAGAAGGCGGCGCGTCGGATGACAACATGACCCTTCGCCGGGTACCCGGACCATGGCGGAGCGCGAACGTGATGCGGAGATGGTGCGGATGAGCGGTCTGATGATGCGGAGCCTGGTTTTGGCGGCGGCAATGCTCGCAAATCTCGGCTCAGGCTCGGCTGTTCTCGCCCAGGACATGACGGCCGGTTCGGTGACCGGGCTGCCGATCCCGCGCTATGTCAGTCTGAAGTCGGACCGGGTCAATCTGCGCGAAGGTCCCTCCAAGGAGCATCGCACGAGCTGGGTGTTCCAGCGTGCCGGTCTGCCCGTCGAGATCACCGCCGAATTCGAGACCTGGCGCCGCGTGCGCGATGCCGACGGCTCGGAGGGCTGGGTGCTGCACAGCCTGCTCTCGGGGCGGCGCACGGCCCTTGTCGCCCCTTGGTCGAAGGTCAAGGACGAGGTCTTCACGCTCCATGCGAACGCCGACGCCGGATCGGCCGTGACCGCCCGTCTGCAGCCGGGCGTGATCGTCAATGTGGTGAACTGCGCCAATTCCTGGTGCCGCGTCGGCGTCGCCAAGATGAACGGCTATATCAAGCAGGAGCGTCTCTGGGGGGTCTACCCGAACGAGAAGGTCGACTGATCCCCGTTTCGCGCTACATCCTGGCGAGACGCATGATCGGCGAGCCGCCCGCATCCAGCAGGACGAGCTTGTCCTGGCGCTGGTCGATGCGCCAGCCGCGAGCGGCTTCCAGCGCTGCGAAGAACTTGCTTTCCTGATTCATCGCAGCCGGCGTGCAGGCCATGCGCGTGGAGGCGAGCGGGCCGAAGGCGATCTGGGACCCGCTGATCGTCGCGCTGCCGCTCATGCGGTTGCAGCCGCCCGTGCCACTCACCTTGCCGTCCGCCGCGAGCTCAAGCACCGATTGCAGCCGGTCCATCACGCCGTCGCTGCGAATATCCTCGGCGAGCCAGCGCCCGACCGGCGTGGCGGGTCGCGGCGCTTCCGCCTGGTCGCGGGCGACATGTTCGACCCGGATCGTCGTGTCGTTGCGGCCGCCGTCGAAGACGGTGTGGCGGGTCGTGTTGATGAACAGCAGGCGCTCGCCGTCGGTGATGCGCGCCTGCAGGGCATAGGTCCGGCGCGGCTCGATCAGCGCGCGGTCGAAACGCAGCGTGTAACGGATCGGATTGCGGCGCGCCCGAAGGCGTGTCTCGGCAATCGTCTTGGCGGGCGCGTCGGCCAGCGAGACATCGAGCAGGCGGACCTCGACGATTGCCGTCCGTGGCAGTGCGATGCGCTCGCGGAAGATGACCGTCCCGCGTAATGCCATCGGCGCGGCGATCGCGCTTCCGGCGGGAGTGACCAGCGCCAGGGCCACGAGGCCGGTCAGACTGCGGCGGGAGATCAGGGCCTTGCTCGGCTCATTGGTCACGCATGGTCTCCTCGCGACGCGACAATGCCCGCGCCGAGGGCGCGCAGCATAGGCATCCTGTGAGTGAAGGCTGGACGCGTTGCGTCAGCCGGCGATCTTGCGCAGACGCACGACGACATCGACGCGAGCGATTTCGTAACCTGTTGGAGGCTCCGGCAGTGCCGCGACGTCGACCGCCGAGGCTGGAATATCGATCACCGTATTCTCGCCATCGACCACGAAATGATGGTGGTCGCTATTGTCTGTGTCGAAAAAGGTCTTGGCGCCGTCGATCGCGAGCTCGCGCAGCAGGCCGGCCTGGGTAAACTGGTGCAGCGTATTGTAGACGGTCGCAAGCGACACCGGCACGCGCGCCTTCATCGCTTCCTCATAGAGCATCTCGGCGTTGACGTGCCGGTCGCCCTTGGCGAACAGCAGCCAACCAAGCGAAACGCGCTGCCGTGTCGGACGAAGCCCGACGCGGCGCAGCCGCTGGCGTACGTCATGGAACGGACAGCCCTGCCGATCGCTCGATCCGTAGCCCTGGTTCTGGGAGATCAGATCGCTCATGCGCAGGCTTGGTCCTTCTGGTTTGCAGTGATCGGCGTGCCGCGATGATGCGGCGCCTAGTTTAGATGAGATGTAAGGCCTTGCTTTCGCGCTCGCAAGCTTCCGCCAGCCTCCTGACAGGATTCGGGTGCCTCTCCACGCATGATCGCGGCTGATGGTTCGGAGGCTGCCATGTCCGAGACCGCACATCTCTGGCTCTTCTTCAGTCTGGTTTTCGGTATCGTCATCGTGCCGGGCATGGATATGGCTTTCGTGCTGGCGAACGCGCTCGCCGGCGGGCGCCGCTCTGGCCTCTATGCGACGGCGGGAGTGATCGCGGCTGGCATCTGCCATGTCGTGGTGGGTGTCCTGGGCGTGAGTGCGGTGCTTCGGCTCGTGCCGATGGCCTTCGACGTCATGCTGCTGCTGGGCTCGGCCTATATCGCCTGGATCGGCCTTGCATTGCTGCGCGGAGGCGCATCCTTCGCGCCGGTCCTGGAGACGCGGCGTCGCAATGGCTGGACAGCGTTCCGGCAGGGGGCCTTGACCAATCTGCTGAATCCGAAGGCCTATCTCTTCATGCTGGCCGTCTTCCCGCAGTTCCTGAGACCGGAGGCGGGCGCGATCTGGTTGCAGGCCGCGATCCTGAGCCTGATCATCGCCGGGACGCAGTTTGCGGTCTACGGCTCGCTCGCACTCGCTGCGGCAGGCAGCCGCACCGTGCTTGCGGGCAACCGCCAGGCAACCATGCTGGTTGGTCGTGCGGTCGGTGCGTTGCTTGTTCTGGTGGCCGCCATGACGGCCTCGCAAGGCTTGCGCAGCCTGTGATCGCCGATCTTTCGGGCGGAAGACCCGGGTTGCGCCCTTTCGTTTCGGCGCAGGCCCGTGTTACGCACGGCTCCGAGAGCACATGACCATCGCCAATGCCGGATAGGGCTTGGCCAAACGGTCGATACGGAGCGGGGCAGTATGGAGCGTCAGTCGTCATTCAGCTACGAGGAGATCCTCAGCTGCGGTCGCGGGGAACTTTTCGGACCCGGTAATGCGCAGTTGCCGCTGCCGCCGATGCTGATGTTCGACCGCATCACCGAGATCGCCGAGAATGGTGGTCCTCATGGCAAGGGCTTCGTGCGCGCCGAATTCGATGTCCGGCCGGATCTTTGGTTCTTCGATTGCCATTTCAAGGGCGACCCGGTGATGCCGGGCTGCCTCGGGCTCGATGCGCTCTGGCAGCTCACCGGCTTCTTCCTCGGCTGGCTCGGGCTGCCGGGCCGGGGCAGGGCACTTGGCGTCGGCGAGGTGAAATTCGCGGACCAGGTCCTGCCCAGCGTCAAGCAGGTCGTCTACGGCGTCGAATTCAAGCGGGTCTTCAAGTCCAAGCTTGTGCTCGGCATCGCCGACGGCTGGCTGGAGGCCGATGGCAAGCGAATCTATACGGTCTCAGATATGCGCGTTGGCTTGTTCAAGCCTGAAGGCGCCTGAGTAAAACCGCGCACCGGCCTTGCGCTCGCCGTCTGAGCGGTCCATCTGCGCGTGATTGAGAAGATAGACCGGACCTCCGCGAGGTCCGGTCCGTGACGAGAAAGCCGGAGAAACGAGCATGAGACGCGTTGTGGTCACAGGGATGGGCATTGTCTCGTCCATCGGCAACAATACGCAGGAAGTGCTGTCCTCGCTGCACGAGGCCAAATCCGGCATCGCCTTCATGCCAGAATTTGCGGAGCATGGTTTCCGCAGCCGCGTCGGCGGTGCTCCGACACTCGACGCCGCCAGCGTGGTCGACCGTCGCGCCATGCGCTTCCATGGCGGCGGTTCCGCCTGGAACCATGTTGCCATGGAGCAGGCGATTGCGGATGCCGGCCTCGAGGCCGGCGAGATCAGCCATGAGCGGACCGGCATCGTCATGGGCTCGGGCGGTCCCTCGACCCGCGCCCTGATCGACGCCTATGACAAGGCCCGCGAAAGCGGATCGTCCAAGAAGGTCGGCCCGTTTGCGGTGCCCAAGGGCATGTCCTCGACCGCGTCGGCTACGCTTGCGACCTGGTTCAAGATCAAGGGCGTGAACTACTCGATCTCCTCGGCCTGCGCGACGTCGAACCACTGCATCGGCAACGCCTATGAGCTGATCCAGTGGGGCAAGCAGGATGTGATCTTCGCTGGTGGCTGCGAGGAACTGGACTGGACGCTCTCCGTCCTGTTCGACGCCATGGGCGCCATGTCGACCAATTTCAACGAGACGCCGTCACGGGCGTCGCGCGCCTATGACGTCAGGCGCGACGGCTTCGTCATCGCCGGCGGGGCCGGCGTGGTGGTGCTTGAGGAACTGGAACACGCCAAGGCGCGCGGCGCACGCATCTATGGCGAGATCGTCGGCTATGGCGCGACGTCGGACGGTTACGACATGGTGGCCCCCTCCGGTGAGGGCGCGGTGCGCTGCATGAGGATGGCTCTGCAGGGCGTGAAGGCCAAGGTCGACTACATCAACCCTCACGGCACCTCGACCCCGGTCGGCGATGCCAAGGAGATCGAGGCGATCCGCGAGGTCTTCGGCGCCGGCGAGAAGAGCCCGCCGATCTCGGCGACAAAGTCGCTGACCGGCCATTCGCTGGGTGCGACCGGCGTTCAGGAGGCGATCTATTCGCTCCTGATGCTCAACAACGATTTCATTTGCGAAAGCGCCCATATCGAGGAGCTCGATCCCGCCTTTGCCGACATGCCGATCGTGCGCAAGCGCATCGACAATGCCGGCCTTGGTTGCGTGCTCTCGAATTCCTTCGGCTTCGGCGGAACGAATGCGACCATCGTGATGAAGCGGCTGGAGGTCTGAGCCTCCATGCTGTTCATGGTCATCGAGCATTTCGACCAGGCGCGGGTGAAGGACATCTATCGTCGCTTCCACGAGCGTGGCCGCATGATGCCCGATGGCCTGCGCTATGTGGACAGCTGGATCCAGGCAGACCTGGCGCGTTGCTTCCAGGTGATGGAATGCGACGATGTCGCGGTGCTGCAGGAATGGGTGCTGGAATGGAGCGATCTCGCGCGCTTCGAGATCGTGCCGCTGGCATCATCCAAGGCGACGGCCGCAGCCATCGCCAAGCATCTGTAGCAAGAGCCGAGCCTACCCGCCTGATCCAGTCTTACTTCCTGTTGCTTAAGTACCCTTCCAAGACCCGAATAGAGTCATCCCATGCTCCCCTTGATGCATAACAAGCGCGGCCTCGTCATGGGCGTCGCCAACCAGAATTCCATCGCCTGGGGCATTGCGCGGACCCTCCACGCCCATGGCGCCGAGATGGCCTTCACCTATCAGGGCGAAGCGCTCGGCAAGCGCGTGAAGCCGCTGGCGGAGAGCATCGGATCGAAGCTGGTCCTGCCTTGCGATGTCGAGGATATCGCAAGCGTCGATGGCGCCTTCGCTGCGATCGACGAGGCCTGGGGTGGGGATCCCGAGCGCAACACGCTCGATTTCATCGTTCACGCCATCGGCTTCTCCGACAAGAACGAGCTCAAGGGCCTCTATGCCGACACCAGCCGCGAGAATTTCTCGCGCACCATGGTGATCTCCTGCTTCTCCTTCACGGAAGCCGCCAAGCGCGCCGCCGAGCGCATGCCCAGAGGCGGCAGCATGATCACGCTGACCTATGGCGGATCGACGCGGGTGATGCCGAACTACAATGTGATGGGTGTGGCCAAAGCGGCGCTCGAGGCGAGCATGCGCTATCTCGCCGCCGATTTCGGTCCGCGCGGCATCCGCGTCAACGCACTCTCGCCCGGGCCGGTGCGCACGCTTGCCGGCGCCGGCATTTCGGATGCGCGCGCCATGTATTCATGGCAGCGGGCCAATTCGCCCTTGCGCAAGTCGGTGACGCTCGAGGAGATCGGTGGCTCGGCGTTGTACTACCTCTCGGATCTGTCGGGCGGCGTGACCGGCGACGTTCATCATGTCGATGCCGGCTATCACGTCACCTCGATGCCGGTGCTCGAAGGTTTGCGCGCGGCTGATAGCGGTAACGGCGAGTAGCCGAAGCCGATTTGGGTCTTCATCATCGGGCCGGCTCGGACTATCTTCGAGGCGGTGGAACCCGAGGGGCGTCCGGCGGTTCCGCTTGTGATCCTCGGAGGACGGCCATGGTCATGGTGAAGTACGAGATCGTCGAGCACGATGGCGGCTGGGCCTACAAGGTCGGCGGTGCGCTATCCGAGACCTTCCGGTCGCATGACGCCGCGCTCAAGGCGGCCAACAAGGCCGCTGCCCGCCAGAAGCGACCAGGCGTCACCGACGGCATCGTCTATCAGGATGCCCGGGGTGATTGGCACGAGGAGCTCGCGCAGGGCAGCGATCGGCCCCATACCTGGATCGTCGACAAGCCGTGACGAAGCTCGGCCACTTCATCTGCGCGGCCTAGGTCACCGGACCGGATATTGTATCCGGTCCGGTGACCTAGCCTCTTGTGCTTGCATCGGCTTTTCCCGAAAACCGCAATCCACTTTTTGGGCCGATGCTCTAGCTGCGCCGGCGCGAGTGCCCTTGGGAGCATCCGAACCGGCACCCCGAGCGCGACAGTGCGTTTCGACACCAGCCTGCAATGCACCGGCAATCCCCAGGTCGACCTTGAGCCTGAGCCGCCAGCCTTCGGCGCGGCATAGGATACCCAAGGTCCCGAATGACTGTTTCAGTGATCCCGCCGATCGATGCTGTGGCGCAGGCGGTGCCGGCGGCCAGCGAGTTTCGCGAGCCGCCACGCGAAGCCTGGTACTGCGCCAAGAGCAAGGGACGACTTGCTCCCGGCGCCCGCGAGAGCGTGACGATCCTTGGCGAACAGATTGTGATCGGTCGCAGGCGCAGCGGTGAAGTCTTCGCTTTGCGTGATCGTTGCCCGCATCGGGGCGCGCCGCTATCGCAAGGACAATTCGACGGGGTGGCTCTCACATGTCCCTTCCATGGCTGGCGCTTCGGCACGGACGGACAGTGCCTGGCAATGCCGACCCTGGTTCATGATGATGCGACGGATCGCGGACAGGTCAGGGTCCAGGGCTTTCCGGTGCGAGAGGCGGACGGCATCATCTGGGTCTATCTGGGCTCGCAGCCGGCCGAGGCCCCGCCGGTTCCCGAGCTGATGCTGCAGCGCGTACCGCGGTGCCGCGTCGCCGTATCCGTGCTGGTCGAGGCCTCCTACGATCTATGCGTGCTCAGCCTGATCGATCCTGGCCATGTCGGCTACGTCCATAATTCCTGGTGGTGGCGGCCAACCGCGACGGCGCGGGAGAAGACCAAGGACTTCGCCCCTCTGCCATTTGGCTTCCGGATGACGGCCCATACGGCGGCGGCGAACTCCAGGGGCTATCGGTTGCTCGGCCGGCCGCAGACCGAAGTGGATTTCCTGTTGCCGGGACAACGGATCGAGCGGATCACCGTGGGCAACCGTACCATCGTGAACGCGACCTTCGCGACGCCGATCGATGCGAAGCGGACGCTGCTGACGAATGTGCTGCTCTCCGACCTGCCGCAACTGGTGCCACTGGGCCTGCCGATCCGCTGGGCCGCCCGGGCCTTTCTGCGTCAGGACCAGGATATCCTGGAACTTGCCCAGCAGGGTCTCGAGCGCAAGCCGACAATGCTGCTGATGGGTCAGGCCGACCGGCTGGCGCAATGGTATTTCCGGCTGAAGCGTGACTATGCCGCGGCCCGGCGCACGGGCGTGGCATTTCAGAACACGCTGGCACCCGAGCGTTTGCGCTGGCGCACCTGACGCTGTTGCAAGCCTGGTTGATCAGGGCCGGGACGCTCGGCCCGGCCGCTGACTGATCAAGACTATCGGCACCTCGCTCTGATCGGGCTCAGCCAGCCTGATCGGTTTCGCGCGCGACCGAGCCGTTCTCTTTCATCGCGCGGTCCGGTCCGCGCTGCAGCGGTGAACGCCGCAGCGCGTGAGGGACAAGCCCGATCAGAGACCGAGCTTCTTCTTGCGCTGGCCGAGTGTCCGCAGGCGCAGCGCGTTCAGGCGGATGAAGCCCGCCGCGTCGCGGTGATCATAGGCGACTGCGCCTTCCTCGAAGGTCACCAGATCCTGGTCGTAGAGCGAATAGGGGCTGGAGCGGCCGACAACGTGGACGCCGCCCTTGTACAGCTTCAGGCGAACCTGGCCGGCGACGAATTCCTGGCTCTTGTCGATCAGCGCCTGCAGCATCTCGCGCTCGGGCGAGAACCAGAAGCCATTATAGATCAGCTCCGCATATTTCGGCATGATCTCGTCCTTGAGATGGGCCGCGCCACGGTCGAGCGTGATCGACTCGATCGCCCGGTGCGCCGCGTGCAGGATCGTGCCGCCGGGCGTCTCATACATGCCGCGCGACTTCATGCCGACGAAGCGGTTCTCGACGAGATCGAGGCGGCCGATGCCGTTGTCGCGGCCGAGATCGTTCAATTTCGCCAGGAGCGTGGCGGGCGAAAGCGAGACGCCGTCGATGGCGACCGCATCACCCTTGGCGAAGTCGATGGTGATATAGGTCGGCTTGTCCGGCGCATCCTCGGGCGAGATCGTGCGCGAGTAGACGTAATCCGGCACTTCCTGCGCCGGGTCCTCCAGCACCTTTCCTTCCGAGGAGGCGTGCAACAGGTTGGCGTCGACCGAGAAGGGCGCTTCGCCGCGCTTGTCCTTGGCGATCGGGATCTGGTGCTGTTCGGCGAAGGCGATGAGCTGCTCGCGCGAACGCAGATCCCATTCGCGCCAGGGCGCGATCACCACGACATCGGGCTTCAGCGCATAGGCGGTGAGTTCGAAGCGGACCTGGTCGTTGCCCTTGCCGGTCGCGCCATGGGAGATGGCATCGGCGCCGACCCTCTCGGCGATCTCGATCAGCTTCTTGCCGATCAGCGGACGAGCGATCGAGGTGCCGAGCAGGTAGACGCCTTCATAGGCGGCATTGGCCCGGAACATCGGGAAGACGTAGTCGCGGACGAATTCCTCGCGCAGGTCCTCGATATGGATGTTCTCGGGCTTGATGCCGAGCAGCAGCGCCTTCTGGCGAGCGGGCTCCAGCTCCTCGCCCTGGCCGAGATCGGCGGTGAAGGTCACCACCTCGCATTCATAGGTGGTTTGCAGCCATTTCAGGATGATCGAGGTGTCAAGGCCGCCGGAATAGGCGAGCACGACCTTCTTCACGCGCTTGTCGGACATCGATGATCTTCCTGCTCTGACGGCATGTTTCCATGCCGGGGACGCTTCGACTGTGGATGGCCCTGTTTTCGGCTCAATGGCGCACTATCGCAGCCCTCGGGACGACGCAATCGGAACCTTCTGATCGATCAAACGTCATCCCGTGATGGGTCGGTATCAACGATGCCGATTGTGCAACACGCGTCCTGCGTGCTTGCAGTCGCGCCGCGACAGGTCGAAGCTTCCCGAGCGCGACTCAAACCGATGACCGACCTGGAGGCTGAATGCCGAATCGTCCCGTCCTCGACTTCTGGTACGAGTTCGCGTCACCCTATTCCTTTCTGAGTGCCTTGCGGGCTGAAGCCGTGGCAGACGAAGCGGGAGTGGCGCTGCGTTGGCGGCCCTTCCTGCTTGGGCCGATCTTTGCCGGCCAGGGCTGGACGACGTCGCCTTTCAATCTGTTCCCGAACAAGGGCCGCTATATGTGGCGCGATCTCGAGCGCCAGACCGCCCGTGCCGGCATCAAGCTTGTCCGGCCCAACCCGTTTCCACAGAATTCCCTCGTCGCGGCGCGCGTCGCGCTCGCAGGGCGCGAGGCAGGCTGGATGCCCGCCTTCTCGAAGGCGCTGTTCAGGGCTGCGTTCTGCGAGGGACGAAACATTGCCGAGGAAGCCGTACTGGTCGCGGCCCTGAAGGAGGCTGGCGCGGATCCCGGCTCCGCGTTCTCGGCCTCGCGCAGTGAGGAGGTCAAGGGCAGGCTGAAGGCCGAGACCGAACTCGCGAAATCGCTCGGGATCTTCGGCGCTCCGGCCTTCGTCACTGGCGATGGCGAATTGTTCTGGGGAGATGATCGGCTGGGGGAGGCCCTCCGCTGGGCCCGGGATGGGTGTTAGATCATGGGGCCGGATCCTGTATCCGGTCCGGTGAACCAACCTTCTGTGTGTGCACCGGCTTTCCCAAAGGACTGCAATCCACTCTTCGGACCGATGCCTTGAGCACGAGGCTGCCGCGGGTCAGTCCTGCGGCCTGGCGCCCCACGGACCGCGCGCCGTCCCGACCATGGTCGGCAGATCCTGACGCTCTGACATCCTGGGCGGATGCGGCGGCATCGCCGGCATCCGGCCGCCTGCCGTCTCGACGAGTGCCTGCACGCGTTTGGTGATCGAGGGATGTGTCGAGAACAGGTCGGCGAAATCGTCGGGGTCGTTCTCGAAGCACATGTCCATGACGCCCGACGGCACTCCGTCGATATCGGCGCGCCCGGCGATCTTGAGCAGCGCGGAGATCATCGCGTCCGGATTCTTGGTCAGTTCGACCGCCCCGGCATCGGCCAGATACTCGCGCGAACGCGACAGAGACAGGCGGATCACCACGGCGAGCAGCCAGGAGATCGCGATGATGGCGACGCCGAGCAGGATGGCGACGCCGCTGCCCTTCTTGTCATCGTTGGAGGAAACCCGCACGCGCCCGACGCTGCGGAAGATGATCTCGCCGATGAGCGAGATCACGCCTGCGATCACCACCGCGATGATCATCATTCGGACGTCGCCATTGCGGATATGGGTCAGCTCATGCGCAAGAACGGCCTCGATCTCATCATCCGTGAGGGTCCGGATCAGGCCGGTCGTGACCGTGACGGTGAACTGCTTGTCGTTGACGCCGCTGGCGAAGGCATTGAGGGCTTCGCTTTCAACGATCGAGAGCTTGGGCACGGTGAGCCCCCGCGAGATGCAGAGGTTTTCCAGCATCCGGTAGAGCTTGGGGTTCTGTTCCCGCGTCACGTCTTTGGCGCCGGTGACCGCGCCGATCAGTCCGACATTGATCTTGAAGCCGATGAAGACCCAGGCGGTGGCCGCGAGCGTGATGAACGGAAACCAGGACCAGAACAGGTGGATCGTCGCTGAATAGACGCTCTGTCCGCGCGCGACCCCACCATAGCCATAGGCAATCAGGATCAGGCCGTAGCTTGTCAGATAGACCAGCAGGAACAGCCCGGCGATCAGGAAACCCGACCGGATCCGGTTGTTGCGCATATGGGTATAGAGCCCGAAGGCCTGACCCGGCATGGCGCCGCTCCGTTGCCGTTCTTGAGCCGGTCAGAACTTCACAGTGGGGGCGACATCGAGCTGCGCGCGTGCCTGCTCGCCGACATCGAAGAACTCCCGCGGGGTGAAACCCATCTGCGGCGCGAAGAACACGGCCGGAAAAGCCTGGATCGCAGCGTTGAACTCGCCGACGGCGTTATTGAAGAAGCGCCGCGCCGCCGCGAGCTTGTCCTCGACATTGCTGAGTTCGCTCTGGAGCTGCTGGAAATTGGCGCTTGCCTTGAGGTCGGGATAGGCCTCGGAAAGAGCGAGCAGGCGGCCCAGCGCGCCGGAGAGCTGCTGTTCCGCGGCTGCCTGGGCTTGCGGGCCTTGGGCCGACAGGGCCGCGTTGCGTGCCTTGACGACCGCGTCGAAGGTCTCGCGCTCATGCGAGGCGTAACCCTTCACGGTCTCGACAAGGTTCGGGATCAGATCGTGGCGCTGCTTCAGCTGGACGTCGATATCGGCGAAGGCCTGGTTGACCCGCTGCCGCATCGCAACGAGCCCGTTATAGGTCATGACAAGATAGATGGCAGCGGCCGCAAGGAGCCCGAGAACGATCCAGCCCATGAATTTCTCCTCAGCGCCGGACAGCGCGGCGCGCAAGGTGGCATGAAGAGCAACTCTGGGGAAGCGGGGCCGGGCGCCGAGTTGTAAGGACCTAGGGAGCGCCGACGTCCCGTTTTGTTTCCTCCACATGCCACCATCCGGGCCGCCCGTCGCGATAGCTGTGAGAGGTCGGCATCAGCTCCGCCGAGAGCGGCTTGTCGAAACTGCCGAGGAGCAGCGCCATGACGGGATCGTCATCGACTGCGCCGACGCTGCTGCCGCAGGTCGGGCAGAAGGCCCGGCTCGAATAGTCCGACGAACGGAAGAGCGACGGTGCCCCGCCGGGGCCGGTCCAGGCGATTGCGTCCCTGGCGAACTCGACCCAGGCGACAGTCAGTGCTCCGGTATGGCGCTGGCATAGGGTGCAGGAGCAGGTGTGCGGCTTCTCGGCCGGGCCCTTGGCCACGAAGCGGATCGAGCCGCAAAGGCATCCGCCGGTATAGTGCGTCGGCCTGGCCGTTCGCCCGGTCGTCATGATTCACTGCCCCAACTCTCTCGGTGTTCTCACCGCCGGTTCGCCCTATCCCGTCGCCGCGTGGACTGGAACCCCCATCGGTCATCGGAGTATGTCCAACGCGGTTGCCGAGTGCCGCGGAGCGATGAATGACTGGATGTGACATGGCCGAAATCACGATCCGCCTCGCCGTGCCGCAGGATGCCGGCCGCCTTCCGGAGGTCGAGCGTTCCGCCGGCCAGATCTTCCGAACGGTAGCAGACCTGGCCTGGATCGCGGACGATGCCGTGATGTCGGCCGAGGCCCATCTCGCCAGCATCGTCGCCGGCACGAGTTGGGTTGCTCTTGACGCGACAGGCGAGGTCGTCGGCTTCCTCAGTGCCGAGCGGATCGACACCGAATTGCATGTCTGGGAGCTGGCGGTCCGTGCAGACCGCCAGGGCAGGGGCATCGGCACTCACCTGGTTGGCGCAGCCATCGGCCATGCCAGGGCAAGTGGGCTGCGGGCCCTCACACTCACCACCTTCCGAGCTCTTGCCTGGAATGAACGCTTCTATGTCCGGCTCGGCTTCGTGACGCTCGAGGACGGCGCGATCGAGGGAAGGCTCCGCGCCATTCTGGAGCGCGAAGGGATACACGGGCTTCCCATCGCGCGCCGCTGCGCCATGCGCTTCGACCTGATTGCGAGCAGCTGACGGGCAAAACTCTTGCCGTGCGTCGCTTGATCGACTACATCCGCCTCGTCCGAAGGGCCGTGATCGATCACAGCCGGGGGCGGCCTTTGAGGCTGGCTCCCGTTTGGTGTTGGAAGCGAGCTCGTCGGATACGGATCATGTTCGACGGCTCAGCGCCGCCAGCCTCCCTGCGAGGCAGCCTCCATGAGGCGCCGTCGGAGACGGTCCGGACCGCAGCACCAACCCAAACGGCGCTTGCCGGCTATCGCGGGATACGCGACCGGCGTCAGGAGAATGCATGTCAGCCGTAGAAAGCTATCACGCGGGTCGCGAGGACTTCGCCGCCCTGCTCGAGGAATCCTTCGCCCGTAACGACGCGCTTGAAGGTTCCGTTATCAAGGGCATCGTCGTCGCCATCGAGAAAGATATGGCGATCATCGATGTCGGCCTGAAGACTGAAGGCCGCGTCGCCCTCAAGGAATTCACCGGCCCCGGCCGTGACCAGGACATCAAGGTTGGCGACGAGGTCGAGGTCTATCTCGACCGCGTCGAGAACGCCCTCGGCGAAGCCGTGATCTCGCGCGACAAGGCTCGCCGCGAAGAAAGCTGGGTCAAGCTCGAGAAGGCCTATGAGGCTCGCGAGAAGGTCACCGGCATGATCTTCAACACGGTCAAGGGTGGCTACACCGTTGACCTCGACGGCGCCGTCGCCTTCCTGCCGCGTTCGCAGGTCGACATCCGTCCGATCCGCGACGTCGGCCCGCTGATGGGCCAGCCGCAGCCGTTCGAGATCCTCAAGATGGATCGTCGTCGCGGCAACATCGTCGTTTCGCGCCGCACGGTTCTCGAAGAGACCCGCGCCGAGGCCCGTTCCGAGCTGGTCGCCAGCCTCGAAGAGGGGCAGGTCATCGACGGCGTCGTCAAGAACATCACCGAATACGGTGCGTTCGTTGACCTCGGCGGCATCGACGGCCTGCTGCACGTGACCGACATGGCCTGGCGCCGCGTCAACCATCCGTCCGAGGTCGTAACCATCGGTCAGACGGTCAAGGTCAAGATCATCAAGATCAACCAGGAGACGCACCGCATCTCGCTTGGCATCAAGCAGCTGCTGGCCGATCCGTGGGATGGCATCGCCGCCCGTTATCCGGTCGGTGCGCGCCTCAAGGGCCGCGTCACCAACATCACGGACTACGGCGCGTTCGTCGAAGTGGAGCCGGGCATCGAAGGCCTCATCCACGTCTCCGAGATGTCCTGGACCAAGAAGAACGTCCACCCCGGCAAGATCGTCTCGACCTCGCAGGAAGTCGACGTCGCGATCCTCGAGGTCGATCAGGTCAAGCGCCGCATCTCGCTCGGTCTCAAGCAGACCCTGCGCAATCCGTGGGAGGTCTTCGCCGAGACCCACCCGTCGGGTTCGGTGGTCGAGGGCGAGGTCAAGAACAAGACCGAGTTCGGTCTCTTCCTGGGTCTCGAAGGCGACATCGACGGCATGATCCATCTCTCCGATCTCGACTGGAACCGTCCGGGCGAGCAGGTCATCGAGGAATACAAGAAGGGCGACATGCTTCAGGCTGTCGTTCTCGATGTGGACGTCGAGAAGGAGCGTATCTCGCTCGGCCTGAAGCAGCTTGGCGGCGATCCCTTCGTGGATGCCGGCGAGTTCAAGAAGGGCCAGGTCGTCACCTGTGAGGTGATCGAGGTCAAGGAAGCCGGTCTCGACGTCAAGATCACCGGCACCGACATGACCACCTTCATCAAGCGCGCCGAAATCGCACGCGAGCGCTCCGAGCAGCGCCCCGAGCGCTTCGCGGCTGGCGAGAAGGTCGATGCCCGCGTCATCCTGTTCGACAAGAAGGCTCGCAAGATCCAGGTGTCGATCAAGGCGCTGGAAATGGCCGAAGAGAAGGAAGCGATCGCTCAGTTCGGCTCGTCCGACTCCGGCGCCTCGCTTGGCGACATCCTCGGCGCGGCCCTCAAGAAGGCCAGCACCGAGAAGAAGTGATCTTCGGGCCGCGTCTCGCGGCCTGACACATCCATCAGCCCGCGCGGAGAAATCCGCGCGGGCTTTTGTTTCGGCGAAAGGAAGCGGCATGAACGACATCGCGATCGGCATCGATTTCGGCACCACCAACAGCGTGGTCGCCCTGGCACGGCCGGATGGTTCGGTCTCGACCCGCAGCTTTGCGACGAAGCAGGGCGCCGTCGACGCCTACCGCTCGGCGCTGATGTTCTGGCGCGAGGGCCGGCCGCCGCAGGCCCGTGTCGTGCATGTCAGCGGACCTGATGCGCTCGACATGGCGCTGGGCATGACGACCGAGCATCGCTTTCTGCAATCGCTGAAGACGCATCTGTCCAGCCGCGCCTTCCAGGAGACGCGCCTGTTTGGAAAGCTGTATCGGCTCGAGGACCTGATCGGCGTCTTCCTCGCCGATCTCAGTGCCGGGCTCGACGATCTCTCGGAGACGCCACTGATCTCGGGCCGCCCGGTCGTCTTCGCCGGCGAGCGCCCGGACGAGGAACTGGCGGTGAAGCGCCTCTCGGCCTCCTATGCGAAGGCTGGCATGCCCAAGGTCGATTTCGCCTATGAACCGCTCGGCGCGGCCTACTGGTATGCGCGCGACCTGAAGACGCCCCAGACCATGCTGGTCGCCGATTTCGGCGGCGGCACGAGCGACTTCTCCGTGATGCGCTTCGAGCCTGGCGGGGCAGGGCGGCTGGAAGCGATCCCGCTCTCGCATGCCGGTGTCGGCGTCGCCGGTGACACCTTTGACTATCGCATCATCGAACACGCCGTTTCGCCGCGGCTCGGCAAGGGCTCGCAGTATCGTTCCTTCGAGAAGCTGCTGCCGATTCCCGCCCATTACCACGCGGCCTTCGCGCAGTGGCACAGGCTCTCGCTGATGAAGAGCCGCGAGACCATGGCCGAGCTCAAGGCGCTGATCCGCGACGCGGTCGAGCCTGGCAAGCTCGAGGATCTGCTGACCGTGATCGAATACGATCTTGGCTATGAACTCTATCGCGCCGTCTCGGCGGCCAAGGTTGCGCTGTCGTCGCAGGACGAGACCGTGCTGGACTTCCGCCAGATGGATGTCAGCATCGAGGGGACGATCCGCCGGACGGATTTCGAAAGCTGGATCGCCGAGGACGTCGCGTCGATCGAGGCGGCGCTCGATCGCGCCCTCGTCGAAGCCAAGGTCGAATCCGGTGCGATCGAGGCCGTCTTCATGACCGGCGGAACATCGCATGTCCCGGCCGTGCGCGCCCTGTTCGATCGTCGCTTCGGCTCGGAACGTGTTCACATCGGTGACGCCTTCCGGTCTGTCGCAAGTGGCCTTGCGCTGTTGGCGCTCGATCGGCAAAGAGCGACGCTCGACGCCTGAGGCCGAGCGTCGCCTTGCCCCGTCGCTGCGGCGAGGCTACATCACGGGCCCAGCCAGCGTCCGTGACCACAGGAGCGTTTACCCCATGTCGTCCGATGCAGACCTGCTCGCCGACCGCCGCAACCTGCGGCGCAAGCTGACGCTCTGGCGCCTGCTCGCCGTTCTTGGCGTCATCGCGGCGGCTGTCGTCGCGGGGCTGGCCTGGAGCGGCAACGCGCCCGGTTCGACCTCCCGCGCGCATATTGCCCGGGTCACCATTTCGGGTTTCATCTCAGGGGACAGGCGCACGCTCGATCTCATCAAGTCGCTCGAGGACAGTCGGGCGTCCGCCGTCGTGGTTCGGATCGACAGTCCCGGCGGCACCACCAGCGGTTCCGAGGCCTTGCACATCGCGCTGCGCAGTCTGGCGGCCAAGAAGCCGATGGTGGCGGTCGTTGACGGGCTCGCCGCCTCGGGCGGCTATATCGCGGCCATGGGCGCGGACCGCATCGTGGCGCGCCAGACCTCGCTCGTCGGCTCGATCGGCGTGCTCTTCCAGATTCCCAATGTCGGCCGCCTGCTCGACACCGTCGGGGTCAAGGTCGAGGAGATCAAATCGAGCCCGCTGAAGGCGGCGCCGAACGGCTTTGAGCCGACCTCGCATGAGGCGCGCGCCGCGCTGCAACGCGTGGTCGAGGATAATTACGATTGGTTCAAGCGCCTCGTCGGGGATCGCCGCAAGCTCGGAGAGACCGAGATTGCCGTCGTATCGGACGGCCGCGTCTATTCCGGCCGGCAGGCCGTCGGCCTTAAGCTGGTCGACGAGATCGGCGGCGAGCCGGAGGCGATCGCCTGGCTCGAGCGCGAGAAGAATGTCGCGAAGGATTTGCCGGTGCGTGACTGGCGCCGTCGCAACGAGGCCTCCGCCTTTGGTCTGTGGAGCGCTGGCGAGGCGATGGCCCGCGCAGCCGGTCTGGAATCGCTGGCCGTGATCCTTGCGCGGGCTGCCGATCAGCCGGTTGGCCTGCGGCTTGACGCGCCCTTGGCGCTCTGGCAGCCTGTCGCCGAAAAGTGATGTTGATACAATCGGTTATATTGGACACATGATAAAATCTGAACTCGTTCAACGCATCGCCGAGCGCAACACTCACCTCTACCAGCGCGATATCGAGAACATCGTCACGGCTATCCTCGACGAGGTCGTCAAGGCGCTGGGGCGTGGTGACCGTGTCGAACTGCGCGGCTTTGGTGCATTCTCCCGCAAGGCCCGCGCCGCAAGGGTCGGCCGCAACCCTCGCACCGGCGATGCGGTCGAGGTCGAAGAGAAGTTCGTGCCGGTCTTCAAGACCGGCAAGGAGCTTCGCCAGAGGCTGAACGGCAAGCACTGACATCCGGCCGGATGTCAGGCTCGCTCGTGCGGCACGCGAGGAAAAATCCATGAAAGCTTTCTTCAAGGCGCTGATCCTCGTGCCGGTCGCCTTGGCGATCGTCCTCTTCTCGATCGCGAACCGGGGCCCGGTGCGGGTCTCGCTCGATCCGTTCAGCCGCGACGCGCCGACGCTGGCCTTCGATCTTCCGCTCTTCGCCGTGGTTCTGGCCGCGATTGCTGCGGGGGTCCTGATCGGCGGCCTCGCCTCATGGATCGCGCAGGGCAAGCATCGCAAGGCGGCGCGACGCAATCGTCGCGAGGCCGAGGCTCTGCGCAGCGAGGCGCAGTCATTGCGGGCCGCTGTGCCCGATTCCGCCCTGCCGGCTCTGACCAGCCGCAACAACTGATTGACGAAAGACAGATGCGCGTTATCCCCGCGGCGGAGATCGACCGCCTTCTCACTTTCCCCGCCTTGATCGATGCGCTGGATGGAGCCTTTCGCGGCGACATCGTCACGCCTGTGCGCCATCACCACGAGATCGAACGGCCGGCCGATCATGCCACGCTTCTGCTGATGCCGGCCTGGACCGGGCCGACCGCGCCGGAGGCTTTCCTCGGCACCAAGGTCGTCACGGTCTATCCGTCGAACGGCTCGCTGAGCCTGCCGAGCGTGATGGGCACATACTTACTCATGAACGGTTCGACGGGCGCGCCGCTCGCCGCGCTTGATGGCGCGCGCCTCACGGCCTGGCGGACGGCCGCAGCCTCCGCGCTCGCCGCACGCAAGCTCGGGCATCCCCATGGCAAGCGCATGCTGATGGTCGGCTCGGGCGCGCTGGCGCCTTTCCTGATCAAGGCGCACGGTGCCGTGCGCGATTTCGAGGATATCGCCATCTGGGGCCGCCGGCGCGAGGGAAGCGAGGCGGTGGTGGAAGCCCTGGCCGCGGAGGGTATTACCGTGCGCGTCAGCGACGACCTCGAGGGCGACGCACGGCAGGCCGACCTGATTTCCTGCGCGACTTTGTCGCGAGAGCCCATTGTCATGGGCCGCTGGCTGAAGCGCGACGCCCATCTCGACCTCGTGGGCGCCTTCAATCTGTCGATGCGCGAGGCCGATGACGAGGCTCTGCACCGTGCGCGCGTCTTCATCGACACTGAAGCCGCCCTGGTGGAGGGCGGGGATGTGGCGGTCGCGATCAAGGCTGGTGCTTATGAGGCGGACAAGGTCGCCGGCACGCTGGCTCAACTGTGCCGCGGCGAAGTCGCCGGGGCCAATGAGGACGGCGAGATCACGCTGTTCAAGTCGGTCGGTACCGCGATCGAGGATCTCGCCGCGGCCATGCTGGTCTGGCACCTCGCCAATCCTAGCTGAAGCCCGTCAGACACGGACGGGCACGCCCCCGATTGCACCTAGCAGCCAAAGCACCAGAACGACCATCAGAACGACGCCGACGACACCGCCGAGGCCGGCATTGCCGTAGCTGCGATGGCCATAATACCCGCCGCCGCCGAGCAGCAGGATCACCAGCAATATGATGATGAGTGTGGACATGACGCGCTCCCTTTCTCATGTGAAGCGCGCCGCCAGGGGCGCGCCGAACGTGAAGGGAGAACGTCGTTGCCTGGCTCAGGGTTCCGAAGCGGTGATGCTTGGTCCGCTCAGGATTTACTCGACCTTGACGCCGACTTCTCGGATCAGGTCGCCCCATTTCCTCATCTCGACCTGAAGGAAAGCACCGAGCTCTGCCGGTGTGTTGCCGACGGGTTCGGCCGCCAGAAGGTCCATCTTGGCCCGAAGCGCTGGATCGGCGAGCCCGGCCTTGGTGTCGGCATGGATCCTGTCGATGACGGCCTGCGGGGTCTTTGCCGGAGCGAAGAGCGCGAACCAGGAGGAGACATCGAAGCCCGGAACGACGTCGGCAATCGGCGCGAAATCCGGAGCGGTCGCCGAGCGCCTCGCCGTGGTGATGCCGAGGCCGCGGATCGAACCCGAGCGGACATGGGGCAGCGCCTGGGTGATGTTGTCGAAGATCAGGTCGACCCGCCCGCCGATCAGGTCCTGCGTTGCCTGCGCGGTTCCGCGATAGGGCACGTGGACCATCTTGGTGCCGGTCAGCTTCTGGAACAATTCGCCGGAGAGATGGACCGAGGTCCCGACGCCGGATGAGGCATAGGTCAACTTGCCGGGATTGGCCTTGGCATAGGCGACGAGCTCAGCCGTGTCCTTGACCGGGAGATCCTTGTTGACGACCAGCAGGTTCGGCACCAGCGCAACCATGGTGATGGGGGCAAGATCCTTGGCCGGGTCGTAGTTCAGCTTGGCGTAGAGATACTGGTTCGTCGCCATGCCGACGGAGACGATCAGGAAGGTGTCGCCATTGGGCTCCGCCTTGGCGACGACATCGGTGCCGATATTGCCACCGGCACCGGGCCGGTTCTCGACGACGATGTTTGTGCCCCATGCCTGGCCGAGCTTGTCGGCGACGAGGCGCCCAAGCACGTCCGTCGCTCCCGCTGGCGGGAAGGGCACGACGAGTTTCAGCGTCCGGCCCTGCGGCCAGGAGCCCTGCGCAAAGCTCGCCGTGCCGGGCAAGGCCAGGCTTGCACCAAGCCCTCCAAGCAGCGCGCGGCGGTCGATCCTGGTGTCCGTCATCAGCGTTATCTCCTCCCATGGGCGCGCGATCTTCTTCTGGGCGAAGGCGCCCGATCGCTGCGTAGCCAAGGCTGCAACCCTGCGTAGGCGTTGTCCATGCCTGATACGTGTGACGTTTCTCGTGCTTGACCTGATCTCCAAAACCCGGCGTTCTCGGGCGATGCAGAGCACGAATCGCCCGCTCCTGGCCCTGTCCGCCTTGCTCCTGGCCGCGCTGACGGCGCCGGTCGTGCATGCGCAGTCGACTGCGGAGGAGGAAGCGAAGCGCCGGACGGCCAATATCGCGGCCTTTCCGGAGGCGGCGCGCGCCCTGTTCGGGCAGAAGACGACGCCGGCCAGCATGCAGGCACGTGCCATCGGCTCCTATGCGAGGGGGTGTCTCGCCGGTGCGACGGCGATGCCGGTCGACGGCGAAAGCTGGCAGGTGATGCGGCTGGCCCGGAACCGCAATTGGGGCCATCCCGCGCTGATCTCCTATCTGGAGACGCTCGCCCGCAACGTCCCCAGGATCAACGGCTGGCCCGGCCTGCTGGTTGGCGACATCTCCCAGCCGCGCGGCGGCCCGATGCTGACCGGCCATGCTTCGCACCAGATCGGCCTCGATGCCGATGTCTGGCTCACGCCGATGCCGAAGCAGCGCCTCGACAGTGACGCGCGCGAGAATATGTCGGCGGTGAACATGGCGCGAGCCGACTGGCGCGATGTCGACCCGAAGAACTGGACGCCCGCCCATACCAGGCTGATCAAGTCCGTGGCTGCCGAAGCGCGTGTCGAGCGCATCTTCGTCAATCCCGCGCTCAAGGTTGCATTGTGCCGCGAGGCTGGTGCGGATCGCTCATGGCTCGAGAAGGTCAGGCCGATGTGGGGCCATAACTACCATTTCCATATCCGGCTGAGCTGTCCGGCGGGAATGGAGGGGTGCTCCGGCCAGGAGCCGCCGAACTTTGGCGACGGCTGCGGCGCGGAACTGACCGGCTGGGTCGAGCGGCAATACAAGGCGATCTTCAATCCGCCCAAGCCGCGCCCGGGACCGAAGCCCAAACCGCAGCCGCCGATATCCGTCGATGCATTGCCGGCGGAATGTCGGCAGGTGCTGGTCTCGCGCTGACGCTGCCCTCAATAGCGCCGGCCGCCGCCGGTTTGCGCCCGGCCGTAAGCGAAGGGGTCGTTGCCTGGCGAGATCTGCGGCTGTGCCTGCTCCTCGCCCTGCATGTCCATGACGCCATTGCCCTCATCATCGCCGACGATCAGCTCTTCGGTCGGCGGGACGGAGCCCGGCAGCCTCAGCGGGCCTTGGGCAGCGCTCGGTGGCGTCTCCGGTCGGTAGCGCGGCGGGTTGAGCGGCTGCTCGTCGAGATAGCGCCGCTGTGCATCGAGGCTCTGGCCGCCCTGATGGTTTGCGACGGGATAGCCGCCATTGACCGCGCCGGGGGGGCGCAAGCCGTCGCTGGGCTGCCGCAGCATGCTGCCTGAGGCGCCTGCCACCATGGGTGGGAGGTTGTCGCGCATGGACTTCTGCGCGGTCGAATAGGTGCGTGCCGGGTCCGGCGGCGGCAAGTTGTAGTTCGGGGTGTATTTGATCACCGGCTTGCAGATCTGCCGGCCCTTGGCGTGGCGCGCCAGATCGATGTGGAAGTGATCGTAGTGGAACATGTCCGCACCCGGCCCGAGCACGGTCGAAAACTGCTGGCAGGCTCCAACGAAAACCTCGCGCAGGAAGGCCTGCTCTTCAGGCGAGCCGTGCCAGCCGTCCTTGACGGTGATGTTGCGCCCGTCATTCAGCCGGAAGGAGAACACGTCGACGGCATTGCCGAAGGCATGCTCGGATGTGCGGCTGGTGCCGGTGCCGTTGTTCATGGCCCGGCAGGAATAGGAGCCTGCCCTGAGCTCGATCACTTGGGCGCCGAGTACGTTTTGCGCCGCTGGTTGCACCACTTCGGCCAGCCACTTGTCGGTAGTGGCGACGATGGGGCAACCGAGCGTGGCATTGCTGGTGAGGTGAACCGAGCCACCCGAGAAGGCGGAGACACGGAGCGGCCTGGTCATGCCGCAGGTGCCCGGCCCGTCGATCGGCTTCTCGCGCAGGCTGACATAGGACGAGAGCGGGACCTGACGGGAGGCCATGCAGGCGGCTTCCGCCTGGTCGCGCCAGGCGGCACGCTGTGCTTTCTGGAACTTGCCGCAGCCGGCAAGACCAGTGGCGCCGATGACGCCGAGCGCGAAGAGGGCGAGATGAACGCGTCGCATGACCGATCAAATGCGACCCGTTTGGTGAACGGTTTCTCAACCCAGTGAGCCCCGTACGCCACAGGCGGATTAACTTTGGAGCGGCGGTTAACGAGTGGTTAGCGGGCCAGTCCTGCCTGACCTAAGGCGATCCGGCGCATCGACGCCATGCGCCAAGGGGGATGTCCGGCGGTATCGCAGCGCGCTGAAATCATGCCAGCATCTGCTCAGCATCGGCCCCTAAAAGTGGAACGCGGTTTTTGGGAAAGCCGATGCAAACGCAGAAAGCATCGGCCCCTAAAAGTGGAATGCGGTTTTCGGGAAAGCCGATGCAGACACAGGTGGCTGGATCATCGATCCGACGATCCAACCAAATCCAGCCCTTCGAGGATCTCGCATGCTGTCCGTTCGCGCCATTGCCCATCAGGTTTCCAGCGGCGCCGTGAGCGCGTCGTCCGCGCTGGCCGATTGCGCCACCCGCATCGCTGCGAGGGAGCCGGACATTCGCGCCTTCGCCAGTCGGCCCGAACGGCTGGAGCCCGGCTCCGGCCCGCTCGCGGGGGTCGCATGCGGCGTCAAGGACATCATCGACACCGCCGACCTGCCGACCGGCATGGGCTCCCCGATCTATGATGGCTGGCAACCGCGCGCCGACGCGCCGATCGTGATGGCGCTCAAGGCCGCTGGGGCGACAATCGCGGGCAAGACCCACACCACCGCCTTTGCCTTCCTCGATCCGGCGCCGACGCGCAATCCGCATGATCTTACCGCGAGCCCGGGAGGGTCGTCGGCAGGTTCGGCGGCGGCGGTCGCAGCCGGTATGATCCCCTTGGCGATCGGCACGCAGACCGGTGGCTCGGTCATTCGCCCCTCGTCCTATTGCGGTGTCGCGGGCATCAAGCCCTCCTATGCGTTGCTGCCGACCGTCGGCATCAAGCCCTTCTCCTGGTCGCTCGACACCGCCGGGCTGATGGCAGCGAGCGCCGACGATCTGGGCTTTGCACTGGCGGCCCTGACGGGACGGCCTGAATTGGACGCTGACGCGGCGAGGTTGGAAGGCTTGCGGATCGGCGTGACGCGCCAGCCCTTTGCCGGGGAGCCGGAGGCGGGTTCCGAAGCCGCGCTGGCCGCGGCTCTCGCTCTTGTCGCGAAGGCGGGAGCGACCGTGGTCGAGCTCGCGACGCCGAAGGCCCTGGTTGAAGCCTTCCACGCCCATGGCCCGTTGCAGGATTTCGAGGCCGCACAGGCGCTCTCCTGGGAGTATCGCAACCATCGCAGCGTGATCCCGCCCAAGCTCTCGGCCTATCTCGATGCGGCGGGAGCCGTTTCGCCGACGCAGTATGACGACGCGCGTGCGCTATCGCGCCGCGGGCGCGATGCCTGCCGTGACCTCTTCGCCGGGGTCGACGTCGTCGTCAGCTATGCCGCGCCAGGCGAAGCGCCGGATACGCTGGGCTCGACCGGCGATTCCCGCTTCAACCGATTGTGGACTTTGCTCGGCACGCCATGCCTGACGATTCCAGTGACGACGGGGCCTCGCGGATTGCCGGTTGGGGTTCAGATCATCGGTCGTTTCGGAGCGGATGAGCGCGTCATCGCTGTGGCGAAGGCTTTGGAAAGACTTGTCGTCTCAAGGAGATGATCTTCTTTGTCCACAAATCAAATCAATGATTTAATGAAGTGTTAGGGATACAATAGGCTCTGCCACGCCGCCGTCATGAGGCAGCCCCCTTGCGGCCATCGTCAGTTCTGCTAGCTTCGGTGACAGGTCAATGACAAAGGAGGATGCGATGAGCCTCACGCTGAGTCTCGACCGGTTGGCGATGGGCGCGGCCTTTGTGTTCATGATCGCCATCGTGTTGGGGGCGTTCTGACTGCCGTCAGTCTTAAGTCGAATGGACCGCAAGAGCGTTTGAAAAAAGACGCCGCCGAACACGGGTTCGGCGGCGTTTTTCTTATGCCGGAATGGGTCGATCAGCTTTCCGGGCAGGGATTCTCCGTGATCTGCCAGGACATCATGTTGATGACCCGGCCGCATTCGGCGAGCCGCCGCCCCTGCGTCGTCTTGATGCAGGCGGTCAGTCCTTCCGCAATCTTCCGTCCGTCGCTCCAGCAGAAGCAGAGCGGCTCGGGCGCCTGCGCGAGCCGCGGTGGATCGAGGGCGACAGCCGGTTCACCCGCTCTCGGTGCAGTGAACGGGGCAAGTGTGAGCAGCGTGGCAAGGGCGAGGCAGCGCAGCGCGTGCGATGCTTTCTGGCGCGGCCTCCGTGACATCCGGATCATGGCACACTCCTTCGCCGGCCCGCGCACGGGCGATTGGGCGAATGAGCCAGTTTAGCACGGCTCCGGGCCCCGCATGAAACATTGATTATTATTTTGGCTCACGCGCTTCGCCGCCCCGACCTTGCGCAAGGGCAGGGCGCGCGCCATATTTCGCGGCAGCGGGCCCAACGGGGGCTCCGGGAGGAACCATGTCACTGATTTCACTTGCTCGGCGTGGCCGGGTCGTCGCCGTGGTCGCTGGTGCGCTTTTGCTCGTTCCCGTGCTGGCCGAGGCTCGTCCTGGTGGCGGCAAGGGTTTCGGCAGCCGCGGCACGCGTACCAATTCGGCTCCGGCCCCGACGAATACAGCGCCGACGGGCGCACAGCCTTTCCAGCGTAGCGCTGCTCCGACGCCGTCTCCGTCGATGGCGGGTCCGGCCGCTGGCGCGGCGGGTGCTGCCGCACAGGCGGCGCGTCCGTCCATGGCACGTAACCTGATGATGGGCGTCGGCGCCGGCCTGCTCGGCGCTGGCCTGTTCGGCATGCTTTCGGGCTCGGGTTTCTTCAGCGGCCTGGCTTCGCTGGCCGGCATCTTCGGCTTCCTGTTGCAGATCGCGCTGATCGGCGGCCTGATCTTCCTCGCGATGCGCTTCTTCCGGCGCCGGTCCGAGCCGCAGCTCGCCACCGCTGGCGGACCGATGTCGCGTGAGGCCGCCCAGCCTCAGCCGAATCCGCGCATGTCTGCGATGGGCGGCCTCGGTGGCGGCGCGCCGCGCGCGGCGTCCAAGCCGGTCGAGATCACGCTCGCGGGCGAGGATTTCAGCAGCTTCGAGCGGCTGCTCGGCGAAGTGAACACGGCCTATTCGAACGAGAACCAGCAGGTTCTCCGCGAGAAGCTGACGCCCGAAATGGCCGGCTATTTCGCTGATGACATTGCCGAGAACGCCGCCAAGGGGCTGGTTGACCGGGTCTCCGACGTCAAGCTGCTGCAGGGCGATCTCTCGGAAGCCTGGCGCGAGGACGATTTCGAGTTCGCAACCGTTGCGATGCGCTTCAGCCTGATCAACGCGCTGACCGAGCGCGCCACCGGTCGCATCGTCGAGGGCAACGCGACCGTCCCGCAGGAGGTCACGGAACACTGGACCTTCGTGCGCTCGCGCGGCGGTGACTGGAAGCTCTCGGGCATCCAGCAGGCTGCCTGACGCGACAGGCATCATAGCAAGGATCGACGGCCGGGGAGCTTCCTCGGCCGTTTTCGTTTCGGCGCTGTGCGGGCCGGTCTGTTGCCTTGTTCGAGCATCTGCCTGGGGAGCGCCTCTGCCCGGGGACGAAGGCAGAGTGGTTTCGCGTAATGCGGTGATGCTCTATAGCCGCTGCGTCACCATCCCCGACTGGTCAGGAGCTTCCCCTCATGAGCGACATGCGTCTCGTCGTTGTCGGCGCCGCCGGGCGCATGGGGCGAATGCTGATCAAGGCGATTACGGAGGCCGAGGGCTGCACCGTTTCGGCCGCGATCGAGCGTTCGGGCTCCGCTGCGCTGGGGCAGGATGCCGGCATTCTGGCGGGCTTGCCTGCATTGGGCGTGCCGGTGACCGACGATGCGCTGCCGGCCTTCGTTGAAGCTGAGGGCGTGCTGGATTTCACGGCGCCTGAGGCCACGGTCGCCTTTGCGGCCCTCGCCGCGCAGGCCCGCATCGTCCACGTCGTCGGGACCACGGGTATGGAGTCGGTCCATCTCGCCAAGCTCGAGGCGGCTGCGCGCCATGCTGCGATCATCCGCTCCGGCAATATGAGCCTGGGCGTGAACCTGCTGGCCGCCCTGGTCCGCAAGGTTTCTGCCACGCTGGGTACGGACTGGGATATCGAGATCGTCGAGATGCATCACCGGATGAAGGTCGATGCGCCATCGGGCACGGCGGTGCTGCTCGGCGAGGCCGCGGCACAGGGGCGGGATGTCTCGCTCGCTGAGACCCGCGTCGCCTCGCGCGATGGCCATACCGGCGTCCGCCCGCCCGGCGCGATCGGGTTTGCGGCGCTGCGCGGCGGCACCGTCGTTGGCGATCACAAGGTCATCTTCGCTGGTGCGGGCGAGCGGCTGGAACTGGCGCATGTGGCCGAGGACCGTGGCCTGTTTGCGCAAGGCGCGGTCAAGGCGGCGCTCTGGGGCAGGGGGCGCAAGCCCGGCCTCTACTCGATGGCTGACGTCCTCGGCCTCGATACCCTGTGACGGCGCGCCCGTGACCAGGCTTGCCGTCGCTCCCGGCGTATTTCATTGGCCGGGCTATCTTTCACCCCAGATGCAGTCGGCGCTGCTGGCCGAACTGCGCGAGGTTGCCCGGCAGGCGCCATTCTTCTCACCGCGGATGCCGAAGACCGGCAAGCCGTTCTCCGTGCGAATGACCAATTGCGGCTCGCTGGGATGGGTGTCGGATCTGGCCGGCTATCGTTACCAGGCCCAGCATCCCGAGACCGGCGCGCCCTGGCCGCCGATGCCGGCCGTGCTGCTCGATGCCTGGCGTGCGCTTGCCGGCTACCCGCATCCTCCCGAGGCCTGCCTGGTCAATTTCTACGAGGCGAGCGCGAAGATGGGCCTGCACCAGGATCGTGACGAGCTGGAGTTCGACGCGCCGGTCCTGTCGCTGTCGCTCGGCGACGCGGCGGTCTTCAGGATCGGCGGCACGGAACGCGGCGGCAAGACCCTCTCGCTGAAACTTGCCTCGGGCGATGCATTGCTTTTCGGTGGCGAGGCGCGCCTCGCCTATCACGGGATCGACAGGATACTGGCGGGCTCGTCAGCCCTGCTGCCGCAGGGGGGGCGGATCAATCTGACCTTGCGGCGCGTGACGAAGCCAGGAGGCTGATCGGGGTGAGGCTGATCGGGGTGAGGCTGATCGGGGTGAGGCTGATCAGGGTGAGGCTGATCAGGCAGAACCTGAGCCAGGCAGATTCGGAAACGACCAGCCGAGCAGGATCGAGCCGGCGCGCAAGCCAAATCCGGCTGCTATGCCGCCGAGCATTACCAGGAGCGGGCTGACGCCGAGACCGGACAGGAACGCCGTCATGGTTGCACCGGTCGCCGCCGCCGTAACGTAGAAATCCCGGCTCCACAGCACCATTGGCCTGTCGCCGGCGAGGATGTCGCGCAGGATGCCGCCGAAGGAGGCGGTCACCGCTCCCAGCGCCACCGCCGAGAGGACCGGGACGCCGGCCATCAGCGCCTTCTGCGTGCCGACGACCGCGAAAAGCGCAAGCCCCGCGGCATCGGCCCAGACGAGCATGCGCTTGCCCATCCAGCCATCAAGCGTGCCGGGGCGAAAATAGGCCGTTGCCCAGGCCGCAAGCGCGACGATCGTGCAGACGATCACGTCCGACGGCGCCTGCACCCAGCCGACGCCGCGGTCGAGCACGAGATCGCGCAAGGTGCCGCCGCCGACGCCAGTGACGGTCGCAAGCAGGATGAACCCGAACGGATCCATCCCCTTGCGGACCGCGACCAGCGCTCCCGTCAATGCGAAGACGGCAACGCCGGCAACCTCCAGCACGGTTCAGTGGCCTGTATTGGTGTCGCCGCCGGCCTCGGCCGAAGGCGCCTTCGGAGCGCCGGCGGAGACGCCGACCAAGGCCGGCCGCAACACGCGCTCGCCGATCTTGTAGCCGGTCTGCACGACCTTCGAGACAAGGCCCTTGGCGATGCCGGCGTCGGGCGCCTCGAACATTGCCTGGTGCAGATGTGGGTCGAACTTCTCGCCATGGGGGTCGATGCGGCGCACGCCATGGCGTTCCAGGGTCTTCAGCAGTTCGCGTTCGGTGAGCTCGACACCTTCGACCAACGCCTTCAGGGCCGCTTCTCCCTCGGTGCGAGCGGTCTCCGGCAGGCTCTCAAGCGCGCGGCGCAGATTGTCGGCCGAACCGAGCAGGTCTCGCGCAAAGCTCGTCACAGCATAGGCCTTGGCGTCGGCAATCTCTCGCTCGGTGCGCCGACGCAGGTTCTCCATGTCGGCCAGGGTGCGCAGCAGCTTGTCCTTGAGGTCGTTGCGCTCGGCTTCGACCTGCCCGAGCTGGGCTTCGAGCCCGGACTCGAGCGGGGCCGGCTCGTTTGCCTCTTGGGCGGCCATCTGGGCGGCCATGTCCGGCTTCGGTTCGTCGGTCGCAGGGTTCCGCGTCATCGCCTCATCCAATTCAAATCATGGGGCTGGTCGTCACTCGGGAGCGCGACAGCGTTCGAGGCCGATATCGGCCTTGTGGTCCGCGAAATCAAGCACGGGCGGGCACGCGCGTCTTTCCGCCCTGCGCCTTCTCGTGGTCAAAAGCGAAAACCTCCAGCAGTGCCTTGCGGATGCTGAGCTGCCGCGCCGTGCCGGTGATCTTGGCGTTGGTCAGGTCGGTCACGTAGAAAACGTCGACGGCCTTCTCGCCGAACGTGGCGATGTGGGCCGAGGCAATATTGAGGTTGAGCTTTCCGATCGCGGTGGTGAGATCGTAGAGCAGGCCCGGGCGGTCAAGGCCGGAAACCTCGAGGACAGTGTGCCGGGTCGAGAGCACGTTGTCGATGATCACCTCCGGCGCGACCTGGAAAGTGGCGCCACGCGGCGGCGGCGCGCGGCGCTGCGCCACCAGATCGGCGATCTTGATCTCGCCCTTCAGCGCCCGCTCGATCGCGGCGGCGATGCGGCCGGCCCGGCGTAGCTCGTCGTCATCGCGCTCGAACGCACGCGAGATGAAGATGGTATCGAGCACGAGGCCGTCGGTGGTCGTGAAGATCTGGGCATCGACGATGTTGCCGCCGGCCGCGGCGCAGGCGCCGGTGACGATGGCGAGCAGGCGCGGATGGTCGGGCGCCAGAATGGTCAGCTCCGTGATGCCGCGGAACTGGTCTGTCTCGACCAGAGTTGCCGTGGTGCGCCCTTCCGCCTCGGCCCCGCGCAGGAAGCGCGCCTGCTTCTCCTGACGCGGCAGGTCGACCTTGATCCAGTAGGGCGGGTAATGGCGCGCGAGATAGGCCTCGCGTTCCTCCTCGTCCCAGTCGGCCAGCGCCGCCCTCAGCGCATCCTGTTTCTGTTCGACGCGCGCGCGGCGCTCGATGCCGGAATGACCGCCGGCTAGCACGATTTCGGTCTCATAATAGAGCGTGCGCAGGAGTTGGCCCTTCCAGCCGTTCCAGACGCCGGGCCCGACCGCCTTGATATCGGCAACCGTCAGGATGAGGAGGAGCTTCAGCCTTTCGAGGGTCTGCACGGTGGCCGCGAAGCTCTCGATCGTCTTGGGGTCGCCGAGGTCGCGGCTCTGGGCGACGGTCGACATGTCGAGATGGTGCTGGACCAGCCAGGCGACCGTCTCGGTCTGCGCCTCGCTGAGCCCGAAGCGTGGGCAAAGCTTGCGCGCGATCCGGCTGCCGGCTTCCGAATGATCTTCCGGCTTGCCCTTGGCGATATCGTGCAGAAACAGCGCGACATAGAGCGCCCGGCGGTTGGTGATGGTCGGGAAGATCGAGTTCGAGAGCGGATGCTCCGCCTCGAGCGCACCGGCCTCGATTTCGGAGAGAACGCCGATCGACCGGATCAGATGCTCGTCGACGGTGTAGTGGTGATACATGTTGAACTGCATCATCGCGACGACGCGCCCGAATTCGGGCACGAAGCGGCCGAGCAGCCCCGACTCGTTCATGCGGCGCAGCACCGCCTCCGGCGCGCGCCGCGACGTCAGGATATCGAGAAAGATCCGGTTCGCTTCGCGGTCGTTGCGCAAATGCGGCGTGACCAGTTTGAGGGATTGCGTCACCAGGCGGCTTGCATCGGGATGAATGGCGACGTCGTTTCGGCTGGCGATCTCATAGAGCCTGAGCAGGTTGATCGGGTCGCGCTTGAAGGCGTCGCCGTCGACGACGTTGAGCCGCTGGCTCTTCAGCGTGAAGTCGGGATGGCCGAGCGCACGCACCTGCCGCCGCTTGGTGAAGGTGCCGAGCAGGCTAGACAGGCTCGCCCGCGGCTTCTGCTGGCGCGCCTCGAGGGCGGCGCAGACGATCGCGGTCAGGTCGCCGACATCCTTCGCCACCAGGAAATAGGCCTTCATGAAGCGCTCGACCGGGGCCTGGCCGCTGCGGCCGGCATAGCCGATCGCCGTCGCTACCTGCCGCTGCAGGTCGAAGGAAAGGCGCTCCTCTGCCCGGCCTGTGATGAAATGCATCCAGCAGCGCACCCGCCAGAGGAACTCCTCCGAGCGCTGGAACATCAGCAGTTCCTTGCGGTCGAACAGCCCGGCGGTGACCAGTTCATCGGCGTCATGGACGCGGTAGGCGTATTTGGCGATCCAGAACAATGTGTTGAGGTCGCGCAGGCCGCCCTTGCCGTCCTTGACGTTGGGCTCGACGAGATAGCGCGATGATCCCGCGCGGCGCACGCGTGCTTCGCGTTCGGCAAGCTTGGCTTCGGTGAAGGCGGGCGCCGAGCCTTCGACCACCTCGGCGTCGAAGCGGTGCACCATCTCGTCGAAGAGCGCCCGGTCGCCGGTGAGGAAGCGGGCCTCGAGCAAGGCGGTGCGGATCGTCATGTCGGCGCGCGCTTCGCGGATGCAGTCGTCGACCGAGCGCACGGAATGGCCGACCTTCAGCTTCAGGTCCCAGAGGGGATAGAGCATCGCTTCGACCACGCTCTCGCCCCAGGCCGTCTGCTTGTGCGGGAACAGGAAGAGCAGGTCGACATCCGATCCTGGCGCCAGTGTACCGCGGCCATAGCCGCCGACGGCGACGACCGCGATCCGCTCGGAGGAGGACGGGTTTACGGCGGGGTAGAAGTGCTCGCTCGCCGCCACATGCAGGCAGCCGACGATGCCGTCCATCATCGCCGACAGGCGCTGGGCACAGGCGAGGCCATTGCGCTCCTCGCTCAGGATTTCCTTGGCGGAGGCGTGACCTTCCTCGAGTGTATGGCGCAGGCAGGCGACCAGTTCCTGCCGCAGATCGGCGGCCGATGCCTTGCGCATCTTGCCCGCCAGCCGGGCAACGGCGGCGGCAGGGTTCGCCAGCACGTCCGCGAGGGCAAAGTAAGGGGTATCGGCGCTGATCGACACGGACGGCATGACCTTCGGATATCGCGCAGGACGGCTTCGAACCAAGCCGCTCGTAACATGGTGACGGGATTCCCAGAAACCAGAAATTACACGCAACAGAACGTGTATTATATCATTTAACAGTCTATCTGAGTTTGTTTGACAAACAGAACGATCGGACCTAGAAAGAGGACACGCGCCGATTTGAGCCACCAGCTTGCGGGCGCGAAACAAGTGCAGCTAAAGCGTGGGGTAGGATAGGCTCGACCTCTCCCGATCCCTTCGCGTCACCGAATGGGGATCGACAATGAACGTCATCAAGGCAGTCAGCCGCCGTCTTGTACTCGCCGGGCTTGCCATGGCCGGTGCAGGTCTGGGCGCTCTCAGCGCCAATGCCCAGGCGCCGAAGGAAATCCGCATCGATTACGCCACCTACAACCCCGTCAGCCTGGTGCTGAAGGAGCGTGGCACGCTGGAGAAGGCACTCGCTTCCGAGGGCATCACGGTGCGCTGGGTGCAATCCGCCGGATCGAACAAGGCGCTCGAATTCCTCAATGCCGGCTCGATCGATTTCGGTTCGACGGCCGGCGCTGCCGCCTTGATCGGCAAGATCAATGGCAACCCGATCAAGTCGATCTATGTCTATTCGCGGCCTGAATGGACGGCGCTGGTTACCGGGGCCAAGAGCGAGATCACGAGGGTTGCCGATCTCAAGGGCAAGCGCGTCGCCGTCACCCGCGGCACCGATCCGCATATCTTCCTGGTACGGGCACTCGCTGAGGCCAAGCTGACCGAGAAGGACGTCAAGCTCGTGCTGCTTCAGCATGCCGATGGCCGCCTCGCGCTTGAGCGCGGCGATGTCGACGCCTGGGCCGGGCTCGACCCCCTGATGGCTGCAGCCGAGGTCGAGAGCGGTGCAAAGCTGTTCCACCGGAAGGCCGAGGACAACACCTGGGGCATCCTGAATGTCCGCGAGGCCTTCGCCAACGAGCATCCGGCGCTGGTCCGCAAGGTGCTGGCCGCCTACGAGGAGGCCCGTGCCTATGCGTTGGCCAACCCGGCCGAGCTGAAGAAGGTGCTCGTCGACTATACCAAGCTCTCGGACGCGGTCATCGAGCGCCAGCTTGCCCGCACCGAACTGACCCATTCCGCGATCGGGCAGGCCCAGGCCGACACCATCCTTGCTGCTGGCCTCGCACTCAAGGAGGCGGGCGTCCTGCCGGCGACGACCGACGTCAAGGCGGTGGTCGACAGCCTGCTCGACCGTCGCTTCGCTGCCGCCAATAACTGAGCCCGGACGAGCAGACACAAGCCGGAACGATGAGCACGCTGGGACTCGATACGGTTGCCGAGGGTAGGGGGCGTCCGGATGTCTTCCGGAAACCCCGCGGCCTCGGTTTGGCCGGCCTGCTGCTGCCGCTTCTTCTGGCTGCTCTCTGGGAGTTCCTGGTCGGTGCCGGCTTGGCCAATGGTCGTCTGATGCCGCCGCCGAGCGTGGTCGGCAAGACGCTCTGGCAACTCGCCGTCTCGGGCGAACTCCTGACCCATGCGTCGGCCACGCTCTGGCGTGTTGCCGCCGGCTTCGGGCTGGGAGCGGCTGTCGGCACGCTGCTCGGCGCACTGACGGGGGCCCTGCCTCTGGCGCGCAGCGTGCTCGATCCGACCTTGCAGGCTCTGCGAGCGATTCCCTCGATTGCCTGGGTGCCGCTCTTCATCCTCTGGTTCGGCATCTTCGAAGCGTCGAAAATCGCGCTGATTGCCGTTGGCGTGTTCTTCCCCGTCTATCTCGGCGTGGCGGCGGCGATCCTCTCGATCGATCGCAAGATCATCGAGGTTGGGCGCGTCTTCCGGCTCGGCCGCTTCGCCATGGTGCGGCGGGTGCTGCTGCCGGCGATCCTGCCCGCCTGGTTCACCGCGCTGCGCTCGGGCCTCGGCCTTGGTTTTATGTTCGTGGTTGCGGCCGAGATCATGGGAGCGAGCGAGGGCCTTGGTTATCTGCTCGTGGACGGCCAGCAGCTTGGCCGTCCCGACACCATCATCGCGGCCATCATCGCCTTCGCCGTGCTCGGCAAACTGGCGGATGGCCTGCTTCTCGCCATCACGCGGCCCTTCCTCGCCTGGCAGGATCTGGGTCGCGACAAGCTCTGAAAGGCATCCTCGATGCTGAGCTTCGACAGCCTCTCCAAAACCTATGCCGACGGCACACAGGCACTGTCTGCTGTCACCACCACCGTGGCCGCCGGCGAGATCCTCGCGCTTGTCGGCGGCTCCGGTTGCGGCAAGACCACCTTGCTGCGGCTCGTCGCCGGGCTGGACCAACCAAGCGCCGGCCGCGTCACGCTCTACGGCGAGGCGATCCTGGCGCCACGCGCCGATGTTGGCGTGATCTTTCAGGAGCCCCGCCTCTTCCCCTGGCTCAATGTCTCCGAGAATGTCTCCTTCGGCCTGTCGCATCTGACGCCCTTCGCACGCGAGGGACTGGTCGCGAATGCGCTCGTGCGTGTCGGGCTCGCCGGCTACGAGAAGCGCTGGCCGCGCGAACTGTCCGGCGGGCAGCAGCAGCGCGTCGCCATCGCGCGCGCCCTGGTGACACGGCCAAAGCTGCTTCTGATGGACGAGCCTTTCTCGGCGCTCGACGCCACGACGCGGGCAAGCCTGCACGGCCATCTGCTGGCGCTCTGGGAGGAGAGCCGGCCGACCGTCGTCATGGTCACCCATGATGTCGAGGAGGCGGTGACATTGGCAGATCGCATCATCGTCATGCAGCCCAACCCTGGCCGCATCTTCGATGAATTCGACAATCCTCTCGCCCGTCCGCGCGACAGACTCTCTCCAGCCTTCGAGGCGAGCAAACGCGAGGTCCTGCGCACTCTCGATCGTTCCCTCGCGAACGGAGAGCCGCATCAGCACAAGGCGGCCGAGACCGCAGGCATGTGGTGGTGAGGCGCGAGACGCCCATGCCGGGTTGGGGCTGGCCCCGCGTCGGCGACAGGCTTATCACGGCGGCACATCGCCGCTCGTCTGAAGAAGGTTGAGACCCATGGACGTCACCGCGCTTCGCGCCCTCCAGGCTCCGCTCAAGGACAAATACCGCGAGGCGCCCGACGCCGCGGTGATCACGCTGAAGGCCCGTGGCGAACTCGACGACCAGCATATCGCCTGCAAGGTCGAGACCGGCCGCGCGATCGCCCTGGCCGGGCTGCACCCGGCGACCGGCGGAACCGGTGCCGAGCTCTGCTCCGGCGACATGCTGCTTGAGGCGCTGGTCGCCTGCGCCGGCGTGACGCTGAAGGCGGTCGCGACCGCCCTTGAAATCGAACTGAAGAAGGGAACGGTCAGGGCCGAGGGCGATCTCGATTTCCGCGGCACGCTCGGCGTCGTCAAGGATGCGCCCGTCGGCTTCAAGGCGATCCGCCTGTCCTTCGATGTCGAGAGCGACGCCCCACAGGACAAGCTCGACACTCTGCTCAAGCTGACCGAGCGCTACTGCGTCGTCTTCCAGACGCTGAACGTCAAGCCGGAGCTTTCGGCCGTGCTCAACCGCGGCTGATCACTCGGCGGCCTTCAGCTCCAGCCCCTTGGCGAAGGGTAGCGACGGCTCGCTCTTCGCAGGCTCATCGAATTCGAGCGCGCCGATCTTGTCGCCGCGGCTGGTGATCTTGCCGGCCGAGGTGCGGATGCCGGCGACATCCTCCTGCGCCTGGCGAAAATGCTGGTCGAGCTTCTCGGCCCGCTCGCCGAGCCGGCGGACATCGGTCAGGAGCCTGCCAACCTCGGTCTGGATGACGCGAGCCTCCTCGCGCATGCGGGCATCGCGAATGAGCGACTGCATCAGCTGGATCGCCAGGGCGAGCAGGGACGGCGACACGACCATGACGCGGGCGCGATGGGCCTTCTGGATCACGTCGTCGAAATGCTCGTGCAGGTCGGCATAGATCGATTCCGACGGCACGAAGAGCAGGGCCATGTCCTGTGTCTCGCCGGGCACGAAATAGCGCTCGGCGATATCCTTGACGTGCTGGCCGACATCGCCGCGCACGCGCACGCCCGCTGCCTTCTTTGCCTCCTCGCCACGCGCTTCGCGCAGCATGGTGAAGCTCTCCAGCGGGAATTTGGCGTCGATGACGAGGCCGCGCCCGTCTCCTGGCAGGGTGACGAGGCAGTCCGGCCGGTTCCGGTTCGAGAGCGTCGGCTGGAACGAGAAGAAGGCGGCGGGCAGCCCGTCGCGGATGATCGCCTCCATCCGGCCCTGGCCATAGGCGCCACGTGCCTGCTTGTTGGAGAGCACGTCCTTGAGGGTCACCACTTCGCTGGTCAGGTCGGTCAGGTTCTTCTGGGCAGCGTCGATGACCGCAAGCCGTTCCTGCAGCTTGCCGAGGCTCTCCGTGGTCTGCTTGACGTTCTGCTCGAGCCCGGAGCCGACCTGCTGGCGCAGACCATCCATCCGCTCGGCGACGAGGCGGGCAAGGTCGGCCTGCCGCGTCGAGAGAATCTCGGCCATCGTCTGCATCCGGCCCGTCATCTCGGCTTGCATGCGGTTCATCTCGGCGACCTTGTCGTCCATCTCGCGGGCGCGTTCGGCAGCGATGACGGCCTCGATCGCTCGCCCGCGCGAACTGCGCCAGAGCGACAACGCGACGAGCACAAGCAGAAACAGGCTGCTACCGGCGAAGGCAAGCGCGGCCTCGCTCCAGCTGACCGGCCGCTCGAGCAGCGTGAAGGCAATTCCGTTCATGACGGCAGATTAGCCGATTCGCGTGCGCATGCCGAACGAAAGCGGAACGGTTTGACCACCCGCCAACAAGTGCTTATGTCCGCGGCGTCAGCAAGAAAAACCGGTTCGAGCGCCCTATGGCTATTCGCCCTCTCGTCATCCTGCCCGATTCAGTCCTGCGCCAGGTCTCGAAACCTGTCGAGGCCGTCACGCCCGAGATCAAGGCGCTCGCCGCCGACATGCTCGAGACCATGTATGACGCACCCGGCATCGGCCTGGCCGCGATCCAGATCGGCGTGCCGCTGCGCCTGCTGACGATCGACCTCGCCAAGCCGGAGGAGGAGAAGGCGCCGATGACCTTCATCAATCCGGAAATCACCTGGTCTTCCAAGGAGCTGAACATCCATGAGGAAGGCTGCCTTTCGATCCCCGAATATTACGAGGAGGTCGAGCGTCCGGCGCGGGTGAAGGTTCGCTATCTCGATCTCGACGGCAAGGTGCAGGACATCGAGGCGGACGGCCTGCTCGCCACCTGCCTCCAGCACGAGATCGACCATCTCAATGGCGTGCTCTTCATCGATCACCTGTCGCGGCTGAAGCGCGAGCGTGTCACCAAGCGTTTCGCCAAGGCGGCGCGTCGCGACAGCGCGGCCTGAATGATCCGTATCGATCAGAAAGCGGCGCTGTTCGCATGAGTTTGCGCGTCATCTTCATGGGCACGCCGGATTTCGCCGTGCCGACCCTGACCGAGATCATCGGCCAGGGCCACGAGGTTGTGAGTTGCTACACCCGCGCCCCGGCGCAGGCCGGTCGTGGTCTCGATCTGAAGCCGTCCCCGGTGCATCGCGCCGCCGAGCGCTTCGGCATTCCGGTGTTCACGCCGAAGACGTTGAAGACCGACGAAGCTGCCGAGGTGATCGCCTCGCATCAGGCCGACGTCGCGGTCGTCGTCGCCTATGGCATGATCCTGCCGCAGGCGATCCTTGATCTGCCGGAACTGGGCTGCCTCAACCTGCACGCGTCGCTTCTCCCGCGCTGGCGCGGCGCTGCCCCGATCCAGCGGGCCATCATGGCGGGCGATGCCGAGAGTGGCATCTGCGTCATGAAGATGGAGGCGGGGCTGGATACCGGCCCGGTCGGCATGGTCGAGAAGCTTGCGATCGGCCCCGATATGACGGCCGGCGAACTGCATGATCGGCTGGCTTCGCTTGGCGCCGACCTGATGGTGCGCGCCCTGGCTGCGCTCGGACGTGGCGGGCTGCAGTTCACTCCACAACCCGTCGAGGGGGTGACCTACGCTGCCAAGATCGCCAATGCCGAGGCGAAGCTGGACTGGGCGCGTCCAGCGCAGCAGGTCCATGACCTCGTGCGCGGGCTCTCGCCCTTTCCAGGCGCCTTTGCCGAGGTCGATCTCGGAAAGGGGCCGGAGAGGCTCAAGATCCTGCGTACGGCGCTGGCTGGCGGCGCTGCCGAGCCGGGCACGCTGCTGGACGGTGAGGGCACGATCGCCTGCGCCGAGGGCGCAGTGAGGTTGCTTCAGGTTCAGCGCGCCGGCCGTGCGCCCATGAGCGGGAGCGAATTCCTGCGCGGCGCGCGGCTCGATCCCGGCCATCGGATCTAGGGCGCCCGCATGATGTCGCCCAAAGTTCGGTTCCCAGTTTTCGGCATCATATTCTGATGCCCCGCTACAAGCTCGTCATCGAGTATGATGGAACGCCGTTCTCCGGCTGGCAGCGTCAGCTCAACGGTCCGTCGGTTCAACAGAGCGTCGAGGAAGCGGTCGAGGCCTTTTGTGGTCATGCCGTCCGCCTGCACTGCGCCGGGCGCACCGATGCCGGCGTCCATGCGACGCATCAGGTCGCCCATGTCGTTCTGGACAAGGAGTGGCGCACCGATGTCGTGCGTGACGCGAGCAATGCCCGCCTGAAGCATCTGCCGGTCGCGGTTCTGAGCGCCGAGGCTGTGTCCGATGAATTCGATGCGCGCATCTCGGCTAGGCGCCGCTATTACATCTACCGCATGCTCGACCGACGCGCACCGCCGGCGCTCGATCGGGACCGACTCTGGCATGTCCCCTTCAGACTTGATCATGAAGCCATGGACCGCGCTGCCAAGGCGCTCGTCGGTCACCACGATTTCACGACATTTCGGGCCGCCGAATGTCAGGCGAACGGGCCTGTTCGGACGCTCGACCGGCTCGATGTGACGCGGGAGGGTTCGGAGATCGTGATTTACGCCCATGCCCGCTCCTTCCTGCATCATCAGGTCCGCTCGATGGTCGGCTGTCTGAAGATGGTGGGAGCGGGGCGCTGGCCTGAAAACAAGGTTGGCAAGGTGCTGGCCGCGCGCGACCGCTCGCAATGCGCGGCGCTTGCTCCATCCTGCGGGCTCTATCTCGCCGGCGTCGATTACTGAGCCGGGCTCAGATGCCCGCCAGGCCGAAGACGCGGATGATCGAATAGTCGGCCATCACGCTCGCCAGCAGGATTGCGAGCGCGACATGGCCTTGCGCGCCGAAGGCGGCACGCGCCACGCAATAGCGAAGGCGCAGCACGATGACCGCGAAGGCGATCGCCTGCATCGTCGCGATGGCGGGGTTCGACCAGCCGATTGCAAAGACAGTGGCGGGTACCGCCATCAGGCTGGCCGAGACGATGCCGGCCCAGTTCCAGGCGATGACGAAACTGGTCAGCCGCGGCGAATGGGCGAGGTTCGGGGCGAGGCCTATCAGCAGCGCCGGTACTGCGATGATCGCCAGGCACTGGGCGCCCAGCACGCGGGCAATGAGGGCGGGGGAATCGAACATGTTCCCGGCGTTGGACAGCCCGGCAATCTGCCGTTCGGCCGCCAGGATCGCGACCAGCGCTGGCACGGTGAGCACGAGCGCGGCAAAGGAGCGCCAGAACCCGTCGCGGCTGAGATCGAGTTCCTTCAGCGCCTCGGCGCCGTCGGTCATCAGGCGCCATGAACCGCGTAGCGAGCGCAGCACGTCATCGGCAGCAAGAGCCATGGCCGGGTACTCCGGATACGTGGCATTAGACTTTCGTCTAATGCAGTAAACGGCGTATCCGGTTTGGGGTCAAGCGCCTTGTTGCGTTGCAGCAAAGTAGCTTTCGAGCAGGCGGTGCGTGATCCGTTCCAGGCAGAGCAGGTCGGAGACCGCGACCCGTTCGTCGATCTGATGCATTGTCTGGCCGACCACGCCGAACTCGACGACCGGGCAATAGCTCTTGATGAAGCGGGCATCGGAGGTGCCGCCCGTCGTCGAGAGTGCCGGGCGCGTGCCGGTCTCGGCTTCGACCGCATCGGCGACCAGCGCGACGAACGGCCCCGGCTCGGTCAGGAAAGCGACCGCATTCGTCGGCTGAACTTCGAGCTCGTAGCGCACCTGGTTGCCGGCAGCGTCCCGCAGCCGCCGGTCGAGCTCGGCGGCGAGGCTCTCTGGCGTCCAGATATCGTTGAACCGGATGTTGAAGACAGCCTTTGCCTGGGCTGGAACGACATTCGTCGCGGGATTGCCGACATCCAGAGTGGTCACCTCGAGATTGCTCGGATCGAAATAGGCCGTTCCGGTATCGAGTGGCGTCGCATCGAGCGCTGCCAGCAGGCGCACCATGCCGCGGATCGGATTGTCTGCGAGGTGCGGATAGCCGACATGGCCCTGCTTGCCGTGAACGACCAGCCGGCCGGTCAGCGAGCCGCGGCGGCCGATCTTGATCATGTCGCTCATCGTCGCCGGGTTGGTCGGCTCGCCGAGCAGGCAATGGTCGAAGCGTTCGCCGCGTGCCTTCGCCCAATCCAGCAGCTTGACGGTGCCGTTGACGGCAACCGATTCCTCGTCCCCCGTGACGAGAAAGGCGATCGAGCCCGGCGCATCCGGATAATCGCGGCGGAAGCGCAGCGCAGCCGAGATCATCGAGGCGAGCCCGCCCTTCATGTCGCAGGCACCGCGTCCATGCAGGACACCGTCTTCGACCTGGCCGGAGAACGGGTCGCGCGACCATTGCGCGAGGTCGCCCGGGGGAACGACATCGGTATGGCCGGCTATGACCAGAACGGGCCCCTCGGTGCCGATCCGGGCATAGAGGTTTTCGACATCCGGCGTGTCGGGCTCGCTGAATACCGGCCGATCGACCGAGTACCCAGCCGCGCTCAGAACGGTGTCGAGCAGAGCAAGTGCTCCCCCCTCAACTGGTGTCACGGAGGGGCATCGCACGAGCGCCTGCGTCAGGGCGACGGGATCGAGCGGGTCGAAGGGAAGTGGAGGAGGGAGCGGCTTCATTCCGTCGGTTTAGCACCAGCTTCTGTCTCTGCAACGGACTCGGGCGCAATGCAGCCCGGCAGCAAACCGAGATCGATCAGCGCAACGAGCCAGAGCAGCAGGGAGAAGGTGCCGAGTGTTTTGGCCGCTGCTGCTTCGAGATGGCCGGGGCCAAGTCCGGACAGTACGATCGCGATGACCAGCGTCGGCCCGTAATACCATGGCCGTCCGCGGTCCCGGCCGCGCTTGGCGGCAAGCGCCGACCAGGGAAACAGGGCGAAAGCCCCGGCAAAGGCCGTGATCTGGAGGCCATGCTCCGCGCCAAGGCGAGCGCTGCCGATGTCGGCAAGGACGAGCGCGAGAGCAACCAGGGCCGTGCCCGACCAGAAGGCAGGGCGTCCGATGCGGCCCTCGAAGCCGGTCAGGAGGGTGAGAAGCGGCAAGGCGATGATTCCGTTTCGGAGACTGTCTCACGCCGGCCCTCAGCCCTGAAGCTCAGGGTGAAGAATGCGTTAACGCCATGGCCCCGCGGCAATCCCGGCGCGCAGAAAAGGCTTGAACGTGGGCTCGGCGCCCGCTAGCTGCGGCAGGGGCCTTGTCCCGCGTGTTTTGGCCCAGTGAGGTTCTTGTCATGACCATCCGTCTGCATCGCGGTGATCTGCCGGATGATTTCCTGCCGGGCTCCGTCGTTGCGATCGACACCGAGACGCTTGGTCTCAACCCGCATCGCGACCGGCTCTGCGTGGTCCAGCTCTCGCGCGGCGATGGCTCTGCCGATGTGGCCCAGATCCTTCGGGACGGTCCTGCGCCTGCGAACCTGATCCGACTGCTGTCGGACCCTTCCGTGCTGAAGCTGTTCCATTTCGCGCGGTTCGACGTTGCCGTTCTGAAGAACGCCTTCGGCGTCACCACCGGCCCGGTCTACTGCACCAAGATCGCCTCGAAGCTGGTGCGGACTTATACCGACCGGCACGGCCTGAAGGACCTGGTCAGGGAACTGCTCGGCATCGACTTGTCGAAGCAGCAGCAATCCTCGGATTGGGGCGCCGATACGCTGTCGGAGGCACAATTGGCCTATGCGGCTTCGGACGTGCTGCATCTCCACGCCCTGCGCGAGAAGCTCGAGGCCATGCTGGCGCGCGAGGGGCGCTCGCATCTCGCCGAAGCCTGTTTCAATTTCCTTCCGTTCCGCGCGGAGCTCGATCTTGCCGGCTGGGCCGAGAACGACATCTTCGCTCACGCTTGACAAATTCTAAGTCTTCTTGCGTCAGTCTCCACGCGAACGAAGCGCGTAGGGGCCCGCAGGTCGTTCGCCGGCTGACACGAAAAAGCCGTTAGCGACTGCCATTGCGCGGGGCATGACTGTGGCGATGACAACGGGCGACTGGACCGCCCCCGAATCGAAACGTGCGAGTCGACGTCGCGCTGCGTTCAAGGCAGCGCAGCGGCACACCATGCTCGTCCGCTTCCTCCGCCGCGCGATTCCCGTCGGTGCGGTCGTGGCCGTGCTCGGCCTGATCGTGACGCCGTTCCTGCATCCATTGTCTGGTGTCTCCGGCGTGTCGATCGGTTCCGTCGGCATTTCGGGCGGCAAGGTCAAGATGGAGTCGCCGCGCCTCTCGGGCTATCGCAAGGACAACCGGCCCTACGAGGTGACGGCGCTCGAAGCGCTGCAGGACATTCGCAATCCGACCGAAATCGAGCTGTCGACAATGACAGCCAGGATTCAGATGCAGCAGGAGGGCTGGGTCACGGTCAACGCCCGCACCGGCCTGTTCAACTCCCAGAAGGAGAAGCTGAAACTGGTCGATGACGTGAAGGTCCGTACCGAGTCCGGCTATGATATGCGGATGCGCAGCGCCGATATCGATTTCAAGGCGGGGACCGTCGTATCGCGGGAGCCGGTCAAGGTTCTGCTCGGTTCGACCACCGTCGAGGGCGATACCCTGGACGTGAAGGACAATGGCGCGCTGATCGTCTTCGACGGCCGTGTCCGAGTCGTGATAGAGAATGCACCGGCTCGCGCCTTGGCCGGACCTGAACGCGAAGGCAGCACGCCGGCTCCGGAACTGCTAGGACCGGTCAAGGCGCCTGCCGCGCCGAACCGGGAACCGGCAGCGGTCGACGGTAGTTCTCCGGGCAATGCCCCTGCAACTGGGACGAGACAGTGATATGCGGTCCGCATTCGAAGCTGCATCAGTGAATCCTGCGATGTCGAAGGGCTGGCAGCCGGTATGGCTGCTTGCGGCAGCGCTGAGTCTTTCATGCGTTGCCGAGGCGGTCGCCCAGACCCCGCAGCCACGCTCCGATGCCTCCAAGGTTGCGCAGGCGACACCGCCTGCGGCTGGAAAGGCCAAGCCGGCCCGCGGCGGCGGGGGTGCGAATTCGCCTCTTGGCGGTCTTGGTGGCGACAGCAAGGAGCCGATCAAGATCGATGCTGACAAGCTCGATGTGCTCGACAAGGAAAATCGCGCGGTCTTCACCGGCAATGTCGTGGCGGTGCAGGGCGAGACCACGGTGCGGTGCTCGGTCATGACCGTGTTCTACGAGGGGCGCGGCGCTGGGACCGTACCCGGAGCATCGCGTCCAGCAACGCCGGCGCCAGCCGCAGCGGGGGGCGCGCCGCAATCCAATGACAGCAGCATCAAGCGCATCGAATGCGATGGTCCGGTGACAGTGGTCTCGAAGACGCAGGCTGCGACCTCGGACAAGGCGGTGTTCGACCGCGCCAACAACAAGGTCATCATGACCGGGAATGTCGCCCTGAATGACGGGCCGAACATCACCCGTGGCGAGCGGCTGGTCTATGACACGGAGACCGGCGTCGCCAATATCGAGAACAACAAGGGGCGCGTGCAGGGCTTCTTCGTTCCGAATTCCGGCGAGGCCGGCAAGGACGCGGGCAAGAACACTCCGCCCAAGCCCGGTGCCGCGGCCCCCGCTCGCCCGGCGAGCCCGCCGACCAACTAGCCGCTCCGGTCCGGCGTATGCCGGGCCGACTGCCTTTCACATCAGCGAGCCCTGCTCTCAGTGACAGTCCATTCCATGCCGCAATCCGACAGTTCGACCCTGCCCGCTCAGGCTACGGCACCCCGGAGCGAGCAAAGCCCCGGCATGTTCGGGCGCTTGCGCGGACTGTTCGGCGCAAAGGCGCGGGACAGCGAGGCCGAGCCGGCAACATCATCTGCCGCATCGATCGGTGGACCGGGTATTCTCGCTGTCAGCGGCCTGCGCAAGAGCTATGGCGGCCGCACGGTGGTGAGCGAGGCGAGCCTCTACGTCCGGCAGGGCGAAGCGGTGGGCCTGCTCGGTCCAAACGGCGCCGGCAAGACCACGATCTTCTACATGGTCACTGGTCTGGTGCCCGCCGATCTCGGGGTCATTTCGCTGGAAGGCAACGATATCACCGGCTTGCCGATGTATCAGCGCGCGAGGCTTGGAATTGGCTACCTGCCGCAGGAGGCCTCGATCTTTCGTGGCCTCACTGTCGAGGACAACATCCGGGCCGTCCTTGAAGTCGTGGAGCCGAACCGCAAGAGCCGTGAGCGTCAGCTCGATACGCTTCTGGAAGAGTTCACGATCTCTCGCCTGCGCAAGGCTCCTTCCATCGCGTTGTCGGGCGGCGAGCGCCGCCGTTGCGAGATCGCCCGCGCCCTGGCCGGGCGGCCGTCCTTCATTCTTCTCGACGAGCCCTTCGCCGGCATCGATCCGATCGCCGTTGGCGACATTCAGGCGCTGGTGCGCCAGCTGACCGATCGTGGCATCGGCGTACTGATCACCGACCACAATGTCCGTGAGACGCTCGGCCTCGTCGATCGCGCCTATATCATCCATTCCGGCCGCGTGCTCACCGAGGGCTCTCCGGCCGAGATCATCGCCAATCCGGACGTCCGCCGTGTCTATCTCGGCGAGGATTTCAAGCTCTGATCCAGCCGGCCGTGATGCCGCTGCCATAATCTCGGCAGAATGCTGCACTGCATTAATTTCTCTGCACAAAGCGCGTGCAGAGGCTTTGACGCGCCCGCGTTGCGCGGCTAGGCTTTGTTCCGAAGGCAAGAAACATGCCGAAGCGGATGAGAGGTCAAGAGCGCAATGGCGATGATGCCGCGCATGGAGCTGCGCCAGGGACAGTCCCTGGTGATGACGCCGCAGCTGCTGCAGGCGATCAAGCTCCTGCAACTCTCGCATCTCGAACTTCAGAACTTTGTCGAGGGTGAGCTGGAGCGGAATCCGCTGCTGGAGCGCGACGACGCGTCTGAGGCTCTTGTACAGCTCAATGGCGGCGATAGCCCCCTGGCGGCTGATCCCGAGAGTTTTGCGCGTGCCGAGAGCCTGAACACCCAGGACGGCATGGAAGGCCGGCTCGGCACCGGGCTCGACAACGTCTTCCAGGGCGAACAGCCGACAATCGCCCGCCTCGACACGAAGGGGGCCGACAGCCTGCCGATCACCGGCGGCGCCTATGGCGGATCCGGTGGTTCGTTCGAGGACGGGTCGGAAGGCTTCGAGTCCAGCCTGACCTCGGAATTGTCCCTGCGCGATCACCTCAGCGCACAGCTCGATCTCGCGATGACCGATCCTGCGGAGCGACTGATCGGCAGCCACCTCATCGATGCGGTCGATGATTCCGGCTATCTCGGCGAGTCGGTGCCTGAGATCGCAGAGCGGCTCGGTGTGAGCGCGGACAAGGTCGAGCACGTGCTTGGCGTCATCCAGGGCTTCGACCCCTCCGGCGTCGGCGCGCGCGATGTTCGCGAATGCCTGTCGATCCAGCTGCGGGAGCGCGACCGCTTCGACCCGGCCATGCAGGCTCTGGTCGCCAACCTCCACCTTGTCGCCAAGCGTGATTTCTCGGCGCTCAAGCGCATCTGCGGCGTCGACGACGAGGATATCGCCGACATGGTCGCGGAAATCCGCAGGCTTGACCCTAAGCCCGGACGGGGTTTCGGCGGCTCGGCGGCCGAGACCGTCGTTCCGGATGTCTTCATCAGGCCGGCGCCGGACGGTTCCTGGCTGGTCGATCTCAATCCGGATACCCTGCCGCGCGTGCTGATCAACCAGACCTATCACGCCCGCGTCTCCCGGGCGGCGCGGAACGACCTGGACAAGGCCTTCATCGCCGAATGCCTGCAGACGGCAAACTGGTTGACGCGTAGCCTCGAGCAACGCGCCCGCACCATCCTCAAGGTCGCAAGCGAGATCGTGCGCCAGCAGGATGGCTTCTTCGCGCATGGCGTCGAACATCTGCGGCCGCTGAACCTGAAGACGGTCGCGGATGCCATTGGCATGCACGAATCGACGGTCTCGCGCGTCACCTCGAACAAATATCTGATCTGTTCGCGCGGTGTGTTCGAGATGAAATATTTCTTCTCGGCGGCGATCGCCGCGACCGGTTACGGCGAGGCGCATTCCGCGGAAGCCGTTCGCTTCCGCATCAAGCAGATGATCGACGACGAAGTCCCCGCTGAGGTGCTGTCCGACGATGCGATCGTCGCCCGGTTGAAGGAAGGCGGCATCGATATTGCTCGGCGCACCGTGGCGAAATACCGCGAGTCCCTGCGCATTCCGTCCTCTATGGAGCGTCGGCGCGAGAAGGTGGCGATGGCGCTGGGAGGGCGCTGAACCCGCTCGGCTTTTTCTCCGCCCGAGTGAGCCCGATCGGATGCCTTTCGCTGCCGTCGGCTGGCGGCGACTATTCCGCAGCGCTCATTGACAATGGCGACTCCCCGTCCTTACCTCAGTGAGATGATCGATCACTGATCATGGCGACAAGAAGGGGAAGCACTCCATGAGCTTGCGAATCTCCGGCAAGAATCTCGATGTCGGCGAGGCCCTGCGGGGCCAGGCCGAGGAGCGCGTGGCCGCCGCCCTCAGCAAGTATTACGAGGGCGGATATCAGGGCCATGTCACCGTCGACAAGGACGGTACCGCCTTCCGGACGGACGGGGTCTTGCATCTCTCCTCCGGCATCACACTCGAAGCTTCCGCTACGGCGCATGATCCGTATGCGAGTCTCGACAAGATGGCGGAGCGCATTGAGAAGCGGTTGCGTCGGTACAAGCGGCGGTTGAAGGATCGCTCATCCGCAATGAATGGTCGTGCCTCCGGGGTGGAAATCCCCAGCTATGTGATTGCGGCCCCTGACGATGAAATCGAGGAGGCTGAGGCCGTTTCTGGCGGTGACAACCCTGTTATCGTGGCGGAATCGACCAAATCCTTCCACGAATTGACCGTTAGTGATGCAGTCGCCGAGCTTGACCTCACTGGTGCGCCCGTCGTGATCTTCCGCCATGCTGGCAATGGGCGGATGAACGTCGTATACCGCCGCCGCGATGGCAACATCGGCTGGATTGACCCGCCGGCCTCGCTGTCTTGAGCCCCGGCAGGCGGTAGCCCCGGTTATCACTCCTGACCCGTGGCGCTGGGTGAGAACCCGGCACGGGACATGCATGGACTGGCGCATGACCCTCACTGATCTTCTGTCGCCCGCAGCCGTGGTCTCCCCGCTGCGGGCCAATGGCAAGAAGCAGGCGCTGCAGGAACTGTCCCAGCACGCCTCCGTGCTCACTGGGTTGCCTGAGCGCGAGCTTTTCGAGGCCCTGCTGCAACGAGAACGCCTTGGCTCGACCGGGATTGGCGACGGCATCGCGATCCCCCACGGGCGCATGCCGGGAATCGACCGGCTCGTCGGGCTGTTCGCCCGCGCCGAGAAGCCGATCGATTTCGAGGCGCTGGACGGCCAGCCCGTCGATATCATTTTCGTGCTGATCGCGCCGGAAGGGGCGGGGGCTGATCATCTGAAGGCGCTTGCCCGCGTCGCGCGCGTCCTGCGCAATCAGGCCGTGCTGGAGCAGGTGCGGCGCGCCCATGACCCGGCCGCCATCTATGCGATCCTGGCGGAGACCGCCGCGAAGGCTGCCTGACACTGGAACCGTTCAAGCCTGGGCTTGGACTGGAGGGCGCAAGCCGCTATGACGCCGGCATGACCGGCGCCGCATGCTGTAGCCGCGGCGCATCCTGTTTCGGAGCCAGTTCCTCATGGCCTACACGCATGTCGATCTCTTCCCTCTCGGCGAGGACAAGACCCCCTATCGCAAGCTCGGCGACGCGGGCGTCACAGTCGAGACGATTGGTGACCGCGAGGTCCTGAGCGTTTCGCGCGAAGCGATTCGCCAGCTCAGCGAGCAGGCCTTCGTCGACATTAACCATCTGTTGCGGCCGGGCCATCTCGCCCAGCTCGCCAAGATCCTCGACGATCCCGAGGCGACCTCGAATGACAAGTTCGTTGCCTACGATCTCTTGAAGAACGCCAATATCGCGGCTGGCGGCGTGCTGCCGATGTGCCAGGACACCGGCACCGCGATCATCATGGGCAAGCGGGGTCGCAAGGTCTGGACCGATGGCGATGATGAGTCGGCGCTGGGCGAGGGCGTGGCCGATGCCTACTACAAGCGCAATCTGCGCTATTCGCAGGTCGCGCCGCTCTCCATGTTCGAAGAGAAGAACACGGCGACCAACCTGCCGGCGCAGATCGATATCTATGCCGAGGGAGAGGACGCCTACAAATTCCTCTTCGTGGCCAAGGGCGGCGGCTCGGCCAACAAGACCTTCCTGTTCCAGGCGACGCCCTCGCTCCTCACCAAGGACCGCATGATCGCGTTCCTGAAGGAGAAGATCCTGACGCTGGGCACTGCCGCCTGCCCGCCCTATCACCTTGCCATCGTCATTGGCGGCACCTCGGCCGAGCAGAATCTCAAGACCGTCAAGCTCGCCTCGACCAAATATCTCGACGAACTTCCGACAAAGGGGTCTCCCTCGGGGCACGCATTCCGCGATCTCGAGATGGAGGAGGAGATTCACAGGCTGACGCAGTCGCTCGGCGTCGGTGCACAGTTCGGCGGCAAGTATTTCTGCCATGACGTGCGCGTCATCCGCCTGCCGCGTCACGGCGCCTCGCTGCCGATCGGCCTTGGCGTGTCCTGCTCGGCCGATCGCCAGGCCAAGGGCAAGATCACCCGGGACGGCATCTTCCTCGAGGCTCTCGAGACCAATCCGGCCAAGTACCTGCCTGAGGTCGAAGACGCGTCGCTCGGTGGCGATGTCGTCAAGGTCGATCTCAACCGGCCGATGAGCGAAGTCCTCGCGACGCTCAGCAAATACCCGGTCAAGACCCGGCTTTCGCTGACCGGCACCATCGTCGTCGCCCGCGATTCGGCCCATGCCAAGATTCGTGAGCGGCTCGAGAACGGGCAGGGCATGCCCGATTATTTCAAGAACCATCCGGTCTATTACGCCGGTCCGGCCAAGACGCCCGAGGGTTTGGCCTCCGGCTCCTTCGGTCCGACGACGGCGGGTCGCATGGATTCCTTCGTCGATCAGTTCCAGTCCTTCGGTGGCTCGATGGTCATGCTCGCCAAGGGCAACCGCTCCTCGGCGGTGCGCGAGGCCTGTGCCCGGCATGGCGGCTTCTATCTCGGCTCGATCGGCGGCCCGGCGGCGCGTCTCGCTCAGGATTGCATCCGCAAGGTCGAGATCCTGGAGTACCCGGAGCTCGGCATGGAGGCGGTCTGGCGCATCGAGGTCGAGGATTTCCCCGCTTTCATCGTCATCGACGACAAGGGCAACGACTTCTTCAAGGAGCTGAACCTCGGATGATGCGGCTTTCGACTGGCCTCGCCCTGATCCTTGTTCTCGCGGCGCCTCCCGTCCTGGCGCAGGGGAGGGCTGGCGCTCCGGCGGACTGCCAGCGGGATCTCTTCCAGAACGAGGCCGGCATGCGCCGTGAACTCACCCGCCTGCAATCTGCCGGCACAGCCGACCAGGCCACGCAATGCCGCGTCTGGCGCGAGCATGTCACCTATCTTCAGGGCGCGCGCTCCGTCTTCGCAACCTGCCAGGCTGGACGGCAGCGCGAGGAGAATGTCGCGCAGATGGACACCTCCATCTCCGAATACCGGGTGCTTCTCGCCAATCGCTGCAAGGCGCGCTGAGCAGGTGCCCACCCCTTACGGAAAGGCAAAGATCGCATGACCGAGCAGGCTGCCACCCCCCTGAATGTCGCCGTCGTGCCGGTGACGCCGTTCCAGCAGAATTGCTCGGTCATCTGGTGCACCCGCACCAAGGAAGCAGCGGTGGTTGATCCCGGTGGTGATGTCGACCGCATTCAGGACGCGCTGAAGGAACTCGGCGTCAAGCCGGTCGCGATCTGGCTGACCCATGGCCATATCGACCATGCCGGCGGTGCGGCCGATCTTGCCGATGCGCTCGCTGTGCCGGTCATTGGTCCGCATGAGGCCGACAAGTTCCTGCTCGACGACCTGCCGGCTTCGGGGCTGCGCTTCGAGATGCGCGGCATCCGTCCGGTCACGCCGACGCGCTGGCTTGCCGAGGGCGAAACGGTGTCGATCGGCGATCTCGCCTTTTCGGTGCAGCATGTGCCGGGCCATACGCCCGGCCATGTCACCTTCTTCCAGAAGGACGCGCATTTCCTGCTTGCGGGCGATACGGTGTTCGCAGGCTCGGTGGGCCGCACCGATTTTCCCTATGGCAGCCATGAGACGCTGATTGCCGGCATCAAGGCCAAGCTCCTGCCGCTGGGCGACGATGTCCAGTTCCTGCCGGGACACGGGCCGGCGAGTACGCTCGGTGAGGAGCGGCAGAACAACCCATTCCTGCAGGATTGACGGCACAGGCGCTCCGCGCCCGGTGCTCGTACAGGTTGTGGAGCGCGCCCCACAGCGATTGACGTAAGGGCGTAGCTCACTAGTTTGGCGGCACAGCACGGAGCGCCGCCATGAGCCTCGAATTCCTGATCACCTCCCTCATCATCGTAGCCTCGCCGGGCACGGGCATGATCTACACCGTGGCAGCGGGCCTCTCGCGGGGCGCGCGCGCAAGCGTCGTCGCGGCCTTCGGGTGCACGCTCGGCATCGTGCCGCACATGCTCGCGGCGATCATGGGACTGGCGGCGCTGCTGCACACGAGCGCGCTCGCCTTCCAGATCTTCAAATATCTCGGCGTGGCCTACCTGCTCTACATGGCCTGGAACACGCTCCAGGAACGCGGGGCCCTGCAGGTCGAGCAGAAGGTCGACACGCGCTCTGCACTGCGCGTGACGATCGATGCGGTTCTGGTCAACCTGCTCAATCCGAAGCTCTCGATCTTCTTCTTCGCATTCCTCCCACAGTTCGTCAGCGCGGATGCGATCAATCCCATGCCGGAAATGCTCGCGCTGAGCGGCGTGTTCATGCTGCTGACCTTTGTGGTCTTCGTAGTCTATGGGTTGTTCGCAGCGTCTGTCCGCAACCACGTCATCTCCCGGCCGCAGGTGATGACCTGGATGCGGCGCATCTTTGCCGGCGCCTTCGTTGCACTCGGTGCGAAGCTTGCCGTGGCGGATCGCTGAAACCTGCGTCCCGGGGCCCTCAGGCCCCGGAAACGCCAACGGCCATGTCCAGAACGGGTGCGCGTACATCCGGCGTCACACGTTCGGCTCATGGCCGTCTTCAACGGGGATGGAGGACAGTGGAACGCCCTCGACATCGCCGTGAACATCAAATGGGGAGGGGCTGTCCCGATTTCAAGGGCTTATGACGCGCTCGGCCGCCATTCATAGAGAATGTCCGGCTCTCCTTCGACATTTCGGCAGCCATCGTTCATGTCGACGGTCTTGAAGCCGTGCTTCTCGTAGAAGGCGCGGGCGCGTGCGTTGCGCTGGAAGCAGAAGAGATGCAGCCGCTGTGGGCTGCGCTCCCTGGCCTTGGCGAGGAGCTGTGAGCCGAAGCCTTGCCGATAGTGACCGGGCTTCAGATAGAGTTGATCGAGATCGTCGCCGTCGAGCGCCATGAAGCCCACAACCTCGTCGCCCAACCGGGCAACCCAGTTCTCGCCGCGCGCCAGGCGATCATGGATGATCCAGTCACGCACTGCCTCATCGCTATGGACCCGGCGCAGCCAGGGCAGTGCATCAGCCCGGGCGGCGATATAGAGATCGGCGATGGCGGCGGCGTCCGAGGCCGTCGCGCGCCCGATCGTAGCCTGGTCGCCCGATTTCATCGAGACAGCCGCGGCCATACAGGCGTCACGCCTCGAAGACGTCGGCGAGGAAGTCGCGCTTGCCGATGTCAAAGCCGTTCTCGCGCAGGATCGCGTAGGCGGTGGTGGCATGGAAATAGAAATTGGGCACGGCAAAGCGGGTCAGATAGGCCTCGGCCGTCATCGTGACCGTCTGCTGCGGACCGCGCGGGAAGGTAACGTCCTTGCCGATGCCGCTTTCGAGGGCGGTATCGTCGATGCTCTGCACGAAGGCGAGCGTCTTGGCGATCCGCTCCTTCAGTTCCGGGAAGGTCTTCTCCTCATCCGGGAATTTCGGGTTCTCGCCGGCGCTCACGCGCGCCGCAGCATTCTTGGCGAAGTCGCAGGTGAGCTGGATCTGTCGGGTGAAGGGCAGCATGTCCAGCGCCAGGCGGCTGTTGAGCAGGACCTCGGGCTGGATCTTGCGGGCTTCCGCCTGCGCCACAGCCTTGTCGAGAATGGCGTCGAGCGCCTTCAGGGTCTGGATAATGCCCGCGAAGGCGGCGGCATGAACGGAAATCGGCATGATGCAGGATCCCTCAAAAACGAAACGGGCCCGGAAGGGCCCGTTCCACTATCGATAATACTGCTGGCCCGTCGATGACAGGGGCAGGGCTGCATCAGTCCTTGGCGCGCTCGACATAGGAGCCGTCAGCCGTCATCACGACGATGCGGGTGCCGGGTCCGATGTGGGGCGGCACGGCGGTGCGCACGCCGTTGGTCAGGATCGCGGGCTTGTAGGAGGACGAGGCAGTCTGACCCTTGGTCACCGGCTCGGTCTCGGCAACCTCGACCGTGACGCGCTGCGGCAGCTCGATTGCGACAGCCTTGTCCTCGAAGACCGAGAGAGAGACCTTCATGCCTTCCTGCAGATAGGGCGCCGTGTCGCCGACCACGGAGTTGTCGACATGGATCTGGTCGAAGGTCTCGGGGTTCATGAAGACGTATTGTTCGCCGTCCTGGTAGAGATAGGTGAAATCCCGGTCTTCGACATAGGCGCGCTCGACCTGCTCGGTCGTCTTGTAGCGCTGCGTCATCTTCACGCCGTCGGAGATGCGGCGCATGTCGATCTGCGTCGTCGGGGTGCCCTTGCCGGGAAAGAAGCTCTCAGCCGAGATGACGGAGCAGAGATGCCCGTCGAGTTCGAGAACGTTGCCCTTGCGAACGGAGCTGGCGATGACCTTGACCACGTGAGTTTCCTTGCTGGTGCGCATCGAGCGCGCGCGCTATGCGGATTTCGTCGCCGCGGAACTACCGCATTCGCGGGCGAAACGGAAGCTTGCAGAGATTCTTAACCGAGGTTCGATGGTCGAGGGACATCCGCCCTGGTGGCGGCGGGACATTCATGCCGACCGCCGGCCCGCATTGCTGGCGCGCGGACGCATCAAGGCAGCGCTGAGGCGCTGGTTCGAGGCGCGCGACTTCATCGAGGTCGAGGCGGCGATCCTGCAGGTCTCGCCGGGCAACGAGACACATCTGCACGGCTTCGCGACCGCGCTGATCGACGATGCCGAGGGCGTGCATCCCTATTACCTGCACACGTCCCCGGAATTCGCGGCCAAGAAGCTGCTGGCGGCCGGCGAAAGCCGTATCTTCGATTTCGCCCGGGTGTTCCGCAATCGCGAGCGCACGGCGCTGCACCATCCCGAATTCACCATGCTGGAATGGTACCGCGCCGGCGAGGATTACGACGCGCTGATGGCCGATGCCGCGGCTCTGCTGGCCGAGGCGGCCCGCACCGCTGGCGCAAGTCAGCTGCACTGGCGGGGGCTGGTCGCCGATCCTTTCGCCGAACCCGAGCGCCTGACCCTGCATGATGCCTTTGTCCGATATGCCGGCATCGACCTGCTCGCGACCATCGCGGAGAACGGGGCGACCGATCGAGAGGCTCTCGCCGCAGCTGCGCTGGCTGCCAATATCCGGCTTGCTGGGGACGACAGCTGGTCTGACATTTTCAGCCGGGTTCTCTCGGAGAAGATCGAGCCGCATCTTGGTCGCGGTTGCGCCACCATCCTTTGCGAATACCCGATCTCGGAGGCGGCCTTGGCGCGGCCGAAGCCGGGCGATCCGCGTGTCGCCGAGCGTTTCGAGCTCTATGCCTGTGGTGTCGAGCTTGCGAATGCCTTTGGCGAACTGACGGACCCGGCCGAACAGCGTCGGCGGTTCGAGGCGGACATGGACGAGAAGCAGCGCATCTATGGCGAACGCTACCCGCTCGATGAGGATTTCCTCACAGCGCTGGATGCGATGCCTCCGGCCTCCGGCATCGCGCTCGGCTTCGATCGGCTGGTGATGCTGTGCACCGGTGCGCGCCGGATCGAGGACGTGCTCTGGACGCCGGTAGCCGAACCGGGCAGGACACGCCGATGACCGCCCATACCCCTCTTCGCAGCATCGACGCGCTTGTGGCGCAGGGGCTTGTCGTGCCGGCGCGGCGTGAGGCGCTGGATGCGGTTGCCGAACGTTACGCCGTCTCCGTCACTCCCGCGATCGCGGCATTGATCGACCCGTCCGATGCGGCCGATCCGATCGCGCGTCAGTTCATCCCCGATGCGGCGGAACTGCTGACCTTGCCGCAGGAAATGGCGGACCCGATCGGGGACGACGTGCATTCGCCGGTCGAGGGGGTGGTTCATCGGTATCCCGACCGCGCGCTGCTGAAGCTCGTCCATGCTTGCCCGGTCTATTGCCGCTTCTGCTTCCGGCGCGAGATGGTCGGCCCCGGTGGCGCCTCGCTTGCCGGAGAGAAGCTCGACGCGGCGCTGGCCTATCTCGCCTCGCGGCCGGAGATCTGGGAAGTCATCATGACGGGGGGCGATCCGTTCATCCTGTCGGCGCGCCGCGTGCGCGAGGTCGCCAAGCGGCTGGCGGCGATCCCGCATATCAAGGTGACGCGCTGGCATACGCGCGTGCCGGTGGTCGATCCCGAGCGGATCACGGCCGATTACGCCCGCGCCCTGCGCGTGCCCGGCAAGGCGAGCTACATCGCCATTCATGCCAACCATCCGCGCGAATTCACGCCGGCGGCGCTTGCCGCGATCGCGCGCCTCGCCGATGCCGGCCATGTCCTGCTCAGCCAGAGCGTGCTGCTCAGGGGCGTCAATGCCGATATCGAGACCTTGGCTGCGCTCATGCGCGCCTTCGTCGAGAACCGGGTGAAGCCCTATTACCTGCACCATCCGGATCTCGCACCGGGCACCTCCCATTTCCGGCTGTCTCTGGCGGAGGGACAGGCGCTCGTCAAAAGCCTGCGAGGCCATCTTTCGGGCCTGTGCCAGCCAACCTATATCCTCGACATTCCCGGAGGAGCCGGCAAGATTCCGGTCGGTCCATCCTTCCTTTCGGGCTGCGAGATGCCGGGCGCCGAGGCGCAGGCTGAAGACCGTTTCGGTACGCAGCATTCCTACCCGCCAGCTTGAGTACCAGCGCGGCGCATCGCCAAGGAGCGATCATGCAAGAGAAAATGCCCATCGCCATCGTGTCGGATGTGGTCTGCCCGTGGTGCTTCATCGGCAAGGCGCGGCTCGAGACGGCGCTGGCCAATCACGGCCTGACCGACCGCGTCGCCATCACCTGGCTGCCCTATGAACTCAATCCGGACATGCCCGCGGAAGGTGCGGACCGGGCGAGCTATCTCGATGCCAAGTTCGGGCCCGGCAAGCGCAAGGAAATCGAGATCAGGCTCTCGGAAGCGGCGCTCGAAAGCGGTGTGACATTCAACTGGTCGAAGGTCACACGTACGCCCAATACCCGCATGGCCCATATGCTGATCGCGGCCGCGTCCACCGTGCAGCGCGGCAGCGAGATGAAGGCAGCCCTGTTCAAGGCCTATTTCCAGGATGGGCGAGATATCGGCGATCTGGAGACGCTGGTGGCGATCGCGACCGAACTCGGGTTCGAGGAGAATGCGGCTCGCGACGAACTCACCAATGATGAATTGCGTGAGACGATCATCGGCCTCGAGGCCCACGCCCAGAAAGTCGGGGTGACCGGGGTGCCTTTCTTCATTGTCGACGGCAAGCTCGCGGTTTCGGGCGCGCAGACGCCGGATGTCTGGACCAAGGTCTTTGCCCAGCTTGCGCGCGAGACGGCGTGAGCGAGAATATCTCCGGTTTTCGTTTGCCTCCGCGCTGGTCTAGAAGGGGCCGGCGGGGGGCAGAGTCGAGATGAGATCGGACGCGACGACACGGGCCGTTACGACTGCGGACGGCCGATTGACGATCGAGGGCGAGCGCAATGCGTTCGTGCAGAGCCCGGCCCGGCACCTCCTTCTTGAAACGGGGCCGCTCGATGTGATCTCAGGCTATGCCAGCCAGAACGGTTCGCTCGGCTCCGTTGCCAGGCTTCGCGGCTTTGGCTCCCTGGGGCGCGATTGGCTCGGGCGTGCCGGATTTGCGGACCGTGCTCAGCACGTCGCGCTGAGCATACGGGCCCTTCCTGAAACCGGCGAAGGCAAGATGCTGCTCAGGCTGGGTTTTGACGACGAAGCGGATGCTCCGCATGCCGGGGCCTTTTCGGCCGATCTTTTCGTCTCCGCACCGGTCTATGCCGAATTGAAGAGCGATCTGCAGGCGGGCCAGGTCGATGCCATCTCGATCTCGGCGGCGACCAATCTCTGGATCAGCGATGCCGATCGTGATCCGCCGGCCGGCGGCCCTGTGACCTGGTATCTCGGTATCGAGGCGGACGGTCGCACGAGTGGCAGTGCCAAGGGGCTGGTGCAGAGCCTGAGCTGGTCTCAGCGCGGGCGCAGGCAGGAAGAGCCGCATCCGGTGCTTGCTGTCCATCCCACTGGAGCTGCGGGTGAAGACCCGGAGGACGGTATCGAGTTCCGCAAGCTGCGCCAGATGACCGTGCTCAATCGCTGGATGATGAATCTGCTGATTGCGCTGATCGCCATCATGTTCGTGCTGGCTTTGAAGTGATGTTCATGTGCGAAGGTCCGATGTGATGGGTGTCGTCCGCTACCTCAGCCACCCCCAGGTCAAGATTGATCCAGCCGTGCCTGTGCCCGATTGGGGGCTGTCGGATATCGGCCGGGCACGGGCCCTGGCCTTCGCGGCTGCGCCTGGGCTCGTCGGAACCCGGCTCATCGTCTCGTCGGCCGAGCGCAAGGCGATCGAGACGGCGGAATGCGTCGCGGAGCAGCTCGGCCTCCCCGTCGAGATCCGCGAGGCCATGCACGAGAACGATCGGTCGGCCACGGGGTTCCTGCCGCCGTCGGAATTCGAGAAGGTGGCCGACGAGTTCTTCGCCAATCCCGAGCTGAGCGTTCGCGGCTGGGAGCGTGCGCTCGATGCGCAGTCGCGGATCGTTCGGGAAACAGAGGCCGTACTGGCCGCGGCGGGGGATGGCGACATTCTGCTCGTCGGCCATGGCGGGGTCGGCACCTTGCTGCTCTGCGCTACGTCTGGCTGGCCGATCAAGCGCCTGCGCGATCAGCCCGCAGGCGGTGGCAATCTCTTCGCATTCGACGTAACGACGCGAATCGTGCAGCACGGCTGGCAATCGATTGAGGAGTTCGCAGCGTCATGACCGCCAAGATCAACGATCTTCGTGACCGCATGATCGTGGCGCTCGACGTGCCGACGATCTGGGACGCCTACCGCATCGTGTCCGAGCTGGGCGATGGGGCGAGCTTCTACAAGATCGGCTACCGACTCGCCTTTGCCGGCGGGCTCGACCTGTCCCGTCAACTGATCTCGGAGGGCAAGAAGGTCTTTCTCGACCTCAAGCTGCACGACATCGGCAACACGGTCACCGAGGGAGTCGATTCCCTGACCAAGCTCGGCGTCACCTTCCTCACCGTCCACGCCTATCCGCAGACCATGCGCGGCGCGGTCGAGGGGCGGGCCGACTCCGATCTGAAGCTGCTCGCCGTCACCGCGCTCACCTCCTACGATGATGGCGATCTGCGCGATGCCGGCTACGGCCTCGCCGTGCGCGATCTCGTGCGCCTGCGTGCCCAGCAGGCCCGCAGCGCGGGCATCGACGGCATCGTCTGCTCCGCCGCCGAGACCGAGATCGTGCGCGACATCATTGGTCCCGACATGGTCATCGTGACGCCCGGCATTCGCCCCGCGGGAAGTGCCGCCGGCGACCAGAAGCGGACCCTGACGCCCGGCGAGGCGATCCGCGTCGGCGCCGACTATCTCGTCATCGGGCGCCCCATTATCCGCGCGGCTGACCCGCGTGCGGCGGCTGCCGCGATCATGGACGAGATCGCCGCGGCTTCGTAGTCTGGCCGGATCAGGTTTCAACCAAAGAACGGAAGCTGGAAATGCCCAAGGGATATGTCATCGGTCGCGCCATGGTCTCCAACGCGACGCTCTGGGCGGTCTACGCCGCCAAGGCCTCCGAGGTGATCAAGCAGTATGGCGGTACGCCGATCGTGCGTGGCGGCCAGATGACGGTGGCCGAAGGCGAGGGCCGGGCCCGCAACGTCGTCATCGAATTCAAGGATTTCGAGACGGCCAAGGCCTATGCGAATTCGCCGGAATATGCCGCGGCCCGCAAGGAGCGCGAAGGCGCTGGCGAGATCGATCTCGTTGTCGTGGAAGGGCTCTGAGCCATGGCGAAGGGATATTGGGTCGCCCGCGTCGATGTCGAGGATCCGGAGGCATACGCCAGGTATCGCACCCTGAATGCCATCGCCTTCGCCAAATTCGGCGCGAAGTTCCTGGTGCGTGGCGGCGAGTACAAACTCGCGCGCGGCGAGGGGCGCAAGCACAACGTCGTCATCGAGTTCAAGGACGAGGCAACGGCGCGCGCCTGCTACGAGTCGCCTGAATACCAGGAGGCGACCAAGCATCTGGCGCAGGCGGGTCAGTCCGACCTCGTCATCATCGGGGGCTATGACGGGCCTCAGCCCGGCGCGTGATGCCTCCGCACCAGCGATAGCGCGCCTGCAATCGCATCGCCTCTGACGGCGGAGAGCCTGCGCCTGACATCGGGCGCAAGCCAGGCCTCCATCGCGGAGGACAGGCCGCCGATCAGCGCAACGCGTGGCACCTCGCGCTCGAACAAGGTGCGCACCATGGCGTCGATCAGGGCCGCGCCATTCTGCATGATGGCCCGGGCATGCGAGTCGCCGAGGTCCGCATGGCGCAGCACCAGGGGCGCGAGCGTCGCGTAATCCGTGGCGTGGGCCTTGTCCATCCAGGCGATGACCTCGAACGGATCGCCCTGGAACCTGGCGAGGACGTCCGTCGTGAAGCGCGTTTGCGGCTCCCGGCCGTCATGGGCACGCAGCGAGACGCGAATGGCGGCAAGGCCGAGATCGGCGCCGCTGCCCTCGTCACCGACCGGGAAGCCGTAGCCGCCAATCCGAATCTCGCGTCCGTCGACGCGGGCGAGGCCGATCGAGCCAGTGCCGATGATGATGATCCCACCGTCCTCACCGGCATGGGCGCCAAGGCAGGCGCCGAGCCCATCGCTCTCGAAGACTGTGACGGCGAAGGGGCTTGTCCAGCCTGCAAGCTCCTCCTGCATGCCCTTGCGGCCGATGCCGGCAAGGCAGATTCCGGCGCGGACCCGACTGAACTGATCCTCGCTGAGGCCAGCCTCGCTCATCGCGCCGCGCGCTGCCTGCATCACCGCGGCAAGCGAGGCCTCCAGACCGAGACGGAGCGAGGCCGGCCCCGCGATGCCCGAGCCGAGCACCTCTCCCTGGGCGGTCTCGAGCCGGCAGCGGCAGCCAGTGCCGCCGCCATCGACACCAAGATACAGATCGGCCACAGCGCTCATGCGCCGACCCGTTCGATATCGGCGCCGCAGCGCCTGAGCTTGCGGTCGAGAGCCTCATATCCGCGGTCGAGATGGTAGATGCGGCTGACCACGGTCTCGCCCTCGGCAGCGAGCCCTGCGAGCACGAGGCTGACCGAGGCGCGCAGGTCGGTCGCCATGACCGGCGCCGCCTTGAGCGCTTCGACGCCGCGCACCATGGCGCTGGTACCCTTCAGCGTGATGTCGGCGCCGAGCCGGACCAGCTCCGGGACATGCATGAAGCGGTTCTCGAACACCGTTTCGCGGATCAGCGAGGTACCGTCCGCCACGCTCATCAGCGCCATGAACTGCGCCTGCAGATCGGTCGAGAACCCGGGATAGGCCTGGGTCATGATGTCGATGCCGGTGAGACGGCCCGGCCGCGACACCATCAGCCCGCGATCGGTCGGCCAGAGTCTGACGCCGGCGGCTTCGAGCGCTTCGCCGACGGCTGCGAGATGTTCGAGCCGTGCGCCGACCAGTTCGAGTTCTCCGCCGGTGATCGCGGCCGCAACCGCATAGGTGCCTGCCTCGATGCGGTCGGCGACGATCTCATATGTCGCTGGCCTGAAGCTCTGGGCGCCCTGGACCTGCAGGCGATGGCTGCCGATGCCCTCGATCCTTACGCCCATTGCGACGAGGCAACGGGCGAGGTCGAGGACCTCCGGTTCCTTCGCCGCGTTGACGATCTCGGTTTCGCCGCTGGCAAGGCTCGCCGCCAGCAAGGCGGTTTCGGTGGCTCCGACCGAGGAGAAGGGAAAGACGATGCGCGCGCCGCGCAGACCGGCGGGAGCATTTGCCTCGATATAGCCGCCGGCGACGCTGATTTCGGCGCCGAGGGCCTCGAGCGCCTTCAGGTGAAGGTCGACCGGGCGTGCACCGATCGCGCAGCCGCCGGGCAGGGAGACGCGGGCATGGCCGAAGCGGGCGATCAGCGGCCCCAACACCAGAATGGTCGCGCGCATCTTGCGGACGATGTCATAGCTCGCATCCCGCGGCGCGGCTTCGCTGGCGTTGAGCGTCAGCGCATCCGCCGCGCGCCCGGAGAAGCTGACGCCGTACCCTTCCAGCAGGGCCTGCATTGTCCCGATATCGACCACATCAGGCAGGTTGCGCAGGGTCAGTGGCTTGTCGGAGAGGAGCGCGGCTGCAAAGGCGGGCAAGGCGGCATTCTTGGCGCCGCGGATATCGACGGTTCCGGACAGCCGCTGGCCACCGCGGATCAGGAGCTTGTCCATCAGGGGCCCTCTTGCGCGCGTTCGGGGGACTTCTCATAGCGCAGGAAGCGGTGCTCCGCGCCGGCGAAATCGCGGCTGTACTCGCTGGCTCGATGCCAGCCAGCCCGCTCATAGAAGCGTCGCGCGCCCATATTGGCCGCGAAGACCTCGAGCGAGCAGGCGCCATTCGCCTCGGCATGGGAGAGCAGGGCTGCTCCATGGCGGCGGCCGGTCTCGGCCACGAAGAGCATGATGACATGACCGTCGAGCAGCAGCAGGACGCCTCTGACGCCGCCATCGTCCAGGACTGTGAGATGCTCCAGGTCCCGTTCGAACCGGGCCTCGAAATGCGCAACGTCATAGGTCGACGCCGCATCGCCGATGATGGGACGGAAGCTGGTCTGATAGGCTTGCGCAAGGATGGCTGCCGCCGGAGCGATATCGCCAGGCTCTGCCTTGCGGATGATCACGACCGGCCCCGCAGACGGGGATCGAGTTCATCGCGGAGCGCGTCGCCGAGCAGGTTGAAGCCGAGCGAGAGGAAGAGGATGCCGAGCCCGGCGAAGATCGCGTTCCAGGGCGAGAGCAGCACGAAATTGCGCCCTTCCGCCAGCATCAGCCCGAGCGAGGGCGTCGGCGGCTGGGTACCGAGGCCGAGGAAGGAGAGCGAGGCCTCGACCAGGATGGCGGCCGACAGCAGCAACGAGGTCTGGACCAGGATCACGGAGGCCAGATTGGGCAGGATATGGCGCAGCATGATGCGCAGGTCCGAGGCGCCGATCGAGCGGATGCCGGCGACGAAGTCGCTCTCGACCAGAACGAGGGCCGGGCCACGGATCAGCCGTGCGAAGATCGGCACATAGACGACCGCAATCGCGATGGCGGCGCTTTCCGTTCGCGGCCCGAGCATGGCGATGATGCCGATGGCGAGCAGCATCACGGGAAAGGCGAAGAGGATGTCCATCAGCCGCATCACGATGCGCTCGCACCAGCCGCGATAGAAGGCGGCGAGCAGGCCGAGGCCGCCCCCGACGAGCAGCGCGAGGCCGACGGCGATGCCGCAGGCGATCAGGGCGGTGCGGTAGCCATAGAGGATGCGCGCCAGGATATCGCGGCCGAGATGATCGGTGCCAAGCCAATGCGCGAGGCTCGGCCCCTTCAGGCGGGCGACGATGTCCTGGGCGAGCGGGTCATAGGGCGCAATCAGGGGGGCGGCGAGCGCCAGCGCGATCTGCAGCGTGACGATGATGCCTGCAGCAATGGCGATGCGGCGGCTCTGGCTCATCACGTAGTCCTGAGCCTTGGGTCGATCAGCGCATAGGCGAGATCGACCAGGGCGTTCACCAGCACGAAGCCGACGGTGACGATGAGGATGGTGGCCTGGACCAGCGGGTAGTTCCGCTCGGCGATGCCGCCGAGGATCAGCCGCCCGAGGCCCGGAATCGAGAAGACCTGCTCGACCACGATGGCGCCCCCAAGCAGATAGCCCGTCATGATGCCGACGCTGGTGACGAAGGGAATGAGCGCGTTGCGGAGCGCATGCCGGTAGAGCACCGCGGTCTCCGAAAGCCCCTTGGCGCGGGCCGTGCGGATATAATCCTGGCTGAGTGCGTCGAGCATCGCCGTGCGGACAAGGCGCGACAGATTGGCAAGGATCGGCAATGCCAGCGCGATCGCCGGCAGCAGCAGCCGCTGCAGGTTGCCGAGCGGGTCCTCGCTGAACGGGACATAGCCGAGCGAGGCGAAGCTTGGGGCCAGGCTTGCCACGGTGATCAGCATGACGATGCCGAGCCAGAAGGACGGGATGGTGAGCCCGGCGATCGCTCCGATGCGCAGGACGAGATCAGCCCGTCCGCCGCGCCAATGCGCCATCAGGCAACCGACGGGCACAGCGAGGCCGGCGCCGATGACGAGCGCCAGCACGGTGAGCTGCAGGGTCGGCCAGATCTGGGTCGTGATTTCCTGGAGCACCGGCCGGCCGGTCCAGATCGAGGTGCCGAAGTCACCGTGGAGCGCTCGCCCGAGCCAGCTCAGATATTGCTCGAGCAGCGGCCGGTCGAGCCCGAGTTCGCTGCGCATCGCCGCAACGCGTTCTGGCGTCACTTCGGTATTGGCGCCGAGCATGATCGCGACCGCATCGCCCGGGATCAGCCGGATCATCATGAAGACGATCACGGAGATTCCGAAGAGCACGATCGCGAGGTCGAGGCAGCGCTGGAGCAGATGGCGGAGCATGCCTCAACCGTGCCGGATCAGCGCAGGCTGGCGCGGCCGAGCGAGACCAGCGAGCGGTTGGCGTAGATGTCATAGCCCTGCAGGTTGCCGCGCACGGCGCTGAACAGGGTGGGATAGGCGATATGGGCCGCCGGGCCCGAGCAACCTAGGATCTTTTGCGCGTCACGATACGCCGCCTGCCGTGCTGGCTTGTCGAGCGTCGCGCGGCCCTTGTCGAGCAGCGCATCGAGCTCGGGGTTGCTGTACTTGAAGACGTTGGTCGATCCTCCCGTGCGGAACGCGCGGTAGAAATAATCGTCGGGCTCGATGCTGCCGGCATTGGTCGAGGCGAAGAGGTCGAAATTCGAGTTGCGCCAGTCCTGTACGAACTGGCCCAGCTCGGGGTTCTTCAGCTCCACCTTGAAGCCGGCCTTGCCGAGCTGCTGCTGCACGACCTGGGCGATGTCGCGGATGTCCTGCCGCGGCAGGATCGTCATGCTGACCGAGATCGGCGTGGCGATGCCGGCTTCCTTGAGCAGCGCCTGGGCCTTGGCCGGATCATGCGTGTAGCAGGGCAGGTCCTTCACATCGACCGCCCAGTCCTTCAGAACGGGAGGCAGCGGGGCAGCCGGGGCGCCGCTGCCGAACAGCGCTGCGTCGATGATTTCCTTGCGGTTCAGGGCGTAGTTCAGCGCCTCGCGCACCTTCGGATTGTCGAAGGGCGGCTTGGAGACGTTCATGCCGATCAGCGTGTAGGCGAGCTCCATCGTCTCGCGGATCGCCACATTGGGCTTGCCCTTGAGCTGAAGCGCGGTGGCTGCATCGATATGCGGCAGCAGTGCGAACTGGCCATTGCCGATTCCGACCTGGCGCGTGGCCGCTTCGGGAACGAAGTTGAACTTGACGCCTGCAAGCTTCACCTCGGCCGCATTCCAGTAGCCGGCATGCTTGGCGAGTCGGATGAAGCCGTTCGGCTGCCATTCCTCGAACTTGAACGGGCCGGTGCCCATCGGCGCGCGCTGCAGCGCGTCCTTGTTGCCCTCGAGCCCGCGTGGGACGATCGCGATGCCGGTCAATGATGCGAGCAACGGGGCCGACGGCTCCTTGAGCTTGAGCTTGAGCGTGGTCGCGTCGACGGCCGTTGCGCTTTCCAGCGCTCCGAGGCGGCTCGCGAGCGGCGAGCCGACATCCTTCGAGAGCACCCGCCGCAAGGACGAGGCGGCGTCTTCCGCTTCCATCGGCTTGCCGTCATGGAAGGTCACGCCGGAGCGGAGCTTGAACGTCACGGTCTTGCCGTCGGCGGATGCGGTCCAGGACTCGGCCAGGCCGGGAATGATGTTGAGGTCCTTGTCGAGCGCGGTCAGTCCTTCATAGATCGGGCCGAGCACGAGCTGCGACGAGGCGAAGGCTGTGACGATATGGGGATCGAGCCCTGCAGGTGAAGCCTCGACGGCGACCTCGAGCACCTGGGCGGACGCAGCACCGGCGATCAACGCGAAGGCGCTGGCAGCGATGCTGCTGCGCAACGCGCGGCATCGTCCCGAACCCTGCTTCATGGCGCGATACATGGCCCATCCCTCCCGGCAGACGGCGCATTCTAGGGCGCTCGTGCGATCAGTTTCGCATATGGACCACTTAGGGACCAATCTGGACAACGCTTAGCCGATCGCCTAGAGCCAGTGCAAGCCTTGAAGCTTGCCACGGGCATTAGGGAACGGAAGATGCGCGATCTGGCCAAGCAGACACTGACCGCGATCGGCGTGATCAGCGGCACGTCGATGGACGCGATCGACGTCTCCATCGTCGAGAGCGATGGCCGCGAGACGCTCCGCTTCGGCGCCGGCGCTTCCTACCCTTATCCAGCACAGACGCGGCGTGAACTTCAGGCTCTGATTGCCGAGGCCGAACGAGCGGTCAAGGAACCGCTGCTCGAGCTGGAGGCGGCTGTCACCGCCGCCCATCTCGATGCGGTCAGGCGCTTCATGGCCGAACAGGCGCTCGATCCGCAAAGCATCGACCTCGTCGGCCTGCATGGCCAGACCGTCTATCACCGGCCGGAAATCCGCTTCACCCGCCAGCTCATCGACGGGCCGGCGGTTGCAAGAGCGCTTGGCGTCCCGACCGTCGATCGCTTCCGCTACGCTGACGTTGCGGCGGGCGGCGAGGGGGCTCCCTTCGCGCCGCTCTATCACCGTGCGCTGGCGCAGGGGCTGGAGCAGCCCGTGATGGTGCTGAACCTCGGCGGCGTCGGCAATGTCACCTATATCGACGGCGACGACGTGATCGCTTTCGACACCGGTCCGGCCAGCGCGATCCTTGACGATTTCGTCTTGCGGCGGTTGGGTCGTGAATACGATGCCGGCGGGGCACTGGCGGCGAGCGGGCAGGTGCACGAGGATCTCGTGGCCGACTTCATGACGAATCCGTTCTTCGAACGCCCTGCGCCGAAATCTCTGGACCGCAATGATTTTCATCGCCGCGCCAAGGGCGTGGAAGCTCTCTCCGACGCCGATGGCGCCGCAACCCTCGCCGCCTTTACGGTGGAAAGCGTGGTCGCCGCGCTGCGCCATGTGCCGAAGGCGCCGAGACGCTGGCTGGTCACGGGCGGCGGTCGCCTGAACAGCCATTTCATGGCGAGGTTGCATGAGCGCCTCGGCGTACCGGTGGAGCCCGTCGAGGCTGCTGGCTGGGCTGGCGATGTCATCGAGGCGCAGACCTTCGGTTATCTCGCGATCCGCTCGGTCAAGAGCCTGCCGCTCAGCCTGCCCGGCACGACCGGGGTGCCGGAACCGCTGACCGGCGGGCGGCTCAACCTGCCGAGCTAGTCTTCGCGTCGGCGGCGCGCTTCGGGCAGCCAGCGCCGGGCCCCGCATCGCAGCATCCGCAATCCGACCTTTGGCGGCGCGGCCCAAAGATGAATTGGCCCGCCGCGGTGCGATCGGCTGGCTTGCCTTGCCGTTGTGAAGCGAGAATCGGGTCGGCGCGGTTGGTCCGACAACCCAGCAAAACGAGGGGTGCTGGTCGAGGCCGCGAGGCTTCCAGACGAAACAACTCTTCCCTGTCGGTTCCTCGCTTGCTACTGGGCTAAAGTGGACTTATTTTGGTCTGGTCACGAGGGGCTATCCATGGCGACTGAAGACGTCAGCGCGCGCTTTCGAGAACTTGATGCCTGGGGCGACCTCGACATCCTCAAGGCGCTTTACGAAGGCCAGCTTGCAGCGGTCGCCACCATCGCGTCGTCCTTGCCGGCGATTGCGGAAGCCGTTGCCGCGGCCGTGCCGCGCCTCGAGGCCGGTGGCCGCCTGATCTATGCAGGTGCCGGCACCTCGGGCCGCATCGGCGTGCAGGACGGCGCGGAACTGACCCCGACCTTCGACTGGCCGGAAGAGCGGTTGGCCTTCGCCATCGCTGGCGGCGACGAGGCGATCCTCCACGCCGTCGAGAATGCCGAGGATTCGGTCGATGACGGCGCGGGCGCGATGCGCCGCACCGATGTCGGGCCGAACGACGTCGTGATCGGTCTCGCTGCCAGCGGCCGCACGCCTTACACGCTCGCTGCCATCGGGGAAGCCAAGGCGCGTGGCGCCCTGACCATCGGCGTCGCCAATAACCGCGGCTCGGCACTGCTGCGCACGGCGGATCTCGGCATCCTCACCGAAACCGGGGAAGAGGTCGTTGCCGGCTCGACCCGGATGAAGGCCGGAACCGCCCAGAAGATCGTGCTCAACCTGTTCTCGACGCTGCTGATGATTCGTCTCGGCCGGGTCTATCGCGGCCTGATGGTCCATATGCGCGCGACCAATGCCAAGCTCCGGCTGCGGGCGGCGCAGATGGTCGAGATGATCACCGGATGCGGCATGGAGGCCGCCGCCCGCCATCTCGACCGCGCCGGCGGCGATGTGAAGCGCGCCGTGCTGCTTGCAAGCGGCGCCGAGGCTGCCTTTGCCGAGACGTTGCTCGCTCGCCATCACGGCAATCTGCGCCTGGCCCTGTTCGATCTCGGCGTCGGGACGAACGACCTGGCCAAGGCGCCTCCCAGGGCGGCCCCGTGAGCGAAACCTCACCCGGGCGCGGTCCGCGGCGTCCGCGCGAGGGTGCGTCCGACGCTGCCCCCGAAGCGATGCCGGCCAAGCAGCAGGCGATCCTTCAGGCGCTCGCCGGAGACGACCCGACGCCACGCTATCTCAGGCTCGCCGGCGCTCTGTCCCGGCTGATCGAGACCGAGGTCTTCCTTCCCGGCGATGCCGTTCCGTCCGAGCGCGATCTCGCCCAGCTGACCGGTTATGCCCGGGTCACCGTGCGCAATGCCATCGACGAGCTCATTCGCAGCGGCGCGTTGTCGCGACGGCATGGCTCGGGCACCTTTGTCGCCTCGCGTATGGAGCAGCCGCTCTCGGTCCTGGCGAGTTTCTCGACCGATATCGAGAACCGCGGCGGCCGGCCGGGTTCGATCTGGCTGTCGAAGGAGCTGGCGCGGCCGAAGCCGCAGGAATCGATGGCGCTGGGTCTCGGGCCGAGCGACGCTGTCGTCCGGTTGATCCGGGTCAGAACGGCGGATGGAGAGCCGCTGGCGATCGAATGCGCCGTCGTGCCGGCCACCATCCTGCCGTCGCCGGATCTGATCGAAACCTCGCTCTACGCCGCGCTCGCCCAGAGGGGGGCAGCACCTGCCCATGGCGTGCAGCGCATCCATGCCGGCCTCGCGACGGCGGATGAGGCAAAGCATCTCGGCATTCCGGCAGGCAGCGCACTGCTCAGGATCGAGCGCCGTGCGTTTCTCGGCAATGGCAAGCCGGTCGAGTTCACGCTCTCCGCCTATCGCGGCGATCGCTATGATTTTGTCGCGACCTTGAAGGGCGAAGCGATGGGGCCGCAACCGTGACACTGCAGGATCGAAACCCCTCCCGCATGTCGGCCGAGATCACTGAAATCCCCCAGGCCGCGGCGCGGCTTCTGCAGGAGGGGCAAGGCGAGATTGCGCGCGTCGCCGATGCGCTGCAGATGTCGCGCACCAGCCATGTCGTCGTCAGCGGCCGGGGCAGTTCCGGCCATGCAGGCACGCATCTGCGCTATCTCATCGAGACCCGCCTGGGCTTGAGTTCTGCTGCTGCGGCCCCTTCGGTGGTGACGCGCTATGGCGGAAGCCCGCGTCTCAAGGAGGCGCTCTATATCCTGATCTCGCAGTCTGGCCGCAGCCCCGATCTGGTGGCGGCGGCCGAGCAGGCGACAGCGGCCGGGGCGCAAACGGTCGCGATCGTCAATGATCCCGATTCCCCTGCCGCTCGGGCCTGCCGCCATGTCATCCCGATCGCGGCGGGTCCCGAGCTCGCCGTGGCCGCAACCAAGACCGTTGTGAACACGATGCTGGTCGGCATGCTGCTGGTCGCGCGTCTGAGCAGGGACGCTGCACTCGCGACATCTGCGCAATCGGCTCCGGAACGTCTTGCCCAGGCGCTCACCCTCGACTGGTCGGCCTGGGCGCGCCGGCTCTCCGATGCGCCTGCCGGCTTCGTCATCGGGCGCGGTCTGACGCTGGGCCCGGCGCGCGAGGCCGCGCTCAAGGCGGCCGAGGTCCTGGGCGTGCCCGTGCTGGCGTTCAGCGCCGCGGAAGTCCTGCACGGACCCAAGGCCGCGATCCGGAGCGAGCATCCGATCCTCGGCCTCAATGCCGGTGGCGAGGTTTCGGAGAGCATCGAGGAGGCCCTGGCGACGCTTCGTCGCGAGGGGGCGTCGATCTTCTCGGGATGCGGACCGCGTCCGACACTCCCGGGACTGGCAGCCGGCGACCCGGTGCTCGACGCGATCGCGCTCTTGGTGCCTGTCTATCGCGCGCTGGAAGCCGAGGCGGTGCGGCTTGGCCGCGATGTCGATCGCCCACCGGGGCTGGTCAAGGTCACGGAGACGCTGTGATGGCAGCGCGGCGGCAGGGCTGGCGCGCGCGGCGCCTGTTCGATGGCGAGCGGATCTGGCCGGATCGCCTCGTCGTCGCCGAGGACGGGATCGTCACCGAGATGCTGCCGTCAAGCGCGCAGCCGCACTGCGTGATCGAGGAACTGCCGGATAACGGCGTGCTCGCGCCGGGCTTCATCGATGTTCAGGTCAATGGCGGTGGCGGCGTCATGCTGAACGATACACTGAGCTGCGACGGCATCGCTGCGATCAGCGCTGCCCATGCCCGCTTCGGCACGCGGTTCCTGCTGCCAACCCTCATCAGCGCCAGCAGGGCAGATATCGCGAAGGCCATCGCAGCTGCACGCGAAGCGATTGCGCGAGCTGTGCCGGGCGTTCTTGGCATCCACATCGAGGGCCCCTTCATCAATCCCGAGCGTCGTGGTGCGCATCTGGTCGCCAATCTCCTGCGGCCCGAGCCGGAGGATATCGATCTGTTGGCGTCGCTCGGCGCCGCTGGCGTGACACTGGTGACGCTCGCGCCCGAATGCGTGCCTTCCGGCTTCATCCGCGCGCTGGTCGCGCGTGGCGTCAAGGTCTGCGCGGGCCATTCCAACGCGAGCGCGGCTGAGATGGCGGCGGCCCATGCCGAGGGCCTGAGCGGTGCCACCCATTTGTTCAACGCCATGTCGCAGCTCGGCTCGCGCGAGCCGGGCGTGGTCGGTTCGGTGATGTCGGGCATGGGGTTGACCGCGGGCATCATCGCGGACGGGCACCATGTCGCCTGGCCGTCCTTTCAGGCTGCGTTTCGCGCGATCGGGCCGGACAGGATGATGCTTGTCACCGACGCGATGGCGACGATCGGCGCCGACAGGGATGCCTTCGAACTCTTCGGCGAGACGATTCATGTCAGCGGCGGCCGGCTCGTCAATGCCGAGGGCCGCCTCGCAGGCGCTCATCTCGACATGAATGCCGCGATTCTCAATGCCTATCGGCACGGCGGCGCGACGCTTGAGCAAGCCTTGGCGATGGCGAGCGCAACGCCTGCGGCCTATCTCGGCCTGTCCACCAGCCATGGCCGGATCGCGCCGGGGCGGCGGGCGGAATTCTCCGTGCTGCGCACCGGCGGTTAGTTCTGCAGAGCGGATATCGTATCCTGCCGGAGGGCTTGGCCTTCTGTGATCGCGTCGGCTTCCCCGACGATCGCAATCCACTTTTCGGGCCGATGGTTGGCGCCATCGGCTCAGGTGAGCCTGTTCCTGAACATCCAGGCGGCGAAGGGCAGGGTCACGGCGGCAATGGCAATGAGCGCCAGCATCTCCGGCAAGAGCTGCCTGATTCCGGCGCCCTCCAGATAGATCTGATGCGTGATGCTGATGGCGTAGCGCAGCGGGTTGATCAGGGTGAAGTACTGCAGGATCTCGGGCATGTTGCCGATCGGAGCCGTCAGGCCCGAGAGCAGCATGAAGGGCATCAGCAGCACGAATGAGCCGATCATTGCCTGCTGCATATTGCCCGCGATGGACGAGATGAAGAGGCCGATCCCGACCGATGCCGCGAGGAACAGGAAGAGGCCGAGATAGAGCATCGCAAAACTGCCGGAGAACGGGATCTGGAACCAGAGCTGCGCCACAAGCAGGATCAGCGTCGACTGGGTGAGCCCGATCAGCATGGCGGGGACCGCCTTGCCGACCATGATCTCCGAGGGCCGGAACGGCGTCACCAGCAACTGATCGAATGTGCCTTCCTCGCGCTCTCGCGCCACCGACATCGCAGTCAGCATCATCGTCATCATCATGGTGATGGTGCCGATCAGGGCCGGAACCATGTACCAGCGCGTTTCGAGGGTGGGGTTGTACCAGGCCCGTGTGGTCATGCGAACGGGTGGGCCGGGCTGGCCGTGCGAACTCTGCCAGTCGGCTCCAAAGCCGGTGACGATCTGGCTGACATAGGTTTGGGCGGTACCCGCGGTGTTTGAGTTGCGACCGTCGGCGATGACTTGCACGGCGGGCGCGGTCCCCGCCTGCAGACCGCGCTCGAAATCGTAGGGAATGGTGATCACCAGCAAGGCGCGCTGGTCGTTGATGATGTCGGCGATCTGGCGCTCGACGTCGAGCGTGGCGACCCGCGTGAAGGTGCCGGAACCGTCCAGGCGCGCGATCAGTGCGCGCGAGACGGCGCTTCGATCGTGGTCGAGCAGTGCATAGGACACGTTGTTGAGGTCATAGGTCGCGGCATAGCCGAAGATCAGGCACTGCAGGACCGGTGGGGCGATCAGGGATATGCGGCTCTTCGGATCCTTCAGGATCGCGAGTAGTTCCTTGCGGATCAGGGCGAGGATGCGCAGCAGCGTGTCGAGCATGGCCCACCTCACACGATGGTCTTGCGCGTCGCGCGGATCGCAAGCGCGATCAGCACCGCGGCCATGACGGCCAGCACCGCAGCATTCGGCAGGATCACCGGCCAGATGTCCCCGGCGAGGAACAGGGTCTGCAGAACGCTGACGAAATAGCGCGCCGGGAAGATATGCGTGATCACCTGGATCGCGACCGGCATGCTGCGGATGTCGAACATGAAGCCGGACAGCATCATCGCCGGGAGAAAGGTGGCGATGATCGTGATCTGGCTCGCGACGAACTGACTCTTGGTCAGCGAGGAGATCAACAGGCCGATGCCGAGCGCGACAATCAGATAGAGCATCGACACGGCAACCAGCAGCCCGAGCGAGCCTCTGATCGGCACGCCGAAGAGCAGCTTGGCACCAAGGATCGAGAGGGCGAGCCCGATCATGCCGAGGATGAAATAGGGCACGGTCTTGCCAAGCAGGATCTCGCCGGGACGCACGGGCGTGACGAACAGCGCCTCGAAGGTTCCGCGCTCCCATTCCCGCGCAACGACAAGCGCGGTCAGCAGCGCACCGATCAGCGTCATCACCAGCACGATCAGGCCGGGAACCAGGAAGTAGCTGCTGTTATTGGCATCGTTGAACCAGAGCCGGCTCTCGATCGAGACTGGCGGACCGGCGATGATGCGGCCCATCGCGGCCTCGCGCGCCATCCAGGTTGCAACGGCACCCTGAGCATAGCCGAGCGAGATGCGGGCGGTATTGGCGTCGGTGCCATGGACCAGCACCTGGATCTCGGCCGTGCCCTGCTCCATCCGGCGCGCGAAATCGGGCGGTATGCGGACAATGGCGTGGACGCGCTTGTCGAGCATCATCCGCTCGGCCTCGGCCATGGTCTTGACCTGCACCGCGTTGAAATAGTCGGAGAGTTCGAAACTCGACGCCGCGCCGCGCGCCTCGGCCGAGATGTCCTCCATGACGATCGCGACCGGGACGTTCTTGACGTCGAAGGAAAGCCCGTAGCCGAAGAGCACGAGCAGCAGCATCGGCATGATCACGCCGATCGCGATGCTGCTCGGGTCGCGCACGACCTGCCAGCCCTCCTTCCGGATCAGCGCCGCGATGCGGCGCAGCCTTGCCATTCCGCCGGTCTGTGAGGTCACGGCGGTCATGCTGCGGGCCTCTGCTCGGCACGCCCGTCACGCGACGTCTCGACGATGGCGATGAAGGCATCTTCCATCGTCGGCTGGCGTCCGTCCTGGGCCGTGGCATGGGCCCTGATCTCGGCCGGCGTGCCTTCGGCCAGGCTGCGTCCGGCGTCGAGGATGATGATCCGGTCGCAATATTCTGCTTCCTCCATGAAATGCGTGGTCACGATCACGGTGACGCCCTGCTCGGAGAGCGCCGTGATCCGCCCCCAGAATTCGCGCCGCGCGATCGGATCGGCGCCGCTCGTCGCCTCATCGAGGAAGAGGATGTCCGGCTCGTGCAGCAGGGCGGTGCCCATCGCGAGGCGCTGCTTGAAGCCGCCCGGCAATTGCCCGCTCGGCAGCCGGGAGAAGGCATCGAGCTCGAATTGCCGCTTCGCCCAGGCGATCCGGTCCGCCTTGCGCCTCCCACGCAGCCCATAGGCGCTGGCGAAGAAATCGAGATTCTCGTCGACGCTCAACTGGCCGTAGAGCGAGAATTTCTGGGCGACATAGCCGAGCCTGCGCCGCGCCTCGGCACGCGATGTCCGCAAATCCGCGCCAGCGACACGCAGCGTGCCGTGCGAGGCTGGCAGCAGCCCGCAGAGCATCCGGAACGTGGTGCTCTTGCCGGCGCCGTTGGGGCCGAGAAGCCCGTAGATCTCGCCGCTCCGAACCTCGAAGCTGACATGATCGACAGCGGTGAAATCGCCGAAGGTGCGGACGAGATCACGGACCTCGACCGCCATGGCGCCGGAACCCGGGGAGGTGGGCTGGTCGAGCGTCATGGCACTGCTGCGTGTGCGCTCGGCGACGGCGGCAAAAAGCACCATGAACCCGTCCTCGAAACGTGGCGGCACGCGGCGATGCCGAAGCGTGCCGTCGCCGAGGGGCAGGGCGCCCGTTTCGCTCGGAGCTGCGAGCACGACGCGGACTTGCCCGGCTTCGGGCACGGCATCGATGACGCCGTCGTGCTGAAACAAGCGTGCCTGCAGCGAACGTGCCGGCATTCCCTTGGGCGTCTCGATGATGAAGGTGCGGCCTTCAGCTTTCGCCGTGATCTCGCTCGGCGTGCCCTGCGACAGCACCTTTCCGGCATGCATGACGACTGCATGGTCGCAGAGCTCGGCCTCGTCGAGATAGGAGGTGCTGACGATGACGGTGAGCCCATCCTCGCGCACCAGCTTGAGCACGATCGCCCAGAGCTCACGCCGCGACAGTGGGTCGACGCCGACGGTCGGCTCGTCCAGCAGCAGTAGTTCGGGAGCACGGACGAGGGTGCAGGCGAGCCCCAGTTTCTGCTTCATGCCGCCGGACAGCTTCCCGGCCAGCCGCTCACGAAAACGCCCGAGCTGGGTCATCTCGAAGAGGCGAGGGTAGATGTGCTCGCGTTGGTCCGCACCGACGCCGTGCAGATCGGCATAGAGATCGAGATTCTCCTGGACGCTCAGATCCTCATAGAGCCCGAATTTCTGCGGCATGTAGCCGATGCGGTCCTGTACGGCCTGGGGATCGTCAGCGACGACAATGCCGAGAACGTCGAGCATACCCTCATCGGGTTTCATCAACCCGGCGATCAGCCGTAGCAATGTGGTCTTGCCGGCACCGTCGGGGCCGACGAGGGCGGTCAGCGTGCCTTCCCTGGCTTCGAAGGAGACATCGTCGAGTGCCTTGACGGTTTCGCCGGTGGCCCGGCGGAACGTCTTGTGGAGGGTCCGCGCCGTGACGGGTGAGACGGGCGCGGCGGGGGTCATGGCTTGGTCTTCCCGGTCTCGGGTACAGCAGCGCTGTTTGCGACCGCAGCCTCGGCTCCCGGCAACATCTTGATGGTGGCTGGCATGCCGAGGCGCAGCCTGTCCTGCGGGTCCTCGACGAAGACACGCATCTCGTAGACGAGGCTCGTGCGCAGATCCTCGGTCTGCACCGTTTTCGGGGTGAACTCGGCGACGGGTGAGATGAAGCCGATCCAGCCTTCGAGCGGCTGGTTCGGAAAGCTGTCCGTGGTGACCTGCATCCGCATGCCAGAGCGGACCTGTCCGAGCTTCGGCTCAGCCACATAGGTCCGCACCCATTTCGTGCCGGTCATGGCCAGTGAAAGCACCGGGCGGCTGGGCGAGGCCATCTCGCCGGGTTCCATCAGCCGCGAGCGAACCACGCCGTCGAAGGGAGCAAGCAGCTGCGCATCGACCAATTGGCGCCGGGCGAGCGCAAGCTGCGCCTGGTTGCCGCGGAGCTGTGCCTCTGCCTGCGCGATGTCCTCCGAGCGCGGGCCGGCGAGAGAAAGGTCGAGGGCGCTCTTTGCGACATCGAGCTTTGCCTTGGAGGTCTCGGCAAGAGCCTTGGCGGCATCAAGGTCCTGCTGGCTGACGGCATTCGCGGACAGGGCGCGCCGCCGCTCATATTGCGCGGCGGCGTTGACCGAATCCGCCCTGGCCGATTCCAGGTTGGCGCGGGCCTGGGCGATCTCCTCGGGGCGAGAGCCGTTGCGCAATCGATCGAGTGCGGCCTTCTGGGCCCCGACAATCGCTTCCATCTGGTCGATCTGCGGTTGCAGGCGGCTCGTATCCAGCTTCGCAAGGACCTGGCCGCTGCGAACGACATTGCCCTCCTCGACAAGGATCGCGGCGATGCGTTCGCTGCCGTTGAAGGCCAGCGAGGCCTGCCTGAGATCGACATTGCCGTAGAGGACCAACTCGGATGTCGCGGCGGGGCGGTGGCTAAACCACCAGGCGCCTGCGGCCCCCAAGAGGGCGATGACAGCCAGTATGCGCGGTGCCTTGCTCATGCCTTCAAGGATAGGCGCGTGGTGCAATATGTCAAATCTGAATTTAAATTCTATCTTTCAAATATTCTTGATCGGCGTTAAGCTCGGGTCATGAAACGAGCGATTCCTCAAAAACGACCCGGTCGCCGCGAGGACGGTGCGGCCACCAAGGCGCAGATTCTCGATGCGGCCGGAGAGGTCTTTGCGGAAAAGGGCTTTGATCGCGCCACCGGCAAGGAGATCGCCGAGCGGGCGGGCAGCAATTCTGCTGCCGTGAATTACTATTATGGCGGCATCGACGGGCTCTATGCCGAGGTGTTGGTCGAGGCGCATCGCCGCCTGCTGACCTATGATCGGCTGCTCAAGCTGGCAGAAGCCCCAGGGACTCCGGAGGACAAGCTTCGCACCCTCATTGGTCTCGTGGTCCGCACGATCATGGGGCCCGCCTCCTCGAGCTGGTCCTTGCGGGTCCTGAGCCGTGAGGTGCTGGCTCCAACACCCGCTTTCGCAGTGCTGCGGGATCGCGAGATTCTCCCGAAGAAGCGCATCGTCACCGGGATCGTCGGCGAAATCCTGGGAGTGCCGCATGATCACCCCGTCGTTGCCCGGTGCTGTCTCACTGTCATCGCCCCCTTCGTGGTGATGCTCGTCGGCAACCGCCAGGTCCTCGCGCAGGTCTTTCCCGACCTGGCGTCGGACCGGGGCGCTGTCGACGAGATGGTCGCCCATTTCCAGCGCTTCGCTTTCGGCGGCATCGCTGCCGTGGCAGCGGAACTCGATGCGCGGGAGGAAGCTCGTTCCGCCTGAGGTGATGTGCTGCCGATCAGGCTTGCATCCATCCGACCTCCAACCGTCGGATCCCGCGCCATTGCCTGTGGTCATCGCTAGACACCATCGTCGCATGACTGCCCGCTCCAAAGCTCCATCCGCTGAAGCGTGGAAATCCGAGCTTCTGTGATCTGCGTCATTGAGTGCGGCCCGGCGCAGGCGCAGAATTCTTGTGGCGGGGGGCTGAGAGTTCATGACCCATTCGGGAGGAACGATCATGCAAGCCCAGAGCCTCACGACACTGGCGGCCGGAACGAAATCCATCAGCGCCTCAGCCATCGAGGCGCTCGCCGCGCAGCTTCACGGAAGCGTGCTCGACGAGACTGATGCCGCATATGACGATGCACGCGCGATCTGGAATGGGATGGTCGATCGCAGACCTGGCCTGATCATACGCTGTGCGGTGGCTGCCGATGTCGTCAGCGCTGTGCGATTTGCGCGTGACAACGGACTATTGCTCTCTGTGCGTGGCGGCGGACACGGCATTGCCGGAAATGCCGTCTGCGATGGCGGCCTGATGATCGACCTGTCACCGATGAAATCGGTCCGAGTCGACGAAGCATCGCAGCGCGCCTGGGTCGAGCCGGGCGCTACCCTGGCCGATGTCGACAGGGAAACCCAGGAATTCGGATTGGCGGTGCCGACGGGCATCAATTCGACCACGGGCATTGCCGGCCTGACGCTGGGCGGCGGCTTCGGCTGGATCACGCGGAAGTTCGGGCTTACCCTGGACAACCTGCTGTCGGTCGAGGTGGTGACGGCTGACGGCGAGCTCAGGCGCGCTAGCCAGTCGGAAAATCCGGACCTGTTCTGGGCCCTGCGCGGCGGCGGCGGAAATTTCGGGGTGGCCACCGCGTTCGAATTTCGGCTTCACAAGCTTGGCCCCCAGGTTTTGGCTGGCCTTGTCGTGCATCCCTTCGATGATGCCGAGGCCGTCCTGAAGGAATATCGTCAGGCGCTCGAAGTGGCGCCCGACGAGTTGACCTGTTGGGTCGTGATGCGGCAGGCGCCGCCCCTGCCGTTCCTGCCGGCCGAGTGGCATGGCAAGGAAGTGCTGGTGCTCGCGATGTGCTATTGCGGCGACATCGCCGAAGGCGAAAAGGCAACCGCCAGGCTGCGTTCCATCGGAAAACCGATCGTCGACGTGGTGGGGCCGGCGCCTTTCGCGGCGTGGCAACAGGCTTTCGATCCTCTGCTCACAGCCGGGGCCCGCAACTACTGGAAGAGCCACGACTTCACCGAGCTCTCGGACGCGGCGATCAGGATCCTGATTGGCGCGGTGCGTCGGCTCCCGGGGCCGGAATGCGAGATCTTCATCGGCCATGTCGGTGGGGCGGCCGGCCGCGTTGCGGCGGATGCGACCGCCTTTCCGCAGCGCAGCTCCCATTTCGTCATGAATGTTCATGCGCGCTGGCGCGAACAGGGCATGGATCAGGCCTGCATCGCCTGGGCGCGCGCGCTCTTTGATGCCGCAAGGCCGTATTCAGCTGGAACGGCCTATATCAACTTCATGCCGGCAGACGAGATGGACCGCGTCCAGGCGGCTTACGGAGGCAGTTACCATCGCCTTGCCGAGCTGAAGCGGCGCTACGACCCGATGAACCTGTTTCGCATGAACCAGAATGTGAAGCCGACGGCGGGTTCGCAGGCCGCCTGAGCTCAGCTGCCTGAGCAGTTAGGACGAGGTTGGATGGCTGGCCCAGGCCGCAGGGATCGACGCGTATTGTGTCCCTGCGGGCTGGTGCGTCTCCATGGCTTAATGAGACTCTCCGCCGGCGCCGGGCCGGCTCTCCAAAGCGTGCCTTAGGTCCTAGGCGCAATGCGGCAAGCTGGAGCGCCGCTGGATCAGGTCGTCCTTGGCGAAGAGCTCGGCCAGCCAGTCGACGAAGACACGCACCTTGTTGCTGAGATGACGGTTCGGTGGGTAGACGATGTGCAGCGGCTTGGGGGTCGAGCACCAATTCGTCAGCAGCGGTACGAGCCGGCCGGCGGCGATATCCTCCTGCACCATGAAGGTTGGTGCCTGAACGATGCCGAGCCCCGCCAGCGCGGCAGCGACGTAACCAGCACCTTCGTTCAGCGATACGACGAAACGTCCCCTGATCTCGTGGCTTTCCTTACCGTCGGCATAGGTGAAGGGGGCTGTGCGACTGGTCCCGGCATAGCGGTAGCCGACGATGAAATGATCGCCCTCGAGGTCGGTCGGATGCTGGGGCTCGCCATGGCGCTGGACATAGGAGGGGGAGGCGCAGGTCACGAGATACATCTCGCCGATGCGCCGGGCGATCAGGCTCTGGTCCGTGAGCTCGCCGGCCCGGACGGCGCAATCGAGATTTTCCGCCAGCAGATCGGCAGGTCGGTCACTGAGGCCGAGGTCGAGCTGGATGTCGGGATAGCGCGCATGGAATTCAGGCAGGTTCGGGATGATGACGCGCATGGCCAGCGGCGCGCTGACGTCGACGCGCAGGCGCCCGCTCGGCCTGGCCTGTGACGAGGCCATGCTGCCGTCGAGCTCGTCGATTTCGTTCAGGACCCTGAGCGCGCGCTCGTAATAGGCCGCCCCGTCCATCGTCACCGTCACGCGCCGTGTGGTGCGGTTGAGGAGTTTGGCGTGGAGATGCGACTCAAGCTGCTGGATCTGCTTGGTCACCGTCGGCTTGGGGATGTCGAGCAGATCGGCAGCACGGGTGAAGGTGCCGGCTTCGACGACGCGGACAAAGGCGCGCATGGCGCTGAGCTGGTCCATGGCTTTTTCTAACAGGTCGCTTCTTCGATTGTTTCCATATGGAAATAATGAATGAGCTTTACGGGTATTTATTGCCGAAACACGATGGTCTAAATCAGGTTGCATTGCAACAGAAGCCGCCGGGACACGCCATGTCCGCTCAAACCGCCACCCTCGATCGCCCCATCTCCGTCACATGGCGGGACGAGGTGATCGCTGCCAAGCCAGTCTCGCTGGCAGCGCGTGTGTTCATCCCGGCAGAGCTCAACCGCAACACAGCGCTCGTCATGCACCTGCATGGCGGCACCTTCAACGAGGGCTCGCTGGCAAGCGGAGAGGCGGTCGCGACGATCCTGGCTCGCGCCGGTGCCGCTGTCGTTTCGGTCGATTATCCGCTCGCGCCAATGCACCGTTTCCCCGATGTGCTGGAGGCCGTATTTGGTGGCTTGCTGGCGCTCTACAAGGCGCGCAGCCGCTGGGTCGCGAAAAGCGCCCCATTCTACGTCGCTGGCGAAGAAGCCGGCGGCAACCTGGCCGCGGCTCTCGCCATGATGGCGCGGGACCGGCAGGGACCGCCGCTCGCCGGGCAGATCCTGCTCTCGCCGATGCTGGATTCCTGCCTTGGGACCTATTCGCTGCGCGAGGCCGATGCCGGTCCGGTGGGATGTCGCTGGGCCGATGGCTGGCACGACTATCTGGGTTCGCCTGACAAGGCGGCTCATCCCTATGCCGCGCCGCTCAACGCCTCCCGGCTTGCCGGGCTGGCTCCTGCCCTGCTGATCACGGCGGAGGATGATCCGCTGCGTGACGAATGCGCGAGCTATGCCTGTCGGCTGCAGGAAGCGGGTGTCGCGGTCAGTCGCTACGTGCAGACTGCGCCAACCAATTGGCCCGGTGCCTATGCCGAGGCTCCCAAGGAAGGTTCCTGCCTCTGCCTGGCATGTGACCATGTAACCGAGTTCTTCAAATCCACCGCGCCGTCCTGATCGGGGCCAACGCGACCAACTCGATCCTCTCTTCTCTCGCAAGGAATGAACCCATGATTCAGGGAATGATCCGTCATGGCCTGCTGGGCGGAAGCCTGGCCGCCACCATCTCTCTCGCCGCCGTCCTGCTTGTGATGAACGGCTCCGACAAGGCCCAGAGCGATACCGCTCCGGCGGCCGCGCAGGCGACCCCGGTTTCGGTCGCGCTCGTCGAGCAGCGTGAGCTGACCAACTGGGCCGAGTTCTCCGGCCGCCTGGAGGCGATCGAACGCGTCGATGTGCGCTCGCGCGTCGCCGGCGTCGTCGAGGCCGTGCACTTCAAGCAGGGCAACCTCGTCAAGCAGGGCGACCTGCTGATCAGCATCGACCAGGCGCCCTATCTCGCCGAGTTCGAACGCGCCCAGGCCCAGGTCCTGGCTGCCGAAGCCCGGGTGGCGCTTGCCGCCAACGAGCATGAGCGCGGTCAGAAGCTGATGACGACGCAGAACGTGTCGCAGCGCGATCTCGACGCCCGTCTGAATGCTCTTCGTGAAGCGCAGGCCAATCACCGCGCGGCCCAGGCGGCCCTGCAGACAGCGCGGCTGAACCTCGACTACACCCAGATCAGGGCGCCGATCAGTGGCCGGATCGGGCGGCTCGAGGTCACTGTCGGCAATCTCGTCGCAGCCGGGGCGGGGGCTTCGCTGATGACGACACTGGTCTCGGTCGATCCGATCTATGCCAGCTTCAATGCCGACGAGAACACGGTGCTGAGGGCTCTCGGCTCGCTGCCGGCCTCGGATGGTCCGCGTGCGCTGGAGCGCATCCCGGTTCAGATGGGCACGGCGACGCAGGACGGCACTCCGATCAACGGCAGGCTGCAATTCGTCGACAACAGTGTCGATGTCGGCAGCGGCACCGTTCGGGTGCGGGCGATCTTCGACAATCCCGATGGCACGCTGATGCCGGGCCAGTTCGTGCGCCTGCGCATGGGCCAGGCCCGGACCGAGCCTGCGCTGGTGATCAATGAGCGCGCGATCGGCACCGACCAGAACAAGAAGTTCGTCTTCGTCGTCGGCGAGGACCTCAAGGCGAGCTGGCGTGAAGTGACGCTTGGCTCGGCCAATGAGGGGCTGCGCATCGTCACCGCCGGGCTCAAGCCGGGCGAAAAAATCGTCGTCAACGGCCTGCAGCGCATTCGTCCGGGCGCAGCTGTCGCTCCCGAGCAGGTGCCGATGGCCGAGAAGTCAGAGCTGCGCCGGGTGGCCGGTGCAGGACCCACGGAAATCGCCCAGCGCTGAGCTGGGACGCCTATCAGAACTCGGGTGCTGACGACGTCGCGTGATGGCGCCCGTCGTCAGGCCTGAGGCGCCCGAAGGGGGCATCTCATGAATCTCTCCAAGTTCTTCATCGATCGCCCGATCTTCGCGGGCGTGCTGTCGGTTCTCATCCTGGTCGCCGGCCTGCTCTCGCTGCGTGTGCTGCCGATCTCGGAATATCCCGAAGTCGTGCCGCCGACCGTGGTGGTGCGCGCGCAATACCCGGGCGCCAATCCTCGCGTCATCGCCGAAACCGTGGCCACGCCGATCGAGGAGCAGATCAACGGCGTCGAGGGCATGCTCTACATGTCCAGCCAGGCGACGACCGACGGCGTGATGACGCTGAACGTCACCTTCAAGCTCGGCACCGATCCCGACAAGGCACAGCAGCTCGTGCAGAACCGCGTCTCGCAGGCGGAGCCCCGCTTGCCGGAAGAGGTGCGGCGCCTCGGCGTCACCACGATCAAGAGCTCGCCGGATTTGACGATGGTGGTGCACATCACCTCGCCGAACGATCGCTACGACATGACCTATCTGCGCAACTACGCAGTCCTGAACGTCAAGGACAGGCTGGCGCGCATCGACGGCGTCGGCCAGGTCCAGCTCTTCGGCTCGGGCGACTATTCGCTCCGCGTCTGGCTCGATCCGCAGAAGGTCTCCGAGCACGGGCTCTCGCCGAGCGACGTCGTGCGCGAGATCCGCGCGCAGAACGTCCAGGCTGCTGCCGGCGTCATCGGCGCCTCCCCGAACGCCCCGGGCCTCGATCTCCAGCTCTCGGTCAATGCCCAGGGGCGCCTTCAGAATGAGGAGGAGTTCGGCGAGATCATCATCCGCACCAGCCCGACCGGGGCTGTGACGCGGCTGAAGGATGTCGCGCGCATCGAACTCGGCGCGGCCGACTATGCCCTGCGCTCGCTGCTCGACAACAAGTCGGCGGTCGCGGTGCCGATCTTCCAGGCGCCGGGCTCGAATGCCATCGCCATCGCCGACAACGTCCAGGCGGTGATGCGCGAGATCAAGCAGAACATGCCGGAAGGCGTGGACTACGCGATCGTCTACGACACGACCCAGTTCGTGCGCGCCTCGATCAAGGCCGTCATCACCACGCTGCTCGAGGCCATCGCGCTGGTCGTGCTCGTCGTCATCGTCTTCCTGCAGACTTGGCGGGCCTCGATCATCCCGCTGGTCGCCGTGCCGGTCTCGGTCATCGGCACCTTCGCCGTGATGTATCTCTTCGGCTTCTCGATCAACGCGCTCAGCCTGTTCGGCCTCGTGCTCGCCATCGGCATCGTCGTCGACGACGCCATTGTCGTGGTCGAGAATGTCGAGCGCAATATCGAGCAGGGGCTGGAGCCCCGCCAGGCGACCTACAAGGCGATGCGCGAGGTCTCCGGCCCGATCATCGCGATCGCGCTGGTGCTGGTCGCGGTTTTCGTGCCGCTCGCCTTCATCAGCGGCTTGACCGGCCAGTTCTATCGCCAGTTCGCGCTGACCATCGCGATCTCGACGGTGATCTCGGCGATCAACTCGCTGACGCTGTCGCCGGCGCTGGCAGCCCTTTTGCTGCGTTCGCACCACGCCCCGAAGGATGCGCTGACCCGCGTCATGGACAAGCTGTTCGGCTGGTTCTTTCGTGGCTTCAACCGCTTCTTCAATCGCAGCTCTCAGGCCTATGGCGGCGGCGTGCGCCGCATCCTGACCCGCAAGACGGCGATGATGGCGGTCTATCTCGTGCTCGTCGGCCTGACGGTCGTGCTGTTCCGCACTGTCCCGGGCGGCTTCGTGCCCGGCCAGGACAAGCAGTATCTCGTCGGCTTCGCGCAACTGCCCGACGCCGCCACGCTCGACCGCACCGAGGACGTCATCCGCAAGATGGGCGAGATCGCCCTGAAGCATCCCGGCGTCCAGAGTGCGGTGTCCTTTCCCGGCCTCTCGATCAACGGCTTCACCAACTCGTCGAATGCCGGCATCGTCTTCGTGACGCTGAAGCCCTTCGAGCAGCGCAAGGACCCCTCGCTCAACGGCGCCGCGATCGCCATGCAGCTCAACAAGGAGTTCGCCGGCATCAAGGAGGCATTCATCGCGATGTTCCCGCCGCCGCCGGTGCAGGGGCTCGGTACGATCGGTGGCTTCAAGCTGCAGATCGAGGACCGCGCCGGCCTTGGCTACAAGGCGCTCGATGAAGCGACCAAGGCCTTCATGGCCAAGGCTGCGACGGCGCCCGAACTCGCCGGCATGTTCTCGAGCTTCCAGGTGAATGTTCCGCAGCTCTATGCCGATATCGACCGCACCAAGGCCCGCCAGCTCGGCGTGCCGGTGACCGATGTCTTCGAGACGCTGCAGATCTATCTCGGCTCGTCCTATGTCAACGATTTCAACAAGTTCGGGCGTACCTACACCGTCCGCGTCCAGGCTGATGCGCCCTTCCGGGCCTATCAGGAGGATATCGGCAAGCTCCGGGTCCGTTCGACCTCAGGCGAGATGGTGCCGCTGAGCGCTGTGCTGAACGTGCGTGCCGATGCCGGGCCGGAACGGGCGATGCGCTATAACGGCTTCCTGGCCGCCGACATCAATGCCGGTCCGGCACCCGGCTTCTCGTCGGGGCAGGCTCAGGCGGCGGCGGAGCGCATTGCCAACGAGACGCTGCCGAAGGGCTTTGCCTTCGAATGGACGGACCTGACCTATCAGGAGATCCTGGCGGGCAACTCTTCGCTGATCGTCTTCCCGATCGCGATCCTGCTCGTCTTCCTGGTGCTGGCGGCCCAGTATGAGAGCCTGACGCTGCCGATCGCGATCATCCTGATCATCCCGATGGGCCTGCTTGCCGCCATGGCTGGCATCTGGTGGAGCGGCGGCGACAACAACGTCTTCACCCAGATCGGTCTCGTCGTGCTGGTCGGGCTATCTGCGAAGAACGCGATCCTGATCGTCGAGTTCGCCCGCGAACTGGAGTTCGAGGGCAAGACGCCGGTCGAGGCCGCGATCGAAGCCAGCCGTCTGCGCCTGCGTCCGATCCTGATGACCTCGCTCGCCTTCATCATGGGCGTGGTCCCGCTGGTGATCTCGACCGGTGCCGGCGCCGAGATGCGTCAGGCGATGGGCATCGCGGTCTTCGCCGGCATGATCGGCGTCACCGCCTTCGGCATCTTCCTGACTCCGGTCTTCTACGTGCTGATGCGGGCCCTGACCGGAAACAAGCCGCTGAAGCATGTCGAGGCGGAAGCGGAACTGGCGCAAGCCGCCTGACCGGGGCACAGGCTGCCCTGAGGGGGAGTCTGACGGCTTCAACCAGCCAGAACGCGCCGGGCCCTGTCCGGCGCGTTCTGCTGCGAGGCGCCGGTATTGTCAGCCGTCGGCTCGAGCCAGCCGCGATAGTGCACAACCAGTCCGATTAGCGGCAATGCGATCGGGACATCGAAATGGAAGCGGCCATCCTCCTCCCATTCGCGCGCCAGCGAGCGAGGCGCCAGGGCAAGTGGCATGGGGACGGGGCCCAGCCACCAACGCTTCAGGTGCATCGCGAGCCCCTTGTCGTCAGCGAGCAGATCGAAGCCGAAGCGCAGCGGGCCAAAGCGCTCCATGAGCAGCCGCCCCTGCTGCGACAGCCGGCTGCTGAAGCGGCGGCCCGAGAAGTCGCGAATCCAGGTTTCGACGCCGCCACTCTCCGCAAAGGCGACGTGCAGCCCATGCTCCCCTTCAGGCGGAAAGCCGAATAGGGCCGCTATAGCGCGTGCAACCGGGTTGTGCCCGCGCGTCACCATCGCCCGTCCATGGGCGCCGCGATCGCGGAGGACAGTGTGGATCGCGCGGAGGGCCGCAGGCAGGGTCGCGAAGGCATCGCCGAGGACCCGGGCATAGAGCGGGGGAGGCTGCGGCAGCTCTGCCATCTCGTGCCGGATCGCCAGTCGCGTGAAGGCCGGCTCGAACTCTGGCAGTGACAGCATCTCGCCGGCATCGCGGGCCCCGGCTGGAACGTCACGCCTGGCGAGCCTGTCGACGAGGATTGCGGCCGCCAGGCCTGGAATCTCCGGACCATCGCCCTTGCTCGCGATCAATGTCCATCGCCGTTCGACACCCCGGCCGTCAGCGTACCCGAACAGTCGAACCATCATGCCGGAGCGATCGCTGCCCCATGAAGAGCTCAGCCGCTGCGCTTGAAGGACCAGGGGCGCAAAGCGGGTCAGGTTCTCGATCCAACCCCATCGAACAGGCCAGCTTGCCAGCCAAAGCGCACGGTTCTGCCAGCGGAGCTCGGTGCCGGCTCTAAAACTGACGGAGGGCTTTCCCGGAAGGCGATCGGGCAGGAGAGTGAGATCGGGCACATCTGCCAGGGCCACGAGGCGGCCAGCAAGAGGTGGCTCGCCGGCAATCGTAAAGTCTTCGCGCCTGATGTCCTGCCAGCCAAAGCCGTTCGCCCGGCGCGCTGCGCGCCAGAGCGGGATCGGCTTGCCGATATAGGAGAAGATTGCCTTCGTGACCGAAGCGCCCGCGGTCGCGCGGTTTGAAGCGCTGATCGCGAGCTCGACGGCGCTGAGCTGATCCATACCGTCTGCGAGGGCGCGAACCACAGCGCCCGACAAAGCAGGGACGCTGGAGGCGCCCGAGACGACGACCACGTCGGCGGCCAGGGCCGCTTCAGCGAGAGACCCGATGCCGGTGACGAAATCGCGCGCATCGGCGATGTCGAGATAGTGGCACCGCGCGGCGATACAGGCGCGAGCGACCGCATAATCCAGGCCCTGAAAGGGGCCTGCGGCGTCGATCAGGACAGCAGGGCGGTGCTCGGCGAGCGCCAGCGCGATATCGCGGTCCCGGTCCAGGAGAAGCGGGGTGAGGCGCAGTCTGCCAGCGCAGAAGCGTTCCGCCTTCTCCAGGCTGCGCCCGGCGACCAGGACTTCGTGCCCCGTATCGGCCAGCCGCCGCGCGATGCGGGCACCGAAGCCGCCATAGCCACCGAGCAGGAGAACCTTCACAGGATGCGGTCCGCCATATCCGGGGTGGGGCGCCAGCAGGTTTCGCGCCGGCCGAACCAGCGATAGCGATTGCGGGCAACAAGGCGATAGAGCCGGTCGCGGAGCGGTCGTGGAATGACGCGTGCCGCCAGTGCGATGCGCCAGGGCCAGCCCAGCCCTGCCGCAATGGCGATGACAGCGTCCGACCGGCCCAGGATTCGCCCGCCCTCGATCAGCAGCATCGTCTCGAAGTCCGACTTGGGAAGGCCGAGGCGGTGATAGAGTTCCTGGCCAAGGGGCCCTTGCGCGGTGGTGAGCGTGAAGCGGCGTTCATGGTCATTGCGCATGACGAATTGTGCCTGTTGCGAGCACATCACGCATTCACCGTCAAACACGATCACGCGCCTGCCTTGGGTCTGCGCCTCGATTGCGTCGCCCAGCGTGATCGCCGCTGGGGCGGGCAGCCCGAGCCGTTTCAGGGGCGCGCCGATCAAACCGCTGACCATCGCCGCCAGGATGGCAGGGGCCGGCCAGATCCGGGCGAGCGGCCCGACGATCCGATCGCGGAGCAGGGGCAGGAGCCGGCTGTCGGATTGATAGACCGGCGTGAACATCGCGCTCATGGTCTGATAGAGCCGGACATGTCGGCGACGCGCGGCGATTGCAAGGCCTGGCGCAGTCGTCGTCTCGTTCCCGTCGCGCAGCGCCCTTACGAGCGCGAAGGCGTCGAGCAACGCCATATTGGCTCCCTGACCGAGCTGCGGGCTCGTCGAATGCCAGGAATCGCCAATATGGATCAGGCCAGGCTCCGTTGGGACGGGCGTGGTCCTATGGGCATAGCGTGCGAAAGTCAGTTGATCCGGCGTTTCGATCTGCGCGAGCAGGGGCGCAGTTGCCGGCCATAGCTTGAGGACGTCCGCCTTCCACGCTGCAAGTCCGGAGCGCTGCCAGTCCGAGAGACGGTCGCAGCGCAGCGACCAGAAGAAGGCTGCCTTTGCGGTCGGCGCTTGGGCCAGCCGGCCGATGGGCAGGACCCCGACCATCGTGCTCGCGCGGATATAGCGCTGTTCCAGCGTTGCCATGTCGAAGCCCGCGTCGTCGGGCCAATCGAGGCTGGCCCAGAGCGCGCCATAGGCCAGCGGCCGGCCCTGATGGCGCGCGAGCGGGCTCATGGTGCCAAGGGCATCCACGACAAGGTCGAAGGACTCCGTCCGTGTGCCGTCGGCAAAGATGAGCGCGCGTCTGTTCGCCCCGACGATTTCGCTCGAGGCCACGCTGCGGCCTCCCTCGATCGCAATTCCGGCCTCTCGTGCGGCGTCGTGCAGGATGTCGAACAGTGCAGCGCGATGAATGCCGATGCCATGGCCGGCATCCTGCCCAAGTGCCGCATAGCGCACGTCGAGTACGATGCGCTGCGACGGTTCGGCGCGCCCGAAGAGCCGGTCGATCCTGGCCCCCGCCGCGAGGGTGGCTTCGGCGAGCTTCAATTCCCGGAGGACGGCGAGACCGGTCGGCTGGATCATCAGACCGGATCCGACCGGACGAGGCGTCTCGAAGCGCTCGAACAGCCTGACGCGATGTCCGTCGCGATGCAGCATCAGTGCGGCCGCCAGCCCTGCCGGGCCGCATCCCGCTATCGCGATATCCTTAGCTGGCATGAAACCCGACTTGGAGGAAACTGACCTGTTGCACGATAGGCAGGGCGAACCCCGCCGGCAACGGGGCATGCCGCCCGTTTCACCATTCGGGGGCCGCAACCTGTCCGTGCAATGTTCCAGCAAGCCAACGCGCCGACCACTCCAGGTGATTCACCGTGGAGATTGGGGCGATGCATCTCAGGGAAGAACGATCAGCGGGCCTCGCGGGGCGCGCGTTGCATGCGTATCTGAATCTCGTGGCGCAAACCACGCGCTTCAAGCCGGTGATCCCCGGCGCGCGGCCCTGGGAGCGCAGCCGCGAACCGTTCATCGCCATGACCTGGCATGGCCAGCAGATGTTGAGCCTTGTCGCCCTGGACGGGGCGCCCAAGACAGCCGTGCTGGCCTCGCTCCATTTCGACGGTTCGGTGGTCGCCTCGGCGATGGAGCGCGCCGGCTACCGCGTCATTCGCGGCTCGGGCACGCAGAGCCGGCTGAAGATCCAGGCCAAGCGCGGCGTTCCGGCCTTCATCGAGATGCGCGACGCGCTGCGCGGCGACACCAGCGTGCTGTTGACGGCCGATGTGCCGAAGGTTTCGCGGGTTGCCGGCAAGGGGGCCATCCAGTTGGCGCGGGCGTCGGGCCGGCCGATCTATCTCTTCGCCGCAGTGACGACGGCACGCGTCGATCTCGACAATTGGGACAAGGCCAGCATCGCCTTGCCGTTCGGACGCGGGTGCGTGGTCTGGTCCGAACCGCTCTATGTCCGGGCATGCGCAGATGAACGCGAGATCAACCTGACTGCGCTGGAGATCACCGCCCGGCTCGACGAGTTGCATGCCCTGGCGCATCAGCATCTCGGACATCGCGCCTGACGCGCGCGAGGTGTTCGGTCCGACCGTGCTCGTCTTCCTTTTAGCGTCGGCCCGGCGGTGGGCAATCGGCCGGGTTTGCGCAGATGTTCGCAGGAGGGCGCAGGACGCCGCGATCATTCGCAGGCTCGATGCGGATGCGGCTGAGTTCCCCCGACAATCGCAGGCCGAGCCCGGAGGAGATCAACACGATCCGGGCTCGGTCGGAGGCGAGGACCATCGCATTGGCGCCGGCCACAAAATGCGCGCCGCCGCCGAGGCTGGCATAGACCCCGAAGACGTCTTCATGTCGGTCGAGGCCGTAGACCAGCATGATCACCCGCCCGTAATCGGCCCCGAGCCCGATCCCGACCGAGAGGGCCGACCATGTCACCGGGGAGGGCATGCCGTCGGCGAAGCGAAGCTCACCGACGCCGTGTCGGCCGCCAACGACGAAGGAGCCACTGACCTCTCCGCCGACAATATAGGCGTTCGGCTCTCCGAAGAGCGAAAGGGAGCGCTCCACGGGGATGCTGACCGTCTTGGAAGCGGTGTCGAAGGCCCGTTCGACGAGACCCAGAATGTCGCGCCCCGGGGCGGTCGGCAGTTGCCCCGGCCTGATGGTCTCCTCAGCCCGGGCGCCCTGCGTCAGGCAGAACAGCAGCGCGAGCATGGCGGCCAAGGCGAAGCGCAAGCGCAGCTCTCCCGATCTGGCTCTGTGCGCACTCATGAGACAAGCAGACTCGAGGGAGGGTTGAACGAAGATGGGGATGCAGTCCATGGACATGGACTGCGGGCGCGGTCCCCGGATTCGCAAGCCATAACCGCACAGAGGCTCCGTGACGATTCATAGCTCGACGAGCACCACGACAGTGAAGCGCCTGACGCCCCAGCGCAATCGGGTGCTGTCCGATCCGTGCGCGGCAAATCTTCGCTCCGGGGGCTGCCGGTGATCTCGCTCTCACGCGCCCTGACGATCCGGCTGACGCTTCTCGGCTTCGCCCTCTTCGCGGCGGTCATCGCCGCTGTGCTGGCCTTTACTTTCATTACCGAGGATCCTGGGGCGCTACGCAACGATGTGACCTCCGAGATCATTCGGCAAGGCGTGCGTCAGACTGCGGCTGACGGGTTGCGGGTGGAGAAGACGCCGACCCTGATCAAGATCGAGAGCGCCAGCCCCAGACTCTGGTATCTGGTTTCCGACGGACGGTCCGTTGTCGAGTATGCCCCAGAATTGCGGCCGAGCCTTCCGATCGATGTCAGGCTCGATGGACCGACGATTGCTGCGCAGATGCGGGTCGGTGGTGGCGGCGACAACGGCCTGGCCTTCGACATCATCGAGATGGAAGGCAGCCGCGTCATCGTCGCGACGGGAGGCGGACGTCCAGGATGGGACCTGATTCTTGCCTATTTCCTGCGGGCCATCGCGATTCCGGCGCTGGTCATCTCTTTCATATTCGGGGTCATCATCGCCTCGGCGATCGCCATGTCGGTCTCCTATATCACCGCGCGGCTGCGGAGTGCGGCCGAAGCTGCGGCCAGCATCGATCCCAGGGCGCCGCGAGGCCTGCTGCCGACACAGGAAACGCCGGTCGAGCTGATGCCGCTGACGACGGCGCTGAACTCAGCGCTCGACCAGATCGCCAGCAACATGGATGTGCAACGACGCTTCATGAACAACGTCGCGCACGAATTGCGCACGCCGCTCGCCGTCATGCGGACCAAGATCGACACAGTTTCCGATGGCGTCGTGCGCACCGCATTGGCGACCGATGTGAACCGGCTGACGACGATCGTTTCGTCGATGCTGCAGCTCGCCCGGCTGCACAGCACCGATCTGCCGTTCGAGCCGGTTCAGCTCAACAGCGTGGCCCGCGACGTGCTCGTCGATCTCGCGCCGCTGATCCTGCAGAACGCGATCGACGTGGCACTCGAAGAGGAGGGCGACGACACGCGAACGATCATGGCCAACGAAGCCACGGTTCGCGCCGCGGTGGCCAATCTGATCGACAACGCACTTCGTCATGCCCAGGCGAAATCCAGCATCATCGTGCGGGTCATCGATGGCGTCGTGCTGGAAGTGGCGGATGACGGGATCGGTATCGCTGCAACCCAGCGCTCGGAAGTGACGGAGGCGTTCAACCGCATGTCGCCGCGCTCGACCGGAGCGGGCCTTGGCCTCACCATCGTGCGCGACATCATGACCGCACATCGCGGGACATTGACCGTCCTGGCGACGCGCGGCGGTGGCACGACCGTCCGCCTGCTGTTCTCTGAGGGAGAATGACGGGCTCAAGCATCGGCCCGAAACGGGGAATGCGGAGTTCGGGAAAGCCGATGCAAGCACGGACGGCCAGATCATCAGGCCCGATACGATATCTGGACTGATGATCTGGGTCGAATGGTGACAGGGAGCGAGCCCGGCGGCCTCACGCGGGCTGTTCGGACTTTCTCAGGATGTAGCCGATGCCGCGCAGCGACGAGATCTCGACATTCGCGGCAGCTTCCTTGAGCTTGCGGCGCAGCCGCGAGATCTGGGCTTCGAGCGTGTTGGACTCGATCAGGTCATCGAAGCCATAGACCGCTTCGATCAGGACGTTGCGGGTGACGACACGCCCGGCGCGCTGGACCAGCGCTTCCAGGATCAGCGCCTCGCGCCGTCGCAGGTCGAGCGGAACGGCCGAGACCGAGGCGTTGCGACCCTCGATGTCGATCGAGAGGTTGCCTGCCGAGATCACCAGCGAGCGGCCGGGATAGCGGCGCCGCGCAATGACCCTGATGCGGGCGATCAGCTCGCCCGGTTCGAAGGGCTTGACCAGGTAATCATCCGCGCCGCCATTGAGGCCGTCGATCACGTCGGATTTCGCATCTCGCGCGGTCAGGATCAGGAAGGCTGGACGGGGTTCCGCCGTCTTCATCGCCTTGACGATCGACAGGCCGTCGCCGTCCGGCAGACGCCGGTCGACGACGGCGATGTCGAAGGGCGCCGTTTTGAGGGCGGCCAGCGCCGCTTCGACACTGCTGGTGCGGTCGACAATAAAACCTGCACCAAGCAGGAGGGACGACAGGAACGACATCAGCTCGGGTTCGTCTTCGACAATCAGAGCGCGCATGTCGTTCCTGCCGTAGGCCATGGCTGGAACGCGTCGCAGAAAAGCTCGGGGCAGCTCTTCAAACGCATCACATCCCATCCATGCTCATGAACGGCCCTCTGGGCCGTAGGTTATTCGGGCCCGGAGCGACCGGGCCCCGGATAGTCTAGCGGATCAGAACCGGTAGTTCACACCGGCTTTGACCAGATGTTCATTGACACCGACCTTGGTGCGGGCCGAGCCGAACTGGAAGTTCTGCTTGCCGAGCGAGACGTAGTTGTACTCGACCTTAGCCGACAGGTTCTCGGTGATGCCGTACTCGACGCCGCCGCCGAGGACATAGCCGACCTTGCTTTTCGTCTTCGAGAGGCCGTTATTCGTCGCCTTGATGTTGCCATAGGCAAGACCGCCGGTGCCATAGACGAGGACGCGGTCGAAGGCGACGCCGGCGCGGGCCTTGACGGTTCCGACATAGCGCGTGTCGGCGCTGGTGCCGACGGCGTTGCGCGACGAACCCTTGCCGAAGCCGTTCATCGAGATATCGCCCTCGAGACCATAGACCATGTTGCCGGTCTGGACATTGTAACCGAGCTGGCCGCCGAGCAGCATCTCGTTGCGGCTCTTCCTGGTCACTCCTGTGAACCGGTCGAATGCGCCGCCAGCGTGAATACCGGCATAGACGCCGTTCCAATTATAGCGAAGCGGCTGGCTGTGGGTCGGCCATTGCTGGGCGCGCGGCACCGGGCGATCCGCCGCAGCCGCTGGGACCGCAAGCACTGCCAGCAGGCAGAGGCTCATGATCGGGATTGAACGATGCATCGATAACTCCTCGCGGCAGCCGGGGGCCTCGCCGCGTCTCCTTGCTCCCGAATCCGTGGATCGGATCAGTCGAACACCGCGCAAATTGCGGGCGAAGATTACGGCAACGTTGCCCGCCATGCGTGCAGCGGCAGAAGCACTGGGATGGTGAATAAAAGCCTACCGTGCGGGGGCGGTGAGCGGGCGCCTGGTCCCGATCCAACGCCGGACGCGGCGCTGATAATCGCGATAGGGTTCGCCGAGCGAGGCGGCGAGCACGCGCTCCTCGATCCTGACCTGCAGGGCGATCGCCGCGAAGAGCGCCAGCGTCAAAGCGATCTGGATCAGATTAGGCAGCACGATGAAGAGGCCGGTGAACAGGACGGCCTGGCCGACGAAGACCGGATTGCGCGAGATCGCGAAGGGACCGCCATCGACGATGGGTCCAAGCTCGCCCTCGGCCGCGCCGATACGCCAGGACACGCCCATGAAACGCTGCGAGATGATGGCGATGCAGGCGCCGACGACAACAAGAAGATGGCCGAACACGTCGAACCAGGGACCGTCGAGCCAGATTGCCAAAGGGTCGGCCTTGATCGGGTTGCCGAAGATCGCCAGGCCGAGGGGCCAGAGGACGCCGCCGATGAAGGCGATCCGGAAGAGCAGGGCCGGCACGCCCTGCGGCTCCGAGCCCTTGCCGAACAGCCAGATCGGCCGTCCGGCCTCCTTCGCCAGGATGGCCGACATCGCGAGGAAGCTGATGACGTAGACTACGACCATCAGATAGCTCGCGATCTCCATCGGACTCATGGGCAGGCTTCCGTTCCCTTGATCAGCCGGCCTTGCCTGCGTCGAAACGCAGAAGGCGCAGTGCATTGGCCGTGACGATCACGGTCGCGCCGGTATCGGCGAGGATCGCGACCCAGAGCCCGGTATAGCCGAGCACGCTGGTGACCAGGAAGACCGCCTTCAGCCCGAGCGCGATCGTGATATTGGTGCGGATATTGCCCATCGTGGCCCGCGCCAGCCGGATCATCGCAGCGATGTCGCGTACGCGGCTCTTGAGCACTGCGCCATCGGCGGTCTCCAGGGCGACATCGGTGCCGGACCCCATGGCGACGCCAACCGATGCTGCCGCGAGCGCCGGGGCATCGTTGATGCCGTCGCCGACCATCATCACAGGCGCGTCGGCGCCTAGCGCCTTGATCGCCGTGACCTTGTCGTCGGGCATCAGTTCGGCCTTGTGATCCAGGCCGAGTGCGCGGGCGATGGCCGCGCCGGTGCGGGCATTGTCGCCGGTCAGCATGATGGAGCGGACGCCGAGATCCTTCAGCTCTGCGACGGCTGTCGCGGCATCGGCTCTGGGCTCGTCGCGCAGCGCGATCAGACCGGCGAGCGCGCCGTTCGCGATCACGGCCGCCACCGTCTTGCCAGCCGATTCGAGCTGTTCGACCGCAGAGCTCGCCTTGGCGTCGAATTCGGCGCGCCTGGTCGCGTGACGCGGTGCGCCGACGAAGATCGAGATGCCATCGAGCGTGCCGGTGACACCCTGACCGGGGATGGCGGCTGCCTCGGAGGCCGGGCGGACCGTGATGCCATCCTGCTTCGCACGTGCCAGAACCGCCTCTGCCAGCGGATGGCTCGAACCGGTCTCGACCGCAGCGGCCAGGGCGATCACATCGGCCTCGGTCTTGCCGAGGCTGATGACCTCGGTGACGCGCGGGCGCCCCTCGGTCAGCGTGCCGGTCTTGTCGAAGGCGACGATCCCGGTCTTTGCGGCGGTTTCGATGACGACGCCGCCCTTCATCAGCAGGCCCTGTCGGGCGCCGGAGGAGAGCGAGGCGGCGATCGCGGCTGGAACCGAGATGACGAGCGCGCAGGGGCAGCCGATCAGCAGCAGCGCCAGGGCCCGATAGACCCAGACCGCCCATTCACCCCCGAAGAACAGCGGCGGGACGAGTGCGACGGCGAGCGCAAGACCGACGATCGCAGGCATATAGACACGCGAGAACCGGTCGATGAAGCGTTCGGTCGGTGCGCGTGCTTCCTGCGCCTCTTCGACCAGCCGGATGATGCGGGCGATGGTGTTGTCCTGCGCCGCCTTGGTCACCCGCACACGCAGCGCGGCTTCGCGATTGACCGAGCCCGCAAAGACCGGTTCGCCGACGCCCTTCGTCTGCGGCACGGATTCGCCGGTGACCGGGCTCTCGTCGATCCCGGAGATACCGTCGGTGATGTCGCCGTCGGCAGGGATGCGGTCACCCGGACGGACGAGGACCGTCTGTCCGATCGCGAGCTTGGCCGCATCGACCTGGCGGGTTGCGCCGTTCTCCTCGACGAGGGCGGTCTTGGGAACGAGGTCGCCAAGCGCGCGGATCGAGGCACGCGCGCGATCGGCGGCGACGCCCTCGAGGACCTCACCGACGGCGAAGAGGAAGACGACGAGGGCCGCCTCCTCCGCTGCGCCGATGAAGAGCGCGCCGGCGGCAGCGATTGTCATCAGCATTTCGATGGTGAAGGGCATGCCGGCGCGGGCGGCGGCGAAGGCGCGGCGTGCCACGGGAGTGACGCCGATCACGCAGGCGAGAATGAAGGCCCAATGGGCTGCGGCCGGCCAGATCAGGCCCGCGGTCCAGGCGCCGCCGAGCAGGGCGCCGGTGCCGAGAACGAGCCGGCCCTTGTTGGTCTGATACCAGGAGACGCCCTTCGGCGTCGCTTCGTGAACATGGCCGGGCAGGCCGTGCCCCTGGTCAGCCGTTCGTGCCGCAGCTTTCGCTTCGCCTGCATCCGAACGGGCATGCGCGTGGCCGTGATCATGATCATGGTGGCCATGATCGTCATGGGAGCAGCCAGGGCCGTGAACATGCGCCGGCTTGGGTGCGGCGTGGCTGTGATGATCATGGTCGTCATGGGAGCATCCGGGACCGTGAACATGGGCCGGCTTGGGTGCAGCATGGCTATGATGGTCGTGGGCCTCGGAGCCATGATCGTGCCCGCATCCTCCGGGCGCAGCGGTCTCAGCGACGGGCGCTGCTTTCGCCTGGATCGAGGTCGTGGTGTAGCCAAGGCTTGCGACGCGCTTTTCGATTGCCGCCGGCTTGGTGCGGCTCTCGTCGAGGGCCAGCGACAGCGTCTCGGCCATGACGGAAAGCTTGACCTCGCTGACGCCGGGCAGGCGCTCCACCGCGCCGCGAATGGTCGCCGCGCAGCTTGCGCAGTCCATGCCGCCAACCTTCCAGCTCAGGAGCTGCGGCTTGGCTTGGGCAGTGCTGGACATGACTTGTCTCCGCTTGACGGGCTTGTGAGACACCCCATGTACAATCTGGAGTGACTAGAGGTTCAAGAGGGAAATCATGCTCGAGGCAAAAAAACTCGAACGGGTGGTTCCGATCGGCGGACTTTCCGATCGGACCGGCGTCAAGGTCGAGACCATTCGCTATTATGAGCAGGTCGGGCTGCTGCCGCCACCCGAGCGTTCGGAAGGCAATCAGCGCCGCTACGGACGACGCCATATCGAGCGGCTCGCCTTCATCAAGCACGCGCGAGATCTGGGTTTCCCCGTAGAAGGCATCCGGACCTTGCTCCGCCTCTCCGACAATCCGGCGATGGCCTGCGATGAAGCCCATGCGATCGCGGTCAGCCATCTCGACGAGGTCCGCGACAAGATCGCGAAGCTGCGCTCGCTGGAGACCGAGCTCGCTCGCATCGCCACCACTTGCTCGGGCGGCGTCAAGGCTTGCGACTGTGCGATCATCGAGGCCTTGGCCGATCACGGACAATGTCGCCACGGTCATTGACAGGGTTGAGCCCGAGCCGGACGCGAACCGTCCGGGATTGCCGGCGGTTGCAGAGCATTGCGCGACCGGAGGACCGGGGGTCGACAGCCACTGGCGCTTGCTCCGGGCTCAGGAGCCGTCCTTGGCGAAGGCCAGGGGGATCGCAGTTGTCGACTTGAGCTCCTCCATTGCGAACATGGAGGTCACGTCGTTGAGGTCGACGCGTGAAATCAGCTTCTTGTAGAGGGCGTCATAGGCCGCGATATCGGGCACGAAAGCCTTGAGCAGGTAATCGATTTCGCCGCTCATCCGATAGAAATCGACGATCTCGGGCAGGTCGGCGACGGCGGCGTGGAAGCGCTCGAGCCACTCCATCGAGTGGCGGCTCGTCTTGACCGCGATGAAGACGGTTACGCCGGCTCCCAGCCTTGTACGGTCGAGCAGCGCCACCCGCTTTCGAATGAGGCCGCTGCCTTCCAGCTTCTGCACGCGGCGCCAGCATGGAGTGGCCGAGAGGCCAACCTCTGCGGCGAGCTCGGCCAGCGGCATGCTGGCGTCCCTCTGCAGGCAGGAGAGAATTCTGAGATCGAACTCATCCAGCTTGGCCATGGTCCCTCATGCGATCGCGCGATCCGGTTGCCCATTTGATCATAGAATGGGTAACAGATTTCAAGGACAGAGAACAAATTGGTATGAGTTTCTAGAAGTGGGGAATTTTTGACCGAGATCGCAAACGCGTTTCCCGTCTCCCGAGTTATCCTTGCTGCAAGCGATGGAGAGGGGAGTTCGCGTCATGCAGGGGTTTTTGAGCGAGGGCAGGCGCGCAGACGTGCTGCAGGTCCTGCGGACGGATAGCGGCACGCTTTCCCGCGATTACCTCAAGGCGGCCCGCGCGGTGCTCGAAGAGATCGTTGCCAATCCGGAAGCCATTCTGCGCCTGCCCCTGGAGCGCAAGCCCGGCAGCTATGCCCGGAACCTTCTCGTGGGTGACGATGGCGTCAGCGTCTGGGCGATGGTCTGGAGCCCCGGCGCAGCGACGTCGATCCACGATCACCATTGCTCCTGCTGCTTCGGGGTGGTCAGCGGAACGGTCACCGAAACCTGGTATCGCGCCGTCGACGAGAGCCGTGCCGTCCCCACCCAGGAGCATGCGCGCATGCCGGGCTTCGTGGGCTGCATGCTGCCCTCAGGTCCCAATATCCACCGCATGCAGAACCTCGGCAGCACGGACGCGATCTCGATCCATATCTACGGCTTCGATCATCAACGCCACGCCTCGTCGATCGAGACTGAGTTCACCGTCCTGACGAACTGAACTGCGCTGCAGGCGAGCGCGGCCGGCAGGGATCGAGACTTAGGCCAGGCGCCTCGGTCGGCGGATGGCTCTCACCTTGCCACTGTTTCCGCCTCCGCAGAAGAACTGATCACCGCCATCGGCCTCGAGCCCTGACACGCCCATGCCGGGCGGCAGATCGAGCACCTCCAGGACCTCTCCCGTTCGAGGGTCGACTCGTCTCAAGTCGCTCTCGTCACCGTCCCAGGTGCCGTGCCAGAGTTCCTGGTCGCTCCACGTGACTCCGGTGACGAAGCGATTGGATTCGATGGTGCGAAGAATCGCCCCGGTCTCGGGATCGATCTGATGGATCTTGCGGTCCCGGTACTGCCCCACCCAGAGTGTCCCTTCGGCCCAGGCGAGCCCCGAGTCGCCGCCGCCGCCCGGAGCGGGGATCGTCGCAAGGACATGGCCGGTCTTCGGATCGATCTTCTGAATGCGGCTTTCGGCAAGCTGAAACAGGTGTTGGCCGTCGAAGGCCGTTCCGGCATGTGCTGCCACCTCGATCGAGCGAACCGTCTTCCCGCTGGCAGGGTCGAGCGCGCTCAGCTTGTCGCCGGACGCGAACCAGACGTGCTGGCCATCGAAGGTCAATCCGTGGACCTGGTCGACACCCGGAAAGGGACCATACTCACGGAGAATTTCGGCTGCTGATTTTTCCATGCCTCATCCTAGTCGCTTGGCAGCGGAGCGGGGAGTAACAAGGTTGTCGTGAATCCCGGCATCGGCGGGGTGATCCAGCGCCGCGCCCGTCCGTGACCGAAGGATTGCACCTTTCCGGTTGCCGCAAGCGCGTCCAGCGCCCGCTGCACGGTCCGCTGGCTGGCGCCAAGCGCAAGCGCGAGCGCGGAGCTCGACCACGCCTCACCATCGGCAACGAAAGCCAGCACGTCCGCATGCCGTTCCTCAACGGGCCGGGCCAGGACGGCGACATCGCCAGCGTGGTGCAGCGCTAGCGAGAAGCCTTGTTTCGTCGCGCTTAAGCCGGCCAGCCCCCGCAGCAATCGGCGCAGCCGCCCGATTTCGACCCGCAACCGGGCGCGGTGCGATTCGTCGGCCTGCTTCGCTCCGAAGGCCCGCGCGACGAGCATGTCGCGCGATACGTCCCCGGGCCACGCTTCGGCCAGTGTCCGTGCCAATGCGAACAAGACCGGGCGGGTGGCGAGTGAGACGACCCTGTGCGGGGCGCGCACCACATATCGGCACGCATCCACCACGAGAGCATCCGACGCCTGCAGCGCCTCGACATCCTGGAGCAGGAGCGGGCGCTCCTCGCCACGCGCGATCAGCCGTGCTGCCGTTGTGCTCAGCAGGAGGGCCGCGCTTTCGACCTCTGCGGTCAGCGCCGGGATACCGGCAAGGCGCGCCGCATCCTCGGCTTGCGCAAGCGCAACACGCGCCGCCTTCGTCCGGAGGCGTCGCATCGCGATTCCTGCCGCCACCAGTTCGTGGACGGTCCGCGATGCGGGCGGAAGGGGGATGGGGTCGAGTTCGGCAAGCTTGCGCTCGGCCTCGTCGAGGTGCCCGATCAGCAGGAGCCGGCGCACCTCGAGATGCCGCGCATGGGCGCCGTTCAGCCGGTCACCGTGCTCCTCGAGTGTCGCGCGCGCTGCATCGAGCGCCTTCGCAGGCCAGCCGAGGTCGCGGGAGGCGAGCGCGATCTCGGCCTCGGCGACAATGCACCGTGCTCGCGCCACGGCCTCTTTCGGGCCGAAGGAACGGGCCGCGCGCCGCAGGAGACCCTTCGCCCGAACGAGATCCCCGAGCTGGGCCATCGCGATGCCCCGCAGGGCGAGCGCGGGCGCATCGTCGCGCAGCGCAACCCGGTTCAAGGCGCCGAGGGGATCGCCTGCGGCAAGCGCGCGCGCCGCCGCGGTGATCAGAGAGTCCATCGGAATCCCGTCACATTTGTCACTCCCACCCCTCGAGGCGCTGTCCCTATCAATCTCATCACCGCCGACCACCCCTCGCTTCGCAAGAGGGGCGAGCGGCGAAGGTCACCTGACGACAGGAGCTGCGACAATGACGATACATATCACCGGGACGCGTGAAGAGTGGCTGGCCGCCCGGCTCGGGCTGCTCGATGACGAGAAGGACCTGACACGGCGCAGCGACGAACTGGCGCGGCGGCGCCAGGAACTGCCCTGGGTGCAGGTCGACAAGGAGTACCGCTTCGAGACCGATGATGGCAGCGCCGCACTGACGGACCTCTTTCGAGGGCGCTCGCAACTCCTCGTCTATCATTTCATGTTCGGGCCCGACTACAAGGCGGGGTGCCCGTCCTGCTCTGCGATCGCCGATGGGTTCAACGGCTTCTACCTGCACCTCGCGAACCACGATGTGACGCTCACGGCGGTGTCGCGCGCGCCGCTCACCAAGCTGCAGGCCTACAAGCAGCGGATGGGCTGGACGTTTCCCTGGGCATCCTCGGCTGGCGGCGACTTCAATTATGATTTCAACGTCTCGTTCACCGAGGACGTGCAGCGCGCGGGGGCGATAGACTACAACTATCGGCGCGGCGGTTTCGTAATGGACGCACTGCCAGTCACTGGGCCCGTCGCCGATTTCGCAGCCATGTCCGGAACCGATGTGCCGACATATACGCGCGACAGGCCGGGCATGAGCGCCTTCGTGCGCGACAATGGCGTCGTCTACCACACCTATTCCACCTATGCGCGCGGGGTGGATGGCATCTGGGGCATGTATCCCTGGCTCGACCGCGCACCCAAGGGGCGCAACGAGGCCGGTGGTCCCTGGTGGCGCCGCCACGACGAATACGGACAGGGGTGAGTGAGGTCATGGCGATCCGTTCCGAAAGCGGCAGCGCGGCGGCTCACGGTGCCGCCGACTGGCTGTGCCTCGCGGCAGCGCCGACCTTCGCGGTCATGGCGCTGCTCACCGGCATGAATGGCGGTGGTCAGCAGGATATCCTCTGCACGGCCGCACAAGGCGCATCTCCGTTGAACGGAATGGTGCCGATGTACGTGCTGATGAGCGCTTTCCACATGGCGCCCTGGCTGAAGCTGATCGCCAGTCGGCAGGAGCGGCGGCGTACGCTGAGGACTTGGCGCTGACGTTCACGATGACGATGGCGGACACCGGCCATAATGCCCGAGTCCGGCTTTGCGCCACAACGGCCTCCCTGCGGGGGGGCATCAAGCGATTTCGTGCCGTTGGTATCCCTCGCACGCCGGTGCGCGGGCGGTTATCCCCGCCGGAGCTCACTCGGGCATCGCGTAAGCCGCGCGGTCGATGCCGTGACGGGCGAGCTTGTCGTAAAAGGTCTTGCGCGGGATGCCCAGCATCTCGAGGGTTGCGCGGACATCGCCGCGATTGGCTTCCAGCGCCTCGCGGATCAGGTTCGCTTCGATCGCGGTGAGGCGCTCGGGCAGGCTGGAAGGCACTGCATCCTCGCGCGCCTGCGCAGCCGGCATCTCGCCCGAGAGCCCGAGCGCCACGCGTTCGGCGAAATGGACCAGCTCACGGACATTGCCCGCCCAGGCATTCTCGACCAGGTGGCGCTCGACGCTGCGGTCCAGCGCCGGCACCTCGCGCCCGTATTTTCGCGCCGCCCGGGCGAGGAACTGGGCAAAGAGCAGCGGCACGTCGCGGCGCCGCTCGCGCAGGGGAGGGATCCGCAACGTGACCACGTTGAGGCGGTAATAGAGATCCTCGCGGAAATCGCCGCGCTGGGCGGGGTCGCCGAGGTCGAGCTTCGTCGCGGCGACGACGCGCAGGTCGACGCGGCGCAGGTCGTTGGAGCCGAGCGGCGTGATCTCGCGCATCTCCAGCACGCGCAGCAGCTTGACCTGGGCTGCGGGCGGCATGCTCTCCAGTTCGTCGAGGAAGAGCGTGCCGCCGCTGGAATGTTCGATGCGGCCGATCCGTCGCTTCTGCGCGCCGGTGAAGGCGCCGGCCTCGTAGCCGAAGAGCTCGCTCTCGATGACGCTCTCGGGCAGCGCGCCGCAGTTCAGCGCGACGAAGGGCTTGTCGCGGCGGCGACCGAGCCGATGCAGCAGATTGGCGACGACCTCCTTGCCCGTGCCGGTTTCGCCCAGCACCAGGACGTCGACATCGACATCGGCGAGATCGCGAATGGTCTGGCGCAGGCGCAGGATGGCAGGCGCCTCGCCGAGCAGCGCAGTCTCCTCGTCGGAGCTGGCGGCAAGCGCGCGCAGGCGACGGTTCTCGATGATGAGCGCGCGCTTCTCCACCGCACGGCGCAAGGTCTCGACCAGGCGCTCGGACGAATAGGGCTTGGCGATGAAGTCATAAGCGCCTTCGCTCATCGCCTCGACCGCCATGGCGATATCCGCATGACCGGAGATCACGATCACCGGAATGTCCGGATCGAGGGCGCGCAGTTGCCTGGACAAGGCGATGCCGTCCATGCCGGGCATACGTACATCGGTCACGACGACGCCGGCATAGTCCGGGCCGATACGGTCGAGCGCGGCCTGGGCCGAGCCCAGTGGCACCGCACGGAAGCCGGCGAGGCGCAGCGCCTGCGCATTGGCGTCACGCAGATCGGGATCGTCATCGACGAAGGCGACCTCGATGATGCTGTGGGTGCTGTCGGGACCGGTCATGCGGCTCTCTTCAGGCTTATCGTGAAGGTGCTGCCTTCTCCGGCGCGGCTGGCGACATTGAGCGTGCCGCCGAAGGCCGCGACGATGTCGTGGGAGATCACCAGCCCGAGGCCGAGGCCGCGCGATTTCGTGGTGCGGAACGGGGTGAAGAGCGCCGCCAGGGCCTCCGCGTCGAGCCCCGGTCCGTTATCGACGATGGCGATCTCGACGTGCTCGGCTTCAGTCGCGATGCTGATGGCGAGCCGCGGTGCCTGCCCGTTCCGCTGCTGGGCCATGGCCTCGACGGCGTTGCGCATCAGGTTGACGAGGACCTGTTCGAGTTCGACCGGGCGGGCAAGCACCGAGACCGGCGGGGTCAGCGCCGGGACCACCGGCGTGACGCCGGCCTGGCGCAGCGCGGCATCGAGGATCATCAGCGCGCCGTCGATCGCCTCTCGAAGATCGACCGGCCCAAGCGGCCCCCCGCCGCGCCGCGCGAAGCCGCGCAGCGTGTCCGTGATGGTGCCGATCCGCTCGGTCAGCCTGACGATCTTGCCGAGCGCGCCGTCGACGCTGGCCGCATCCGTGCGCTCGAGGAAGGCGCGGGCATTCTCGGCATAGGTCCGCATCGCGGCGAGAGGCTGGTTGATTTCGTGGGCGACGCCGGCCGTGACCTGGCCCAAGGTTGCGAGCCGGTTGGCCTTTGCCAACTCCTCGCGCGCATCGGAGAGGCGCTCCTGCGCCCGCGTGCGCTCCGCCATCTCTTCGACGAGCCGGGCATTCGCTCCGGCGAGCGCGGCGGTGCGCTCGGCGACGCGCCGTTCGAGCTCGTCCTTGATCCGCGCCTCGGCGCTGCGCCTGGCGAGGTTGACCTGACGGCGGCGCAGCGCCAGCGCGCCGAGCGCGGCGCCCGGCATGAGCAGGAGCGCGATGAGCGTCTGCAGTTCCGCCCGCTGGTCGCGGATCGCCTGGTCGACCGGGAGGAGCACTTCGAGCCTCCAGTCGGTGGTCGGGATCGGGATACCCGAGGCGACATGCGCTCCGGCAACAGCGCCGGTGCCGCGGACGATTTCGCCCTCGCGCTGCAAGGGCAGCAGCGTCAGCGGCGCGGCGCCGAATTGCAGGGACTGCCGGATCTCAGCTGCCGTCTGTGGGGCCAGGGCCTCTTCGACCCGGAAGCGCCAGTCCGCAAATGTGGAGAGCAGCACGACGCCGCGCTTGTCGACGACGAAGGTCTGCCCGCCGAGCGCCCGCCAATCGGCCTCGACCTGGTCGAACTCGACCTTGACCACGATCACGCCGAGCGCGGTCTCGCCGTCATCCACGCGGCTGGTGATGTAGAGGCCGGGGCGCTTGCTGACTGTGCCGAGCGCAAACTGCTCGGCCGCGCCGCCGGAGACGGCAGCGCTGAAATAGTCGCGGAAGGCGTAGTCGTTGCCGACAAAGCTCGTCGGCTCGCGCCAGTTGCTCGCGGCGATCGTGATCCCGTCCTTGCCGAGCACATAGATCACGGCGGCGCGGGTCTCGCGCGCGATCGCCTCCAGCTTGCTGTCGAGGGCCTGCCTGTCGCCATCGACCAGGGCCGCGCGCACATCGGGATCGCGCGCCAGGATGACCGGCAATGCGCGCTGCTTCTCCAATTCGCCGCGCAGGATCGCGAGCGCCAGCGTGCCGGCATCCTCGGCGCGAGCGTGCGTGGTCGCGATGGCGCGGTTGCGGCCGATATCGCCGGCGATCACGAAGGCGACGACGGCGATGACCGCGACAAGCAGCCCGAAGGCGATCCAGGGGCGCCTGGCCGCCCAGCGGTCGCGCTCTTCCGGCGGGGGTATGGTCATGTCCCATCATGTGCGGAAATCCGCACAAATCAACCTTTCGCTGTGCGGGGGATCGCCAGGGTGCATCGCCGCGAGAAGCGCGTGGCCGGTCAAGTCTTTGAATATACGCAATTAAATTCGTCTTCAGGGCTTGGCACGGCGATTGCCAACAGCGCGGCCAAGCGGCGTCCAGAACAGCAAGAACACCGCGAGACCGACCCCAAGGAGGAAGTCATGGCGATCACGCTCGACCAGGCGCCGGCCCAGCCGGCCCCTGCCAGGAAATTCTATCAGCATCTCTATGTGCAGGTGCTCGCGGCCATCGCGGCCGGCATCCTGCTCGGCCATTTCTGGCCGGAGCAGGGCGCTGCCCTCAAGCCGCTCGGAGACGCCTTCATCAAGCTGGTGAAGATGATCATCGCGCCCGTCATCTTCCTGACGGTCTCGACCGGCATCGCCGGAATGAGCGACATGCAGAAGGTCGGGCGCGTCGCCGGCAAGGCGATGATCTACTTTCTGACCTTCTCGACGCTGGCGCTGATCATCGGGCTTGTGGTCGGTAACTTGCTGCAGCCGGGCGCCGGCCTGCACATCAACCCCGCCAGCCTCGACGCGAAATCGGTGCAGGGCTACGCGACCCAGGCGCATGATTCCAGCGTGGTCGGCTTTCTCCAGAACATCATCCCGAACACGATCGTCGGCGCCTTCGCCTCCGGCGACATCCTGCAGGTGCTGTTCTTCTCGGTGCTGTTTGGCCTGTCGCTGTCGATGGTGGGCGAGCGCGGCAAGCCGGTGGTCGACTTCCTGCAGGCCCTGTCGGCGCCGATCTTCAAGCTCGTCGCCATCCTGATGAAGGCGGCCCCGCTTGGCGCCTTCGGCGCCATGGCCTTCACCATCGGCCGCTATGGCATCGGCTCCGTCGCCAATCTGGCGATGCTGATCGGCACCTTCTACCTGACCTCGGCGATCTTCGTGCTCGTCGTGCTCGGTGCGGTCGCGCGCTATAACGGTTTCTCGATCCTGGCGCTGATCCGCTACATCAAGGAAGAGATCCTGCTGGTGATCGGCACGTCCTCCTCGGAGGCAGCGCTGCCGACCCTGATGGAGAAGATGGAGCAGGCCGGCTGCAAGCGCTCCGTCGTCGGCCTCGTCGTGCCGACCGGCTACTCGTTCAACCTCGATGGCACCAATATCTACATGACGCTGGCGGCGCTCTTCATCGCCCAGGCCATGGACATCCACCTGCCGCTCGGCGACCAGATCCTGCTGCTGCTGGTGGCGATGCTGAGCTCGAAGGGAGCGGCCGGGATCACGGGCGCCGGCTTCATCACGCTGGCCGCCACCCTGTCCGTCGTGCCGGCCGTCCCGGTTGCCGGCATGGCGCTGATCCTCGGCATCGACCGGTTCATGTCGGAATGCCGTGCGGTGACCAACTTCATCGGCAACGCCGTCGCCACGATCGTGGTGGCGCGCTGGGAGGGCGAGCTTGATCAGGACCGGCTCAAGGCCGCGCTGAGCGGCGATCTGCCGGACCTGCTCGACGAGCCCTTGCTCGCCCCGGCCGAGTGATCCTTGCCGCCGCTGGCACGTGAGCGGACCTGAAGCTGCGGAATGTGCCAGCCACCGGCTGGCCAGTCCGCAGCGCAGGGCAGCCCGCGGCCCGGCCCCAGCCGGGCTGCGATCTACAGGCGGCGATCGGCCGCTCCTCCCTTGAAGGCCGCGAGCGCGATGGCGACGAAGGCGCCGACGCTTCCGAGGCTGCGGGTCTCCCGGCGCGTGACCAGATACTCTCCGGCCATGACATCGAAGTCGCGGACGGTCAGCGCGCGCAGCCGGGGGTCGAAGCCGCGCTCGCGGTCGAGCACGATTCCGACGCCGATGCCGGCCGCTACGGCCTCCTTGACCGCCTCCCGGCTGCCAAGGATCAGATGCGGGGTGATCTCGATGCCGTGGTCGGCCAGCGCCGTCTCGAAGAGATGGCGGGTCATCGAGCCGGCCTCGCGCGTGACGAGGCGCTGACCCACCAGTTCGGCTGCCTCGATCTGGCTGCGCTCCCACCAGGGATGGCCGGCATGCACCAGGATCTCCAGCCGCTGATCGAGCAGAAAGTTGCAGGCAAAATCCGGATGCGGCTCGCGCAGGGTCGCGATGCCGATATCGACGCGGTGCTGCGCGACGAGGTCCAGCAGGTTGCTGGAATTTTCGAGCCGCAGGTCGAGCTGCACTCCCGGATGCTCGACGGCAAAGCGCTTCAGGATCGGCATCGCCACATAGGGCGCGCATAGACCGATGGAGAGATGGCCCACGGCAAGGCTGCGGCCGTTGCTCATCCGGGCTGAGATATCGTCGAGCATGAGGATTGCCTGCCGGACTCTCGGCAACAGGTCGAGTGCGTCCGGCGTCAGTTCTACACCGCCCGCCATGCGCAGGAACAGGCGCGTCCCGACGGCATCCTCAAGGGATTTCACGTGCTGGGTGATCGCAGGCTGGCTGACGCCCAGCGCCTGGGCGGCGGCTGAGAACGTGCGATGGCTCGCGACGGCGTGGAAGGCACGGAGTTGGGACAGGTTCATGGGGCGGGCCGGCGTTAGAATAAGTGGAGCTTCATTTCAGTGTCACACAATTTAGCAACACTTATATCACGACAGCTCCTAAAGGCACGGAGACATTCATGCCAAGCCCCAGCATCAAAGGCCTCACACGGATCGCCGCCATCGCAGCGGCGGCGTTCACCCTGGCAGGCGGCGCCGCACTCGCCAGGGAGGTCGTGATCTACAACGCCTCCGACAGCGTCAACACCGCGCTGGTCGGCGCCTTCAAGAAAAAGCATCCTGATATCGAGGTGAAGTTCGTATCGGGTTCGACCGGCCCGATCGCCGAGCGCGCGATCGCCGAGAAGGCCAAGCCGCAGGCCGACGTCGTCTATCTCGTCAACAACGCCGCTCTGGAGCAACTCAAGCAGGCCGGCGTATTCGAGCCCTACGAGCCGAAGGGCTCGAAGATCCTGCCCGCCTTCCGCGACGCTGATGGTTTCTACAACAAGTACTTCGCCACGACGATGTGCATGGTCGTCAACAAGGAACGGTTGGCGCAGAAGGGCCTGCCGATGCCCGCGACCTGGGAAGACCTGATCAGGCCGGCTTATCGCAAGGAGATTTCGCTGCCGTCGCCGCTCAAATCGGGCACCGGCGGCGCCATCCTCACCACTTTCGTCGACGCTTTCGGCTGGCCGTTCGTCGAGAACCTGAACGAGAACGTCTACCAGTATTCCGATGGAGGTTCCGGTGGCGCGCAACTGGCCGGCGCGGGCGAAGTCGCGATCGGCCTGACCTTCGATACCACCTGTTTCGAGACCAAGGCCTCGGGCAAGCCGGTCGAGATCGTCTATGGCCGGATCACGCCCAACGTCACCGAGGGCGGTGGTCTCGTTGCCGGCGGTCCCAACCCGGCCGAGGCCAAGGTCTTCCTCGATTTCATGGCGAGCGACGATGCCGCCGCTGTGCTCGGCAAGGTGGTGGGCGCGACCGCGGTGCCCGGGCACGGTCTGGTCGATCTAAAGCAGATCACGCTCTGGCAGATGCGCCGCCCCGTCGACATGACAGCGTTCCGGCGCGAATTCGCCAGCCGCATCCTCAAGCAGTGACGGATTTGGCCACCGTGATCGAACTGGCGGCCTCGCCCCTTGCCGCAGAGCGACCGGCCCTCGTGAGGGGCCGGCCGCATCTGGCCGTGCGCGACATCGTCAAATCCTATGGCGGTTCCGCCCGGGCGGTCGATGCCGTCTCCCTCGATCTCGCCAAGGGAGAATTCGTGACCCTTCTCGGCGATTCCGGCTGCGGCAAGACGAGCTTGCTCCGGATCATCGCCGGCTTCGTGCGGCCGGATGGCGGGCGCGTCCTGCGCGCGGAGCAGGATGTCACCGACATGGCTCCAGCGCGGCGGCGCATGGGCTTCGTCTTCCAGTCCTATGCGCTGTTTCCGACGAAGACCGTCGCCGAGAATATCGGTTTCGCGCTCACGATCGCCTCGCGCGGCCGCGATGAACGGGAGCGCCGCGTCGTCGAATTGGCACGACTCGTCGAGATGGAGCGACTACTCGAACGCTATCCGCACGAATTGTCGGGCGGTCAGCAGCAGCGCGTCGCACTGGCGCGCGCGCTCGCATCCGATCCCGAGGTGCTGCTGCTCGACGAGCCGATGTCGGCACTCGATGCTCGCATCCGCGTCAAGCTGCGTAACGAGCTGCGGTCGATCATCGACAGGCTCGGCATCACAACCCTCTATGTGACGCATGATCAGGAAGAAGCCCTGGCCCTGTCCGACAGGGTCGCGGTGATGTGCAACGGACGCTTCGAGCAGATCGGCACGCCCGCGGAAATCTATCACCGCCCCGGTTCCCTCTTCGTCGCGCAGTTCATCGGCGTCTCGAACCTGATCGAAGGGCATGCGGTGGCCGGCGGCGTGGACGCCTATGGCGAGATCTGGCCCATGGCGCTCCCGCCCGATATCCGATCCGGCGAACGCGTCACCGCTGTCTATCGGCCCGAGCATATTGGGGTCGCCTCAGCTGCCCACCCTGGGGTAAGCGGGCTCCCTGGGCGGATCGCGGGCGCGGCCTTCCTTGGTGCCGTCGTGCGCCTCACCGTGACGCTGGACTCCGGGCGGACCGTCATTGCCGATTGCCCGTCGCACGAGGCTGAGCGGATCGGCACACGCGGCGCGCCGGTCATCGTCATGCCAGATGCTCGGCGCGCGGCGCTGATACCGGCGCGGGGCCGGTCATGACGCGCCTGCTGCGCCAAGTGCCGCGTGCACTCGCGAGCGGCGTCGTCACGCTGCTGCTGCTGGTCTTCATCGGCGTGCCGATCGGCGCCGTGCTCGTCAATAGCTTCGTCATCTCCGGTCCGATGCCTCTGGTGCGCCTGAAGGCGGTCACGGTCGAGGCCCTGGACCAGCTACCGACGGAAGACAGGGCAATCCTGATGCGCCGCTGGAGCGAGACGGCGACCGAGCCGGAACGCGTCGAAGGGAGCGCTGCGGCCTTCCGGCTCGCCGGGCTCACCCCGCCCTGGGATCGCACCGCGCCCTATTCCGAACAGGCTCAGGCGATGCAGGCCGCACTCACCGCCCTTGGGCCGCAGGACAGGGCCGAGGTGGCCGACAATCAGGCGCTCGCGCATGTGATGTTGCACAAACGGACTGCGCTCGCCTTCAGGGTGAAGAGCTTGATCGGCCAGCAGGCGTTCGACACGCTGCGCAATGGCTCCGAGGAGCGCTGGGGGCTCGACCACTACCTGAAGGTCTTCCAGGATTCCTATCTTCGAAACGCTGCATTCAATAGCCTGACGCTTGCCGGCCTGTCGGTGGTCTTCACGGTGCCCCTGGCGTTTGCGTTGGCTTACGGCATCAATTGCGGCGGTGTGCCCTGGCCCTCTGTGATGAGAGGCGTCTTCCTGATGCCGCTGGTCGCACCACCGGTGCTGATCGCGACCGCGACCGTGATGCTGTTCGGCCGGCGCGGGCTGGTGACGCATTCGCTGCTCGACCAGGGCCTCGGGCTGATCGACGCTGATGAGACCAATCTCTACGGTCTTCTCGGCGTCGTGCTGGCACAGACATTGTCCTTCATGCCGGCGACGCTGATCATTCTCGACAACGTCCTGCGCCGGCAGGACGGGCGCATCGACGAGGCCGCAGCCGGGCTTGGCGCTGGTCACTTCACCACCTTTCGCCATGTCACGCTGCCGCTGGCCTTGCCCGCGATCAAACGCGCGATCGTGCTCGTCTTCATCATGAGCCTGACGGATTTCGGCAATCCGCTGATTCTCGGCCGGGATACCCCTGTTCTCGCCGGGATCGTCTATGACGAGATCACCGCCTACAGGAATACGCCGCTCGCGGCGGCGCTCTGTGTCTGGCTGATCATCCCCTCCCTTCTGCTCTATCTCGGCCTCGAGTTGTTCGGGCGCCGCAAGGGCTACTCGAGCGCGAGCATCGCGGGGCGCTCAGAGCTGCCGATGCCGCGCTCCTGGCGCATCGGCCTGGCAACGCTGGCCGGGATGGTCGGCGCGCTCATCTTCGCGGTCTACGGCACCATGGCGCTGGGTGCTGTGACAAAGGTCTGGGGCACCGACTGGAGCCTGACGCTCGGCCATTTCACGGGAGAAGGCGCAAAGGTCGGCCTTGCCGGCACGGGCTACGGCAGCTCCGAGCGCGGTCTCGAACTCGTCTGGGAAAGCCTGCGTATCGGTGTGATCGCGGGCCCGGTGGGTGGATTGTTCGCCGTGGTGATCGCCTATGTCGTCGAGCGCCTGCGGCCGCCGGGCGCCAACCTCATCGTCTTCCTCGTGTTGGTGCCGGCGATCCTGCCCGGCATCATCTTCGGCATCGGTTATATCGTCGCCTTCAACATCCCCTTCGGCATTCCGAGCCTGTCGCTGACCGGAACCTCGGCGATCCTCGTCGTCAATATCCTGTTCTCGAACATCTTCGTCGGCGTGCTGGCGGCCCGTGCAGCCCTGCAGCGTGTCGACGGTTCCATCGACGAAGCGGCGGAGAGTCTTGGCGCCGGCCTCGTCCTGCGCTTCCTGAACGTCACGCTGCCGATCTTGCTGCCCGCCCTGCTGCTCGGCATGCTCTATGTCTTCATCGACGCGCTGACGACGCTGTCCTCGATCATCTTCCTGGTCTCCGGCAACCACAAGCTCGCTGCGGTGGCGATCTTCAACCACGCCAGCTCCGGTGAATTTGGCTACGCCGCCGCCAAGAGCCTCGTCCTGCTGGCCTTCGCGCTCGCCGCCATCGGCCTTGCAAGATTGATCGAGAAGCGCAGGGAGCCTGGTCGGCACCGGCTCTCGCCACTGCGTTGGCCGACGTTGCCGCGCTTCTCAGCATTCTCGAAATGACGATGGCCATGGAAGACGATCTCGTATCGCGCGACGCAACTGCCTTCTTCCACCAGAAGGGATCGAGCCCCTGTTTGTCGGCACTGCGGGCCGCGGAGGGCGTCTGGCTCGAAGACGACGAGGGGCGGCGCTTCATCGACCTGCACGGCAACACCGTCCACCATATCGGGCATGGTCACCCCGAGGTGATCGCGGCGTTGAAGCGTCAGCTCGATACGCTGCCCTTCGCGCCGCGCCGCTTCACCAACGAACCCGCAGTTGGGCTGGCCGAGAAGCTGCTGGCGTACTGGCCCGGTGCGCGGGCCAAGGTTCTCTTCGCGACCGGCGGTTCGGACGCCATGGAGATCGCCCTGAAGCTGGCGCGCGTGACGACGGGCCGCCACGAGACGATCTCGCTGGAAGGCTCCTATCACGGGCACGGCTTCGGCGGTTTTGGCCTGTCGAAAGCCGCAGCGGACCCGCGCCTCGGCCCCTTCCTGCCGGGGCGTCGGCACGTGACGCCCTATTGGGCGCCGGACGGCGCGCAGCGCATGCTCGCGGAGATGCGCGAAGCTCTTGGGAGGTCCGAGACCGGCATCGCGGCCGTTGTCGCTGAGCCGATCCGTTCCAACTGCCATGTCCCGCCGGACGGGCTCTGGGCCGAAGTGCGCGATCTCTGCAACCGGCACGGCGCACTGCTGATCTTCGACGAGATTCCATCAGGCCTCGGCAAGACCGGCCGCTTCTTCGCCTTTGAACATGTCGGCGCCATACCCGACGCGGTGGTGCTCGGTAAGGCGCTGGGTGGTGGGCTCCTGCCGATCGCCGCCGTCATCGCCGACGCGCGGCTGGACAGCGCCCCCGAGCTCGATCTCGGTCACTACACGCATGAGAAGAACCCGCTCACCACGCGAGCCGCCCTGACCATGATCGATATCGTCGAGCGTGACGGGTTGGTGCGGCGCGCTGCCGAGCTTGAACGGCGCATCAGGTCGCGCATCGCCGCTCTCGCAAGCGAGGCCCCCGCCATTCTCGGCGTACGAGGGTGCGGATTGCTGCTCGCCATCGAGTTCGACCCCGCCGCTTTCGGCATGAATCCCGGCCCGGCATTCGCGGCCAGGCTCGTGTCGCGCTGTTTCGAGTTCGGCCTTTCGACGACGTCCAAAGGGCCGGCCAGCATCGGCTTTTCTCTGCCCATGACCGTGACCGATGCCGAACTCGAACTGTGTTTCGAACGGCTCGAAAGGGTGGCCGCGGCGCCTCCTTGCTGAAATCGCACTGCTGTCGCAGCGTACCTGCAAGATGCCGCGTCCGGTCTGCGGGAGGGCCAGCAACATGGTCAGAGGCATCCCCGAGGGCAAGTGTCCCGCTGGCTCTCCGCTACGGGAGGGAGCGCGAGGAAAGCGCTTGATAGAACCTTTTAAACGGGTATAGGCGGTTACATGGATGCCAACGACCTGCCGCCCCCCAGCCGCGCTGTGAGTTTGCCGCTTATCGCCAGCGAGCTCGCCTTCGATTTTGTCAATTCTGTCGCGGATCGGGGAGGGACGCAGCATGCCGAGTATCTGCATAACGGGGCCGATATCGTCCTCTGGGCGCATCTCGCAAAACTGCTTAGTGACACGGACAGGGATGCGGCCCTGGCAATGGTCGCTGCCGACGAGGTTCTCGCTTCCCGGCTGCTGAGCGAGGCCCATGCGCTTCGGGAAACCGTCTACGAGATCGGCGCGGCATTGGCCCGGCGCGATACGCCGCGGGAGGAGGATCGCGCGGCGTTGACGGCGGTTCATGCCCATTGCCTGAGCCGGGCGCGGCTCTCGACCTCAGGCGGTGGATTCGCCTGGACATGGGACCCCTACACGGCCCTCGTCGAGGCGGTGCTCGGGCCGATTGCGCTCTCGGCTCTCACCGTGATGACCCAGCAAGATCTCGCGCGGGTCAAGCGCTGCGAGGGAGACCATTGCGGCTGGCTCATGTTCGACACGACCAAGAATCGGCGGCGACGCTGGTGCGAGATGGAGGTTTGCGGCAACCGCGCGAAAATGCGCGCGTTTCGAGCCCGGAAGTTCGAAGCCAGCTGAAGCTGTATTCCAACCGAAGACGTCCTGGCGCCTGATGCCGCGATGGAATGAGCAACGATGCCGATCTCTCTCGCACGTCGGGTCGATACTGAGAGTACTTGCGCGTGATTGTGGATTGACGCAAAGGGACTTGGTGGGGGCGAGGGCAGAAAATGGCTGAAGACTGGGTCAGGGAGCGGGCCGAGAAGTCGCTTTCGCAGATGATCGACTGGATCGGGCGGCATGACAGCCGCAGCGCCGGGCTGATGGGCATCACAGTTGCTATGATGGGCGCGCTCTCGGCTGCAACGCCTGCCGTAAAGCAATGGAACGGCATTTTTATGTTTGCCCTGGCCATTGCCGCGGGCGGGTTCGCCACGGTTCTATACCAGTTGATGCGCGGGCAGATTCCTCGCCTGCGGGCTGGAAAACCATCGCTCTCCTTTTTCGGTACCGTCGCAGGCCTCCCGCAGGACGAGTTTCGTTCTCGGTTCGTCAAGATGACGGAGGAAGAATATCTCGATGACGTGTTGAACCAGTGTTACGTCAACGCACGGATACTGCGTTCGAAGTTTCGCTGCCTCAAGCGGGGGCTGATTGCACTCTTGTTGACTGCCGTCCCGTGGACATGGGCCATATCCTTGGCCAAGTCACTTTAATCGGAGCTTGGAAATCTTCTCCGGCATGTTGCCTAAAAGGCACAGCCGGACGGTAGGTCATCCCCTAATACCTGTAACCAGCAAAAGCTAGTTAGACGGTTTTAGATTGCTCCGGGGGCTTCACCATGTTCCGCCGCGTCGTTCGCCGGGGATTTGCCGGCCTCATGGTTGTGGCCGCAACGTCGACGGCAGGTTCCGCGCAAGAGCCTTTGGCGCGATCGACCCCTCGCGCCGGCGCCATCGTCTCCGCAAAGGGGGGCGAAGAACTCCAGCTGCAGCGAGAGCCGCGCTGGCACCCGGCCGTCGTGCGCCAGGACGTGGTTGGTGGCGATACGCTGCGCACCGGTGAGATCGGGACGCTCGGCATCACCTTTCAGGACCAGACGACGATCCGCGTCGGGCGCCAATCGACGCTCGTCGTCAACCAGGTCGCAGCGGCGACGGGCACGACCGAATTGACAGTGCCGAATGGCAATGTCTGGGCTCGTGCCTCGCGCGGCGGTACTGGCGTGACCGTGAAGACGCCGGCCGCCTCGGCCGCGATCCGCGGCACCGACTGGTCGCTGTCGGTCCAGGGCGACCGTACGTCGCTGGTCGTGCTGGAAGGCACAGTCGAGTTCAGCAACCCGCAGGGCTCGGTCACGGTCCGCCAGGGAGAAGGCGCAACGGCGCGTATCGGAGAACGCCCCACCAAGACCGTTCTCGTGAAGTCCGACGATCGCGAGCAGATGCTGTTCTACATGGAGCTGCGCGGCCTGTTCCGTGGTCTGCCGGCGACCCGCCTCGATGGCGCGGCACGGCGCAGCGAGCGCACACGCCTCGCCGCCATCCCGGTCCCGGCGCGCACGACCGAGGATTGGGTCGCGATTGCGGAAAATGGCATGGGTCATGATCCACGCGAGATCGTGCTGCAGGCGGTGGCGGAGGCGCGCCGGCGCCTCGGCCAGCGTCCGGCTTTCATCCCGGGCCCGGACGAGGACTGGGCTGCGGCGCGGCGCGGTACGGGCGAGACGCAGGCGAACCGTTCCAGCCAGAGCGCCCGCCTCGATCTCGTCGAGGCGATGCTCGCGGGTTCGGCCAAGCGCTACAAGGAAGCAGCCGCGCTGTTCGCGCGGGCGGCACGTGGCACGACGGGGCGCCAGCAACTGACGGCGCGATGCGGTTATTACGCCGCCGCCACGATGGCCGAACCCAAGCGCGTGCTGCCGATGCCACGCGTCGGTGGAGCGGACCAGAATGTCTGTGCCGCCTATGTCATGGGCTTCGGCAAAGGCCTGGAAGAGGCGGCAAACGTGCTGCGTCAGACGGAGAAGGCGGCGCCCCGCCACCTGCTCTCCTCGATGGTGTCGGCGCAGGTCTCGTTGCTCCTGAACCGACGCGACGAGATGCGGGCCACCGTCGAGCGCATGCGCACCATCGATCCCGACAGCCCCGAGACGCTGCTGGCCTCCGGTTACCTCAAGAGCAGCATCGACAGCGATCTCGATGGGGCCGTTGCCGATTTCACGCGCGGCACGGAGGTTGCTCCCGGCGAGGCCACGCTTTGGAACGGCCTTGGCCTCGCCGAGAGCGCCCGCGATGCGCCGCTTGAGGCCGAGCGTGCCTTCCGGCGGGCTATCGCGGTCGATCCCGATGATCCTGTTGCCTATGCGAATCTCGCCACTCTCTTGCTCGACCAGAGCCGCGTCGATGAAGCCGGAAGGCTGATCGAGAAGGCACTGGCGCTCGATCCCTCGCTCGATGCCGCCTACACCGCCAAGGGGCGCTACTACCTGCAGAAGGGCGACATGGCGAAGGCGCTGGAGTTCACGCTCGCCGGAAGCGCCGCCAATCCAGCTGACGCGCAGAGTCTGCTCGCGGTCGCCATTGCCCAATATCAGAGTGGTGACCTGGAAGTGGCTGGCCAGGCGCTCGACAATGCCGACCGTCTCGACAAGAACGATCCCATCATATCCATCACCCGGACTGCCATCGCCGTCGACCAGCTCGAGGCCGATGCCGCCATCATCAATGCGCGCGAGGCTGTGAGACGCTATCGCAACCGTGGGGGCTATTTCGCGGCGCTGGCGACGACGAAGACCGGTGGTTCCTATCTCGGGCAGGCCTATCGCCTGCTGAGCCTCGAGGATTGGGGGCGCTATTACACCGACCGCGTCGCCGATCCGTTCAGCGCCACGAGCTATTTCGACCAATCGGCAGCGCGCCGCGCCCGGCCGCTCTTCGCCCGCCCGACGCTCGACCAGATCGAAGGCGGTACCGCCGATGTCGCCGGCAACCTCATCCTGCAGGGCTTGTTCTTCGATCCGCTGGCGGTCTCCGGCCGTATCGGCCGCATCGATCTGCTGCGCCGGCCCTTCATCGACATCGAGTTCGGCGGCTCTCTCATACGCCGCAACGGCCGCAACGGCTGGCAAAGCGAGGCCATGGTCCAGGCCTTCAGCAACGAGCCGGTGCCGACATCGGTTTCCCTGTCCTATAACCGGATCGACACGGGCAATCGCCGCGGCCGGGCCGGCGGCGAAGACGGCCAGTCGGCGGCGGCATTCGTCGGTATCGCGCCCAGTGCGGCCGATCGCTTCCTGCTCTGGGGCACGGTGAACTCAGCCAAGCCGGATCTGATCGCTCCGGCGATCAACCTCTTCGACGCTGATACCAATTCCGTGAAGACCTATCAGGCCGGCGCCGGCTGGAGCCACACATTCGGCTACCGCAACGTGCTGACCGGTGCAGTGGTCGCGACCGGGGCTGATCAGTCACAGCGTCGGACTGTGACGAATGCCGCCGTCATCGACGATCCAACCTTCGGGCCGTTCTTCCTGTCGCTCGACACGCGCGAGCGGAAGGACACGAAGGTCGATTCAGTCACGGCCGCGCTCAGCCATACCTTCGGCTTCGGCGATTTCACCTTGCGCAGCGGCCTCGAAGGCCAGAGCGGACGCATTCGCAGCTTCATCGCGCAAGGCGCGACGCTGTCCATTCCCCTCATTTCGTTCCTGGAAAGCAACGACATCTTTGACGGCACCCGCAGCAATTTCACGGCCGGTCGCGCCTATACCAATCTGCAATGGCAGCCCTCCGACAAGATCCAGATCGAGGGTGGCATCCAGCTGCTCGGCGCCGATATGGGGCCGTCGCGGTCCAAGACCTATGCCGATCCGCGCATCGGCATAGGTTTCTCCCCGATCGATAACCATTGGCTGCGCGCGGCTTGGCGGCGCGACACCGAGTTGCCGAACGGGTTCACATTGTCACCGGTGACCACGGTGGGGCTGGTTCCGAACGCCCTGCCGGTCCAGCTCGGCGGCAACAAGGAAACGGTGGCCCTGCGCTGGGACGCCGAATGGACCCTGAACATTTTCACCGCAGTCGAGTACCAGAACCAGCGAGCCCGAAACCTGCGGCTCGATTTCCCCGACACGCTCGACAGCTTCGACCTGAACAAGGCCAGGATCGACTATGTCACGGCGACCGCGAATATCTGGCTGACGCATGGCATCGGCGTCTTCGGCACCATCGGCATGGCCAATTCCAGTACGATCGACGCGAACGGCCTGGAAGTCGACGTGCCGTTCGTGCCGCGTCGCTTCGCGCGCGCCGGGCTGACTTTCGTCCATCCCAGCCGCATCAAGTTCTCGGTGATCGAGAACTATATCGGTGAGCGCTACGACAGTCCCGGCGGCGTCAAGCTCGATCCTTTCTGGACCACCGACCTCGCGGCCAGCTACGAAACGCCGGATCGGCGCTTTCTGCTGGGGCTCTCCCTGCTCAACGTCTTCGACAGGCGCTACGAGCAGGTCGCCGCGCGCGTCGGCACCAGCGAAGCGATCCTCGGTGCGGGCCGCACGATTGCCGGCTCGCTCAAGGTCCGGTTCTGATGGCGCGCGCAGCGCCTGCCCAAGGCCGGGTCGCCGCGGCTCTGCTTCACCGCTACAGGGCCCTGCAGATCGAATTGCGCGGGCGCCCCCGCCTGCGCAACATTTTACTGGCAGCGCTGGTTTCGCTTCTCATCGTGCCGCTGCATGGCCGCGCCGGCATCAGGATCGTCGAGGCCAGGGTCTTCGATATCCTGACCATGATCGCCCCGCCCCAGCCGGATCAGCCCGGGGCCGTGATCGTCGCAATCGATGAGCCGTCCTTCGCCGAATTGTCCGAGCGCTGGCCCTGGTCGCGCGCAACTCACGCCCGCCTGGTCCAGAGCCTGAAGCAGGCAGGCGCGAAGGTCATTGGCCTCGATATCATCTTCTCGGAACCGTCGGGTGAAGCCGCCGATGCCGCTCTTGCCGCTGCGCTCGCACCCGGCATGGTGCTGGCGGCAGATCGCGAAGTCATCGCCATGGACCATGGCACGCAGGTCTCGCTGGTCGAGCCCCTGCCGGCGTTCACGGAAAACGGCGCGGAAACCGGTGTGACCTCCGTCGATCTCGACAGCGACGGCGTCCTGCGGCGAATGCCACGCATCGAAGGCAGCTTTGCCGCCGCGCTCCTTGGCCCGATTGGCGAACCCCTGCCCGCTATCCCCGAGCGTGTCCTGATCCAGTATCTCGGCGGACCACGCACCTATCCGACGGTCTCCTATTATCAGGCGCTCGACCCGGCAGCCTTTCTTCCGCCAGGCCTCCTCAAAGACAAGGTCGTGCTGGTTGGGTTCAACCTGAAGGCGGCCCCGACTGCCGCTTCCGGTGCGAACGATGCGTTTTCCACCCCCTACACCACGAAAACCGGAACACTGACGTCGGGCGTCGAGATCCACGCGACCCTGCTCGATAATCTCAGGCATGGGCTCTGGATCAGACCCGCACCACTCAGCGCGATCGCAGCCGTCGTCCTGGTTTGCTCCCTGATCGGCTGCGGCACGGGCTCGGCGGCCATCACCTGGCGCACGGGCGTGATCGCGGCGGCAAGCGTCATTGCCATTGCCGCCGGCAGCTGGCTCCTGCTGCGCTACGGCCGAATCTGGCTGCCGCCGGTGACGCCGACGCTTGCGGCCTTCATAGGGTTCGGCGCACGCTTTGGCATCGACTACGCCCGCGAGCGCCGGCTGCGCGCCGCCGTTTCGCAGGCTTTTTCCCGCTATGTCACGCCCGATCTGGTCGAGGAACTCGCGCGCAATCCCGATTCGTTGAAGCTGGGCGGCGAGCGGCGCGAGATCAGCGTCCTGTTCTGCGACGTGCGTGGCTTCACCAGCCTGTCGGAGCGCCTGAAAGATGACCCGATCCGGCTGACCAGCATCATCAACCGCCTTCTCGATGCGCTGTCGGAACAGGTCCTGGAGGCCCGTGGCACGATCGATAAATATATGGGCGATTGCGTCATGGCATTCTGGAACGCGCCGTTGCCGGATCCGAACCATGCGAGTGCTGCCATCGCCGCTGCGCTAAGGATGTCCCAGGCCGTCGAGCGCCTGAATGCCGAACTTCAGATGGAGGAGCCCGGGTTGTCGCCGCTTGCCGTCGGAGTGGGGGTCAATACCGGCATGTGCGTCGTCGGCAATATCGGGTCGCGCTGGCGTTACGACTACTCCGTTCTGGGCGACGCCGTGAACCTCGCGTCGCGATTGGAGGGCGTAACCAAGGATTACGCGGTGCCGGTCGTCATCGGAGAAGGCACCGCACGCGCGATCGAGGACGCCTTCTTTGTCTTTGAACTCGACCGCATCGCCGTTCGCGGGCGTAGCGAAGCGACGCCGATCTTCACGGTGCTGGGCGAGGCAAGCATGCGCAACACGCCAGAGGGGCAAGCGCTCCTGTCAGCCCAGACACGACTGCGTCCTGCATTGGCCCAGGGAGATACGATGTCGTCCCTGGCCGAACTCGACGTCATCGCCTCGGTCTGGCCGAGCCTGACGGACTACAGCGCGAAGATGCGCGGGGCCATGATGGCGCGAGGAGCGCGGGTCTGACGGCAGGAGCGACCGCGAGTGCGATCAGAGGACGGAGCGATCAGTCCGTGAGGTTCGGTTTCAGAGCAATGTGACCACCCGTGATGGGGTGGCTGTCCGATCGGTGTTTCCAAGGGACGGATGCCGGTCTTTGGAGATCGTCGATCGCGAGCTGTGCGAACAGGCATCCCGGCCGCCCACGTACCGCCAAGCGGGTGTGGAACCCATGCTCACATTGATTTGCGTGACTTCAGGCGTTTGGGGCTGGTGCTGCGAGAGAGGATTGAACTCTCGACCTCTCCATTACCAATGGAGTGCTCTACCACTGAGCTACCGCAGCAGGATCGTAAGCCTTGAAGCGCCTGTTCAATCGCGAAATCGGCAATGGCGGGCGCGGCGTCGTTCCGAAGCGGCGTCCTGATGCCACAAGCCCCCGCCGGACGCAACCCGTAGCGGGCGAACAGCATGTGAAAAAGTCGGAACCGGTCCTTCTCGGCGATCCTGCTGCTGTCGAGCACTCCATTGGTAATGGAGAGATTGCTTCAGCTCAGAGCCGGGTGCGCTGGCGCTCTCCGGGAACGATGGCCCCGCATCAGTCCGCCAGCAGCAGCTGCCGATCGATCCGGAAGAGCCTGCCGTCGCCGAGCATATGCGCCGTCAGACCGTCGCGAAAAAGCGGACGGAAGGCGGTATCGCGAAGGTTCAGCCCGCCGGCATAGGCGCCCATGGCCGGGAGGATGCAGCGCCGCCCGGAGAGCGCGAAGCTGCGGCGCCGCAGGGCCCGCCCGCGCATCCTGATCTTGGCCGCCGGGTGGAGATGCCCGGCGATCTCGAAGCCGGCCTCAGCCGCGTCGGGTTCATGACGCAGCATGACGTCTGCAATCGCGAGACAGGCCGCAGTTTCGCCGCCCATCGCCCGGCTGATCGCGGGGTCGTGGTTGCCGGTCACCCAGAGCCAGTCACGGCCCTTCTGCAGCAGGTGCAGGGAGCGCAGATCATCACTGCTGATCCGCTCCTCCGCGCCGCGGTCGTGAAAGCTGTCGCCAAGCGCGATGACGCGGGCCGGAGCATGGCGCAGGATCGCAGCCGTCAGCGTCGCCAGCGTTGTCGCGGAATCATAGGGCGGCAGGAAGATGCCGCGCGCCGCATAGGCCGAGCCTTTTTCCAGATGCAGATCGGCTACGACGAGCGTGCGCTCTTCGGGCAGCCACAGCGCGCCCGAGAGATCGGGGACGATTGCGAGCCGCCCGAGCATGAGTGCTCCCGCCTCACGGGCTGAAAATTCGTTGGTTGCGGGCAGCGTCACGCCATCGCCTCTTCGAGCATCATCGCTTCAGCCTCCGCCAGGATCTCGTCGGCTGCCTCGCCATGAACCGCCTCGCGCCCGATTTCGAGCATTACCGAAACACTGAGCGGCGAAACATGGTCCAGCGGCTGATGCACGATTCGGCCGCTGATTCGTGTCAGCATTTGAGCGAGCCGCTGGATATCGAGCAAGCCTGTTGCGGCGTCGGCCCATGCGGCTTTCAGCAGCACGTGGTCAGGCTCGTGCTGGCGCAGCACGTCATAGACGAGATCGCTCGACATCGTGACCTGCCGGCCGCTCTTCTCCTGCCCGGGGAAGCGGCGTTCAATCAGCCCACCAATGATGGCACAGGCGCGAAAGGTGCGCTTCATCAGCGCGGATTCGGCGAGCCATGCCTCGAGATCGTCGCCGAGCATGTCCTGGGCGAACAGTTCGTCGAGCGAGAGCGCTCCACGGGCGACCGCCGCCGACATGTCGCCCAACGTCCAGACCGCGATACCGTAATCGTTGCAGACGAAGCCGAGCGGTCTCATGCGGGCCCGCTCCAGCCGCCGCGTCAGCAGCATGCCGAGCGTCTGATGGGCGAGGCGGCCCTCGAACGGGTACGCGACAAGATAGAACCGCCCACCGCGCGGAAAGGTCTCGATCAGCAACTCGCCGGGTTTGGGCAGGCGCGACTTCAGCCTTTGCGCATGCAGCCAGGAGGACACCTCGTCCGGCAGCCTGGCCCATTCCTGCGGCGAGGCGAGCATGGCGCGCACGCGGGCCGCGAGGAAGGTCGAGAGGGGGAATTTGCCCCCGGCATAGGACGGGATCTTTGGGTCGGTGCCCGGATTGGTGCGCGAGCAGACGACCTCGTTCTCGGTGATACCCTCGAAGCGGAGCACCTCGCCTGCGAAGACAAAGGTGTCGCCGCTCGTCATCGTCTCCGCGAAATACTCCTCGATCTCACCCAGGATACGGCCGCCGCGGCTCAGCATGCCGGGCTGGCCGGGCCTTGCGCTGCGCAGCCGGCCAAGCCGGACCTTGAGCATGGTCGATTCGACGATGGTGCCGACATTCATGCGATATTGCTGGATCACGCGCGGGTTGCTTGCGCGGAAGAGCCCGTCCTTGCCCCGCCGGAGCTTGGCGAAGCGTTCATAGCTGCGCAGGGCATAGCCGCCGGTCGCGACGAAATTGACCACGGCGTCGAAATCGACCCGCGCAAGGCCGGCATAGGGCGACGCGGTGCGCACCTCCTCGTAGAGCGCGTCCGGAGCAAAACCGTCGGAACAGGCGATGCCGAGCACGTGCTGGGCCAGCACATCGAGCGCGCCGATACGGGGCTCAGGCGTGTCCCGAGCGGCTTCAGCGACAGCGTCGAGGGCGGCGCGGCATTCCAGAAGTTCGAAGCGATTGGAGGGAACGAGCAGGGCCTGCGACGGCTCGTCCATGCGGTGATTCGAGCGGCCGATGCGCTGCATCAGCCGGCTCGCGCCCTTCGGCGCGCCGATATTGATGACCAGGTCGACATCGCCCCAGTCGATGCCGAGATCCAGCGTCGAGGTGCAGACGACGGCCTTCAGCTTGCCCGCGGCCATCGCCGCCTCGACCTTGCGGCGCTGCTGGGCGTCGAGCGAGCCGTGATGCAGCGCGATCGGCAGATTGTCGTCATTGATGTTCCACAGGCCCTGGAACATGAACTCGGCCTGCATGCGCGTATTGACGAAGACCAAGGTCAGGCGGTGATCGCCGATCGCCTTGTAGACGTCGCGAATGGCATGGCCGGTGGTGTGCCCGGCCATCGGCAGGCGGTTGGCGGATTGCAGGATGCCGATCCGCGCGCTTGCCCCGCCCTTGACGGCGACCAGCCCGGCCGAAGTCCCGACCCCGCCGAGATAGCGCTGCAGGTCGGCCGGCTCGCGCACCGTCGCCGAGAGGCCCACAGCCGAGAGTTTTGGCGCGAGTTTGCGCAGCCGCGCCAGGTCGAGCGAAAGCAGGTCGCCGCGCTTCGAGGTGACGAGCGCGTGCAACTCGTCGAGCACGACGCGCCTGAGGCTGGCGAAGAACGGCTTCGCATCCCGGTGCGAGACCAGGAGGGCGAGCTGTTCCGGCGTGGTCAGCAGGATGTCCGGCGGTCGCGCGATCTGCCGGGTGCGCTTGGCGGCGGAGGTGTCTCCCGTGCGGGTCTCGACCGTGACCGGCAGCGCCATCTCCCGGATCGGCGTCTCGAGATTGCGGGCGATGTCGACAGCGAGAGCCTTGAGCGGCGAGATGTAGAGGGTGTGCAGGCCGTCACGGCGGCCATTGCCCTCGCTGAGCTCGACCAGCGAGGGCAGGAAGCCCGCAAGCGTCTTGCCGGCGCCGGTCGGCGCGACGAGCAGGGTCGAGCGCCCGGCGCGCGCCTCTTCCAGCAATGCAAGCTGATGCGGGCGTGCAGTCCAGCCGCGATAAGCGAACCAGTCGGCGAATCCTGGCGGGAGGGAGGCGGCGGGGGCATCCATGCGGGATAGAGATAGGCGGTGCGGGGCGAGAGTGAAATCCCGCCCCTTTGGGCCATGGGACCCTGAGACCTTGCGTTGGCCTAAGCGCGCGCCGCCACCACAACCAGCCCCGGCACCGGCTTCCCGCGGTCCTTCCGCGTGCTTGCGGCCTCCAGCAGGAGCGGCGTCAACCGAGCTTCGGACAACTGCCGCCGGAGCCAGCGTTCGCCATGGGCGAAACGACGATCCTCACCGACGATCACGTCCTCGCCGTCATGATCCTGCACGGTGAAGGCAACCAGGCCCGTGGCTGTCAGAACCCGCGCCGTTTGAGCGAAGGCCGGCGCAAGTTCGCCGAGATAGACGAAGACATCGGCCGCGATGACCAGATCGGCCGACGCATCGCGGCGGCTTGCGAGGAATTCGACGAGGCCCGCCACGGCGAGCTTGTCATAGAGCGGGCCTCCGTCATCGCGTGACTTGGCGCGCGCCTTCTCGATCATCCGGGCCGAGAGATCGCAGCCGGCGAGAAACTCGGTTTCGGCTCTGATCGCTTCGCCCATCAGCCCGGTGCCGCAACCGAGATCGAGTGTCATGGCGAAGGACAGGGCGCGGTTTTGCGCTGCACAGGCCCGCGCAAGTGCGTCCTTCAGCAGGGCTGGACCATGATAGGACAGGGATTCTACGAGGTGACTGTCGAAACGTTCGGCGTATTCGTCGAAGAGACGGCCGGAGAATGCATCGGAGGCGGCCAGTTCCGCCGGAATCGCGCCGATGCGCGCGAGATCGAGCCTGGCGCCGAGATGATCCGCATCATCGAGAACCAGGCATTGCCGCCATGCTTCCGCGGCCTCCTCCTTGCTGCCAAGTTTCGCCTTGGCCTTGCCGTAGAGATGCCAGGCCGCGACGAAACCCGGCGCCTCCCCGAGCGTTTGATCGAGGAGATCGACGGCTGTTGCAGCGTCTCCCTCGGAGAGCGCGGCGGCCGCCCATTCATAGCGGCGGTCGAGTCGGGGATCGCCGGACGACGTCGAGAAACGAGGCTGGATTTTTTCCATGAGCGATCGACTTTATCTCACGCCCATGCACCAGACCAGACAATGCGCCCTTCGGAGCTGTTGATCCCGACGCCGGCCGGCCTCTATTGCCCGCTGGCTGACATTCATATCGATCCGGTTCGCCCGGTGGCGCGGGCGCTGATCACCCATGGCCATTCCGACCATGCGCGGGCGGGACACGGCGCCGTCCTGGCGACGCGCGAGACGCTGGCGATCATGGCCTTGCGCTATGGCGAGGGCTTTACGCAGAGCCGGCAGGAGGCGGTGCCGGGCGCGATGACGTCGATCGGTCCGGTCGATATCCGCTTCGTCCCGGCAGGGCATGTCCTTGGCTCCGCCCAGATCGTGGTCGAGAGCAAGGGGCTGCGGATCGTCGTCTCCGGCGATTACAAGCGCGAACGCGACCCGACCTGCGCCGGTTTCGAACCGGTTTCCTGTGATGTCTTCATCACCGAGGCGACATTCGGCCTGCCGGTGTTTCGCCATCCGCCGGCCGGTGCCGAAATCGCCAAGCTGCTGGAATCGGTCAGGCTCTTTCCCGAGCGGACGCATATCGTCGGCGCCTATTCGCTCGGCAAGGCGCAGCGTGTCATGGCTCTGATCCGCGAGGCCGGCTACGAGCGGCCCATCTATATCCATGGTGCGCTCGAGACCCTGACGGAGTTCTACGCTTCGGAAGGAGTTCCCGTCGGGGAGACGCGCCTGGTTTCGGCGAGCGATCGGAAGGCGCTGGCCGGAGAGATCGTCATCTGCCCGCCAAGCTCGATTCAGGATCTCTGGGCGCGGAAATTTCCGGACCCCGTGACCGCCTTCGCGTCTGGCTGGATGCGGATCCGGGCGAGAGCGCGGCAGAGGGGCGTGGAATTGCCGCTGATCGTTTCAGATCATGCCGACTGGGGCGATCTTCAGGCAACGATCAGAGAAACCGGCGCCGGCGAGATCTGGGTCACCCATGGTGAGGCCGACGCATTGGTCCATTGGTGCGGGACGGTCGGACTGAACGCGAAGCCGCTGCATCTTGTCGGCTATGGCGACGAGGGCGAGGCCGAAACCGTGAGCGAGACGGCCGATGCCGCGCAGCTCTAGCAGCCGGCAGCCGCCTCTACTGTGCGGCCTGCGCGGTGTGGGAGCGGCCGGGCAGCGTCATGCCGAGCAGCGAGACGGCCATGTCCCGCGCCAGGCAATCGTAACCGGTGTCGCTCATATGGAAGCCGTCACTGGCGAGCACCGCGGCGAACGCATTGGCGTCGCGCCGATGCCAGTCGCGCATCGTGTTGTAGCGCGAGAGAACGGGGATCGAGCGGCTGCGTGCCGTGTCTGCGATGGCCTCGACAAAGCTGCGATACCGTTCGGGATCCTTCACCGTCGGAAAATACTGCGGGTCGAGGATCACGAGACCGGAGCCGGCCTGGCGGACTGCCGTGATGCCGTCGGAGACCATGGCCTCGAAGGCGGCGAGATCACCACCCTGCACCGCATCATTGGTGCCGACCTGCCAGATGACGAGATCATAGCGCCGCTCGCTCAGGGCCCTTTTCAGGCGCGCGATCGTCTGCGGGGCGGTTTCGCCCCCGATCCCGGCATTGGTGACGCTGATGGCGGCATTGGGCCAGCTCTGACCAAGCAGCTTCTGCAGACGGGCGGGGTAGCTCTTGTCCTTGGAGGACGCGCCGATCCCTTCCGTGGAAGACGAGCCGATGGCCAGGATGTCGAGCTTATGCTCGCGGCTGATCTTGGCTGCGACGGCAGGGAGCGGTATCGCCGCCTGCATCATCGGCGTTTCCCGGCATTCAAAGGACGCGGCTGCAGCGCTGCCGATCTGCAACGTTGCGAATGCCAAGGCCACAATGAGATTCACGGCAAAGAACCGCATCGCGGCGCGCATCCCGACATCCTCATGACTGCTCCCTTGGCTGGTAAGGTTTCGTTCATGAATGGAGACTGAACGCCGGTGAATGGCCTGATGAGGGAATTTCGGGACAGGCAGGGCCCCGGCGCCAGCCTTGACGTTTGCCTGAAACTGCTGCGGGGGAGGGCAGGATGAACCGTTTCGCCTGGTTGCTCGACAGGCTTGCCTATGAACCGCGCCGCAATGCGAAGCTCGCGCTGATCGCGGATTACCTGCGCACTACGCCTGATCCGGACCGGGGGCTGGCACTGGCCGCGATGACCGGCGGCCTGGTGTTCCAGAACGCCAAGCCGGGCCTGATCCGGGCGCTGATCGCCGAGCGTACGGACCCGGTGCTGTTTGCGCTATCCTACGACTATGTCGGCGATCTCTCGGAGACCATAGCCCTGATGTGGCCGGCCCGGCACGGTGCGAATGCTGCGCCACACCTGCCCGATGTCGTCTCGGGCCTGCGAAACTCCGGCAAGACGGACTTGCCCCGCCTGATCGCGTCTTGGCTCGATGCGCTCGATGAGACCGGACGCTGGGCATTGCTCAAGCTCATCACCGGCGCATTGCGTATCGGGGTCTCCTCCCGGCTCGCCAAGACGGCAGCGGCGAGCCTCGGCGGTGTCGAGCCCGACGAGATCGAGCAGGTCTGGCACGGGCTGGAGCCGCCCTATGAGCCGCTCTTCGCCTGGCTGGAAGGCAGGGGACCGCGGCCGGCCGCGACGGATCCGGCGCCCTTCCGCCCCGCCATGCTCTCGCACCCGATCGAGGAGGGCGATTTCGACAAGCTCGTTCCGGCGGAGTTCCAGGCCGAGTGGAAATGGGACGGAATCCGCGTTCAGGCGGTCAGCGGCACGCGCGCCGATGGGGCCCGCATCACCCGGCTCTATTCACGGACCGGCGAGGATATCGGCGCCTCCTTCCCGGATGTCACGGAGGCGCTCGTTCTCGACGGCGCACTCGACGGCGAATTGCTGGTGCGCCGCGAGAATGCCGTCCAGAGCTTCAACACGCTTCAGCAACGGCTGAACCGCAAGAGCGTCACCGCGAAGATGCTGGCGGAGTATCCGGCTCATATCCGGGCCTATGACCTGCTCGTCGATGGCGAGGAGGACATTCGCGACTTGCCGCTCGCCGAACGCCGCAAGCGGCTCGTGGCCTTTGTCGCGCGGCTGTCCTCCGCAGTGGTGGATCTGTCACCGCCGATCGCCTTCAGCGATTGGGAGGAACTGGCGGCCGCGCGCGCAGACCCCGAGGCCTCTGGAGCCGGCGTCGATGCCGAAGCCGTCGAGGGCTGCATGATCAAGCGCCTTGATTCGCCCTATTTGCCCGGCCGGCCGAAAGGGTATTGGTACAAGTGGAAGCGGGATGCGCGGCTGGTCGATTGCGTGCTGATGTACGCCCAGCGTGGTCACGGCAAACGTTCGTCCTTCTATTCGGATTTCACCTTCGGCGTCTGGCGAACGACGGAGGAAGGCGAGGAACTCGTGCCGGTCGGCAAGGCCTATTTCGGCTTCACCGACGAGGAGTTGCTGGAGCTCGACCGCTTCGTGCGCCGCAACACGCTGAACCGCTTCGGCCCGGTGCGAGAGGTCACGCATGAAGCCGACAAGGGACTGGTGCTGGAAGTCGCCTTCGAGGGGCTGCAGCGTTCGACCCGGCATAAATCCGGACTCGCCATGCGCTTTCCCCGGATCAGCCGCATTCGCTGGGATAAGCCGCCGCGTGAGGCGGACCGTATCGAGGCGCTGGAGACGCTCCTGCCGGTGCAGGGCTGAAGTGTCGGTCCGGAGTCTAAAGGCGAATATTCTGTTGCGTTGCCGCAAGCGCCATTCTGGTTCACAGGCTTCCGTGCCGGTTTGCAGCGCTCATACCGTCTTATCGGCTTGAAATGCTTGAGCCTGCGCCCGCCTATAGGGCAGAATAGGCAGGGCTGTGGAGGGGATGACAGCATGAACCGGCAAACACCGACGCATATCGTCATCGCAGATGACCACCCGCTCTTTCGCGGCGCCTTGCGTCAGGCCGTATCGCATGCGTTGGAAGGGGCGGAAGTGAGCGAGGTTGGTTCGCTCGAGGCTTTGACGAAAGCGCTGGCCGAGGACGGGGACGCCGATCTCGTCATGCTCGATCTGACGATGCCCGGCGTCCAGGGTTTTTCCGGCCTGCTGTTCCTGCGGGCCGATCACCCGGAAATCCCGGTCATCGTCGTCTCGGCCAATGACGACCCGGCTGTGATCCGCCGTTGCATCGAGTTCGGGGCGCTTGGCTTCCTGCCGAAGACGGCCGAGGTCGAGCAGATGGGCGAGGCCATTCGAGCGGTGCTCGAGGGCAACGTCTGGACTCCGCCGGGGGTCGATCTTTCAGCGCCGGTCGATGCCGAGATCGCCGACATGGTGCGGCGGCTGTCGACGCTGACGCCGCAACAGGTCCGTGTCCTGATGATGCTCTCGGAAGGGCTGTTGAACAAGCAGATCGCCTATGAGCTCGGGGTCTCCGAGGCGACGGTGAAGGCCCATGTTTCGGCCATCTTGACCAAGCTCAATGTCGACAGCCGTACGCAGGCCGTGATAGCCGCCTCGAAGATCGCGGGAACGGCATGGGCGACGGCGGGCGCGTCGGCGACGATCTGAGCGTTCCGATGAGGCGGCTGTTCGCCATTCAGGCGCGGTTCAACCGTTCTATGGCCCGTCTCGTCTATCGATAGGAATTCCGGCAATGGCCAATGGCAATCTCGATCACTTCCTGGGCGGTTCGTTTCTCAGCGTTCTTGTCCGGCTGATCTTCATTTCACTGCTCGTCGGCGCCGCCATGGCCTTTCTCGGGCTGACGCCGCGCGGACTTTTCGACGCCGTGGCGCGCTTCCTGCGGTCGCTTGGTGATCTCGGTTTTGGCGCCGTGCGCGAGGTCGGCCAATGGGTGCTCGCAGGAGCGCTGGTCGTGGTCCCGATCTGGCTGCTCTCTCGCCTGTTCGCCTCGCGGCGCTAAAGCATCCGCCCGAAAAGTGGATTGCGGTTTTCGGGAAAGCCGATGCAAACACAGAAGGCTAGAACATCGGATGCGGCGCAAGCCGGCCATGGCGTGAGCGCCACGGCCCGAGACGCTGGCTGCGCCTTACAGCCCCTCTCCCCGCGCGATCGCCTCGGCATCGCGGCCGACTAGGTCCGCAATCCGGCTCGCCCCGGCACGGCGGGCCTCACGCACCAGCCCCGTCTTGACCTCGCTCACGAGGGCGGGCCCCTTGAAGACCATCGCCGAATAGAACTGCACCAGGCTGGCGCCGGCCCTGATCTTGGCGAAGGCGGCGGAAGCGGAGTCGACGCCGCCGACACCGACCAGCGGGAACTGCGTCTCGACGCGCCGATAGGTCTCGGCGAGGATGCGGGTCGAGGACGCAAAGAGCGGTCGGCCCGAGAGGCCGCCGGTTTCGCCGCGAGAGGCTCCCCGCAGGCTGTCCGGCCGTGCGACAGTGGTGTTGGAGACGATCATGCCGTCGATCGCACGCCTGCGAGCCACGGCCACGATGCCGTCGAGTTCAGGCAGCGTCAGGTCAGGGGCGATCTTGAGCAGAACGGGCGTGCGGCGGCTTGTGGCCTGTCCGGCCTCGTCGCGGGCGGCGAGCGCTCGCGCGATCAGGTCGTCCAGCGCCGATTCCGCCTGCAGATCCCGCAGGCCGGGCGTGTTGGGCGAGGAGACGTTGACCGTGAGGAAATCGGCAAGCGGCGCGAGCCGCCTGGCCAGGATGGCGTAGTCGGCGGCGCGGTCGGCGGAGTCCTTGTTGGCGCCGAGATTGACGCCAACGATGCCGCCGCGCTTGCGGCGGGCTGCGAGCCTGGCCGCGACCGCTTCCATGCCCTCGCTGTTCAATCCGTACCGGTTGATGACGGCTTCGTCTTCGGGCAACCGGAAGACACGCGGGCGCGGATTACCGGGCTGCGGCAGCGGCGTCACGCCACCGACCTCGACAAAGCCGAAGCCGAGCCCCAGGGCGCCATCGACCGCCTCAGCATGTTTGTCGAAGCCGGCCGCCAGGCCGATCGGGTTCGCGAAGGCGAGCCCGAAAGCCTCGGTCGCCAGGATCGGATCGTCGGCAGCCGGCTTCAACGCCGGTGCGGCCGCCAGTGCGGCAACCGTCAGGCGATGCGCCATCTCGGCATCCAGCTTGTGGATCAGGGGCCGGGCGAGGTTGAAGAGGCTGCCGATCACGAAATGTCCTCCGGAATGACGGGGCTGCCATTCGTCCCCGTGGCGAGCGGCGCAATCCAGCGCACGATCTTGGGGGCGAGGGCCGAATAGAGATGCGGGAAGAGCGCGCCGCCGCGCGAGGGTTCGTAGCGCAGCGCCGAGCCGAGTGCCGTATCGTCCACCGCGATCAGCAGGAGGCCACTCTGACCGGCGAAGTGCTTTTCTGCCGTTTCGCGAAGCTGTCCGCCTGTGGAGAAATGGATGTAGCCGTCGGCGAGATCGATGGCAGCGCCGTTGAATGACCCGGCGAGCTCAGCGTCACGCCAGAGCTGTTCGGGGCAGATCTTGTAGATGAGGGGCACGGGACGTCTCGTTGGTTCGGCGTTGTACACGCCATAGCGGGTGCAACCGGCTCCGGGCAAATCATCCCGGACCCGTTCATCGGAAATCAGATTGAGGTCTCATCGAGTAGGGGATATTTCCTATCCTTGTCCTGCTCTCCCGGCACATCAGGATCAGAGGCCTGTCCGATGCTGTCCCATGACCAGATCTGGAGCGCGATCGATGCACTGGCCCAGCGCTACGGCTTCACGCCGTCGGGGCTGGCGCGCAGGGCCGGCCTCGACGCCACGACCTTCAACCGCTCCAAGCGCATCGGCCCGGATGGCCGCGAGCGCTGGCCCTCGACCGAGTCGATCGCCAAGATCCTGGGGGCTACTGGCGCTTCGCTCGACGAGTTCATGAGCGTGGTGATGCACCGCGCCGCGGCGCCCGCGCCCACCATTCCCCTGCTCGGTTTCGCACAGGCGGGGTTGGGTGGATTCTTCGATGGCAGCGGCCTGCCCGCCGGCTCCGGCTGGGAGGAGGTCGCGTCTCCCGGCCTGTCCGACGAGAAAGCCTATGCGCTTGAGATCGCCGGCGATTCGATGCTGCCGATCTACCGCGATGGCGACATCATCATCGTTTCTCCGGCGGCTGCCGTGAGGCGAGGCGACCGGGTCGTGGTCATGACGATTGAAGGCGAGGTGCTGGCGAGGCAGCTCAAGCGCGAAACTGCCAGGACCGTCGAACTCGCCTCGCTCAATCCCGAGCAGCCCGACCGGGTGCTCGCATCATCCGAGATCGCCTTCATGGCGCGGGTGATCTGGGCGAGCCAGTAGGGCCCTCAGTTCCCGCCTCTGATCGGCAGCGCCACCTTGAAGACGGCTCCGATCTTCGAGGGTTCGAGCGCGATCGAGCCGCCATGCAGGCGGACGAGTTCCGCCGCGATAGCGAGGCCCAGCCCGGTGCCGCCGGGATTGACCGAGCCGCGAAAGGCCTGGAACAGATTGGCCTTTGCCCGTTCCGGAACGCCGGGACCATTGTCGCAGACGCGCAGAACGACCTCATGAAGCTCGCGCGCCGCACTGATGGTCAGGGTCGGCTGGCGGCCGGCTTCGGCGCCCGCACGGGTCAGCGCCTCGACGGCATTGCGCATGAGATTGAGCAGGACGCGCGCCATCTGGTCGGGGTCGCAGGGCAGGATGAGTTCCGCCGGAACCTCGTTGGCGAAGCTCACGGTCGGGCTTTCCGCGAGGCCGAGCAGTTCGCCCGCATCGGCCACAAGCTGCCGAAGCGCGACCTCGCGCAGGGTCGGCGTCGCCTCGGCGGCGCGGCCATAGGCCAGCGTCGCCTGGCAGAAGGCGATGGCGCGGTCGAGCGTGGCGATCAGGCGCGGCGCAAAGCGCCTGATCTTCGGGTCCCGCGTTTCGGTCAGCCGGTCCGACATCAACTGGGCCGCAGCCAGCATATTGCGCAGGTCGTGGTTGACCTTGCTGACCGCCAGGCCGAGTTCGGCGAGGTGCTTCTTGGTGCGCAGCTCGTCCGCCAGCGTCATCTGCATGCGTGCGAGCGCCCGTTCGGCCTCGCCGATCTCGTCCGCGCGCTGGCTCGGCGTGATGATCCGGTGCGGGTTCTCCGGGTCGGCCTCGAACTCCATGACATTGGCGGCGACCTGGCGGATCGGGCCGACGATGAGCCAGTTCAGGGCAAGATAGACCAGTCCCGCCGTCAGCCCCGAGATCAGCAGCGACAACAGCAGAATATTGGCTGAGAACACCAGCATCGCGCGGCGCAGCGGCGCCTCGTCGATGATCAGTTCGACGAAGTCGGCGCCGCCGACCGCCTCGCCGATGACCCGGATCGGCGTGTCATGGGCAGGCGTAATCAGAGTGTCGAGAGTCTCGATGATGGAGGTGAGCCAGCCCATCTGGCGCAGATCCACGGTTCGCGCCACTTCGGGTGGCATGGAATCGAGGCTGAGAAGGCGCCGCGCACCGCCGACACGGGCGGCGATGGCGCGTGCGCCGACGCCCATCAACAGGCGGCTCTCGCTGCCTTCGGGCAGCCCCTCCGGCGGAGCGCCTTCAAGAACCAGCACGGCGATCTGTGCGGCTGCGAGGCGGTCATTCAGCCAGTTGCGCCGGAAATTCGCGACGGACGGCAAGTAGATCAGCACCTCCGCCAGCATCACGAAAAGCACGGTCAGCAGCAGCAGCTTTGCGGAAAGGCCGAGCCGCGTCAGGCTGCGTGGGACGCTGACGGAAAGCGACTGCTTGTCGAGGCGTGGCGACTCCATGCGGCGAGCTTATCCGAAGCGGCGCAGGAAGCCGATAAGCCGGCGAATGCCCGGCCGGGACGCAAGCGGAGAGTAGATCGAGAGGGCAGCCCGCTTCGAGAGTTCCGAGAAGGTCGAAGCAGGGAGGACCAGCCCGGCCATATCCTTGACGTTCAGCCCCTTCTCGATTGCCAGGCACCAGGGCGCGATCAGCTCGCCGGCCTTGGCACCAATGATGGTGGCGCCGAGAACGCGGCCCTTGCCGTCGGTGATGAGCTTGACGAAGCCCTCCGTCTGCCGTTCGGCCTGCGCCTTGTCGCTTTCTGCATAGGGCCAGCGCAGGATCCGGATGTCCCGCGCCGCCCTGTGGGCCTGCTCCTCCGACAGGCCGATGCTGGCAAGCTCAGGCTCGCAGGAGGTCACTCTTGGTAGCGCCGCTGCGTCCGTCTTCACCGGCAGGCGGAACAGGATATTGCGGAGAACCAGGCTCGCCTGGTGGCTCGCTGCATGAGCAAGGTGAGCGCTGTGTCGGTTTCCGCTGGCGCAGCCGCCAATGGCGAAGACACGCCGGTTGGCCGTCCGCAGGCCCTTGTTGACGAGGATGCCGCCGGCATCGCTGGCAATGCCCGCAAGTTCGAGATCGAGCGCGGCGATCGCCGGCTGCCGGTCACTCGTGACCAGCAGGTGCGTGCCATCCAGGGGGAGTTCCGCTTCACTCTTCGTCCCGGCCAGGACGAGGCGCACGCGATTGCGCGGGGTTTCGACACGCAGGATCTTGGCCCGTTCGTGCAGCGCGATCCCGTCACGCAGCAGAGCGCGGCGGATCAGCATCACGGCCTCCGGGTCCTCGTCGGCAAGCAGGTCTTCGGCTCCAACGATCGTGACGCTGCTGCCGAGGCGGTGCATCGCCTGCGCGAGTTCAACCCCTTCCGAGCCGCATCCGAGCACGATCAGACGTTCCGGGCGGCGGTTCAGGGTGAGAACGGATGCCACTGTCAGGACAGGGGCCTTGTCCAGGCCGGGAATTGACGGAGCCGCCGGGCGCGAGCCCGTTGCGATGACGAAGCGCCTTGCCCTGATTTCCCGATCGCCGACCTGTACGGTGTTGCGGTCGCGAAACCGGGCCTCGCCGTTGATCACGGTGACGCCCAATGCCGCCAGGCGCTCGGCCGTTTCGTTGGGGGCCAGTGCCGCGACGACGCCGGCGATATGCGCCTGCACCTTGACGAAATCCATATCCAGCGCACCGGCAGCGATGCCGAAATGGCCGGCGTCCTGGAGCAGTCTCGCCCGTGTGCTGGCGGCGATCAGCGCGTTCGAGATGACAGCGTCCTTGCCGCCCCCCAGGCGGTCGCGCTCCACCAGCACGACCGATACGCCAAAGAGCGCCGCTGCTGTCGCAAGGGAAAGTCCGGCGGCGCCGCCTCCGATAACGCAGATGTCGGGGGTCAGCGGCGTCGTATTGGATGCCGTCGCCGGACTGCCGGTCACATCGCCTCTCCCTGATCTGCCTTCCGCTACCTGCTGATGCGTTGTCAGAGTGCAGGAATCAAGGCCGGCGCGCCGGAAGTACTGGAGCAGCGCGCCGTTGAACAGGCATTGTCGCGGTGGGATCGGTATCGCGCGTGCGGCGTCTCAGCGACATTCCTCAGGCGACGTGACGTCCCCTGTCGGGTGAGAAGGCGGATACCGGCTCCGGCCGGCCGAAGAGATAGCCCTGTGCCCGGTGCGCGCCGAGCAACTGCACTGCGATACGCTGCTGTTCGGTTTCGATGCCTTCGACGACGACATTCATCGAAAGGCGTCGAGCGAGCTGGCAGACGGCCTCGATGATGGCTTTCGACGCCTCATTGGCGTGCACGTCGCGGCTGAAGCTCTGGTCGATCTTCACCTGGGCGAAGGGGTAGGTCGAGAGATAGGCAAGTGAGGAATAGCCGGTGCCGAAATCGTCGAGTGCGAATTTCACACCGAGCGCGCGCAGTTCGTGAATGGCGGCGAGCGTGCCTTTGTTATCCTCGATCAGCAGGGATTCGGTCACCTCGAGCGTCAGCCGATGGGAGCCGAGCCCGGACGCGATGAGCGCTTCCTTGACGGTCTCGACGATCCGGCGGGGTTCACGGAACTGCAGCGGCGAGATGTTGACGGAAACGCCGACGTCGTTAGGCCAGGAAGCCGCGTCATGGCAGGCCTGTCTGATGGCCCAGTCGCCCATGGCGGCGATCAGGCCGGAACTCTCCGCGATCGGGATGAAGATGCCAGGCGGGATCATTCCGCGGGTGGGGTGCCGCCAGCGCATCAACGCCTCGCGGTTGACGACATCCTGCGTCTTCAGATCGATGATGGCCTGATAGTACAGTTCGAGCGACTTGTTCTCGCAAGCCCGGCGCAGATCCACCTCGATCTCGTGCCGATCGAGCATCTCCTCGGCCATCGCCGGATTGAAGAAGGTCAGGGTGTTGCGGCCTGCGGCTTTGGCCTTGTAGAGGGCGGTGTCAGCGTGGCGCAGCAGATCGGCCGGCGTCGCGGCATCGAGCGGCGCCATCGCGATACCGACGCTGGCCGTCACGTAGACGGTCTTGGTCTCAAGCAGGAAGGCCTTGGCCATCGCATCGATCATGCGTTGGGCGATCGTGGTGACGATGGCGAGATTGGCCGAGGGCAAGATCAGAACGAACTCGTCACCGCCGAAGCGGGCCAGCAGGTCGCCACCGCGAATGACACCGCGCAGGCGCATAGCCGTTTCGGAGAGGACGCGATCGCCGATATCGTGGCCAAGGCTGTCATTGACCTGCTTGAACCCGTCGAGATCGACATAGAGCAGCGCGAAGGCTTCTCCGGTCCGCTCCAGCTTGCGGAAGGACTCGGACAGCTGGTTGTTGAATTCGAAGCGGTTTGCGAGACCGGTCAACTCGTCGAAGCGAGCCATCCGCTCGATCCGTGCTTCCGTCGCCTTCCTCTCGGTCGCATCCTCGGTCAGCATCAGCACACCGCCTTCGGCCGCAGGCGCGATGGTGACCACCAGCAGCCGGCCGCCACGGGTCTGCAATTCGCGGGTGACCGCCTGTTGCGACTGCTGAACCTCGCTGAGTGCGCTTCTGATGTCGCGAACCTGGTCGGCGCTGATGACCTGGCGCTCGATCAGGAAGCGGGCGATCGCCGTCAAGGGCGTGCCGGGGAGGGCGAGCGTCTCGGGGATGCCGAAGAGCGTGCGATGCGGTGCGTTGCAGATCGCGAGCTTGAGGCTGCGATCATACATGGCGAGGCCATGGATCATCGTGTTGAGCGCGGCGTCGAGCGTCAGGTTCTGCGAATGCAGCGCCGATGCCAACCCTCGTGACTGCTTGGTCGCTTCGCTGAGCGCGAGGAGATTCCGGTGCAGGGAATTGGTGATGGCGATGTTGGCCGCCACGTACAGGAACGCGAAATAGCCGATATAGTGATAGTAATCGTTGGAGGCCTGGACGAGGCCGATGGCCATCGGCACGCAGAAGGTCAGGAGCTGTACGGCGACGAATTTCGGCCGGCCGGCGTTGCGCGAGACATAGCCCGAGGCCAGCGCGATGGTCGAGGCGACCGAAGTGATATGGGCGGCGGGGTCCTCGGTCTGCGTCAGCGCGATGTAGCAGCTGTAGCCAAGGACTGCGCTGAAAACCGTTGCGCCGAGGAAGTATTCGCGATCCCAGCGCCGTGTCTCGGCAAAGCTGTCATCCGAATGATCGCGCCTGCGATAGCTGATGACGGTCATGATCCGGAGCGCGACGACCAGAGTCACCAGCGCGGTCAGGGTCATGAAAATGCTGGCGCCCGTCGAGAGCCAGCACAGATAGGGGGTCAGGATACCAGCGATGCCGCCCGGAATGATCGAGCCGGGCGAGGAGAACAGCGAGCTGACCAGCAGACGATAGTCCGGCAGGTCGAAATCCTCGCGGACGTCGCCCGGTCTGTCGCTGAGAAGCCCTTTGAAAACACCCGCCATCCAGTCCCGCCTTGCAAGGCTTCAGGCGCGCGACACGAGCTTTTCACGAGCCCGAGTTCGCGCCGGATAAACCCTTTAAGCGGAACAGGTAAATGTTTCGTGAGGGGGGCTGCAACCGCCTTGCGTCTCCGCGAAGGCGCCTTTGCAGGATCAGAGGGCCGCTGCGCTGGACAGGACCGGGCTCGCCGGCCGCTGGTAGACGCGGGTCAGCATACGATCCTGCGTCTGCGCGATGCGCTGCAGCTTCGAGATGGCGCTCGGGTTGAGGCGCAGCATGCAATCCGTCCAGATATCGCCAAGATGCTCCAGTTCCTCGCGCAGGTCGCCGGCCCGGCGATTGAACGCGGAGAACAGCGCGGTCTTGGCCGCATGCACCGGCAGGGAGTCGCTGGCATATTTGCGGATCCAGTCTTCGCCGGTGCCGGTCGGCACCACCGCTTCCAACGCACCGGCCGCCATGAATTCGGCGGCGCTCATCTCCTCGCCGGAGAGCAGCAGGCGCTCCGCTGCACGCGAGCCCATGCGGCGTGACAACACCGCCACCGCCGTGATCGGGAAGTGGTTGAACTTGATCTCGGGGTAGACGAACGAAGCCTGCTCCTCGGCGATCATGACATTGCAGGAGCGCGGCGCATCGATGCCGCCACCGATCGCCTTGGCGTGAATGGTCGAGAGCGTGATCACCAGACCGTTGAGACCGCTGGCGTTCCAGACCGCGCCCTCGATCGAGAGACGCGCATATTCCGCCAGGGCGGCGCGGTCATTCTTGGCGAGGCAGTCGAGATAGAAATCGAGATCGCCGCCGAGGGTGAAGAAGGGGCCGGTCCCGCGGAAGGCGAGGAAGCGCACTGGTGCGCCGTGATACTGATCCGGCGCCCCCCAGAGAGCATAGATCGCCTTCTGGATCTTGCCGAGGCTGTCAAGCAGCTGGAGCGTGAAGACCGGCTTCAGCTCCGGCTTGATCGTCACCCACAGCGTCTTGATCTCGGCCTCGTAGGCCAGCTGCACCTCGGGCAGGAAACCCGCCTTGTGCCGCAACGCGTCGATGACCTCGCAACATTCCAGAGCGACGGCGGGCACCGAATGGGTCTGTGAAGCGAAGGCCTGGAACATGCCGCAAATCCCGTCAGGTCAGACAATTTGGAACGCCTCCGCAGGGTAGAAGAAGTTAATGAACTGTAAACGATAACCGGCAGAAATGGTTAATTTCATTAAACTTTGTCGTCTAAGTTGTGCTGCTGGAGAGCCTGTCTCAATGCGATGTTGCGGGCTTTTGAGGCGGCGCGCCGAGCCGGCAAGGCAAGCCGTGTGCCGCCGGGGAAGAGCGCACGAAACGCGCGGCGCAGGCGAATGCCGGCCGAGCGCAAGAGACGGAAAATGCAGGCGGTTTCAGCGTGCAGCCGAGCGGCGGGCGCGGCGGCTGGAGGTCCTGAGGGCTAGCTGCAAACGCGAGCCCCGAAGGGTCGGCGCCTCGCTGCGGCACAGTTTCGTCTCAGCTTGGCGAGCGAGGGACCGCTGATTGACGTGCCGCCGCTTTGGAAACTTGTCCAACGGACGTTGCAGAGCTAACCATGCGCCGCGATTTCGCCGCGATCCCAGCGTTGAACCGCGTAAGCCGAGTTTGATCCCTTGAGTCGCCAACCAACCGCAGACGACGAAAAGAGGGCGCGCCTGGCCGCAGCCCTGCGCGAGAACCTGAAGCGCCGCAAGGCGCAGGCGCGCGCTCGTCGGGCGGATGAAGCGGAGCGGGAAGACGAAGCCTTGCCTGCCCAGGCCGAGACTCCCCGGTCCTGATCCCGCCCTCAATCGCGCCGCGCGGCCGATAGCCGCGACCTCCAGCAGGACATCCAGATGGACCGTATCCGCATTACCGGTGGCCAGCGCCTCAATGGCACGATCCCGATCTCGGGCGCGAAGAATGCCGCGTTGCCGCTGATGATCGCGAGCCTCCTCACGGATGAGACGCTGACTCTGGTCAATGTCCCGCGACTGTCGGACGTGACTGCGCTGTCGCGCATCCTCTCGAACCACGGCGTCGACCGTTCCATCGCTGGCAAGCGCATCGGTCAGTCGGCGGAGACGGGCCAGACCATCGCGCTCACCGCACGCCAGATCGTCGACACCTGCGCGCCGTATGAACTGGTCTCGACCATGCGCGCGAGCTTCTGGGTCATTGCTCCGATCCTGGCCCGGATGGGCGAAGCGAAGGTCTCCCTGCCCGGCGGCTGTGCGATCGGCACGCGGCCGGTCGACCTCCTGCTGATGGCGCTGGAACGGCTCGGCGCGGAAATCAGCATCGAGAATGGCTATGCGCTGGCGCGCGCGCCGAAGGGCCTGAAGGGCGCCGAGATCGTCTTCCCGAAGGTGACGGTCGGCGGCACCCATACGGCCCTGATGGCTGCGGTTCTTGCGGACGGCACGACAGTGATCGAGAACGCGGCGCGTGAGCCCGAGGTCACGGACCTCGCCGCGTGCCTTATCAAGATGGGCGCCAAGATCGAGGGCGCCGGCACCTCGCAGATCGTGGTCAAGGGGGTCTCACGGCTCGGGGGCGCGCACCATGCTGTCCTGCCGGACCGGATCGAGACCGGCACCTATGCGATGGCTGTCGCGATGACCGGAGGCGACGTGCTGCTTGAAGGAGCGCGGGCCGATCTGCTGCAATCGGCGCTCGATATCTTGGTCAAGGCTGGCGTCGATATCAGCGAGACCAATGAAGGCATCCGCGTGCGCCGCAACGGCGGGGCACTGGAGGCCGTCGATGTCGACACCGACCCGTTCCCGGGCTTCCCGACCGATCTGCAGGCGCAGTTCATGGCGCTGATGACGCGGGCCAAGGGCACCTCGCGCATTCGCGAGACGATCTTCGAGAACCGCTTCATGCACGTCCAGGAACTCGTCCGCCTCGGCGCGAAGATCCGGCTGGATGGTGACGTCGCCTATGTCGAGGGTGTCGGCAAGCTCACCGGTGCGCCGGTCATGGCAACCGATCTGCGTGCATCGGTCTCGCTCGTCATTGGTGGCCTCGCGGCCGAGGGCGACACGATGATCAACCGGGTCTACCATCTCGATCGCGGTTTCGAGGCGCTGGAAGCCAAGCTGACGCGCTGTGGCGCAGAGGTCGAGCGGATCAGCGGTTGACGCCGAACCGTCCGCTCGCCAGAACAGGTCGATGTCGGACGATACCGCAGACCCACTGAAGCTGATCGCGCTCGACGCGGAGGATCTCGCGATCATCTCCGCACATTTGCAGGATGCTGTCCTGCGCGTCGGCGATGTCGCCTATCTGCCAGCGCAGAAGCGCTTCGCGCTGGCCGCGCGACGCTTCGACTGGGAAGGCGTGCCGCATGGCCAGAAGCGCAGGCGCCTTGCCGCCTTGCATTTCGAACGAGTCGTTCACGCCAAGAGCACGAAGGTTGACCCGACGGCGACAGGAGCCGTTCTCAATCTCCTCGCCATCACCTTCACCGAGTCCGAGGCGCCGGCGGGAGAGGTCACGCTGCATTTTTCGGATGGTGCCGCTATCCGCCTGGGCGTCGAGTGCATCGAGGCCCAGATGAAGGACCTGGGCCCGGTCTGGGAGGCAGTCGCCAAGCCCGATCACCCGAACGGCGCCTGACCTCTTCTTTCAGCTTCAGGATTTGCGATGCCGATCAGGCTCGATCAACGAGACGCAGGCTTCGAGCAGGCCTTTGCCGCGCTGCTGACGACCAAGCGCGAAGTGTCCGAGGACGTCGACCGCGTTGCCGCCGACATCATTGCCGATGTTCGCGCCAAGGGGGATGAGGCCGTCATCGCCTGCACCTCCCGTTTCGATAAGCTCGATCTGACTCCTTTGACCCTGCGGGTCAGTGAAGCCGAGATCGATGCGGCCGTCGCGGCCTGCTCCGCCGAACTGCTGGCCGCGCTGGAGACGGCACGTGCGCGCATCGAGGCCTATCACCTCCGCCTGAAGCCGCAGGATTCCTGGACGCGCGATGCGCTCGGTGTCGAGAGCGGGTGGCGCTGGAGCGCGATCGAGACGGTCGGGCTCTACGTTCCCGGCGGTACCGCGAGCTATCCCTCGTCCGTGCTGATGAACGCGGTGCCGGCCAGGGTTGCCGGCGTCGAGCGCATCGTCATGGTGGCGCCGACCCCGCGCGGGGAGACGAACCCGCTGGTCCTGGCGGCAGCGCGCCTCGCCGGCGTCCACGAGGTCTACCGGATTGGCGGTGCCCAGGCGGTAGCGGCATTGGCCTATGGAACGCAGTCGATCGCGCCGGTGGCCAAGATCGTCGGACCGGGCAACGCCTATGTGGCAGCCGCCAAGCGCCGCGTCTTCGGACAGGTCGGTATCGACATGATCGCCGGCCCCTCCGAGGTTCTGGTGATCGCGGATTCAAGTGCAAATCCGGATTGGGTCGCGGCCGATCTGCTGGCGCAGGCGGAGCATGACGAATCCGCCCAGTCGATCCTGCTCACCAATGATGCAGCGCTCGCAGCCGAGGTCGAGAAGGCGGTGATCGCCCAGCTGGCAGTGCTCCCGCGCGCTGCGATCGCCGGCAAGAGCTGGCAGGATTTCGGCGCCATCCTGCTGGTCGAAGACCTAGAGCGCGCACTCCCGCTGGTCGACCGGCTGGCGCCCGAGCATCTCGAGATCGTCACCGCAGATCCCGACGGCCTGGCAAAGAAGGTTCGCAATGCCGGCGCGATCTTCCTGGGCGGACATACACCGGAGGCGATCGGCGACTATGTCGGCGGTCCCAACCATGTTCTGCCGACCGCCCGCTCCGCCCGTTTCTCCTCGGGGCTCGGTGTCGCCGATTTCATGAAGCGAACCTCGTTGCTGAAGTGCGGCATCGATGGGCTTCGCGCCTTGGCGCCGGCCGCGACGCAACTGGCCGAGGCCGAGGGCTTGCAGGCGCATGGCCGATCCGTGACGATCAGGCTCAATCTCTGAGTCCCGCGCGCCCTGTGTCCGGAGGCTGCATGTCGGAAAGGCAATGCCTGGTCGGTGTGACTTTTGACGAAGCCTCGCTGGGGCGTGGCAGTCCGGATCAGGAACACGAGCGCGCGGTTGCGGTCTATGACCTCGTCGAGCGCAACCATTTCGCGTTGCCCGGGCATGAAGGCGGCCCCTATCTCGCCCATCTCGCGCTGGTCGAGCGACGCCTCGTATTCGAGATCAAGGGGGCCGACGGAGCGCCGGTTGTCACGCATCATCTCTCGCTGACGCCGCTGCGGCGTATCATCAAGGACTATGGGCTGGTCTGCGAGAGCTATTACGCCGCCATCCGGGCGTCGACGCCTGCGCAGATCGAGGCGATCGACATGGGCCGGCGCGGGCTGCATGACGAGGCGGCCCACATGCTGGTCGAGCGCCTGGCGAGCAAGGTCGAGATCGACCACGACACGGCGCGTCGCCTGTTCACCTTGATCTATGCCTTGCATTGGAAGGGCTAGGCTCGGTGGAGGGAGCGCCGCCGCGCAAGATCCACAGCGTGCTCTTCATGTGCGCGTATAACGCGGTGCGCTCCCCGATGGCGGAAGCCATGGCGAAGCACTTCTTCGGCAAATCGATCTATGTCCAGTCGGCCGGAGCGAGGAAGGGCGACGTCGATAAGTTCGCGCTGGCCGTGCTCGACGAGATCGGCATCGACGCTCATCGCCACAGGCCAAAATCGATTGAGGATCTCGAGGAGTGGGAAGGGTTGAACTTCGACCTCATCATCTCCCTCTCACCGGAGGCGCATCACAAGGCCCTTGAGCTGACAAGAACGCTCGCCGCCGATGTCGAGTACTGGCCGACGCCGGATCCGACCATCGTCCAGGGCTCGCGTGAGCAGGTGCTCGACGCCTATCGCGACGTACGGGACGGCTTGATGCGGCGGATCAAGCAGCGCCTGCGGGCCTGACGCTGCGCCTGGACACGCACGGCCCCACCTGCACCACGCGTACTTTTAAGTGAAACTTTACGAGTGGTGAGCGACTTCGTCCGGCCCGATATGGCCTGCCGGATAGCGCGGAGAAACCGAGTTCCCATGACGTCCGGATTCCTGAACGAGATTCCGGCCGATCAGGGCCGGGGCGTGTTGTTGCGGGATGCGCTCATCATTGTCATTGCGCTCGTGGCGGTCAGCCTGGCGGCAGCGCTCAGCCTGCCCCGGGGCTCGGATGACGCCGCTCCATCGCGCGCAATTGTCTTTTCGCCATGGACCTCTGAGCGCGACGCGCTAGCGATGACGATGGCGGCCGGGCATCGCGTTCTGCGCAGCGGGATCGCTCACTTCATCGTCATTACGGCGCCTTCCGTGGACCCGGGCGTCAAACAGGCGAAACCGAAGGGGGCCTTGCTGATGCTGGCGCTTTCGGGGCTGGCCGGGTGCCTTGACGCCCGTTCGTCGGCGGATGCTTCGTCATGATCTGGACCCTGACCGGAGTTCGCGTCGTCGTGGCCCGCTTCCTGCTCGGGCTCGCCTTCCTTCATGTTCCGCTATTGGCGCTGAGCGTCTGGTTCCACGGTGGCGAGGTGCTGCTTGCTGCCTCCTTCGCCTTCGTGCTCGCCGCTGGTGCCCTGCTGCTCTATGCCCGCTTCGGCGTGGCGATCGTCTCACAGCTGGTGATAGCGATAGTGCTGATCGGCCAGGTTTCGATGCTGGTCTACAGCTTCGCCGGCCATCCCTGGCAGCCTGACACGCACATGTATTATTTCGCGGTCCTCGCGCTGTTGGCGGGGTTTTGCGACTGGCGCCCGATCGTGATGGGGGCTGGCCTGACCGCGCTTCACCATCTGGCGCTGCAGTACCTGCTTCCGTCAGCCGTGTTCTACCAGGGCGGCAATATCTGGCGCGTGCTCCTGCATGCCGTGATCGTGGTGATCGAGACCACGTTCCTGGCGGCGCTTGCCATGATCCTTGGGCGGATGTTCGCCATGAACCGCGACAGCCTGCGTCATGCCAATGCGATCGCCGAGCGCGAACGCGCGGCCGGAGAGCGGGAGAGGCACCTCGCCGACGAGCTCGGCCGCCGCAGCGAGACTCTGCGCGAAACCGTTCTGAATTTCCGCCAGCAGATGGAGCAGGCCATGGCGGTTCTCGACCGTTCGGCCGAGGCCATGCAGGGCGAGTCGCGGGCCTTGACCGGCACCTCCGATCAGGCGCGTCACCAGATGGGGCATGTCTCGGAGGCTGCCGAGGCGACGACGCGCAGCATCGACCAGCTTGCGGTTGCCAGCGGGCAACTCGCAGCTTCGATCGGCGAGATCGGCCAGAATGTGTCGCACTCGGCCGACGGCTCCAAGAGCGCAGCCGAGCTTGCCCGGCGCGCCAGCGCGGAAATCGAGGATCTCGCCCGCAGCAGCGAGAATGTCGGTGCGGTCGTCGAGATCATCCGCGGCATCGCAGCGCAAACCAGCATGCTGGCTCTCAACGCCACCATCGAGGCGGCCCGGGCCGGTGAGATGGGACGAGGCTTCGCCGTCGTCGCAAGCGAGGTGAAGACGCTCTCTGCCCAGACCGCCCGTGCAACGGACGAGGTTTCCGGTCAGATCAGCGCGATGCAGGTCGCGTCACAGCGCTCGTTGAAGGCGATCCGCGATATCGTGACGGCGATGTCCGAGGTCGAGCGTGTGGCGGAGGCGATCGCCGTCTCCGTCCACGAGCAGGACCGGGCGACCATGGAAATCGCCCGGCAGGTCCAGCTTTCCTTCGAGGGGGCGAGGCGCAGTGCCGGTGCGGTCGGCAATTTCGAGACGATGACCGTTCGCACCCATGATGCCGCCGCGCAGTTGCAGGACGCTGCCGATGCGCTGGCGAAGCAGGCCCACAGCATCCGTCAGGAGGTCGCGGCGTTCTGCGGCCGGGTCGCGGCAGCCTGATCGGACGAGGCCCTATTACCAGGCCCGGCCGGGTCCGATCTTGCCGATATCGAGCCGCTGACCGAGTGTCGCGGCCACATCCGAAAAGCTCCGGCGCCCCCCGATCGCCTGTGCCGCGACACCTGGCCCGAAGGCGAGGATCGGCACATGCTCGCGCGTATGGTCCGTGCCCTTCCAGGTCGGGTCGTTGCCATGGTCGGCCGTGATGATGGCAAGATCGTCCGGGCCGAGCTTCGCCTCCAGCCGCGGCAGCATCGCATCGAAGGCTTCCAATGCGGCCGCATAGCCCGGCACGTCGCGGCGATGGCCGTATTCGGTATCGAAATCGACAAGATTGACGAAGCAGAAGCCGCCATCCGGCAACCGGTCGAGCGCGGCGAGGGCGGCCTCGAACATGGCCGCATTGCCGAACGGCTTGATCTCCTCTCCGGTGGCGCGATGGGCAAAGATGTCGCCGATCTTGCCAATGGTGATGACGCTGCGGCCCAGCGTCGCGAGCCGGTCGAGGATTGTGTCGTTGGGCGGCGGAATGGCGAAGTCTTTCCGGTTCGCCGTCCGGGTGAAGCCGGTTGTCGCGGTGCCGACGAAGGGGCGCGCGATGACGCGCCCGATCCTGAGCGGATCGACCAGGACGCGTACCGTGCGGCAGAGCTCGTAGAGCCGCTCCAACCCGAAATGCTCCTCATGTGCCGCGATTTGCAGCACGGAGTCGACCGAGGTGTAGCAGATCGGCTTGCCCGTCCGGATATGCTCCTCGGCGAGCTCGTCGATGATGACGGTTCCCGAAGCGTGCTTGTTGCCGAGAATGCCCGGCAGCCTGCCGTCGCGAATGATCGCCGCGACCAGATCCGGCGGGAAGGAGTTTTCCAGCTCTGTGAAATAGCCCCATTTGAACGGAACGGGGCAGCCAGCGATCTCCCAATGACCGGAGGGAGTGTCCTTGCCCTGGCTGGTCTCGATGCCATAGCCGTACTGCCCCTGTGGCGCGATCGGCTTGCTGACGCCCGCGAGCGGCCTTCCGGTGGAAGCCTCGCAGGCGTGGGCCAGGCCCAGCCGGGCGAGGTTCGGCACCTGCAATGCGCCGTGCCGCAGACCTTCGCGGTCGCCCTTGCCTGCCGCGCAGCTCTCCGCGATATGGCCCAGCGTGTCGGCGCCGGCATCGCCATAGAGATGCGCGTCCTCCGCGCCGCCGCAGCCGACGGAGTCAAGCACGATAAGGATGGCGCGGGTCATCTCAATCCTTCACCGCAGCGCTGCCGACGGGCTCGAGGTTGAGCGCGGCGGCGAGCAGGGCCTGGGTATAGGCCTCGCGAGGATGCGCAAAAATCTCCTCGGCTGGTCCTTCCTCGACGACCTTGCCGTTCTGCATCACCACAACCCGGTGCGACAACGCCCGCACCACTTTGAGGTCATGGCTGATGAAGAGATAGCCGAGCTTGCGGCGGCTCTGCAGCTCCCGCAGGAGCTCGACGATCTGCGCCTGCACCGACATGTCGAGCGCCGAGGTCGGCTCATCCAGCACCACGAATTTCGGGTCGAGGGCCATGGCGCGCGCGATTGCGATACGCTGGCGCTGTCCGCCTGAGAATTCATGCGGGTAGCGATCCATCGCTGCCGGGTCGAGGCCGACATCGCTGAGCGCCCTGGCGACGATCTCGCGGCGAGCTTCATAGCTCAGCCCCTTGTCCTGGACGGTCAGCCCTTCCTCGACGATGCCGGCGACCGAGAGGCGCGGAGACAGCGAGCCATAGGGATCCTGGAAGACGACCTGGAGATCCTTGCGCTTCGGGCGGACGGCGGCGCTGGTCAACCCGTCGATGCGATCGCCGAGGAAGACGACAGGCCCCTCCGAGGAGATCAGCCGCAGGATGGCGAGGCCGAGCGTCGTCTTGCCTGAGCCGGACTCGCCGACGACGCCGAGCGTCTCGCCTTCCCGCACCTTGATCGAGATGCCATCGACGGCCTTCACATGGCCGGTGGTCCGGCGCAGGAAGCCGGATTTGATCGGAAACCAGATCTTCATCGGCCCGGCCTCGAGCAGCGTCGCGGCGCCCTCGGCGACCGGGGCGGGGCGACCCTTGGGCTCGGCTGCGAGCAGGCGCTGGGTATAGCTGTGCTGCGGCTTGTCGAAGATCTCGGCGACAGCCCCCTGCTCGACGATCCGGCCCTTGAGCATCACGCAGACCCGGTCGGCGATGCGCCGCACGATGCCCAGATCATGGGTGATGAACAGGATCGCCATCCCGAGGCGGTTCTGCAGATCCTTCAGCAAGGACAGGATCTGCGCCTGCACGGTGACGTCGAGCGCAGTCGTCGGCTCATCGGCAATCAGCAGGTCCGGCTCGTTGGCGAGCGCCATGGCGATCATTACGCGCTGGCGCTGACCGCCGGAAAGCTGATGAGGATAGGCGTCGAGCCGGCTCTCGGCATCGCGGATTCCGACCAGGGCCAGCAGCTCCAACGTGCGGGCGCGAGCCGCCGCGCCGCGCAAGCCCTTGTGCAGCTCGAGGATCTCGCCGATCTGCCGCGCAATGGTGTGCAGCGGGTTCAGCGAGGTCATCGGCTCCTGGAACACCATGGTGATGTCGTTGCCGCGCACCTTGCGCATCGCGTTCTCATCGGCCGCGATCAGGTCCTGTCCGTTGAATAGCACCTTGCCGGACGGGTGATGCGCGGCCGGATAGTTCAGCAGCTTCAGAATCGAGAGCGCGGAGACGGATTTGCCCGAGCCGGATTCACCGACGATCGCCAGGGTCTCGCCCTTGGCGACATGAAAGGAAATGCGGTCGACGGCGAGCGTCTCCCTGCCGCCCTGGCGGAAGGCGACGGAAAGATCCTCGACAGAGAGAAGGGGAGCGCTCACGCGAAGGTCTTCCTTGGATCGAAGGCGTCGCGCACCGCCTCGCCGATGAAGATCAGCAGCGACAGCATCAGGGCGATCACGAAAAAGCCGGACAGCCCGAGCCAGGGCGCCTGCAGATTGGCCTTGCCTTGCGCCAGCAGCTCACCGAGCGAGGGCGAGCCGGGCGGCAGGCCGAAACCGAGGAAGTCGAGCGAGGTGAGCGTCGTGATCGAGCCGTTCATGATGAAGGGCAGGAAGGTCAGCGTCGCGACCATGGCGTTCGGCAGCAGATGCTTGACCATGATCTTGGCGTCGGACAGGCCGAGCGCACGCGCTGCGCGGACATACTCGAAATTGCGGGCCCGCAGGAATTCGGCCCGGACCACGCCGACCAGCGCGACCCAGGAGAACAGCAGCAGGATGCCGAGCAGCACGAAGAAGCCGGGCGTGATCACGGCCGCTACGATGATCAGCAGATAGAGCGCGGGGATCGAGGTCCAGATCTCGATGAAGCGCTGGAAGATCAGGTCGGTCCAACCGCCGAAATAGCCCTGCACGGCGCCAGCCGCGATGCCGATCACCGAAGAGATCGTGGAAAGGATCAGGCCGAACAGGATCGAGATGCGGAACCCGTAGATCAGGCGCGCCACGACGTCGCGGCCCTGGTCGTCCGTGCCGAGCCAGTTCCATTCGAGCTCGCGGCAGGACATGCCGCCGGTTCGCTCGGCGATCGGCCGGCACTGCTCGTCCTTCAGCATCCAGGTCGGTGGCGCAGGAGCGGGAACCGGCAGGTCGAGATTATGCGTGCGGTAGGAGTAGCGGATCGGCGGCCAGATGGCATAGCCATTGGCATCGATCTCCTTGGCGATGACCGGATCGCGATAGTCGGTGGTGGCGAGGAAGCCGCCGAATTTCTCCTCGGGATAGTTCACCACGATCGGGAACAGGAACTCGCCCTTGTAGCGCACGACGAGCGGTCGATCATTGGCGATGAACTCCGCGAAGAGCGAGAGCACGAACAGTGCCAGGAAGATCCAGAGCGACCACCAGCCCCGCCGGTTCGCCTTGAAATTGTTGAGCCGGCGCCGGTTGATCGGTGAGAGCTTGAGCCAGCCCTGGCCCGCCTCGGGTGGTGCAAGCGCCGCACTGCGAGTGCTCGGCGGCAGGTCGATCAGCGTCTCGCTCACCTCAGGCCTCCCGCGTTTCGAAATCGATCCGGGGGTCGACCCATGTGTAGGTCAGGTCCGTGATGAGATGCACGACAAGGCCGATCAGCGAGAAGATGTAGAGATTGGCGAAGACGACCGGATAGTCGCGGTTGACGATGGCCTCGAAGGAGAGGAGCCCGAGGCCGTCGAGCGAGAAAATCGTCTCGATCAGCAGCGATCCGGCGAAGAGCGCATGCACGAATGCGCCGGGAAAGCCGGCGATCACGATCAGCATGGCGTTGCGGAAGACGTGGCCGTAGAGCACGCCGCGTTCGCTGAGCCCCTTCATCCGCGCCGTCAGGACATATTGCTTGCGGATCTCGTCGAGGAAGGAATTCTTGGTCAGCAGCGTCGAGGTCGCGAAGGCGCCCAGCGCCATCGCCGTGACCGGCAGGGCAATGTGCCAGAGATAGTCGGTGGCCTTGCCGATCAAGCTGAGTTCTTGCCAATTCTCGGAATGGAGCCCGCGCAGCGGAAAGATCTGCCAGAACGAGCCGCCGGCGAAGAGCACGATCAGGAGGATCGCGAACAGGAAGCCCGGAATGGCGTAGCCGACAATGACCACGGCGCTGGTCCAGGTGTCGAAGCGCGAACCGTCCTTCACCGCCTTGCGGATGCCAAGCGGGATCGAGATCGCATAGGAGAGCAGTGTCATCCACAGTCCGAGCGAGATCGAGACCGGCAGTTTCTCCTTGATCAGCTGCAGTACCGGTGCGTCGCGGAAATAGGACCGGCCGAAATCGAAGCGGATATAGTCCCAGAGCATCTTGCCGAAGCGCTCATGTGCCGGCTTGTCGAAGCCGAATTGCTTCTCCAGCTCCTTGATGAAGGCCGGATCGAGCCCCTGCGCGCCACGATAGGATGAGCTTGCATCGCCGTGCTGTGCTCCGGCATCGCCGCCGGCACTGCCGCCGACACGGTCGGAGGCGTTGCCGCCCTGGCCCTGCAACTGTGCGATCACGCGCTCCACCGGCCCGCCCGGCGCGAACTGCACGAGGACGAAGGAGATCAGCAGGATGCCGAACAATGTCGGCACCATCAGCGCGAGGCGGCGGGCGATATAGGAGAGCATCCGTTCACCCGGCCTTTCGGGAAGGACCAAGCACACCGAGATGGGTGTCGGCAAAGAGCGAGGGATATTTTAGGCCATAGCCCAGCGCCCGGTCGAACTCGATATGCCCGGCCCAGATCAGCGCGATCGCAAGGGCCGTCGGCAGGGCCAGCGAAAGGCCCGCGATTGCCAGCAAGGCCGGACCGATCAGCGAGTGAGCGGCGTTGTAGATCGTGGCGCCCAGCCTCGGATTGGCGAGATAGCCGAGCATGCCGAGATCCGGGGCCAGGATCAGTGCAGCAAAGAACCACCACGATGCGCCGGTGCCGGCAAAGAGCCAGATGCACAGCACGCCGAGGACAAGTCCTTCGAGGCGCAGGAGAACCCTGGGAGTTCCGCTGACCTGGCCTCGGGCTTCCGCTACCATCCTCACGCCTTCCCGATCCGCTTGGCTTTCTCGGCGTCGAACCACCAGATGGCGGGAGCGCCGGACGTGTATTTCGGCTTGGATGCCGGCCGGTCGAACATGTCCCAGTAAGCCAGCCATTCATTCGGGTTCCACCACATCGGCACCCAATAGCGGCCGGCGCGCAGCAGCCGGTCCAGCGCCTTGGCCGCCACGACGACGTCCTTGTAGCTATCGGCCTGGCCGATCCGATCGATCATCGCGTCGATGGCTGAATCGCTGATGCCGGCGACGTTGCGCGAGCCGCGCGTCTTCGCGGCTTCGGAACCATAGACGATGCGCAGGGAATCGCTGGGAATCGCGCTGCCCGTCAACGCGCGGCTGACCACGTCGAAATCGAATTCATCGAGTCTTCGCTGGTACTGCGCGGCATCGACGATGCGCGAGGTCGCGTTGATGCCCAGGCGCTTGAGATTGGCCTGGAACGGCTGGGTATGTGGCTGGAGCGAGGCCTGGAAATCGAGGAACTCGATCTCGAAGGGCTTGCCATCGGGCAGCTTCAGCACATTGCCGTCCCGCTTGCAGCCGGCTGCGCGGAACATATCGTCCGCCTTGCGCAGCAGGGCGCGGTCGCTGCCGGAGCCGTCGCTGACCGGCGGGAGATAGACCTCGCCGAAGACTTCGTCCGGCACCTTGCCACGGAAGGGTTCGAGCAGAGCAAGCTCTTCGGGCGAGGGTGTGCCCACAGCCTTGGAATCCGAGTTCTCGAAGAACGAGGTCATGCGGGCAAAGGAGCCGAACATGATGTTCTTGTTGGTCCAGTCGAAATCGAAGCAGAGCCCGATCGCCTCGCGGATGCGCGGGTCCTTGAAGGCATCGCGGCGCAGGTTGAAATACCAGCCCTGCGAGCCGGTCGGCTCGGTATTGGGCAGGGATTCCTTCTTGACTTTGCCGTCCTTGATCGCCGGGAAGTCATAGCCGGTCGCCCAGATCCGGGAGGTGAATTCCTCCTGGAAGGTAACGATGCCGCTCTTGAAGGCCTCGAAGGCGACCTGCCGGTCGCGGAAATACTCCCAGCGCGTGCGGTCGAAATTATTGACGCCGACATTCACCGGCAGGTCCTTGCCCCAGTAGTCGGGAACCCGCTCGAATTCGATGAAGCGGCCTTGCTCGAACCGCCCCACCTTGTAGGGGCCGGACCCAAGCGGTGGTTCCAGCGTCGAGGCGTCGAAGTTCCGCGTCGACCAGAATTTCGCGGAGAAGACCGGCAGGCCTGCGACGACGAGGTGCAGGTCGCGACCGCGCTTCGGCGAAAGCGTGACGACGACGATGTCGTCGCCTTCGGCCACCGACGAGACCAGCTCGTTCAGGATCAGGCGGTAGGATGGGTGTCCCTTGCTCTTCAGGATATTCATGGAGAAGGCGACATCGGAAGCGGTCACCCGGCTTCCGTCATGGAAACGCGCCTCGGGCCTGAGCCGAAAACGGTAGGTCAGCCTGTCCCCGGAGATTGCGACGCTCTTCGCCAGCAAGCCGTAGAGCGCGCCTGGCTCGTCGCCGGAGCCGGACATCAGGCTGTCGAAGCACGCATCCATGCCAGCGGCGCCATCGCCCTGGAGCACGAAGGTGTTCAGCGTGTTGAAGGTGTCGAAGTTCTGGTTGCCGCCGGCCCGCTTGATCTGCAGCGTGATCGTGCCGCCCTTCGGGGCCTTCGGGTTCACATAGGCGAAATGCGGAAAATCTGCGGGGAGCGCCAGTTCGCCGAAAGTCGAGAGGCCATGAACCTCCCCGGTCTCGGCCATTGCCCGGCCGGGCAGGGCAGGCAGGCCCCCACTTGCCAGCGCTGCTCCACCGGCTTCGAGCAGCCTGCGGCGTGTGATGCGCATCGCCATGGTGCCTCGTCCTCCTGCAACTGATTCGCTGGCCGATTATGTCGACCCGTGAGGTCGATACCAGCGCGGAGAGGAGATTCCTCGCCATGGTGAGGGCAAGAGCATGGCGGGAGCAAGCAAAAGCCGGGCTCAAGGGCCCGGCTTGCAATCATTCAGGCGCGCCGAATCGACGCAAGGCTCATTTCGGAAGCGGCTTCGGCGCATCCGCGAGCGTGTTGAGATAGGCGATCACGTCGGCACGGGTATCGGGCTTGGTCAGACCGGCGAAAGCCATCGTCGTTCCCGGCATATAGGCCTTCGGACCCTTCAGGAAGCCGTCGAGCTGCTCGGCTTCCCACTTCTCGGAGGAATGGCCTTTCATGGCAGCCGAATAACCGAAGCCGTCGATCGACCCCTTGCTGCGACCATAGACGTCAAAGAGATGCGGGCCGACCTTGTTGGCGCCGCCCTTCTCGAAGGTGTGGCAGGCCTTGCAGGCGCCGACAGCCTTTTCGCCACGGGCCGGATCGGCCTTGGCGAGACGTTCCACGATCGGCGCGTCCGCAACTGGAGCCGCAGCGGTTGCACCGCCGGCGGCAGCTGGCTCCGGACTCGGCAGATCGAAGCCGGGCACGGCCGGCTTGTGCGGCGCGAAGACAATGCCGGCGGCCATGTTCAGGGCCATCACCACGAGCAGCGTGGACAGTCCCGCGCCGGCAATCTTGTTCAGCTCGATATTCATCGCATCGAAACCCTTGGGCCTCGCCACAGGACAGGCAAGGCATAGCAGCGCTCCGGCCGGAGCCTGGGAGCGCCGACACACGGCCGTTGCTTAACCGCTTTGCGCGCTTCATTGCAACTCGTATAAGCACGCACCTCTTTGAGACCTTTTGACGCCTCCCGTCGCAGCCTCGCGACCTTCCCCCCAGAGCTGTTGCCGATGTCGGACCCGCTGATCCTGATTCCCGCCCGCATGCAGGCGACCCGCCTGCCCGACAAGCCTCTGGCAGACATCCTGGGCGAACCGATGATCGTGCATGTCTGGCGCCGGGCGATGGAATCGGGCGTCGGTGCCGTGGTCGTCGCCACTGACGAGCCGCGCATCGTCGCGGCGGTCGAGAAGGCTGGGGGGAGGGCGGTGATGACCAGCATCCACCACCAGACCGGCTCGGATCGAATCAAGGAAGCGGCCGATATCGTCGATCCGCAGGGACGCCACGACATCATCGTCAACGTCCAGGGAGATTTTCCCACGCTCGAGCCGAGCGCGATCGCTGCCGCGGTGAAGCCGCTTGCGGATGCTGCCGTCGACATTGCGACCCTGGCCGGGGTCATTACCGACGAGGACGAGAAGACCGCACCGAGCGTCGTCAAGCTGATCGGCAGCGAGATCAGTCCCGGCCGGATGCGCGCACTCTACTTTACCCGTGCCACCGCGCCGAGCGGCGAGGGGCCGCTCTATCACCATGTCGGCCTCTATGCGTATCGCCGCCGTGCGCTCGATCGCTTCGTCAGCCTGCCGCAATCACCGCTCGAACTCCGCGAGAAGCTCGAGCAACTGCGTGCACTGGAAGACGGCATGCGCATCGACGTGATGGTCATCGATCACGTCCCGCGCGGCGTCGACACGCCTCCTGACCTGGATCGCGCCCGCGCGCTCCTGAAATCCCGCCTCGGAGCCTGAATCATGTCTGTCGTCGTGTCCTACCAGGGCGAGCCCGGAGCCTTCTCCTCTCAGGCCGCCCTGCAGGTCTTTCCGGATTGCGAATTGCTGCCCTGCGCAACCTTCGAGGATGCCCTGTCCGCGGTCAGCGACGGAACGGCTCGCTATGGCATGATCCCGATCGACAATTCGATCGCCGGTCGCGTTGCCGATATCCACCATTTGCTGCCGCGTTCCGGCCTGCACATCATCGGCGAGCATTTCCTGCCGATCCGCTTTCACCTGATGGCGGTGCAGGGAGCGACGCTCGCCACCCTGAAGACCGTGCAGAGCCATATCCATGCGCTCGGCCAGTGCCGCAAGATCATCAAGAAGCTCGGCCTCAAGGCCGAGGTCGCTGCCGATACCGCCGGCTCCGCCCGGCAGGTCGCGGAAGCCGGCGACGTCACCCGCGCAGCGATCGCGCCGCATATCGCCGCCGAAGTCTACGGCTTGAATATCCTGATGGAGGACATCGAGGACGAGAAGCACAACACCACGCGCTTCGTCGTGCTTTCGAAATACCCGGAATTCGCCCGCCAGGGCGCGAAGAAGACCGTGACGACGCTGATGTTCCGCGTGCGCAACATCCCGGCGGCGCTGTACAAGGCGCTGGGCGGTTTTGCCACCAACGGCATCAATATGACCAAGCTCGAGAGCTACATGGTCGACGGCCATTTCTCAGCGACGATGTTCTACTGCGATGTCGAGGGGCATCCTGATGACGCGGACCTGAAGCGGGCCCTGACGGAGCTCGAGTATTTCTCCAAGGAGATGAAGATTCTCGGCGTCTACCCGGCGCACGCGTTCCGCGCGAGCCTCGCCGAGCCGGGAGAATAGGCCGATCGCAGCCGACCGGAAACCGCGTCGGCTGCAGACGCCCTCACGTGCTAGGGCGTGACGCCGTCCTCGGCCCACGCCTTCAGGATCGTGTTCGCGATCGCCATATGGGGCGGGCAGGACAGGCCGTCCGGGTGCCTGCCATCCAGCATCTGCAGCGCCTCCTCCCGCGAGAACCAGCGCCCTGCTTCGAGTTCGTTCCCGTCCAGCGTGATGTCGTCGTTCAGCGCTTCGCTGATGCAGCCGATCATCAGGGAGGACGGGAAGGGCCAGGGCTGCGAGGCGACATAGCGCACGGCGCCGGTGCGCAGCCCTGCTTCCTCGAGGGTTTCGCGGCGCACCGCATCCTCAAAGGTCTCGCCGGGCTCGAGAAAGCCGGCAATGCAGGAATACATGCCCGGCGCGAACCGGGCCTGACGGGCCAGGAAGCACTGATCGCCACGCACCGCGAGCATGATCACGACCGGATCGGTGCGCGGGAAGTGCAGCGCGCCACATTGCGAGCATTCGCGCCGCCAGCCGCCGCTCACCGTCGGCGAGAGCCCGCCGCAGCGGGCGCAGAATCGATGTCGCGCATGCCAGTCGAGCAGGGCCTTGGCCTCGCCCAGCGGCCCGACCTCTTCGGCTGGAACGAGCCGCTTCAGGGCGATCGAGCGCAGGTCGCTGACCACGAGGTCGTCGCGCTCGCGCAGCGGCTCGGCGAGTTCCCGGTCGACCAGTCGGCCGAAGCAGGCGGTCCCTTGCGGGTCGAGCCCGAGGAAGACTTCCTCATGCGCCTTGCCGATAGTGTCGGCCTCGCTCTCGGCGAACCAGATCGTCAATGTCTCGGCGTCGATCCGCTTCAGGATCGGCGTCTCGCCGGAGACGATCGCATGGCGCGTACCGGGCGAAGCCCGAAAGCCCTCGACCGCGTCGGGACGGTCACGCAGGTCGCCGCGGCGGTCGAGCGGGTTCGTGGCAAAGCCGGTCAGGGCCGAGCGTTCGCGTCGAAAGGAGACATCGTTCATGCGCACACCCGTCTGGCAGGCGGCTTAAGAACAGCCGCCGTATAGGCGGATGTGCTAGCGGCAAAGTGCCGCCTGCGCCAGAGGTGGAAGGCGCGAGGCGGGTCTGCTCCCGGCGGGTTGGTCGTGCCTTAAAGCATCGGCCCGAAAAGTGGATTGCGGTTTTCGGGAAGGCCGATGCAACATCGGCGATCTAGCGCTCGCCGCGTCCGCGCAGCAGATGGATGATCGCGGAGAAATCGGAGCCGCCTTCACCCCAGGCATTGTGCAGGCCGAAAAGCTGGGCTGCGGCTGCGCCGAGAGGCGTCGCAGCGCCGGCCGCCTGGGCGGCTTCCTGCGCGAGCTTCAGGTCCTTCAGCATCAGTGCGGAAGCGAAGCCCGGCTTGTAGTCGTTATTGGCCGGCGATGTCGGCACCGGGCCGGGAACGGGGCAGTAGGTGGTCAGCGACCAGCACTGGCCGGATGAGGTCGATGCGACGTCGAACAGGGCCTGATGCGACAAGCCGAGCTTCTCGGCCAGAACGAAGGCCTCGGAGACGCCGATCATCGAGATGCCCAGGATCATGTTGTTGCAGATCTTCGCCGCCTGGCCGTTGCCGGAGGGTCCGCAATGGACGACGCGCCGGCCCATGGCGGAGAGGATCGGGTCTCCCTTCTCGAAAGCCTCCTTCGAACCGCCGACCATGAAGGTCAGCGTCGCGCCCTTTGCGCCGCCGACACCGCCGGAAACCGGCGCATCGAGCGAGAGGCAGCCGCGTTCGGTGGCCAGTGCATGCGCCTTACGGGCACTTTCGACATCGATCGTCGAGGAATCGATGATCAGCGTGCCAGCCTTCACCACGGGCAGGATGTCGGCCCAGACCGCGAGCACATGCTTGCCCGCCGGCAGCATGGTGACGACGACCTCGGCATTGGCGACCGCCTCCCGGGCCGAGCCCGCGATATGCACGCCGAGTTCTGCCGCAGCGTCCTGCGAGGCCTGCACCAGGTCGAAGGCGCTGACCTGATGTCCGGCCTTGACGAGATTGGCGGCCATCGGGCCGCCCATATTGCCGAGCCCGATGAAGGCGATGCTGGTCATGGTCTAACCTCGTCGTTTGAGAAGCTTTTCCGTGGGGCAGGGATATCCCGGCTCTGAGGCTAGTTCCCCTTTGCCCGCCCTACCAGCGAGCGCGCCACGATCATGCGCATGACCTCGTTCGTGCCTTCCAGGATCTGATGCACGCGCAGGTCCCGCACGATCTTCTCGATGCCGTAATCGGCGAGATATCCGTAGCCGCCATGAATCTGCAGCGCCTCGTTGGCGACCGCGAAGCCGGTATCCGTGGCAACCCGCTTGGCCATGGCGCAGAGCTTGGTCGCGTCGGGTGTCTTCTCGTCGAGTGCCGAGGCTGCCCGCCACAGGAACGTCCGCGCCGCCTCGAGTTCGGTCGCCATGTCGGCAAGCTTGAACTGCAGTGCCTGGAAATCGGCGATGCGTGCGCCAAAGGCCTTGCGCTCCTGGGCGTAGGCCAGCGCCTTGTCGAGCGCGCCTTGTGCTCCACCGAGCGAGCAGGCTCCGATATTGAGCCGGCCGCCATCGAGCCCTGCCATCGCGATCTTGAAGCCGATACCCTCGGGCCCGAGGCGGTTCGCCACGGGGACGCGGCAATTCTCGAAGATCACGGCGCGCGTCGGCTGCGCATTCCAGCCCATCTTCTTCTCGTTGGCCCCGAAGGACAGGCCGGGCGTGCCGTTCTCGACGACGAGCGTCGAGATGCCTGAGGGGCCGGCCTCGCCGGTGCGCACCATCACGACATAGATGTCGGAGACGCCGGCGCCGGAGATGAACTGCTTCTGGCCGTCGAGCACGTAATCGTTGCCGTCGCGGACCGCCCTGGTCTTCAGCGCGGCGGCGTCCGACCCTGCACCGGGCTCCGTCAGGCAGTAACTCGCCAGATGCTCCATCGAACAGAGCTTCGGCAGCCAGGCATGGCGTTGATCCTCCGAGCCGTAGCGGTCGATCATCCAGGCGCACATGTTGTGGATCGAGATATAGGCTGCGACCGTCGGGCAGCCGGTCGCCAGCGCTTCGAAGATCAGCGTCGCGTCGAGCCGTGACAGTCCCGAGCCGCCGACATCCTCTCCGATATAGATGCCGCCCATGCCGAGCGCGGCGGCCTGGCGCATCTCCTCAACCGGGAAGTGCTTCTCCTCATCCCAGCGCAGGGCATGAGGGGCGAGGGTCTCTGAAGCGAAACCCTGCGCCATGTCGCGGATCGCGATCTGGTCTTCGGTGAGGGAGAACATGTCGCGATCCTTGTCGTCCGGGGCCTTCAGCCCATCGTCGGGATGACGAAGCTTGCTCCATCCTTGACGCCGGACGGCCAACGCGAGGTCACCGTCTTGGTCTTGGTGTAGAAGCGGATCGAGTCCGGGCCGTGCTGGTTGAGATCGCCGAAGGACGAACGCTTCCAGCCACCGAAGGTGTAATAGGCCAGCGGCACCGGGATCGGCACGTTGACGCCGACCATGCCGACCTGGACGCGGGAAGCGAAATCGCGCGCCGCATCGCCGTCGCGGGTGTAGATCGCGACGCCGTTGCCGTATTCGTGGTCGTTGGCGAGCTTGAGGCCTTCCTCATAGTCCTTGGCGCGGACGACCGAGAGCACGGGGCCGAAGATCTCTTCCTTGTAGATGCGCATGTCGGGCGTCACATGGTCGAACAGGCAGCCGCCCATGTAGAAGCCGTTCTCGTAGCCCTGCATCTTGAAGCCGCGGCCATCGACGACGAGCTTGGCGCCCTCGTTGATGCCGGTCTCGACATAGCCCTTGATCTTGTCGAGCGCCTGCCTGGTGACGACCGGGCCGTAATCGGCGGAAGAGTCGGTGGAGGGGCCGATTTTCAGGCTCTCGACGCGAGGGATGAGGCGCTTCACCAGTTCGTCGGCGGTGGCCTTGCCGACTGGAACCGCCACCGAGATCGCCATGCAGCGCTCGCCGGCCGAGCCGTAGCCGGCGCCGATCAGCGCGTCGACGGCCTGGTCCATGTCGGCATCCGGCATGATGATCATATGGTTCTTGGCGCCGCCGAAGCACTGCACGCGCTTCCCGTTGGCGCAGCCGCGGGCATAGATGTACTCGGCGATCGGGGTCGAGCCGACGAAGCCGACGGCCTTGATGTCGTGATCGTCGAGGATGGCGTCGACCGCTTCCTTGTCGCCATTGACGACATTGAGGATGCCGGGAGGGCCGCCGGCTTCGATGAACAGCTCGGCCAGACGCATCGGCACGCCGGGATCGCGCTCGGACGGCTTCAGGATGAAGGCATTGCCGCAGGCGATGGCGGGGCCGAGCTTCCAGAGCGGGATCATTGCGGGGAAATTGAAGGGGGTGATGCCGGCGCAGACGCCGAGCGGCTGGCGCATCGAATAGATGTCGATGCCTGGGCCGGCGCCGTCGGTGAATTCACCCTTCATCAGGTTCGGGATGCCGAGCGAGAACTCGACGACCTCGACGCCGCGCTGAATGTCGCCCTTGGCGTCGGCGATGGTCTTGCCGTGCTCGCGGGCGAGCAGCTCGGCCAGCTCGTCATTGTTCTGCGCGATGAGGTCGAGGAACTTCATCAGCACGCGGGCGCGGCGCTGCGGGTTTACCGCCGCCCATTTCGGCTGTGCCGCCAGTGCGTTTTCGACAGCGGCGCGCATCTCGGCGGGGGACGCGAGCGCGACCTTGCCGATCACGGTTCCGTCCATCGGCTGGTAGATGTCGGCCGTGCGGCCCGAGGTTCCGGCGACGTGCTTGCCACCAATGAAATGACCGACCTGACGCATCGCGCCCTCCCTACGAATGGTGTGGTGTCTTGATTGGCCTCACCCCTACCATTCTCGTTTGTGCACGGCTATAGCAACTATCAAGCGGTCGTCGTGCGCAAAAGCAAATATCAGGGAGAGCGTCTTGGAGAGGTTCGACTGGGATGATCTGCGCTTCTTTCTCGCTGTTGCCCGCTCCGGCCGGCTGACGGCTGCAGCCCGGCGTTTGGGCGCCGATCATGCCACGGTCTCACGTCGTGTCACCTCTCTGGAGGAATCGCTCAAGGCCAAGCTCTTCGAGCGCCGGCCGCAGGGCTACACCCTCACAGCCCATGGCGAGCGATTGCTGGCCAAGGCCGAGAGCATGGAGACCGAGGCGCTCGCGATCCAGAGCGATATCGGCGGCGCCGACATGGCGCTGGCCGGCACTGTGCGGATCGGCGCGCCGGACGGTTTCGGGACCTGTTTCCTGGCGCCACGACTGGCCGGCCTCGCCAAGGCCTATCCCGGGCTCGAGCTGCAGCTCATCGCAATGCCGAGGCTGCTGTCGCTGTCCAAGCGGGAGGCCGATGTCGCGATCACGCTGGCGCCGCCCAAGGAGGGTAAGGTCGTCGCGCGCAAGCTCTGCGATTACCGGCTCGGCCTCTATGCGACGCGCGAGTATCTCGACAGCATGCCGGTGGTGGCGAAGCCCGACGACCTCTTCGAACATCGGATCGTCGGCTATATCGACGACCTGATCTTCACGCCGGAGCTCGACTATCTCGACGAGGTTGCCAAGGGCCTACGGGCGCAGGTGCAGAGCTCGAATGTGCTGGCCCAGATGAATGCGGTGGTTGCCGGCGCCGGCATCGGCGTCATCCATCATTTCATGGCGGCGACAGAGCCGCGCCTGGTGCCCGTCCTGCCGCATAAGGTGTCGATCACGCGCTCGTTCTGGTTGCTGGTCCATGCCGATCTCAAGGATGTCGCCCGCGTGCGCGCTATCGTCGATTTCATTGTTCGCGAGGCGAAGGCGGCGCGCTCGCTGATGATGGGCGAGCCCAGGATCGAGACCCAGGCGGCGGAGTGACGCTCAGATCCGCCAGGGCAGGACATTTTCCGGCAGGCGCTTGGCGCAAAGGTCGAGCAGCAGCATCACGCCAAGGATCACCGCCGAGGCGCTGATGGCGACCGCTGCCGCCTCGCCGGCGAGCCCGGCTTCCTTCAGGCTGAACAGCACGACGCCCAGCGTCTCGGTTCCCGAGGACCAGAGCAGCGCCGAGACGGTGAGCTCGTTGAAGGCCACGAGGAACACCATCAATGCGCTGACCGTAGCAGCCGGGGCGAGGATCGGCGCCACGATGAAACGCAGCATCTGCCAGAGCGTGACACCGTCCAGTTTCGCCGCCTCTTCGTGATGCGCCTCGATCTGCGCCATCGCCGCGATCGGGGCCTTCAGCGCCAGCGGCAGGAAGCGCGCCAGATAGGCGAAGAGGATGATGAACGGCGTCGCATAGATGCTGACGCCGATCAGCGGCAGCGGCTTCAGGAACATCAGGATGCAGGCGATGGCGAGCACCACGCCGGGCAAGGCGTAGGGCAGTTCGATGACGAGTTCGACGACACGCCTCGCCTTGCCCATTCGCCGCTCCAGCGCGTAGGCGAAGGCGATCGAGGCCAGCGCAAGGATCACCGCCGCGGTGCCGGCGAACAGGAAGGAATTGCGGAAGGCGCGCGCTGTCACGTCCTGGCGCAGCAGCACCTCGGTGAACTTGTCGAAGGTCAGGCTCTGCCAGGAGAGCGCGACGCCGAGCGCTGGCGTCAGTGCCTCGCTGAGCAAGGCGAGGAAGGGCAGGCCGAGCTTAAGGGCGATCAGGAGCCAGAGACCGGCCGTAACGAAGGGACGGGCGCTGCCGAGAGACCAGAAGGGCTGCAAGGGGCGCTCGATTTCGACCTTGCCGCCGCGGCGCGTCGCAAGGATGCTTGCGAGAATGCCGAGGCCGGCGACCAGCGCGACGAGCAACGACAGCGCCGCGGCATCCGGCAGCCCCGCCGGTCCAAAGCTCGAAAGCCGCCGGTAGATCAGGGTTGGCAGGGTGAGATAGTTCACCGGCAGTCCGAGCAGTGCAGGAATGCCGAAATTGCCGATGCCGGCGACGAAGGCGATCAACCCGGCTGCGACGATCTGCGGGCGCAGCACCGGCAGCAGGATGCGGGTGATGATCGTCGGTGGCGCCGCACCTTCGAGCTGCGCCGCCTCGACCAGGGAATGCGGGATGCTGCGCAGCCCGCTCCAGAGCGTGATCGCGACCAGCGGCGCATGATGCAGCGCCATGACCAGGATGATCCCGCCGCGGCCCAGCAGGGGATTGGGCGTTCCCGGTGCAGGTGTCAGGCCGAGCGCGCCAAGAATGGGAGAGTGGGGGGCGGTCAGGCTGAGGAAGGCGAGCGCCGCCACCTGCGGCGCGATCATCATCGAGAAGACGAAGGCGAAGGCCAGCGGGCGCTTGCCGCGTAGATCGGTCACCGCGAGCAGGATCGCGACGGCGCCGCCAATCGCGAAGGCGCCGAGCGCAGAGAGACCGGCGGTCTCGATGCTGTGCAAGGTCGCGGTGAGAGCGGCCCGGCTGCCGATTTCGGCGAGGGCTGCACCCGGCATGAACCGGCCGCCGGGCGCGAAAGCGGCGAGCAGGAGGCGCAGGAAGGGAAGGCCACCGAAGACCAGGACGCAAAGCGCCACCAGCACGGGCAGCCCGAGCCCTGAAGGCAGGTGCAACCCCGGCAGGAACCGAGGTTGCCCGATATGCGGCCGGTCGGAGCGGGCGACGAGGGTCATGCTGCGTCCGGCCTGGCTTGGGCTTACTCGAAGATCGCGCTGAAGCGCTTGCGCGCCGCGGTCTCGTCGGCCAGCGCCTTGGCCGCATCGAACGGCATCAGCTTGATGGCGGCGCGCTCGGGATAGCCCGCGGGCAGCGCAACGTCGGGGTGTGCCGCGACATAGCCCTGCTTCAGGGCAAGTTCCTGGCCATCCCTGGAGATCAGGAAATCGACGAACGCCTTGGCGGCCTCCGGATTCCTGGTGCTCTTGAGGATCGCGACCGGTTCGCTGACGGCGGAGACGCCCTCGCTCGGGAACACGAACTCGACCGGCGCGCCCTTGGCCTTCTCGCGGATCGGCATGAAGTCGACGATCATGCCGTAGAGCTTCTCGCCGGTCGCGACCTGCCTCAGGATGTCGCCATTGCCACCTGCTGCCAGCGCACCGTTGTTCCTGAGGGTTTCATAATAGCCCCAGCCACCGGGCAGGTTGCCCGCGAGCGTCATGGTGTGGATCAAAGCTGCGCCGGAGTTCAGGGGGCTCGGCATGGCCAGCAGGTTCTTGACCACCGGCTTGCCGAGGTCGAGCCAGCTGGTCGGCTTCAGTCCCGCCTTGGTGTTGTAGACGATGCCGGTGGTGATCAGCTTGGTCGCGAACCACATCTTCTGCGGGTCGTGAATGCCGGCGGGATAGGCCGATGTCGCGGCGGCTTCATGCGCGAGCAGCCGGTTCTCCTGCTTCAGCCCTTCCATCGTCACCGAATCGGCGATCAGAAGAACATCGGCCTGTGGCGCGCCGGCCTCGATCTCGGCCCTGAGCTTGGCCATGATGCGCGGTGTGCCGTCGCGCGCGAAACTGATCTCGACCTTGGGGTATTTCGCCTTGAAGGCATCGATGGTCTGCTGGGCGTCGGTATTGGGTTGGCTGGTGTAGAGAACCAGCTTGCCCTCGGCCGCCTGGACAGCGAGAGGGGCCAGGCAAAGGGCAAGGCCCGTCGCAGCCAGAGCGATCATCGCCTTCGAATGCATTGTCTTTCTCTCCTGTCCGTCGGCCGGCCGGCCTCCGGCACTCGCGGTAGACCGCGTATATGACACATCCGTGACCTGTCATCACCGGGGCCGCTTGCGGCAGTGCAACTGCTCCACAAGGTGCTGATGCGCCACCGGGCCAACGGCCCGGTCTGCCCGAATTTCCCGCATCTGCCCGGCTTGTTTGTCGAACGGGTTTTCGACTAGTCTCCTCGGTGAAGGCGTACCAAAACGTCAGATTTAAACGTTTGAAATGGGAGGTTCTCAATGAAATCCATGCGTTATCTCGTGACCGGTGCAGCCTTCGCGGCGATCGCCGCCGGCTGGTCCGGCGCCGCCGTTGCGCAGGAGACGGTGACGGTCTGGTTCACCAAGGGATTCTACAAGGGCGAGGACGATGCCCTGCTCGCGGTGGTCGACAAGTTCCAGAGAGCGACGGGGGTCAAGGTCGATCTCTCGCTCTATGCGACTGAGGATTGCGTGACCAAGTCGGTCGGCGCCGTCGAGGCCGGAACGCCTCCCGATGTCGGCTTCTGCACCACCTATGATTTCCGCACGACCGGGAAATGGGCCTTCGACGGCAAGCTCGAGGACGTCACCGACGTGATCGAGCCGATGAAGGCAGAGTTCCAGCCGCAGGCGCTGGCGACGACCTTCCTGATGAACAGCAAGGCCGGCAAGAAATCCTACTACGCCTTCCCCGTCGAACAGCAGATGATGCACATCACCTACTGGAAGGACATGCTGGAGGAGGCGGGCTTCAAGGAAGCGGACATCCCCAAGGGCTGGGACGGCTATTGGGATTTCTGGTGTGACAAGGTTCAGGGCGCATTGCGGGCCAAGGGCAAGCGCATCTACGGCATCGGCCATCCCATGGGCGTCGCCGCCTCCGACACTTTCTACAGCTTCCTGACCTTCGCCAACGCCTTCAACGCGCAGGTCGTCGACGAGAACGGCAAGATCGTCCTCGATCAGCCCAAGAACCGGGCCGGGATGATCGAGGCGGTCAAGGCCTATGCGAACATCTTCCAGCGCGGCTGCACCCCGCCCTCGTCGGTGAACTGGCTCGACCCCGACAACAACGTCGCGTTCCACAACCGCACGACCGTCGCCACGCATAACGCCACGATCTCGATCGCCGGCAAGCATATGGACGACATGAACAATCCGGCGTTGACCGCCGAGCAGCGGGCGACGGCGAAGAAGAACTACGAGGAGAACATCCGCACGGCCGAGTTCCCGAGGAAGCCGGATGGCAGCCCCATGACGAATCTGGCGGCGGTCAAGACGGCCGTGATCTTCGCCGATGCGAAGAACAAGAAGCGCGGCAAGGAGTTCATGGCCTTCCTGATGAAGGACGAGAACCTGCGTCCCTTCGTCGAGGGCTCGGCTGGGCGCTGGGTGCCGACGACGCTCAAGGGCATCGAGGCTCCGTTCTGGTCGGATGGCAAGGACCCGCACCGCGCGGTCGTCTACAAGCAGTACAAGGACGGCACTGTTCCATTCCAGTTCGTCTACAACTACAATTTCACGACCGTGAATGCCGAGAACGTCTGGGCCAAGGCGGTGAACCGCGTTGTCCAGGACAAGATCTCGCCCGAACAGGCCGTGGACGAGATGATCGCTCGCATCAAGCAGATCGCCGGCTGATCCCGACGACCTGAACGACCGCGAAAACGGCATCCTGCGGCCGAACACGCCGCGGGATGCCGACCCGTCGAAAGAATGCGGGGCCTCGGAGGACGACTGATGACCGCCACCACCATGTCAGCACCGGCAACGGTATCGGCCGAAATGACCTCGGGCCACACGCGAGACAGGGCGCTCTGGGGCGCGCTGATGCTGATGCCTTATATTCTCGTCTTCGCCGTGATGGTGGTCTACCCGGTCGGCTACGGCCTCTGGCTGGGGCTCAACTGGCAGTCCTATCGCGCGCTCTTCGCGGACCCGATCTTCGTTCGCACGGTAGTCAATACCATCATCTTCCTGTTCGTGGCGGTGAACCTCAAGTTCCTGCTCGCGCTCTGGCTCTCGGGCTTCTTCGTGCAGCAGCGCGCCTGGGTGCGCATCGTGCTGGTGCTGTTCATCCTGCCCTGGGCCGTGCCCTCGATTCCGACCATCCTGTCCTTCCGGGTGATGCTGAACCCGGAGAACGGCATGCTCAACCAGCAGCTCTTCCACTGGTTCGGCATCGTCGAGGGGCCGGGCTGGCTCACCGACCCGACACTCGCCTTCGCGAGCTCGATCATGGTCCATATCTGGAAGTCGCTGCCGTTCTGGACGCTGATCCTGGTCACCGGCCGCCTGGCGATCTCGCAGGATCTCTATGAGGCCGCGAGCGTCGACGGAGCCAACGGGTGGCAGCAGTTCCGCTTCATCACCTGGCCGTCGCTGGCGACGCTCTATGTCACCTCGACCATGCTCTCGATGATCTGGACGCTGGGTGATTTCAACAGCGTCTACCTGCTCACCGGGGGTGGGCCGGGCGACTTGAACCATGTGCTGGCGACACTCGGCATCCGCTACATGCGCAACAACAACCTGGATCTCGGTATCGCCTCCATCATCGTCGCGATGCCGCTGATCCTGCCGATGGTCTTCGTGATGGTGAAGCGCCTGTCCAAGGGAGCCGAGTGATGAAAAAGGTTCTCGACGAAGGCAAGCTGATCCTGATCGCGATCCCGGTCCTGCTCTGGACCCTTCTGCCGATCTACCATCTCTTCGTGCTCTCGATCTCCAACCAGGAGTCGATGCTGGCCGGCAAGCTCTGGCCCGATCAGCCGACGCTCCAGAACTTCCAGATCGTCTTCAAGCAGCAGCATTATTACCTGACCAATTTCTGGCTGCAGATGTTCAACAGCTTCTTCATCGCCGTGGCCACGGGGCTGCTGACGCTCTTCGTTGCCACCTGCGCCGCTTTCGCCATCGCCCGGCTGCGGGTCAGGGGCGGGCGCACGATCATGAACCTGGCATTGGCGACCTACCTCATCCCGGCCGCCTTCCTCGCCATCCCGATGTACAAGGCGATGGGCTCCTACGGGCTGCTCAACACGCAGACTGCGCTGATCCTCGCCATGGTCGCGCTGGCTTCGCCCTATGCGATCTGGGTTCTGAAGCAGGCCTCCGACAAGCTGCCGAAGGAACTCGACGAGGCGGCGATCATGGATGGCGCGACCTCGCTGCAGCTCTTCCGCATGGTCTATCTGCCGCTGATGAAGCCGTCGATGGTGGTCATCGGCATCTACGCGCTGCTGCTCGCCTGGAATGAGTATCTCTACGCCTTCCTGCTGCTCTCGAGCGAAAAGGCGGTGCCTCTGGCGGTGGGGCTTGGACTCTTCCTCTCGGCGGATGACGCACCCTGGAATCTGCTGATGGCCGCGGGCCTGCTCTACGCCATCCCGCCGGCTGTGATCTATTATGGCTTCCGCAAGAACATGGTCGGGGGCCTGACATCGGGGGCAGTCAAGAGCTGACCCATCTGCGCCGTGCGCGCAGCCGTCCTTCCGGCCTACTCGCTTGACCGGGCCGGAAGAGCGCCGCAGGTTTGACCATTGTTCAAGACACCGATTTCGGCAGGATCGCCATGACCGCTTCCAAGCTCGACCAGCTCCGCAAGATGACCACCGTCGTCGCCGATACCGGCGATATCGAAGCGGTGCGCCGTCTGAAGCCTGTCGATTGCACCACGAACCCGACCTTGCTGCTCAAGGCCGTCGAAACCCCGGCCTATGCCCATCTCGTCGACGAGGCGATTGTCTGGGGCCGGAAGGCTGCCGGTTCCAGCGACGCCCGCGTGCATGCGGTTTGCGACCGGCTGGCCGTGACCTTCGGCGCCGAACTTGCCGGGATCGTCCCTGGACGGGTCTCGACCGAGGTCGATGCCGATCTCTCGTTCGACACGCAGGCGAGCATCGACAAGGCCCGTGCCATCATCGCTGCCTACCAGGAACGCGGCATCGGGCGGGAGCGCATCCTGATCAAGATCGCCTCGACCTGGGAGGGCATCCAGGCGGCCAGGGTGCTGCAGGCAGAGGGCATCGACTGCAACCTGACCCTGCTCTTCTCGCTGCCGCAGGCCATCGCCTGTGCGGATGCGAAGGCCTTCCTGATTTCCCCCTTCGTCGGTCGAATCCTCGATTGGCACGTCAAGGCCGGCGGCGGCCCCTACACGGCGGAAACCGATCCCGGCGTGGTCTCGGTCCGCACCATCTATGCCTATTACAAGGCCTACGGCATCGACACGGTGGTGATGGGCGCCTCTTTCCGTAACACGAGCGAGATCGAGGCGCTGGCGGGCTGCGACCGGCTGACCATCGGCCCCGGCCTGCTCGACGAGCTCGCTGCGGCGCAGGGCGACCTGCCGCGCAGGCTCTCGCCGGACAATTCCGGGAAGGCACCCGCGAAGCTGCTGCTCGATGAGAAGGCGTTCCGCTTCGCGCTGAACGAGGATGCGATGGCGACGGAGAAGCTCGCCGAAGGCATTCGCGGCTTCGTCAAGGATCTGCGCAGCCTGCGCAAGCTGGTCGATGCACGCCTCGAGGGCGCCAAGGCCGCTTGATGACGGCACTTGTCATCATCGACGTCCAGCGCGACATCCTGGCCGTGCCTGGAGCTGCGCGCGCAGTCGTCGGGGAGCGCTTTGCGAAAGTGCGCGAGCGCCTGGCCGAGTTGATCGGCCGCGCGCATGCTGCCCACCGCCCGGTGATCTTCATCCAGCATGACGGCCCGGCCGGGCACCGCCTGGAAACCGGGACCCCGGGCTGGGAACTCATCCCGACCTGCCGCGACACCCGGGCGACATCATCGTTCACAAGACGGCCTGCGATTCCTTTCACGACACAGCCCTGCAGGTTGTGCTTGCGGAACGGAGGATCGGCCATCTCGTGATCGCCGGATTGATGACGCAGTATTGCGTCGACACCACCTGCCGGCGTGCCGTCAGCCTGGGCTTCGATGTCACGCTCGTCGCCGATGCGCATACGACGGCCGACAGCGATACGTTGCAGGTCGAGCAGATCGTGGCGCATCACAATGCCCTGCTGGACGGTTTCGATGCCGGTTCCGCGACGATCCGCGTCACGCCGCTGGCTCAGGTCGCGTTCGCCTGAATGGCGGCCCGGCGCGGTCGGCAAGAGCGCGCTCGGACGGCTGGGAACGGCCGATGAGCTGGCCGAGCTCGTCGCCTGGCTGGCGAGTGAGCGCTGCAGTTTCTCCGCCGGCGCCGTTTTCGATCTTTTGGCCGGTCTGGCAACCTATTGAGAACATTAGCGGTTCGCCCCTAGGGTGCGCCCGGAGTTGACGGCGAGCCCCGGTGGTGGGAGCCTTCGTGAAGTTCCACTGGGGGCCTGGTCATGTCGGACGCACCCGCGCATCAACCACCTTCTCTCGGTACGCATCTCCTGCCTTTGCGACGTAACTGGGGCTGGCTGCTCGCAGCCGGTATTGCCCTGGTCATCCTTGGCGTGCTCGGGCTTGGCGCTTCCGCCTTGCTCAGCGTCGCCAGCGCCATCTGGTTCGGCGCGATGATGTTCGCCGGCGGCGTGGTCATGCTGATCGACGCCTTCCGGCACAGCGGCTGGAAAAGCCTGCTGATGCATGTGCTGATCGGCCTGCTCTATCTCGGCGTCGGCATCATGACCTTCATCAACCCGGTCGTGGCGACGGCGTCGCTGACGCTTCTGGCGGGCTGTGCCCTGGTCGCAGCCGGCATCTTCCGCATCATCGTCGCCTTCCAGACGCGGCCGACGCCGGTCTGGATCTGGGTTCTGGTCTCCGGGCTGCTTTCACTCGCGCTCGGCGGGATGATCCTGGCGCAATGGCCGGCCTCGAGCTTCTGGGTCCTCGGCACCTTCCTCGCGATCGAGCTGATCTTCCAGGGCTGGGCTTGTGTCGCATTGGCCATGGCGATCCGTTCGACCTTCAATGGCGCCGCCGCCAGGCGAGCGACGCCGCAGGCAGGCTAGATCATCGGACCGGACATCGTATCCGGTCCGGTGATCTAACCCTTTGTGTTTGCACCGGCTTTCCCGAAAGTCGCAATCCACTTTTCAGGCCGATGCTTTAGGGCGGCATCACCTTTGCGTGTGCGGGGCTGGGTGCCACGGCCCGGCCATCATGGGCGCGACAATGGCGGGATGCTCCGTTATGTCGCCCTCGTGATTGCCGGCCTGGTCGTCGCCGAGCCTGCAGCGGCGCAAACGACCTGGCGGATCGAGCGCGGGGTCACCGATATCAGCTTCGTGACCCGCCGCTTCGGGGCAGTCGTCGCGACCGGCCATTTCACGCATTATGATGGGACATTGGCGCTCGATTTCGATCGGCCTGAACGCAGCCGGATCAGGGTCACGATCGAGACGGGTTCGCTCCAGGCCGGCTCTGCCCTCATGGATGGCTTCATCAAGGGCGAGAGCATGCTCGATACGGGGCGCTATCCGACCGCGAGCTTCACCTCTGCTGCGGTGACCCGCACCGGCGACCGCAGCCTCGAGATACGCGGGCAGCTCACCATCCGTTCGATCACCCGACCCATTACGGTGATGGCTGTCGTCGATGGCGACATCGACAGGGCCAGGCGCGGCGAAAAGCTGCCCTTCCAGGCCAATGGCACCTTTTTGCGCCCTGCATTCGAACTCGGCCGGGAGGTCAATGTCGTCGATGACGCGGTCGAGCTTGTGATCAAGGGGCAGCTTGCGCGATGAGCGAGGTGGTGGGGCGGCCGATGCGCTGGCACCCGGCCCTCGTCGCGCTGCATTGGCTGACATTGCTGCTGGTCATTGCCCAGTTCCTGATCGCGTCGCCGATGCGCGATGAAAGCCGCAACCTCGTCGAGCGTTTCGAACTCTACCAACTGCACAAGTCGGTGGGATTGACGGTCGCAGGCATGATCGTGCTGCGGCTTGTCCTGCGCATGGTCGCCCCTGTGCCGCCGCCGGCGAATGCTGGGCGATGGCTGCAGCGGGCCAGCGACGTGGTCCATGCAGGCCTGTATGTCTGCCTGATCGCGCTGCCTGTCACGGGATTGCTCATGGTGTCGGCCGCGCCGCTGCAGATCCCGACGCTCTATTTCGGCTGGCTTGCCGTCCCGCATCTCATTGGGCCCGACAAGGCGACCTATGAGCTGATGCAGTCTCTGCATGCCTGGGCGGGCAATCTTCTCCTCGCGCTCGCCGCGATTCATGTCGCGGCGGCGCTGGTTCACGTGCTGATCTGGCGTGACGGTCTGCTGCGCCGCATGTGGTTCGGCCGCAGATGGGTCGCGCTCCGCGGCGATCAGCGCTGAGCGGCGAAGGCTTCCTCGCGGATCGTGGAGAGCGACTTTGCCGGCGTGATCGCTTCGGGATCGAGCAGGCAGTGGATGATCGCCGGCTTGCCGCTGGCGACCGCGCGCTCGAAGGCCGGAGCGAACTCGGCCGTGGTCTCGACGCGCTCGCCATGGCCGCCGAAAGCCTTGGCATAGGCCGCGAAATCCGGGTTCTTCAGCGTCGTTGCCGAGACGCGACCAGGATAGTGCTTCTCCTGATGCATGCGGATCGTGCCGTACATGCCGTTGTCGACGACGACGACGATCACCGGCAGTTCGTACTGCACGGCCGTCGCGAAATCCTGGCCGTTCATCAGGAAACAGCCGTCGCCGGCGAAGGCGACCACCGTTCTCTCGGGAAACAGCCGCTTGGCGCCGATTGCCGCCGGCACGCCATAACCCATAGACCCGGAGGTCGGCGCGAGCTGCGTCGCAAACTTGGTGAAGCGATGGAAGCGATGCACCCAGGTGGCGTAGTTGCCGGCACCGTTGCAGAGGATCGCGTCGTCGGGGAGGTAGCGACGCAGCCAGGTGACGGCCTCGCCGGGATGGAAGGCGCCAGGTACCGGGGCGGGCTGCTCGCTCCAGGCGAGATAGGCATCATGCGCTTCGGCCGCCGCACCCGCCCAGTTGATCGTCTGGGGCGGATGAACGGTCTCCAAGGCGGCGCAGAAGGCGGTCGGCGAGGCATTGATCGCGAGGCTCGGCCGGTAGACGCGGCCGAGTTCTTCCGGATCGGGATGGACATGCACCAGCGGCCGGCCCGGATTGGGGATGCCGAACAGCGTGTAGGACTGGCTCGGCATCTCGGAGAGGCGGCCGCCGACCAGCAGCACGAGATCGCTGTCCTGGATGCGCTTCAGGAGCTTCGGATTGGGGCCGATGCCGAGATCGCCGGCAAAATTCGGATGGTTGGCCGGGAACAGCATCTGCCGGCGGAAGGAGACCGCGACCGGCAGGTCGAAGCGCTCGGCAAAACGCTGGAAACGCTCGATCGCCTGCGGGTTCCAGCGTGAGCCGCCGAGGATGGCAATCGGCGATTTCGCGGCCCAGAGCCGCTTCTGCAGGTCGATTGTCTGCAGCAGCGAGGGATGCGTCTCGGTGACCTGATAGGGTTCTGCGTCCGCGACGTCGGCGAGGTCGGTCAGCACGTCCTCGGGCAGCGCGATCACCACCGGGCCGGGGCGGCCGGCTGTCGCGACATGGAACGCACGGCTGATGATCTCGGGAATGCGGGCGGCGTCGTCGATCTCCGTCGCCCATTTCGTCATGGTGCCGAAGACGGCGCGGTAATCGAGTTCCTGGAAGGCCTCGCGCTCGCGCATGCCGCGCTCGATCTGGCCGACGAACAGGATCATCGGGGTCGAGTCCTGGTCGGCGATATGAATGCCCGGCGAGGCATTGGTCGCGCCGGGGCCGCGGGTGACGAAGCAGATGCCGGGCTTGCCTGTGAGCTTGCCGGCAGCCTCGGCCATCATCGCGGCGCCGCCTTCGGCGCGGCAGATGGTGACCTTCAGCTTCGCGTCATGCAGCGCGTCGAGCACGGCGAGATAGCTCTCGCCGGGCACGCAGAACGCGTCGGTCGCGCCATGAATCAGCAATTGGTCGACGAGGATCTGCCCGCCAGTCCGTTCAGCCATGTGTATGCCCTCCCCAGGCGGGGTCGTTCAGGATGTCGTCTTGATGTTCGCCGAGCCGAGGGCTAGGCCGCGATGCGACCTGCCGTTCGCCGTCGATGACGATGGGCGAGGCGACGGTCGGGATCGCGCCCTTGGCCGCAGCCGCGGCAGGCAGGTCGACCTTGATGCCGCGGGCCACCACCTGCGGATCGGCAAAGACCTCGTCGATCGTGTTGATCGGGCCGGCCGGAACGCCGGCTTCTTCCAGCGCAGCCAGAAGTTCGGCCTTGTGGCGGCGGGCGGTCAGCGAGGCCAGCATCGGGATCAGGATTGCGCGGTTGGCGACCCGGCCCTTGTTGTCGGCATAATCGGCATGACTGCCGAGATCGGAGCGGCCAAGCACGTCGCAAAGCCTGCGGTATTGCCCGTCATTGCCGGTCGCGATGATGATGTGCCCGTCTGCGACGGGGAAGACTTCGTAGGGCACGATATTGGGATGGGCGTTGCCGAGCCGGGCCGGGGCTTTTCCTGAGACCAGGTAGTTCAGCGCCTGGTTGCCGAGCACGGCGACCTGCGTGTCCATCAAGGCGAGGTCGAGCGTCGCGCCCTCGCCGGTGGCATCGCGTCGCCGCAGCGCCGCCAGGATGCCGACGGTCGCATAGAGCCCGGTGAAGATGTCCGTCTTGGCATAGCCGGCCTTGGTCGGCTGACCGTCGGGCTGGCCGGTGATCGACATCGAGCCGGCCATGCCCTGGATCAGGAAGTCGTACCCGGCGCGCTCGGCATAGGGACCGTCCTGTCCGAAGCCGGTGATCGAGCAATAGATCAGGTTCGGATGAAGCTTGCGCAGCGAGGCGGCGTCGAGCCCGTATTTGGCGAGCCCGCCGACCTTGAAGTTCTCGATCACCACATCGGCATGGCCGGCGAGCTTGCGCACCAGGGCGCGGCCCTCTTCCGTGCGGAAATCGGCCGTGATCGAGCGTTTGCCGCGGTTGGCGCTGTGGAAATAGGCCGCCGAGAGCGTGCCGCCGTCTGTCCCTTCGACGAAGGGAGGACCCCAGTTGCGGGTGTCGTCGCCTTCGGGGCTTTCGACCTTGACGACATCGGCGCCGAGATCGGCCAGCAACTGGCCGATCCAGGGGCCGGCAAGGATGCGCGCGAGTTCGAGGACGCGCAGGCCGGCAAGGGGAGGAGTCGTCATCAGGTCATTCCGGCTTCGAGGCTGCCGTCAGGGCCGGGTTTGGCCCAGCCATCCCTTGAAGGGTTCGCGGCAAAAGACATGCCTGGGGCAAGCCCCAGGCATGAGGTCGCGGCTCAGAAGAACGCCTGCAGCCCGGTGACGGCGCGCCCGAGGATCAGCGCATGAACGTCATGCGTGCCCTCATAGGTGTTGACCGTCTCCAGGTTCGCGGCATGGCGCATGACGTGGAACTCGATCGAGATGCCGTTGCCGCCATGCATGTCGCGGGCCTGGCGGGCGATGTCGAGCGCCTTGCCGCAATTGTTGCGCTTCACCAGCGAGATCATCTCGGGCGCCATCCTGCCGTCGTCGAGCAGGCGGCCGACGCGAAGCGAGCCCTGCAGGCCGAGCGTGATCTCGGTCAGCATGTCGGCGAGCTTCTTCTGGTAGAGCTGGGTCTGGGCCAGAGGCTTGTTGAACTGCTTGCGGTCGAGCCCGTACTGGCGGGCGCGGTGGAAGCAGTCCTCGGCGGCGCCCATCACGCCCCAGGAGATGCCGTAGCGGGCGCGGTTGAGGCAGCCAAACGGCCCCTTCAATCCAGAGACGTTCGGCAGCAGGTTCTCTTCCGGCACGATGACGCCGTCCATGACGACCTCGCCCGTGATCGAGGCGCGCAGGCTAAGCTTGCCGCCGATCTTCGGCGCGCTCAGGCCCTTCATGCCCTTCTCGAGGATGAAGCCGCGGATCTGGTTGTCATGCGCGGCCGACTTCGCCCAGATCACGAACACATCCGCGATCGGCGAATTCGAGATCCACATCTTCGAGCCGGTCAGCTTGTAGCCGTCGGCCACCTTCTCGGCGCGGGTCTTCATGCCGGCCGGGTCGGAGCCGGCGTCGGGCTCGGTCAGGCCGAAGCAGCCGATCCACTCGCCGGAGCCGAGCTTGGGCAGGTACTTCTTGCGCTGGTTCTCGTCGCCATAGGCGTAGATCGGATACATCACGAGCGAGGACTGCACGCTCATCATCGAGCGATAGCCGGAATCGACGCGCTCGACCTCGCGGGCCACCAGCCCATAGGAGACGTAGTTGGCGCCGGCGCAGCCATATTCCTCCGGCACCGTCACGCCGAGCAGGCCGAGTTCGCCCATCTCATTGAAGATGGAGCGGTCGGTCTTCTCCTCGAGATAGGCCTCCGAGACGCGCGGGAGCAGCTTCTCCTGCGCGTACTGGCGGGCCGTGTCGCGGATCAGGCGCTCGTCCTCGTTGAGCTGGTCGTCGAGCAGGAAGGCATCGTCCCACTGGAATTCCGCGAGCTTGTGGCTTGCGGAGTGGCTGCGTGCGGCTTCGGCCATGGTTTCTCTCCCGTTCGCTCAGGCGTCGACGTCGAAGCTGACGCCCTGCGCCAGCGGCAATGTCGTGCCGTAGTTCAGCGTATTGGTAGCGCGGCGCATATAGGCCTTCCACGCGTCCGAACCGGCCTCGCGGCCGCCGCCGGTCTCCTTCTCGCCGCCGAAGGCTCCGCCGATCTCGGCACCCGAAGGGCCGATATTGACGTTGGCGATGCCGCAATCCGAGCCTTCGCCGGAAACGAAGGTCTCGGCCTCGCGCATGTCGAGGGTGAAGATGGACGAGGAGAGACCGGCACCGACCGCGTTCTGCAGCGCGATCGCCTGGTCCAGCGTCTTGTACTTCATGACATAGAGGATCGGCGCAAAGGTCTCGCGCTCGACCGGGCCGGTCTGCTCGGGCATCTCGACCAGCGCCGGGCGGACATAGAAGCCACCGCTGCCGACATCGACCTTCTCGCCGCCCTGGACCTTGCCGCCGGCAGCCTTGGCTTCGCCGAGCGCCTTCTGCATGCCCTCATAGGCAGCCTCGTCGATCAGCGGCCCGACCAGCACGCCGGCCTCGCGGGGATCGCCGATCTTGACCGAGCCATAGACCTTGATCAGGCGCGGGATCAGCGCGTCATAGACGCTCTCATGGACGATCAGGCGGCGCAGCGTGGTGCAGCGCTGGCCGGCCGTGCCCATCGCAGCAAAGGCGATGCCGCGCAGCGCGATATCGAGATCGGCGGAAGGCGCCACGATCGCGGCATTGTTGCCGCCGAGTTCGAGAATGGCGCGGGCGAAGCGGGCGGCGAGCTTCTGGCCGACTTCCTTGCCCATCCGGGTCGAGCCGGTGGCGGAAAGAACCGGCACGCGGTGATCCTGCACCAGTGCGTCGCCGATCTCGCGACCGCCGATCAGGACTTCCGACAGGCCGACCGGAGCCTCGGGGCCGAAGCGCTTCATGGTGCGCTCGACGATGGCCTGGACGGCGAGCGCCGTCAGCGGGGTCTTCTCGGAGGGCTTCCAGACGACGCTATCGCCGCAGACGAATGCAAGCGCCGCATTCCAGGACCAGACGGCGACCGGGAAGTTGAAGGCCGAGATCACGCCGCAGACGCCGAGCGGATGCCAGGTCTCCATCATGCGGTGGCTCGGGCGCTCGGTGGCGATGGTCAGGCCGTAGAGCTGGCGCGAAAGACCGACCGCGAAATCGCAGATGTCGATCATCTCCTGGACTTCGCCGAGCCCCTCGGAGGTGACCTTGCCGGCTTCCAGCGTCACCAGCAGGCCGAGATCGGTCTTGGCGTTGCGCAGCTCCTCGCCGAGCAGGCGGACGAACTCACCACGGCGCGGGGCCGGGACCTTGCGCCAGGCCAGGAAGGCGGACTGCGCGCGGCCGATCGCCGCCTCGGTCTCCGCAACGCTCGTCTCGCGCAGCGTCGCCACCGTCTCGCCGGTGATGGGGGAGCGTGCGGCAAGGCCCGCGGACGCGAAGACGGTGTCCGGCACGCCGAGACGCTTGAGCAGCGCGAGCGCATCCTTCGGCAAAGATGAAGCCATGTCCTGGTTCCGACCTGTCGATTGCTAGTATGTCAAATGGCGCGGGAAAGAGCCGCCGCGCCGGAAGGGCGCAGAATGCCCTCTTCCGGTCGCGCTCGGCAACAGATATGTTCTCACGAGTTGATGAGAATAGCTCATGACCTTTGATCTCGTTCCCGGACGCCTTTCGGTGCCCTCCCTGTCGGCGCTCGCGGCCTTCGAGGCGGCTGCGCGCCATGGCAGTTTCACGCGCGCCGCCGAGGAACTGAACCTGACGCAAGGGGCGATCAGCCGCCAGGTCGCGCATCTCGAGCAGGTGCTCGGCGTCAGTCTGTTCCAGCGCGTCAAGAAACGCGTCAGCCTGACGCCGGCCGGGAGCGCCTATGCGACCGAGATCCGCGATGGGCTCTCGCGCCTTGCGGCTGCGACCGTCTCGGCCATGGCCTTTCGCGGCGCGGCCGGCGTGCTGCATCTCGGTATCCTGCCGACCTTCGGCACACGCTGGCTGATTCCGCGTCTGCCGCGCTTCATCGAGGCCCATCCCGGCGTCACCATCAACTTCACGACCAAGCTGGTGCCCTTTGATTTCGGGCGCGAGCCGATCGATGCCGCCGTGCATTTCGGCGATCCGGTCTGGCCCGGCGCGGTGCTGCATCGCTTGATGGGGGAGGAGGTCGTTCCCGTGGCGGCGCCCTCGCTGGTCGAGCGCCTGGGCTTGAAGGAGCCGGCGGATATGCTGCGCGCGCCGTTGCTGCAGCAGGCGACGCGACCCCGGGCCTGGGCGAACTGGCTGGAAAAACAGGGGCTGCCTCCGGAGCGGGCGCTGATGGGGCCGCGCTTCGAGCAATTTGCCATGGTCTCGCAGGCGGCCGTGGCTGGGTTGGGTCTTGCGATCGTGCCGCGCTTCCTGATCGAGGAGGAATTACGGTCGGGCGCGCTCGTCGTCCCGGTCGACCGGCCGGTCAGCGGCACGGAGGGCTATTACCTGGTCTATCCCGAGACCCGGGCCGCGCTGCCGGCGGTGATCGCCTTTCGCGACTGGCTGCTCGGCGAATGCGGGCTCACGGCCTGAGCACTCGACAAGCCGGCGCTGTCACGTCATTCATGCGTGAAATTCACCAACCCCGGCCACAGAGCGTCGTGGCCCGAACTGCGCAGGACTGACATGCCGTCCTTTTCCGAGACCGCCGATGTCGTGATCTGTGGAGGGGCCGCCATCGGTTCCTCCGTCGCCTATCATCTCGCCGCCGACCCACGCTTCAAGGGCAGGGTGGTGGTCCTGGAGAAGGATCCGACCTACCGCTACTCCGCCTCGGCGCTCTCGGCGGCTTCGATCCGGCAGCAATTCTCGAGTTCGGTGAACATCCGTATCTCGCTCCACGGCATCGAGTTTTTGCGCAATATCGGGACGCATCTCGCCGTCGATGGCGAGGTTCCGGCCATCGATCTGCATGAGGGCGGCTACCTCTATGTCGCGAGCGGCGAGGGAGCCCCGGTCCTCGCCTCGAACCAGAAACTGCAGCAGGACGAGGGCGCCGATATTGCGCTCTATGCTGCGGATATGTTGCGCAGCAAATTTAGCTGGCTCAATGTTGAGGATCTCGCCTGCGGCACCTATGGGGTCAGCGGGGAGGGCTGGTTCGACGGTTGGGCGCTGCTCCAGGCCTTTCGCAAGAAGGCGCGCGCGCTCGGTGTCGAGTACCGCCAGGGCGAAGCGGCGCGGTATATCGTGGAAGGCGGCCGCGTCGTCGGCGTCGAGCTTGGCGATGGCAGCCGCATCGGCTGTGGCGCGGTCGTCAACGCCTCGGGCACGCATGGTGCGCGGCTGGCGGCAACGGCCGGCATCGCGATTCCCGTCAGGTCGATGAAGCGCTACGTCTTCAGCTTCACCTGCAAGGGCGAGGTCGATAACTGCCCGCTTCTGATCGATACCTCCGGTGCCTATTGCCGGCCCGAGGGCAAGCGCGGCAGCGAGGGGCAGATGTTCATTTGCGGCGCCTCCCCGCCGGCCGAACTCGATCGCGAATGGATCGAGACCGATGCCGATGTGGAGGATGTCGACTGGTCCTTTTTTGAGGAGCATGTCTGGGCGCCGCTCGCCCATCGTGTGCCCGCCTTCGAGGCGATCAAGCCCGGTCGCGCCTGGGCCGGCCCCTATGACATGAATGAACTCGACGGCAATGCCATCCTCGGCCCGGCCGTCGGCCTGCCGAATCTCTATCTTGCCAATGGTTTCTCGGGGCACGGCCTGCAGCAGTCCCCGGCTGTGGGACGGGGGATTGCCGAGCAGATTGTGCATGGCGGCTATCGCACGCTCGATCTTGCCGATCTCGGTCACGAGCGCATCGTTGCGGGGCGGCCGCTGACGGAGGCCAATATCATCTGAGGAGGCACGCATGGTCGATCCGGCTTATGTTCAGACCATGGCGCGCTACAACGCCTGGCAGAACCAGAGCCTGTGCGATGCGGCCGACACACTTGACGAGGAAGGTCGTCGTCGGGATCGCGGCGCCTTCTTCAAGTCGATCCACGGTACGCTGAACCATATCCTGTGGGCCGACGAAATCTGGCTCCACCGGCTGATCGGGACGCCCAAGCCGCCGATCAGCGGCCGCGATGCACCGATCTATGTCGATGACTGGGCCGAGTTCCGCCGTCGGCGTGCCGAGCGCGACGAGGCGATCCTGGCCTGGGCTGCTACCGTCGACGCCAACTGGCTGCGCGGGACCCTGATCTGGTATTCGGGCGCCGCCGGCCGCGAACTCGGCAAGCCGCGCGCCTTTGCGCTCATGCACATGTTCAACCACCAGACGCATCATCGCGGGCAGGTTCACGCCATGCTGACGGCGGCCGGCACCAGACCCGAGGATACCGATCTCCTCCTCGTCGACGAACCGCGCTGAACGGCCCTCCGGTTCAGGCCTGCTTGGTCCGTTTCGCCCGGGCCAGGGTCTTCACGGGGGCAGGCTTGTCGCTGTCTTCTTTCGCTTCAGGCACGGTTGCCGTCGTGTTCTGGCTCAGCTTCTGGAACAGGCCGAGCCCGACCATCGCCAGCACAGCGAGCAGGACCAGCAGGCCGGGATAGACGACGTCGCTCATCGCGGACCGCGACGCCTTGGTGATCAGCACCAGCGATTCCAGGCTGAGCGCAATGATGATGATCGTCATGAATTTGGTCAGCGAGCCGCGCGCTTCTGCCGGGCGCCGCAATTCGCGATCGCTGATCACCTCTTCCTCGAACAGGAATTTGCCGACATCCGCGACCGCGACCGCAATGATCACGAGGCCGATGCCGTCGAGCATGGTCTCAAGTGCGCCGTCGCCGGTTCGGAACCCGGTGAACGTCCGCCAGACCGCAACCACCATCAGCATCACCGAGGCGGCGAGCAGGGAACCCGCAATGGCGGTGTAGAGGATGCGACTGAAGAGCAACATGAGAGACGCAGTCTGTCCGCAGAAATTCGGGCGGTTGGCGTGAGAAACGGGCATGGCGGCCCACTGTTCCATGCGGCTTGTCGATTGTTCCGGTTCGATGCAGGTTGCCGGCGCTGTTTCGGAGACCCGCCATGCCCGAGCTCTCGAGCCTGCTTGCCTTCGCCCTGATCGCGTTCGGCATGGTGCTGACGCCCGGTCCGAACATGATCTACCTGATCTCGCGCTCGATCTCGCAGGGACATGCTGCCGGGCTGATCTCGCTCATCGGCGTCGTGCTTGGCTTCGTCATCTACATGCTTTGCGCCACTTTCGGCATCACGGCGCTGCTCTTCGCCGTGCCTTATGCCTATGACGCGCTGCGCTTCGGTGGCGCGGCCTATCTCCTGTACCTCGCCTGGCAGGCGCTGCGGCCGGGCGGGCGCTCGCCCTTCCAGGTTCGCGAGCTGGTGCCTGACGGGCCGCGCAAGCTCTTTGCCATGGGCTTCCTGACCAGCCTGCTCAATCCCAAGATCGCGATGTTCTATCTCGCGCTGCTGCCGCAGTTCATCGATCCCGCGGCGGGTAATGTCCTGACGCAGTCGCTGGTGCTCGGCGCGATCCAGATCGTGATCAGCGGCAGCGTCAATGCGCTGATCATCTTTACCGCCGGCAGCATTGCCCTCTTCCTTCGCACACGGCCGTTCTGGGCGGTGGTGCAGCGCTGGCTGATGGGCACGGTGCTTGCCGGCCTCGCGGTGAAGATGGCGACGGAAGCGCAGCGCTAGCTCACATCCCCTTTCCGGATATCGTGCCGGACATCATGCGTCGTAGCCCCGGCCGCAACGGGCATGGACATGCGGCGCAGCAAGGCCAGCAGGAGTTTTTCATGAGTGTCGCCAACGGCCGGGCTTTGCTCGCAATCCCCGGCCCGACCAATATCCCCGATCGCGTGCTGCAGGCGATGATGCGGCCGGCCGAGGAACTCAGCTCCAAGCCGATCCTCGATCTGACCGAGACGCTCCTGACCGATTTCCGGAAGATCTTCCGCACCAAGGGCGAGACCTTCATCTATGCCGCCAACGGGCATGGCGGCTGGGAAGCGGCCCTGACCAATGTGCTCTCCCGCGGCGACAAGGTTCTCGTGCTGGCGAGCGGGCGCTTTGCCGTAGGCTGGGGCGAGATGGCCCGTTTCCTGGGGGCAGATGTCGAGGTCCTCGCCGGGTCATGGCGCGCAGCGGTCGATCCGGTGGCCGTCGAGGAACGCCTGCGGCGCGACACGAACCATGAGATCAAGGCCGTGCTCATGGTGCAGATCGATACGGCATCCGGCGTCGTCAACGACGTGCAGGCCGTGCGCAAGGCGATCGATGCCGCCGGCCACCCGGCCTTGTACATGATCGATGGCGTCGCCTCGCTCGGCTGCATGCGGTTCGAGATGGACGATTGGGGCGTCGACATTGCCATGTCTGCGTCGCAGAAGGGGCTGATGACGCCGCCCGGGCTGGCCTTCGTCGCGGCGAGCGGGAAGGCGCTGCATGCGCATCCGCACGCGACGATGCGGACGGCCTACTGGGACTGGACCTCACGGCTGAGCCCGCTCCTCTACATGAAGCATTTCGGCACTCCGCCCGAGCATCTGATGTTCGGCCTGCGCGCCGCGCTCGACATGATCCTCGAGGAGGGACTGGAGCCTGTCTGGCGCCGTCATGCCCTGCTTGCCGGGGCAACCCATGCTGCCATGTCGCGATGGGCCGAGGGCCAGGTCCTGACCTGCAATATCGAGGAACCATCGCAGCGGGCGCCCTCGGTCACGACCATCCTCGTTCAGGGCGATCCGAGTTCGATCACCGATTATGCGCGGACGGTCTGCGGCGTGACGCTCGGGCTCGCGATCGGCGATCTCGCCGGCAAGGCCTTTCGCATTGCCCATATGGGCCATGTCAATGCGCCGATGGTGCTTGGCAGCCTGAGCGCCGTCGAAATGGCCTTGCAGGCGCAGAATATCCCGCATGGTGCCGGTGGCGTTGCTGCAGCCATCACGCATCTGGCCCAAGGCGCGTAACCGGGCGGTTTGGGAATCGGCCCCAAGGGTGGATTGCAGCTTTCGGGGAAGCCGATGCAAGCACAGAAGGTCAGATCATCGGACCCGATACGATCCGCTGATCTGACGGCTAAGGCTCGCCGCAATGCGGCGGGCGCATTCTCGTGAAGAGGTCTGCTCGGCAAAAGCAGGGCTGTCCGGCGCAAATGCCCGTTCCCAGACTTCGCAGTCCTGCTCTAGCTTCGCGGTCCCATTCGGAACCAAGAGAGCGCAGGCCATGAGTGAGTTGACCCCGGACGAAGCCAAGGTGACGGCGTGGCTTGCCAGCCGCAAGGACGCGATGGTCGCGCTCCTGCGGGAGATGGTCGACACCGACTCCGGCTCCTATGACAAGCCGGGCGTCGACAGGGCAGGGCAGGTGCTCGCCCGGTTCCACGAAGCGAACGGGCTCAGCGTCGAGATCATCCCGGATGCTAGTTATGGCGATGCCGTCAAGGCGCGACTGCCGAATCCGGCCGCCAACGACCAGCGCCCGGTGCTGTTGCTGGGACATCGCGATACCGTCTTCCCGGAAGGCGAGCCGACGCGCCGGCCCTTCACCATCAAGGCCGGCCGGGCTTATGGTCCCGGTGTCGCCGACATGAAGGCTGGTCTCGTCATCGAGGCCTTCGCCGCCGCCGCCTTTGCCGAATGCGGTGGGCTTTCCGCTCCGCTCACCATGCTGACGACGAGCGACGAGGAGATCGCTTCCCCCTCTTCGCGCCCGATCATCGAGGCGGCGGCGCGTGAATCGCGCTGTGTCTTCAATGCCGAGCCGAGCCGGCTGCCGCCCGGCACCGAGTTCCTGCGCGATCACAAGCAGTCGATCACCAGCGGCCGCAAGGGTGGCGTCTTCATGCGTGCCGAATTTGTCGGCAAGGCCGCCCATTCCGGCGCAAATTACGAGAAGGGCGTCTCGGCCATTGTCGACCTCGGCCACAAGATCCCGAAGCTGCAGGGGCTGACCGATCTCGAGCGCGGCGTCACCGTCAATGTCGGGCTGATCGGCGGCGGCCAGACCGTCAATACGGTCGCTCCCCATGCCTGGTGCGAAATCGATCTGCGCTATGTCACGGCCGCGCAACGCGATGAACTGGTCAGCGCGATCCGCGGCATCATCGAGACCCCCATCGTCGAAGGCTCGAGTGCGAAACTGACCATCAAGGGCGAATTCGTGCCGCTGGAGAAAACCCCCGAGGCCGCTGCCCTCTACGATACCTATCGTGATGCCGCCGCGAGCTTCGGGATCAGCGTCAGCGCCGAGTTCACCGGTGGTTGTGCGGATTCCGGCTTCACTGCGGCGCAGGGTTGCCCGACCCTGTGCTCTGTCGGCCCGATCGGCGGAATGGCGCACACTCCCGACGAATTCCTCGAAGTCGAGAGCATCGTGCCGGCGGCGCAGGTGCTGGCGCTTGCCGTGATGCGCACGGCTGCGCGCATGGAGTGAGGTCCGGGCGCATTGCCCCGACGCGGATGCGCGGTCGCGTCCCAACCATCCGTCGGTCGAATCGCTGCTGACAGGGTGGCGACGCAAACAGCATCGATGCTCGCTCCCGGGGCCAGCGTCGATGGCGGGAATGGCCCCCTGTTTCAGTGGGCCCTCAGAACGCCTCTTCCCAATTTCGGCTGAGCCGCATCGCCGAATTGATGAGCCCGACCATGGAATAAGTCTGCGGAAAATTGCCCCAGAGCTCGCCGGTTTCGAGATCGGCATCCTCCGAAAGCAGGCCAAAGCTGTTGCGCCGTTTCAGGATGCGGCAGAACAGGTCCTTGGCTTCGTCGCGCCGGCCGATCGCATGCAGCGCGTCGACATACCAGAAGGCGCAGATCAAGAAGCCGGTATGCATGAAGCCGAAATCATCCTGCGTGCCGTAACGCAGCAAGAGGTCGCCGCGGCCGAGCTCGCGGCCGATGGTTTCGACGGTCGCAATATAGCGCGGATCCTCCGCCGTGACGAAGCCGAGCTCCGCGATCAGCAACAGGGTCGCGTCGAGATCGCTGCCGCCAAAGGTCGAGACGAAGGTGCCCTTCTCCTGGTTCCAGATCTGGTCGGTAATGACGCCCTTCAGACGTTTGGCCTCTCCACGCCAATAGTCCTTGCGGTCGGTGCGACCGAGCGTGCCGGCGATGCGTGCGAGCCGGTCGCAGGCCGCCCAGCACATCACGCTGGAGAAGGAATGCACGACCTGCTTCTCGCGCAGCTCCCACGGGCCGGCATCGGGCTTGTCGAAGACTGCGATGGCGAGCTCGCCCATTCGTTCGAGCTGCCCGAAGAGCGCGTCCTTGCCGGGCTGGATCAGGCGGCGGTCGAAGAAGGAATGCGTCGCCGCGAGCACCACGGCGCCGTAGCCGTCATTCTGGATCTGCGTCGCGGCGCCGTTGCCGACGCGCACGGGCTGGTGCCCGCGATAGCCTGACAGGTTTGGCACCTCGAATTCGGTCAGCACGCCGCCGCGCGTGATCGGGTAGAGTGGCGGCAGATGCTCCGCTCCGCTCTCGGAGAAGGTGTCGACGATATTGGTGATGAAGCCGAGATAATCCTCCATCGTCCGCGTCGTGCCCAGCCGATTGAGCGCATGCACCACGAAATAGGCGTCGCGCAGCCAGCAGAAGCGGTAGTCCCAGTTGCGCTGGGTGCCGGGAGCTTCCGGAATCGAGGTGGTCAGCGCGGCGACGATGGCGCCGCTCTCCTCGAAACTGCAAAGCTTCAGCGTGATCGAGGCGCGAATGACCTCCTGCTGCCACTCGAAGGGGATGGAGAGGGAGCGCACCCAGTCGCGCCAGTAATCCGTCGTCTTGTCCAGGAACTCGCGCGCGGTCGTCTCGATCTCGGCGCGCAATGCCTCGTCCGAGCCGATGAAGAAGGAGAAGGTCCGGTCGACCGCGAAAGGGACGCTGTCCATCACATAGGAGATCGGCGCATCCGTCGTCAGCCGGATCGTCTGGTCGGCGCCAACATAGCGGACATGGTTGGAGCCGCGCGTAATCTCGTCCGGCAATTCGCCGAGGCCGAGGCATGGCTTCAGCACGACCCGGATACGCGGCCGGCCAGAAAGCCGGCGCACGCGCCGCACCAGCAGCGGCGGCCGGAAAGAACGCTCGTAGCGCACGAAACGAGGCGCGAAATCGAGAATCTCGATGGCGTTGCCCTGGTCGTCGGACAGGACTGAGGAAAGGATCGCGGTGTTGTCGAGATAGCTTTGTTCGCATCGCGTCATGCCGACGAGTTCGATCGCGAACACGCCCTTCTCGGGCATGGCGTCGCCGTCATCGGGCTTGTTGTCGATCAGCGAACAGAAAACCGGGTCGCGGTCGAAGCGGGGAAAGCAGCCCCAGACGATATGGGCGCGCCGGTCGATCAGTGCGGCGATCGAGCAATTGCCGATCACGCCAAGATCGAGCGAGGCGGAATGCCGCGCCGTGGTGGAGGTTTCTACGGTCATGATCAGCCTTGGCAGAAAGCGTCAGTCGTCAGGCTGCCGCTTTCTGCGGCGGCGAGCAGGATGGTGCGGAGCGCAGTCGGGGAGGCGAGGCGTCGGCCGGCACAGGTTTCGCCCGCACCGATGCGGATCGACAGGCCGCCGAGCGCGTTCACCGTGGCAAAGCCCGCCTCGTCGGTAATGTCGTCGCCGATGAAGACCGGTGTCCGGCCGCTATAGGGTGCTTCCCGCATCAGCCAGGAAATGGCGTTGCCTTTGCTGGCCCCGGCTGGGACCAGCTCGGCGACCGATTTGCCTTCCTGCAAGCGCACGGAGGGGCCCATCCCGGCGGCAAGCTTCCTGGCCAGCGCGAGGGCTTCATCCTGGAGTTGCGGCGCCAGGCGCCAGTGCAGGGCGGCCGAGATCCGTTTGTCCTCGACGAGGATGCCGACATGGCTGTTGGCGAAACGGATGAGCTCCCGCAGCGCCTCGCGCAGGGCTTCGGGAGCGTCCGCCTGGCTGCGGATGGTTCCGCCGAGGCGGATCTGTGCGCCATGAAGGCCGGCGATGTCGAAGTGATAGGGGGCGAGAAACCCGTCGAGGTCGGGGATAGGGCGCCCGGAGACAAGCGCCAGCGCTCCGCCCAGCGTAGAGCGCAGGGTATCGAGCGCCGGCGCGAGCTGCCTGTCGAGTTTGACCTCGTCGGGCATCGGCGCAATTTCGACCAGCGTTCCGTCAAAGTCGAGAAACAGAGCGACCTGCTTCGCCACCTTGGTGAAGTCGCGGGATTCGTTGGTAGATTCCGATTCGATCAGTTCCATCATCTCGTTCTGTTTGCGTGACGAAACGGGCGAAAGAACGACAGGTGAGCTGTCCAATGCCTGAGCGAGGGTTCTTGCATCATCCGCGCTATGGGCGGATGTTAGTGAACTTGCCACATTCTGCTTTCAGTTTGCCACAGTCATCATGATTTCAACGCGAGCCTGACGCGGCTTCGCCATCTGACATCCGAAGCCCCTCGGAAACATTACGTGCGCCGGCGCGTTCTGTTCCCGCTTCCGGTGTCGAAATTCGGGCAGCCGGCTGATCGGAGTTTTCCCGGACATGCGTCTCGTCATCGTTTCCAACCGCGTCACCATTCCCGACCGCAGCGAGAAGGTCGCCGCCGGCGGTCTTGCCGTGGCGTTACGAGAAGCGTTGGAGAAACATGGCGGGCTCTGGTTCGGCTGGAGCGGGCATGTCAGCGAAGAGAAGACCCACGCGGTGCGGACGCTCCAGCGCGGCAAGGTGACCTATGCGGTGACCGATCTGAGCGAGGAGGAGCGGCAGACCTATTATCTCGGCTTCTCGAACCGGGCCCTTTGGCCGAACATGCATTACCGCCTCGGCCTTACCGAGTTTTCGCGGGCCGACTATGCGGGCTATCTCGCCGTCAATCGCCGCTTTGCCAAGGCGCTCGTCGCGATGTTGCGGCCGGACGACCTGATCTGGGTTCACGATTACCACCTGATCCCCTTGGCTGCGGAACTTCGGCGGCTCGGGGTGAAGAACCGGATCGGATATTTCCACCACATCCCCTGGCCGCCCTCCGAGGTTTTTGGCGCTCTGCCCTCGAGCATCACCCTGATGAAGACGGTCGGCGCCTATGATCTCGTTGGACTGCAGACCGAGATCGATGCGCGCAATGTGGTGAGCGGACTGGTCAATCTCTGCGGCGCAAAGGTCGATGGCGACGGGGTCCGCCTCGGTCGGCGTTCGATCCAGGTCAAATCTTTCCCGATCGGCATCGATGTCGAAGGCTTTCGCAAGCTTGCGACGAGTTCTGCGCGCACGACCGCGGTGTCGATCCGGCGCGCGACCGAGGCCTTTGGCGATCGCAAGCTGGTCATCGGCGTCGATCGCCTCGATTACTCCAAGGGAATCGTCCAGCGCTTGGAGGCCTTCGAGCGCTTCCTGCTGGAAAATCCCGAGCAGCGCGGCCGTGTCGGCATGCTGCAAATCGCGCCACCCTCCCGCTCAGATGTTCCCGAATACGCGGAACTCGATCGCCAATCGGACGAGACGGCCGGGCGGATCAACGCAGCGCTGGGCGAATTCGACTGGACGCCGATCCGCGTGGTCAAGAAGGCCTATTCCCGCAATGTCCTGGCCGGCTTCTATCGCCGTGCCCAAGTCGGGCTGGTCACGCCGATGCGCGACGGCATGAATCTGGTCGCCAAGGAATACATTGCGGCGCAGGATCCATCCGATCCTGGCGTGCTGGTTCTTTCGCGCTTTGCAGGGGCGGCGCGCCAGATGAAGGACGCGCTGATCGTCAATCCCTACGATCTCTCGGAAATGTCGGAGGCGATCCAGCAGGCGCTGGTCATGCCGAAGCCGGAGCGAATCCGGCGTTTCGAGAAGCTCTACGCCACCATCGCCGCAACCGATATCGGCTGGTGGACCGAGACCTATCTTGCCGCGCTCTCAGAGGGCGAAGCCGGGTTTCCGGTGACGCTCCCAGCGACCAAGAGAGCGGTTCGCGCCAAGCCGGCGACCGGAGCCAAGCAGCGACCGGCGACTTCGCGCGCTCCGGCCAAATCCGCAAGCGGCGCCGCAACGACCGTTCCGACATTGTCGGATCTGTCACAAATCTCGGCTGGAAACGGGCGCTTGCCACATTAATGAGAAGCGCTGCCGCCGATTTCACCTCGGGGTTGTAACGGCGGCCCTTGCCGAACACTCCTTTCGCTCGCTAGAAGGCGACAAGAACCGGGGCATGCTGCCGACTCATCCGGAGCCAGGTATCAGGTCTGCGAGCGGCATCGGCAACGATGTCTGAGGAGGCGGGCGGAGGGCCGATTTGATGCGAGGCGCTCTCGGAGGTCCGGGCGTTCTGCTGCGCCGTCTCCGCGAGGTCATGGCAGCGCCCGTCAGCCCGCAGGAGCGGCTGGATCGGCTTGTCGTCCTGATCGCCGGCAATCTGGTCGCGGAGGTGTGTTCGGTCTATGTCCTGCTCGAGGACGGTTCGCTTGAACTCTATGCGACCGAGGGCCTGAATCGCGAGGCGGTGCACCTGACCCGGATGCGCGCCGACGAAGGTCTCGTTGGCCTGATCGCCAGCGAAGCCGAGCCTGTCGCCCTGTCCGACGCGCAGTCGCACCCGGCCTTCTCCTATCGTCCGGAGACGGGCGAAGAGATTTATCATTCCTTCCTTGGCGTCCCGATCCTGCGCGGCGGCGCCGTGATGGGCGTCCTCGTCATCCAGAATCGCGCATCGCGGCTCTACAACGAGGAAGAGATCGAGACGCTGCAGACCACCGCCATGATCATGGCGGAGATGATCGCGGCCGGCGGGCTGAAATCGCTGGCGCCGCCCGGCAGCATGATTGGCCTCGACCGGCCGATTCACGGTGTCGGCGTCAAGCTGGCGGACGGTGTCGGGCTCGGCTACGCCGTTCTCCACGAACCCCGGGTCGCGATCACCAATCTGATTGCCGAGAATCCCGCCCGCGAGGTCAAGCGGCTCGAGGCCGCCATCGCCGAGATGCGAACCGCGATCGACGAACTGATCGAGCGTGGCGACGTGGCTCATACCGGCGAGCATCGTGACGTTCTCGAAACCTTCCGCATGTTCGCCCATGACCAGGGCTGGCTCAGGCGGATGCGCGAAGTGGTGATGACCGGTCTCACCGCCGAAGCTGCGGTTGAGCGTGTGCAATCCGACACCCGCGCCAAGATGCTGCGCCAGACCGACCCCTATCTCAGGGAGCGGCTGCACGATCTCGACGATCTCGCCAATCGGCTGCTGCGGACCCTGATGGGCAAGGCGAATGGCGTTGCTCACGAGAAGTTGCCCGAGAACGCCATCCTGATCGCCCGCTCGATGGGGCCGGCGGCGCTGCTCGATTATGACCGCGTCCGTTTGCGTGGGCTTATCCTCGAGGAAGGCGGACCGACCAGCCACATCGCCATCGTGGCGCGGGCGCTTGGCATTCCGGCCGTCGGCGAGATCGTCAACGCAACCGCGCTGATCCAGTCCGGCGACGCCGTCATCGTCGATGGCCAGGCTGGCGAGGTGCAGATCCGTCCGCAGCCGGACGTCGAGAACGCCTACAAGGACAAGGCCCGCCTGCGCGCCCGCAAGCAGGAACAGTACCGCAAGCTCAAGGATCTGCCGGCCGTCACCAAGGACGGGGTCGAGATCAACCTCCAGATCAATGCCGGCCTTTTGGTCGACATGCACAGTCTCGATGAGACGGCGGCCGCAGGGATCGGGCTGTTCCGTACCGAACTGCAATTCATGGTCGCCCAGCACATGCCGACGACGACCGAGCAGCAAGCGCTCTACGGGGCCGTGCTCAAGGCAGCGCAGGGCCGGCCGGTCGTCTTCCGGACGCTCGATATCGGCGGCGACAAAGTCCTGCCCTATATGGAGCGCGTTGAGGAGGAGAATCCGGCGCTCGGTTGGCGCGCGATCCGGATCGGCCTCGACAAGCCGCGCCTGCTGCGCGGCCAGATCAGGGCGATGCTGCGGGCCGGAGCCGGCCAGGACATGCGCATCATGCTGCCGATGGTCGCGACCGTCGACGAGTTCCTGCGCGCGCGCTTCATCGTGCGCCGCGAGCTCGCCATGATGGAGAAGCAGGAGCGTCCGGCGCCCACCAATCTCGAGCTCGGCGTCATGGTCGAAGTGCCGTCGTTGCTGTTCGAACTGGCAGAGATCTCGCGCGAGGCCGACTTCCTGTCGATCGGCACCAATGACCTCATGCAGTTCTTGTTCGCTGCCGATCGTGAGAACCGCCGGGTGTCAGAGCGCTTCGATCCGCTTTGCGTTGCAGCGCTCCGCGCGCTGCGCACGATCGTTGAGGCTGCGGGCGAGGCAGGTTGCCCGGTCTCGGTCTGCGGTGAAATGGGTGGCAAGCCGCTGGAGACGATGGCGCTGATCGGCCTAGGCTATCGCTCCTTCTCGATGTCGGCGGCGTCGTTCGGGCCGGTCAAGGCGATGCTGCGTGCGCTTGACGTCAGGAAGCTGCGCGAGCGTATGGATTGGATGCTCGCCTCTTCCGATGGTGCATCGAGCCTGCGTTCGCAGCTTTCGGCATTGGCGACCGAATTGAAAGTGCCGGTCTAGCGACGCTGAAGCGCGCTTCGCCGGTCCCCAAACAGTGTTTCCGAGTTCCTGATGTCCCTTCAGCTTCCTCAAGACCGTCTCGACAGCATCGTCGCTCGCCACGCCGTTGCCACCGACGAGATCAATCGCTCGACCGATGCCGTGCGTACGGTAGAGCTTGCCAAGGAGCTGGCGGAGCTCGAACCCGTCGTTGCAGCGATTGCCTCCTGGCGCAATGCGCAGGCCTCTCTCGACGAGGCGCAGGGGCTGATCGACGATCCGGCGACCGACAGCGAATTCCGCGATCTCGCCTATGAGGAGCGGGACACCGCTCGAGCCGAGATCGACACGCGTGCCCACCAGATCCTGATCGCTCTCCTGCCCAAGGACGCTGCCGACGAACGCGGCGTCATTCTGGAAATCCGGGCCGGCACCGGCGGCGACGAGGCCTCGCTCTTCGCCGGAGACCTGCTGCGGATGTATCAGCGCTACGCGTCGCAGAAGGGCTGGAGCGTCGACATCATCTCGGAGAGCGAAGGCACGGTTGGGGGCTACAAGGAAGTCATCGCGGAGATCTCGGGCCGGGGCGTCTATGCCAAGCTCAAGTTTGAATCCGGGGTTCACCGCGTCCAGCGCGTGCCGGATACCGAGGCGAGCGGCCGCATTCACACCTCGGCCGCGACGGTGGCGATGCTGCCTTTGGCGACCGAGGTCGACGTCGCGCTCAATGACAACGATCTGCGCATCGACACGATGCGTGCCGGGGGCGCCGGCGGCCAGCACGTCAACAAGACCGAATCGGCCGTCCGCCTGACCCATATCCCGAGCGGGATCGTGGTCGTGGTCCAGGATGAGCGCTCGCAGCACAAGAACAAGGCGCGTGCCTTCGAGTTGATGCGCGCCCGGCTCTACGACATGGAGCGCATGAAGGCCGACGCCGAACGCGCGGCGGACCGACGCTCGCAGATCGGCTCCGGTGACCGGTCCGAGCGGATCCGCACCTACAATTTCCCGCAGGGCCGCGTGACCGACCATCGCATCAACCTGACGCTCTACAAGCTCGACGAGATGATGCAGGGGCTGGCGCTCGACGAGATCATCGATGCCCTTACGGCGGAGCACCAGGCGACGTTGCTTGCAGCGCAAAGCGGCGCGTGAAACCTTTTTACCGGACTGGCGTTGTTTCCATATCGACCTGAAAGCAGGCTGGAGGAAACCATGAAACTTGCATCAGTGATTGCGATGACCGGTCTGATGGCGCTGGCTACGGCAGGGACCGCTGAAGCTCAGACGCAGACTTTTGGCCGCGTCGTCCAGGGACAGGCCGTGCCGCTGCAGAATGCGATGACGCAGTCGCAGGCGCGCAAGGCGTGTTCGCAGGAAATGCACGGAGCGCGCGAGAGTAAATCGTCAATCAATCAGAAGATGAAGATTTGCATGGACCACAAGATGCAGGGCAATTGATGTCGATGCGAGCGCCAGCCCAGTGACGTCGCCACTGCAGAGCGGTGGCGACGCTGTAACGCCTTCGCCGCAAGCTGTCGGTGTGCTGACCAATCGGGAGGCACGCCGGCAGCTTGCGGCGCGTCTTCGCGCTGTGGGGGGCGATACGCCGGTTCTTGATGCGCGCCTTCTTGTTGAAGCCGTGGCTGGGGCCGGCGCGGAGGACGACGCTCTGCTCGGTGAGCAGGCCGCCGCGGATCTGGATGGCTACGTCGCGCGGCGGCTGGCAGGCGAACCTGTCTGGCGCATCCTCGGCGAGCGTGAGTTCTGGGGACTGACCTTCAAGCTCTCGCCAGCGACGCTCGAGCCGCGCCCCGATACCGAGACGCTCGTCGAGGCCGCGGTCCATTCCCTTCGTGAGAGGCGCGGGGACGCGTTGTCGGTGCTGGACCTCGGGACTGGCACGGGCTGCCTGCTCATCGCGATCCTGAGTGAGTTCAGGCAGGCCAGGGGCCTGGGTATCGACCTGTCGGGAGAGGCCTGCAAGGTCGCAGCCGCAAATGCCCTTGCAAATGGCGTCGGTGACCGCGTGGCGTTTCGGGAAGGCGACTGGGTGAAGGACCTTGAGGGCCGCTTCGACCTGATCGTCTCCAATCCGCCCTATATTCCAGGCGATGAGATTCCCGGGTTGGATGTGGCTGTGCGCGCCTATGATCCGCTCCTGGCGCTGGATGGCGGGATCGACGGGCTCGTTCCGTATCGGCTCTTCGCGCGCGAGCTGACGCCGTTTCTGGCACCGGGTGGCATCGTTATTTTCGAGATCGGTGCCGGGCAGGAGCCGGATGTCTCTGCCTTGATGCGGGCCGAAGGCTTCCGGTATCACGGAGCGCGCAAGGACCTTGGTGGACACGAGCGCGCGCTGATCTTCTCCCGCTGAACCGGATACGCACAGGGATTGTGCGAATTTGCTTGGAACCGGACGCAAAAGCCGCTATGCAGATACCAGCCGAAGCTGGTGTCGTCAGCGCCGAGCCTAGGGCAGCCTCCTCCTGATTGACGAGGATTTGCCTCCGGACACGTCCGAAGTTTGACGGAACTGACAAAGCAAGATCGGAATTCCGAAGGCATGGATGTGCCGTTCGGCTCATGGGGCGAGTTACCGCCTCTTTTGGAAACGAGCGCGTGAAGACCAAGAACGGCGCATTGCCCCTTCAGGTCGACTCCCTCCGGCACGGCGCCGCAACCCGCCGCGTGCCGGTACGCGTATGACAGTGACCCGGTTGCTTTGAACAGACAGAGCGCGAGATAGACGCGAATGAGACCAGGTCAGAACCGGCGTATGCGCGGCCGTAACAACAACAACAATAACAATAACAACAACGGCAATCGAAAGTCGCCCAACCCGTTGCAGCGCAGCTACGAGTCGAACGGCCCGGACGTCAAAGTTCGTGGTACCGCTCAGCATGTCGCGGAGAAGTACTTGCAGCTGGCGCGCGATGCCCAGTCGTCGGGCGATCCGGTCGCAGCTGAGAACTATTTCCAGCACGCTGAGCACTATTACCGCATCCTTCTCGCGGCGCAGGAGCAGATGGCCCAGCAATACGGCCATAGCTTCCCGCCGAATCGCGCCTTTGGTGAGGAGGGCGACGAGGGGGACGATGAGGGTGAGGGCGATGAGAATGCTGCCTTCCCGCAGGGCTCGCCTCAGCCTGAGCTGCGGCATCAGGCTCAGGGAGGCGTGAACGGCAACGGGTATGGCCAGAATGCTGCCCCCCGTGGGGATGGCGAGGGCCAGGATGGCCAGCAGAACAACGGCCAACGCTTCGACCGCCCGCCCCGCACCGATCGCTTCAACGACCGCAACAACCGCCGATTCGATCGCAATGATCGCCAGGACCGTGGCCCCGATCGTGGTGAACGCCGGTTCGACCGTCCCGAAGGCGGGCAGAACGGCCAGCCCGGGGGCTTCGCGCCGCGTTCCGAGCAGCCGGCTTCTACCGAGCAGGGCGAGAACGCCCCGGCGCAGAGCCAGGGCGAGCGTCGCTTCGAGCGCGGCGACCGGCCGGAGCGGGGGCCGCGTCCCGAGCGCGCCGAGCGTCGTCCGCGCCGGGAGGTCGAGCCTGAAGGCGAGGCGAACGATGTCGCTGCTTCGCTTCCGTCCTTCCTGACCAATCCGGTCCGGGTTCCGATCGCCGTCGCCGAGGAGCCCATTGCGGCACCGGTCGAGGCTGCTGCTGCTCCTGCCGAAGCGCCGGCCGCCGAAGAGGCTGCCGCACCGAAGCGCACGCGCCGCCGCCGCTCGCCACGCGAAGTCATGGACGCGCTGGGGTCGGAAACCGATAGCGCTGCCGAGTAAGGCGCTCCGGTTTGACCAGATATGACAGGGGCCCGACGGGCCCCTGTTTTTTTGGCTCAGGCGACGCCGAGGTCGAGCGTCGCTTGCGGGGCCTGGCTTTCGAGATGCATGCCAGCGGTCAGCGTGCCGCTATTCAGAATCTCGCAGTAGATTCCGCAGTCGACATGGCCATAGGTCTTCATCAACGCCTTCGGGATCTGGAGATCGCGGGCTCCGGTCTGCGGGTCGACATTGGTTGCCGCGCAGCGTTCGATTCGCTTGATCACACGCAGGCGCAGGCCCGACGGCGTGGACAGCTCCTGCCCGACCAGGTCGTTCTCCGCCCAGGCGGCCAGCCCCTCGACCATGACATTGCCGCGGAAGCGCAGCGGATCGAGCCGGGTGCCAAGGTGGTTGCCGAGATCCGCGACGCTGGCGAGGTTGATGATCGACATGAACCCCGAGCGTGAATCCATGAAGCGATAGCTTTGCGGGGCGGTGAGCAATTGCGGCTTGCCGCGCAGCTCGTCCGGCATGAAACCTTCAAAGAAGGCCGTCAGGGCCGCGTGGCCGTCCTGCGTCGTCATGTCGGCCCGCAAGGTCTCGCGTCCATCCTGCCTGATGACAAGCGCGCGGCTTTCGTCGTCATAGCGCGTCTGCAGCCGTGCCAGCGATTCATTGCGCATCAGCATCAGATACTTGATCTTCGGCTGATGGACGGGCGCGGCCGGGTCGAAGCCGGAAGGGCCGTTCTCGATGGCGAAAAGCCGGTCTCCAGGGAAAAAGCCCCCCGTGCTCAGCGAAGCCGATTGCACGGGTTCGGGCGAGAGACCCTTGACGGGGTAGCGATAGAGCGAGGCGACACGCATGGAGTCTTTCAGTCCGCAGGCTGATCGGGCAGGGGTGATATAGCGGGTTCTACGAGGCGGGACCGATCAAATCCTTGCATCGGTTCGATCAGGTTGACTTCAAGCCTCCTCGGCCTCGGCCTCTTCGTTCTCCACGGAGCGCTGGCAGCCCCAGGCGGAGAGCACTGCATCGGTGTCCTCGACGACGAAAAAGCGCGCCGCGTCGCGGTCGTACCCTTCCGCCAGAAGCCGCTCGTAATCGGTATGGACGTGGCGGACATGGCTGCCGAGAGCGAGCCAGAGCGCCGTCGAGGGCGGCAGATCCTTCATGTGGCGGCGCTCGGCGAGCGCCAGGACCGCTTCGGCATCGGCAAGCGGAATGCCGGGGGCGAGCGCCCTCAACGCTTTGCGAATCGCCTGCTGTCGCCTTGTTCCCGCCATGGCCAAGGCTGAGCCTGTCGGAAGGGCGCCGTCAATCATTCGCAAGGGGCCCCCTTCCGTTGCGCGGATGTCACACTATCTTTGGTTGCGAAGGGTGTCCCTCGGGAGCCCTATCCTGATGAAAGGCAGCCGGATGCGTCGCCACGGGGCGTGCCGGCGGGCGGAGCGACAATATGAACATTGAGAAATACACCGACAGGGCAAAGGGTTTCCTGCAGGCGGCGCAGACGATTGCGCTGCGCGACGGGCACCAGCAGTTTACGCCCGAACATCTTTTGAAAGCGCTGCTTGATGACAGCGAGGGCATGGCAGCCGGCCTGATCGATCGGTCGGGTGGCCAGTCGAAACTTGCCTTGCAACTGACCGATGCGGCGCTCGCAAAGCTGCCCAAGGTCAGCGGCGGTGGCGCCAGCGGCCTGCATCTGACGCCAGGCCTCGCCCGTGTCTTCGATACGGCGGAAAAGGCTGCGGACAAGGCCGGCGATTCCTTCGTCACGGTCGAGCGCCTTCTTCTGGCCCTCGCGGTCGAGAAGGAAACCGAGGCCGGCAAGGCGCTGGCCAAGGCCGGCGTGACGCCGCAGGCGCTGAATGCCGCGATCGAGGCGATCCGCAAGGGTCGCACCGCGGACTCAGCCTCTGCCGAGCAGGCCTATGACGCGCTGAAGAAATATGCGCGGGATCTCACCGCTGCTGCCCGCGAGGGCAAGCTCGACCCGGTCATCGGCCGCGACGAGGAGATCCGTCGCACCATCCAGGTGCTGAGCCGCCGCACCAAGAACAATCCCGTCCTGATCGGCGAGCCCGGCGTCGGCAAGACCGCCATCGCCGAGGGCCTTGCGTTGCGCATCGTCAATGGTGACGTGCCGGAGAGCCTGAAGGACAAGGAACTGCTTGCGCTCGACATGGGCTCGCTCATCGCGGGTGCGAAATATCGTGGCGAGTTCGAGGAGCGCCTGAAGGCGGTGCTCAACGAGGTCTCCAGCTCCGATGGTGGCGTCATCCTGTTCATCGACGAGATGCACACCCTGGTCGGTGCCGGCAAGACGGACGGCGCCATGGATGCCTCGAACCTGCTGAAGCCGGCGCTCGCGCGCGGCGAACTGCACTGCGTCGGCGCGACCACGCTCGACGAGTACCGCAAATATGTCGAGAAGGACGCCGCGCTTGCACGCCGCTTCCAGCCCGTCTTTGTCGACGAGCCGACGGTCGAGGATACGGTCTCGATCCTGCGCGGCCTCAAGGAGAAATACGAGCAGCATCACCGCGTTCGCATCACGGACTCGGCGCTTGTCTCGGCCGCGACCCTGTCGAACCGCTACATCACCGACCGCTTCCTGCCCGACAAGGCGATCGACCTTGTCGACGAGGCTTCGGCGCGCCTACGCATGCAGGTCGATTCGAAGCCCGAGGAGCTGGATTCGATCGACCGCGAGATCGTGCGCCTGCGCATCGAGCAGGAGGCTCTCAAGAAGGAGAGCGACAGCGGCTCAAAGGAGCGGTTGAAGCGGCTGGAATCCGAACTCGCCGATCTTGAAACACGTTCGGCCACGATCACGGCCCGCTGGAAGGCGGAGAAGGACAAGCTCGGCCAGGCGGCGGAGATCAAGACCAAGCTCGACAATGCCCGCAACGAACTGGCCCAGGCGCAGCGCAAGGGCGAGTATCAGCGTGCAGGTGAGCTCGCCTATGGCGAGATCCCGCAATTGGAGAAGCAACTCGCCGAGGTCGAGGCGATTGGCGATACCTCCGGCATGGTGGAAGAGGCGGTGACGCCTGACCATGTTGCGCAGGTCGTCAGCCGCTGGACCGGTGTGCCGGTCGATCGCATGCTCGAAGGCGAGAAGGACAAGCTGCTCCGGATGGAGGAGGTGCTGGCAGCGCGCGTCGTCGGCCAGCGCGAGGCGGTGGAGGCGGTCTCGACAGCCGTGCGGCGTGCCCGTGCCGGCCTGCAGGACCCGAACCGGCCGATCGGCTCCTTCATGTTCCTCGGACCCACGGGTGTCGGCAAGACCGAGCTCACCAAGGCGCTCGCGTCGTTCCTGTTCGACGACGATACGGCGATGGTGCGCCTCGACATGTCGGAATACATGGAGAAGCACTCGGTCTCGCGTCTCATCGGCGCGCCTCCCGGCTATGTCGGTTACGAGGAAGGCGGAGCACTGACCGAAGCCGTACGGCGGCGGCCCTATCAGGTCGTCCTTTTCGACGAGGTCGAGAAGGCGCATCCGGACGTCTTCAACGTGCTCCTGCAGGTGCTCGACGATGGTCGTCTGACGGACGGTCAGGGCCGCACGGTCGATTTCCGCAACGTGCTGATCATCATGACCTCGAATCTCGGTTCGGAGTTCCTGGTGAACCAGCCCGAAGGGCAGGACAGCGACGCCGTGCGTGACGATGTCATGGGCGTGGTCAGGCAGGCCTTCCGGCCCGAGTTCCTGAACCGCATCGACGACATCATCCTGTTCCATCGCCTTAAGCGGGCGGATATGGGGGCGATCGTCGATATCCAGCTGGCACGCCTCGCCAGGCTGCTGACCGACCGCAAGATCGTGCTCGATCTCTCCGAAGACGCCCGCGCCTGGCTGGCCGACAAGGGCTACGATCCCGCCTATGGCGCACGTCCGCTGAAGCGGGTGATCCAGAAAACGGTGCAGGACCCGCTGGCGGAACTGCTGCTCGCCGGCAAGGTCACGGATGGCGAGACGGTGAAGGTCACCGTTGGGCCGACCGGGTTGATGCTGGGCGATGTCAGCGTCACCCGCGAAAGGCGGCCTGAGGGCGTGCCGCTGAACTAATAGGGACGGTACGACCTCGTTCTTCCCTACTGGGAAGGAGGCAGCGACCGCCGCGAGACGGATGAGGGAAGGGCCGCGCAAGCGGCCCTTTTCTCGTTTTAGGGCTGCGCTGCGCCGATCCGCCGACGCTTCGTCCGGCACTCGGTCTCGGGAGCGGGAGGGCTCAGCCTCGCTTCAGCAGGAACACCGCCTGCGCGCCGAACAGGTTCCAGAACCACCAGGGTGCGCTGACGCCAACCTTGCCGCCCGCCGCATCGAGCGCGACGGCGCGCTCCTTCTGTGCGCCGACGACATCGCACAGGGTGACGAAGTCGCGGATCGTGCAGAAATGGATGTTCGGGGTGTCCCACCAGGAATAGGGCAGGGCATCGGTCACCGGCATCTGGCCGCGGAAGAAGATCTGGCTGCGCATGCGCCAATGCCCGAAATTCGGGAAGGAGATGATGGCGCGACGGCCGATGCGCAGCATGTGCTCCAGAACCAGGCGCGGATTGCGCGTCGCCTGGATCGTCTGGGAGAGGATGACGTAGTCGAAGGAATCATCGGGATAGTCGGCGAGGTCGGTATCGGCGTCGCCCTGGATCACCGACAGCCCCCGCGCGACGCAGCCCGCGACACCCTCGCGAGACAGTTCGATGCCGCGTGCGTCGACCTGGCGCGTCTCGGCCAGCAGGGCCAGCAATGCGCCGTCGCCGCAGCCGACATCGAGCACGCGCGTGCCCGGCGTCACCATCTCGGCGACGAGCTTGAGGTCGATGCGATTGGTATAGGTCTCGCTCAGCGCCATGGCCTCACAACCCTCTTGCCCGAGCTGCCGCATTGATGAAGCCGCGGGTGGTCGCAAACAGGTTCGGTTCCTCCAGCAGGAAGGCGTCGTGGCCCTTGTCGCTTTCAAGCTCGACGAAGGAGACCGAAGCGCCGGCAGCATTGAGCGCATGAACGACGGCACGTGAATCCGCGGTCGGAAACAACCAGTCCGAGGTGAAGGAGGCGACGCAGAAGCGCGTCTTCGTGCCCGCGAAGGCCTTGGCGAGCACGCCGTCATGATCGGCGGCGATGTCGAAATAATCCATCGCGCGCGTCACATAGAGATAGGAATTGGCGTCGAAGCGTTCGACGAAGCTCAGGCCCTGGTGCCGCAGGTAGCTTTCGACCTGGAAATCGGCATCGAACGAGAAGGTCGGCGCCTCGCGATCCTGCAGCTTGCGACCGAATTTCCGGTGCAGAGCGGGTTCCGACAGATAGGTGATATGCGCACCCATGCGCGCCACGGAGAGGCCTTTGGACGGACGCGTGCCTTCTTCGAGATAGCGCCCGCCGCGCCAGTCAGGATCGGCCATCACCGCCTGGCGGCCGACTTCGTGGAAAGCGATGTTCTGGGCCGAGTGCTTGGCGGAGGTCGCAAGCGGCAGCGCCGAGAAGACGCGTGCGGGATAGCTCGCTGCCCATTCCAGCACCTGCATGCCGCCCATCGAGCCGCCGGCGACGCAGAACAGCGACTCGATGCCGAGCGCATCGACCAGATGCGCCTGAGCCCGCACCATGTCGCGAATCGTCACCATCGGAAAGCCGAGGCCCCAGGGCTTGCCGGTGTCCGGGTTGGTCGAGGCCGGTCCCGTCGTACCGGTGCAGCCGCCGACGACATTGGCGCAGATCACGAAGAAGCGGTCGGTATCGATCGGTTTGCCGGGGCCGATCATCGCCGTCCACCAACCGCCCTTGCCGGTGATCGGGTTCCGGCTGGCGACATGCTGGTCGCCGGTCAGTGCATGACAGACGAGGACGGCATTCGACTTGGCCGCATTGAGTTCGCCATAGGTCTGGTAGGCGATCTGCCAGCTGTCGAGCACTACGCCGCAATCCATCACCAGTGGCGTGGCCGCGTCGAACCGGACAACAGGACTGGAGGGCTCGTTCGCTTCCTTCAGCGGGTCCGCAAGGCTCTGGATTTCGTCGTGCATAGTCGTCCGCTTTGACAGGCTGATTTGTCTTGCCGGTCGGCTCGTTCGAAAGATCGAACTTACCGATGGCGTGCCGCAGGCGCGCTGTCAACGCGGCCCCGCGCGAAGCTGGCTTTGCTAAGCGCCGGCTTGAGGTCTAAGAGACGCGCGTCCGTCGCCTCACGCGCCAAGATCACGCCATGACCGAAATTGCTCCGACCACCCTTGCCGATCTGCGCGGCGAGATCGACCGTATCGACAGCGAGATGCACGCGCTCTTGATGGAGCGCTCGCAGATCATCGAAACGCTGATCGCCGTGAAGAAGACGCAGGTGTCGGGTTCGGCGTTCCGGCCCGGCCGCGAGGCCGATATGATGAAGCGCCTGGCGCTGCGTCATAAGGGCCTGCTGCCACTCGACACCGTCGAGGGCATCTGGCGCATCATCATCGCGACCTTCACCTATGTTCAGGCGAATTACGCCGTCCATGCCGATGTCTCGGGTGGCGATGCGGCGATGCGCGATTCCGCGCGGTTCCATTTCGGCTTCACCGTGCCCTTCGTTACCCATGAGCATGCGCGTGCGGTGATCGCTGCCGTTGCCGAATCCGCTGGCGATCTCGGCATCTTCCGGATGGATCTCGGCGCCAGCGCCGGTGTCTGGTGGCGCGATCTCATCGGCCCGGAGCGGCCAAAGATCATCGCGCGCCTGCCCTTCATCGAGCGGCCTGACCATCCCGCGGGCACGCCGGTCTACTGCATCGCCAAGCCGCTTGCGGATGCGGCCGTGCGCGAGATCGTGCTCTATGCCGCCAGGGTGGAACGCTGGTCGGAGACGCTGCGTGCAGGGCTCGCCCAGCATCTCGCCGAGGTCTCGGCGAGCGCCGCCGACGGTTCGCATCTTTCGCTGCTGGTCGCTGCTTCGGGAGAAGTCGAGCAGAGCGCGATCCGTGCCGCGCTCGAACCTGCCGGCCTCAGCGAGTTCGCAGAAATCGGCAGCCACGCCGCCCGTTTTGCCGTCAAGCCAGTCCGCTGATCTCCATCTCATTCCCCTGACAAGGTCCACAAGCCATGGCCACGCCTGCTTCCCGCCCTGTTCCGCGTCCCGGTGTCCTCGATATCGAGGCCTATGTGCCCGGCAAGTCCACGGCTCCGGCGGGGGTGAAGCTGCATAAGCTTTCCTCGAACGAGACCCCGCTCGGCCCGAGCCCGAAGGCAATCGCCGCCTTCGACAGCCTCAAGGGCAAGCTCGAGCTCTATCCGGACGGCTCGGCCACCAAGCTGCGTGAGGCGATCGCGTCGCGCTACGGTCTCGACCCAGCACGCCTCGTGTGCGGCTCGGGGTCCGACGAATTGCTGCAGCTCGTCACCAAGACCTATCTCGGCGACGATGACGAGGGCATCTTCACCGAGCACGGCTTCCTCGTCTACCGCATCGCCATCCTGGCGGCCGGCGGCAAGCCCGTGGTCGTGCCCGAGACCAATCTCACTGCCGATGTCGACGCGGTCCTGAAGGCGGTGACGCCCCGGACGAAGATCGTCTTCCTCGCCAATCCCAACAACCCCACCGGCACCTACCTGCCCTTCGAGGAGGTCAAGCGCCTGCATGCCGGCCTGCCCTCCGATGTGCTGCTGGTGCTCGACGCCGCCTACGCCGAATATGTCCGTCGCAACGACTATGCGTCGGGGCTCGAACTGGTGGCGACCAACGAGAACGTCGTGATGGCGCGCACCTTCTCGAAGATCTACGGCCTCGCCAATCTGCGGCTCGGCTGGCTCTACGGGCCTGCCCATGTCATCGATGCGCTCAACCGCGTCCGCGGCCCGTTCAACGTCAACGGCGCGGCGATCGAGGCCGGCACCGCTGCGATCGCCGACGAAGCCCATGTCGCGGCCGCGCTCCAGCACAACGAGACTTGGCTCGCCTGGACGACGGCCGAGGTGGAAAAGCTCGGCCTGACCGTCACGCCGTCGGTCGGCAACTTCATCCTGATCCATTTCCCAAAAACCTCCGGCAAGACGGCGAAGGAGGCTGACGCCTTCCTGAGCCAGCGCGGACTGATCCTGCGCAGCGTCGCGGCCTATGGCCTGCCGGACGCGTTGCGCATGACGATCGGCTCCGAGGAGGCGAACCGCCTCGTCGTTGCGGCGCTTGGCGACTTCCTGGCCGGCAAGTGATGTCGGGGCCGACCGAGAGTTTCGCCCCGCGGCGCGAAGAGCCGATCTTCGGCTGCGTCGCGATCATCGGCATCGGGCTGATCGGCTCGTCGATCGCCCATGCGGCCAAGGATCTCAATCTGGCCGGCCGTATCATCCTGAGCGACCGGGACGAGGGCGTGCGGGCCCGCGCCCGCGAGCTCGATCTCGGCCATGAGGTGGCGGAGACCGTGCAGGCCGCCGTGGCCGATGCCGATCTGGTCATTCTCTGCGTGCCCGTCGGCGCCTGCGGTGCGGTCGCAGGCGAGATCGCGTCTGCCCTGAAGCAGGGCGCGATCGTCTCGGATGTCGGCTCGGTCAAGAACGCGGTGGTCGAGGCTGTCGCGCCGCATCTGCCAGCGGGCGTGCATTTCGTCCCGGCCCATCCGGTTGCGGGCACAGAGAATTCCGGCCCGGATGCGGGCTTTGCCAGCCTCTTCCTGAATCGCTGGTGCATCCTCACTCCGCCGGACGGCAGCGATGACGGTGCGGTTTCGCGCACCCGGCATTTCTGGGAGGGCATGGGCGCCCTGGTCGAGGTGATGAGCGCGCAGCATCATGATCTCGTGCTTGCCGTCACCAGCCATCTGCCGCACCTGATCGCCTACAATATCGTCGGCACGGCCGAGGATCTCGAGGCGGTGACCCAGTCCGAGGTGATCAAGTTCTCGGCCGGCGGCTTTCGCGATTTCACCCGCATCGCGGCATCCGACCCGACGATGTGGCGCGACGTCTTCCTGCACAACAAGGAAGCGGTTCTGGAGATGCTGGGGCGCTTCAGCGAAGACCTTTCGGTGCTGACCCGCGCCATTCGCTTCGGCGATGGCGAGACCCTGCACAAGCATTTCACCCGCACCCGCGCCATCCGCCGTGGCATCGTCGCGCTCGGCCAGGAAAAGCCCGAAACGGAAAAGCTGCGCAAATCGTGAGAAGACGGGGCATGTTCTGCTCCGTTCGTCTTGCCAAGATTGGGCAGGGCTGGTAGAGCCCCACCCGTCGCCGCAATAGCTCAGCTGGTAGAGCACCTCATTCGTAATGAGGGGGTCGGGGGTTCGAATCCCTCTTGCGGCACCATCCAACCCCTTGAGGTTGCTGATTTTCCTAGATAATTCCGGCCTGAAGTCGCGCAGACTTGGAAGATTCGCTTGGCGAGATCGATCGCCACGGCTCCTCCTTCGAACGCGCCTTGATGGCGCTCGCTGGCACCTTACGGTGCCAGCCGGAGGGGGGATCCACCCCATCAGTTCACAGTGCAGGCCGCCGCTCGAGACCAAGCGCCCACGGCTCCTAGGCTCGAACCAATTTTTTGCGGCCAATAAGCCAAGTAGTCAGTTCTGGGGCACAACGGTTAGCGGTCGGCCATACGGATTTCCTGCCCCGTAGGGGTTGTTGATGCTGTCAGACGAATACGGGCTGCCGTATCGTCCGTAAGGATTGCTCGTGCTGTCTGGATCGTATGGATTCGCGCTGAGGCGACCTCGATAGTTACCGTCTTGGTCATAGAGCTTCGGCGCGTTTGTTGCGTAAGGGTTCTTTGCTGACTCGTTGCTGTAAGGCGAGCCGTAGCGGCCATAGGGGTTGTTCAAGCTGTCCGGATTGTACGGGTTACCGGCTCCATACGGATTGTTGATGCACCGGGAATCATAGGGGCAATTTTGGGCGGTGGCTGTACCACTGATGCCAATGACGGCAACTGCCGCTAACAATGCCTGTTTCATCGTGACCACCTGCCGTCGAGTCTCTTGCGTCATCCCGGCGCGAAGATAGCATTCGCGCCCATTTTTGCTAGACGTTGGGCAAGCGCCGTGAGGGGCGTATCGCCAGACTTGCTTCAAAACGCTTCCGCCTGTAGAAAGCTCACTTGGAGCGCCGCAGCGTTTTTGATTGTTGGCCTTATCGTTGGCCTCATGGATACTTGAATTAGAAAAATATTTTAAATTTTAATACCAAATAGGTTTCTTACGGTTCCCTCCTGCGCACCATTGTTTAGCTTGGTTTCACAAGCATTCCGGATCAGCCGTAGGGCCAATCTGGGGCAAAGAGCCGAGCGTTTCCTCGGTCTTATGCTGCTGATCACGAATCGCGAAGCATCACTTCCGAGTGGCGGCCTGCTCTGCATATGTCCGGTAGCAATGCGGGCAAGTCGGCTTCCCGCTCGCAAATGCCATGCTGTCAGGCTCTAGGCGCTGAACGATATGGGTGTGTGGCAGGCGGAAGGTACCTACTCGCGAGCTGCCTGAATGGCTCACACACGATCCGATCAGCAGCGAGTGCTCGCTGCGCCTGCAGGAGGAGATTTCATGTCCTATGTCGATGAACTCGAGCCGCTCATTCGGTTGGAGCAGGAGCTGCGGCAGACGATCGCGCTGAGCCTCGCGGAAGAGAGGGGCCAACCCCACGGCGGGGCCCCGACCGAGGAGCAATTGCTCGTTGCCGATGAGGCGATCGCGGCTTGGGCCGAGGAGGTCGATTTCGAGCAGGACATGCGCGCTTTCCGGCCGCTGACGCCTCTGCAGACGCTGCTCGCCGAACATCTCGGGATATGCGAGCGCATTTTCGACATCCGCGACAGGCGGCTGTCCTGACCAGGATAAGGTCAATCGGGAGCAAGGCCGGGACGCTCCCGCGCGAGCCGGAACGGCCCGAGCGACCCGGCAGCCCCATACTTCGCAGGTCTAGCTGCCAGCCGTCTCCTCGGCCGTCGCCTTGTCGAGAATCTCGACCACCTCTTCCAGGCTCTCCTTCACGCCGAGCATGAAGTCCTTGCGGAAGCCGATGATGGTGTCCGGCGGGTTGCCCTTGAACGTGTAGACCACGCTGACCTGCGCGGGATTGACGTAGACGGGCTTCCCATCGGAGGGCGAAGTGAACTTGCAGAGCTTAGGCATGATCTCTTCCGTCAATGGCGATTCGATGAGCAGAGCTATACGGCAATGCGGCCGCTCGACGAAAACGCCGGGCGTTGGTGCCAGCCAGCTGATGAAGATCGGCGTCACAATTTGGCATGGCGAGAGCCGTGTCCGACGACGGCGGAACGTCGCTTGGGCATGCCGTCCCGGACCCAGCATTCCCACTCGGGCATCCCTGCGTCACGCTAAGTGAGGTGCCTCACATATTCGACCGGCCGGAATGCGTAGTCTTTCACGCACTGACGAATGTCGGAGCGCACCATGAGCCCCACCTGTGACGAGAAGCTTGAGCAGTTCCGGCGCAGGGAGGTCGAACGCGCGCAGAAGGCAGGCCTGTCAGCCTATATCCTGAACGAAGACGGCAGCGTGATCCGCATCGCTCCCGACGGCAGGCTGGATCTGATTGTCGTTCAACTCGGTAGCCAACACGCACAGGCCCCCGGGGCTCGCTCCCGATAGCTCACGGCCCGACCTCGGGCAGTCGTACTGCTTGCCCCGGGGCAGTCCCCGAGCCCCGACGTTGGCGGATATCGCCTGGGCCGCTTGACGGTGTCATGCCGCGTCAGCCCGCTCGCCCGCCGCGTTCACAGGTCGATCGCAGCCTCGGTCAATGACGAGCGGCAGCCACCGGAGGCGCCGACTCGCGACTCGACACGGGCCTGCAACAGGTGTGATCTCGACAAGAGCGCCGAGGGCTGCGACGACGCAGGCCTTCCAAGCCGTGCAAGTGCTGGTTGTTCCGGGAGGCCTCACCATGACGCGCAGGTTCACCGCAGCTTTGTCCTTCATGCTCTCCCTGGTTCTGGCAGCGCCGGCCGGGGCGCAGATCGGCACGCCAGGGAACGCGCCGCTCACACCCGGTGGCCCCAGGCAAGGTCTTGGGCCCCCCTCGCTCAGCGACAGTGTGCCGGATATCCGATTGCATTCGAGTGGCGGCGGGATCCCGGGCGCAGGCCCGCCGATCGGCTATGGAGGCACGCAGCCGCTGGGCAACGCCGGCATCGGGGCCGGATATGGCATGGTCGATCGCCGAGCGGTCAGAACGACCGGCCGGCACTGCCAGACATCGAGCCGGATCTGCGTGCTGAAGGGCGCGGCGCCTGTCAGGTCCGGGTGCTCATGCCGATTGTCCAATGGCAAACGCGCGCGGGGCCATGTCGTGCCGTGAGGCTGCCGAACGGAGGCCGTTGGGCCCGACGGGAGCCCGAACCAACTGCGCGCCGCGCCCTGTTGGAAGGCGCGGCCTATCGAAACGCCGCCAGAAGCCCTGCCGCGACGGCGAGGCCGCTTACGCAGCCGACCCGCAGGCCAAGCGCCATGCCGCCCGTGGAGGCGGCGAGCCCGGCCTTGACCAACGTGTTGACGCCTGTCGCGAGCAGGATCGCATGGCCCGCGAGCGTCGGGTCAATGACGCCGAGCGCCATGCGCGACATCGAGATCACGACCGCATCGACATCCGCAATGCCGGACAGGGCGGCTGTGGCGAGCACGCCCGCATCGCCGAAATGCTGCTGCAGCAGGCGTGCGGCAAGCATCACCACCGCGATGAACGCGGCCATCTTCAGAGCGGAGCCGAGTTCCAGTGGATTCGAGATCTTCAGCTCCGGGCGCTCGGAGGAGCCGCCAGTGTTGATCAGCATGATGCCGGCGCCTGCCGCCAGGACGCCGCCGGCGCAGGCAAGGGGCAGTGCAAGGAGCGGGATCAGGACCGGGTTCAGTGCCATGGCAACCACGGCGACGCGCAGGACCATCACCACCCCGGCGATGAGGATGCCGGCGCTGAGCAGACGGCCGGAATCAGAATGCTGGCGCGCGAGCCCGGCCAGGGTCAGCGTTGTCGCGGTGGAGGAGGCGAGGCCGCCGGCGATCGCCGCCATGATCACGCCAAGGCGGTCGCCAAAGATCCGGACCGCGACATAGCCTCCGAAGGACACGGCCGCGATCAGGATGGCGAGCAGCCAGATCGAATAGGGATTGATCGATCCCCATGGGTCGATCGGCCGGTTCGGCAAAATCGGAAGCAACAGGAACGACATCGCGAGCAGGGTCAGGACCGAGCGGATTTCCTGCCAGCTCAGCGAGGCCACCCACCGGTGCAGCTGTTCGCGCAACGCCAGCAGCAAGGTCATCGCGACTGCGCCTGCAATCGCCGCAGTGAGATCGCCCACCACGGCGAGCGCGCCCAGCATGAAGGTCAGCATCCCGGCGATGACTGAGGTCGCACTGACATTCTGCTCGGCGCGCGCCTCCAGCCAGTGGAAGGCGCCGAAAGCCGCACTGTATCCGAGAAAGACCAGGCCGATCGCGATGCCCCCGAGCTGCTGGCCGATGGCTCCGGTCACGCCGCCGAGCAGCCCGGACAGCGCGAAGGTGCGCAGGCCCGCGGCGCGCTGGTGGTCATCCTCGTCACGCGTGCGCCAGCCACGTTCGAGACCGACCACGAGCCCGATGGCGAGGGAAACGGCGAGGCGGCTCAGGAGGGCGTGTTCATCCATATCGGTCTGCGGCTTGGCTCGGGCGTGGCGATCGTTCGACGAGCATATCGGAAGCGGCCGGTTCGGATAGCGCCCAGGGCGCATCCCATGTGGCACCCGCGGCTGTCATCTGCAGGTCATTCAGGCGGTCTTTAGACCAGCCCATGTCGTCATCGCGGGCGGCCTGGCCCGTCTTATGGTTGGTGAGTTGGTCATGAATCGGCTGGTCATTATCTACTCGGAAGAGGACTACGCCTGCGCTTGCGAGCGCCTCGAGGAACTGCGCACCAGGCCGGATTGCCGGGCGAAGGACGAGGAACTCGACGCGATCCATGATGCCATGCTCGCCTGGGAGCTGAGGCAGGACGACTGACATCCAGCGGACGGTTCTGCTGCTCGCCCGTCGCGAACTGGCAGGCACCCGAGTCCATGTTGCGACGCACTCAGCCCACATTCTCACGCTAGCCACCCTGGACCGCCCGAAGAATCTCCGGGGCGGACGTCGCATTCCTGCGGGCGCGCGACACTCTGGCCGGCATCTCTCGGCCGCTAGCGAAAGGAGTCTGGCCGATGCTCGTGCAGATCGGAACTCTCATCGCCGCGACGAGCCTCATTCAGCTCGCGAACGGCTTCTTCAACACCTTCCTGTCCCTGCGACTGACGATCGAGGATTTCGGTTCCACGCTGAACGGCGTCGTGCTCAGCGCCTATTTCATCGGCTTCACCATCGGGGCAGTCGGGTCCGGGCAGGTGATCCAGCGCATCGGCCATATCCGCGCCTATGCCGCATTCGCGGGCATGGTGGTGGTTGCGACGGCCGCGATGCCGCTCCTTGTCTCGCCATGGGCCTGGATCGCCTGCCGCGGCGCCATCGGCATGGGCTGCGTCGGCCTGTTCATCACCACGGAGAGCTGGCTGAACGCCAAGGCGCAGGCGGATCAGCGCGGGCGGGTGTTCTCGATCTACATGGTCGGCACGTTCCTGGCGCTGGCGCTCGGCCAGTTGCTGATCGGCAAACTCGCCATTCACTCCATGACGCCCTTCAACATCATCGCCGTGCTCTTTGCACTTGCCCTGGTGATGGTCAGCACGACGCGCGCCGAGGCGCCGGGGATCGCACCGGAGGCGACGCTGCGCTATGGCGAGTTGACCCGGCAGGCGCCGGTGGCCGTGGTCGGCTGCGTCATCAGTGGCATGATCAGCAGCGCCTTCTACGCGCTCGTACCGGCCTGGATGCTGAGCAATGGCGTGCCGCAGCAGACGATCGCGCTCTTCATGCTGGTCGCGGTGCTGGGCGGTCTGGCGCTTCAGGTTCCGGTTGGGCGCCTGTCTGATCGTGGCGACCGCCGGCTGGTTCTGGCCGGCCTCGCGCTCGGCTTTGCGGCGGCGGCGCTGCTGCTGGTCATGCTGCCCCCCAAGCTTGCAGCGGTGCTGCCCGTGGCGGCGGTGCTCGGCGGCTTCATGTCGACGCTCTATCCGGTCTGCGTCGCCCATGCGCTCGATCGCATGCCCTCAGATCGCGTCGTTGCCGTCAGCGGCAGGTTGATCCTGGTCAGCGGCTTCGGCTCGGCGCTGGGGCCGATGCTCGGCGCCGCCGTCATGTCGCGCTTCGATATTGGCGGGCTGCTCTATTTCATGGCGGCCGCGACCATCCTGCTCGCCGCGGTCTCCGGCCTGCGCGTGCTCGTCAAGGCGCCGCCTGTCCGGGTCGAGCGTCCCTTCGAGATCATCGACCCATTGACGGCACCGATCTCGCAGGAGCCGGAAGCGACGGATCCGGACGGAACGCCGCGCGCTGTCCCCGCCTGAAGCGTGCGGCGGGCAGCCTCAGGCATCGGCCCGAAAAGTGGATTACGGTTTTCGGGAAAGCCGATGCAAGCACAGAGAATCATCGGCCTGAAAAGTGGATTACGGTTTTCGGGAAAGCCGATGCAAGCACAGAGAATCATCGGCCCGAAAAGTGGATTACGGTTTTCGGGAGGGCCGATGCAAACCCAGAAGATCACCCGCCGGGATACGATGTCCGGTCCGATGACCTAACCCATGATGTGATAGCCGGCATCGACATAGATCGTGTTTCCGGTCATGCCGGTGGCGGCATCGCTGATCAGGAAAGCGGCGACCTGCCCGACCTCGTCGATGGTGACGACGCGCCCTTGCGGAGCCCGCGCCGCGGCTTGGGACAGAAGCTCGTCGAAACCGGCAATGCCGCCGGCGGCGCGTGTCTTCAACGGGCCGGGCGAGAGCGCGTGCAGGCGGATGCCCTTCTGGCCGAGTTCATGGGCGAGATAGCGGGTCGTGCTCTCGAGCGCGGCCTTCACCGGTCCCATGATGTTGTAATTGTCGAGCACCTTCTCGGCGCCGTAATAGCTCATGGTCAGGATCGCGCCGCCCGCGCTCATCAGCGGCTCGGCCTTGCGGGCCATTTCGATCAGCGAATAGCAGGAGACGCGCATCGCCTGCTCGAAGCCGTCCCGCGTCACATCGACGACCCGGCCATGCAGGTCGTCGCGCGGCGCAAACGCGATCGAGTGGATGACGAAGTCGAGCTTGCCCCAGCGCCTGGTGATTTCCTCGAACACGGCGTCGAGCTGCCCGGGCATCTCGACATCGAGCGGCATGATGATCGGGCTGCTGAGTTCCTCTGCGAGCGGGCGCACCCATTTCTCGGCCTTGGCGTTGAGATAGGTTATGGCCAGCTCCGCGCCGAGCCGGTGCAGGACCCTGCCGCAGCCGAAGGCGATGCTGTCCTCGTTGGCGATGCCGACGATCAGGCCCTTCTTGCCGCGGACGATGTCGTCGATCGTGCCCATCTGACTAGTCTCCGAAGATCACGCGGCGGAAACGGCTGAGCGCATAGGTGAAATATACACTGCCGATGACGACGAGCGCGACGAGCTGCAGCCAGACCACGGAGAGGCCCGCGCCGCGATAGAGCACGGCCTGCGAGAACGCCACGAAATGCGGTGTCGGACTGATGATCTGCATCACATATTGCAGCCAGACGGGCATGCTCTCCATCGGCGTGCTGGAACCCGACAGGAGCTGCATGATCACCAGAATCGGAATGGCGAGCAGCCCGAACTGGCCCATCGAGGTGGCGAGCGTGCCGAGCATGATGCCGAGCGCCGCGACCGTGAAGGCGTAGAGCGCCGCACCCGCCAGGAAGAGCGTCAGCGAGCCGGCGATCGGCACCTGCAGCCACCATTGCACGACGACCGCGAGCGACAGTCCGGCAGCGACCAGGATGACGAGCCCGTTGGCGATGATCTTCGCCAGCATGATCTCGGCCGGCACGACCGGCATCACCAGCAGATGCTCGACCGTGCCCTGTTCGCGTTCGCGGATCAGCGCCGCGCCGGTCAGGATCACTGTCAGCAACGTGACATTGTTGATCACCTGCATCACCGAGGTGAACCAGGCCGAATTCAGGTTCGGATTGAACTTGGAGCGGATGACGACATTGATGGGGGCGCTGGTCACGGTTTCCCGGCCGGCCAGGAAATTCGTCACCTCCTGCGCGATGATCGACTGGATATAGACCGAGCCGTTTCCGGCCTGGGTCATCGCGGTGGCATCGACATTGAGCTGCACGGATGCCCGCCGGCCGGAGAGAAGATCGGCCTGGAAGGAGGGCGGGATCTCCAGCACGAAGACCAGCCGGCCGTGATCCATCTCCTCGTCGATGTCGCGTGCGCTGATCGTCACCGCGCTCTTGAACAGCGGTGGGTTCAGTGCGTTCTGGATCTGGCGCGAGAGATCGGAGCGGTCCTCGTCGACAATGCCGACGGTCAGGTTCTTCGCCTCGGTCGAGGCACCGGTCGCCACCGTGTAGACGGCGATGCTGAAAGCATAGACCACGAGGATGAGCATGACCGGGTCAGCCCGGATGCTGCGCAGTTCCTTGATGACGAGCTGGTAGATATTGGCCAGATGCAGCCGAAGGCCCGTTGGCCCTTGCTGCGCTGGTTCCGTCGTGGCGCTGGTTCTCTCCGGCGACATCTCAGAGCTCCTGTTTGCGCAGGAGAAGCTGCGAGACGACGAGGAAAAGGACTGCGAAGCCAGCGAGCATGATGAGGTTGAACGACAGGTCGTCGAAACCCAGGCCCTTTGTGAAGGCGCCGACGCTGACCGGCTGATACCAGGCCGTCGGGAAGCCGAGCCCGATCATCCGTGCTCCGCCGGACAGCGAGGCGACCGGAACGAGCAGGCCCGAGAAGTTCACCGCCGGTATGATCGACAGGATCGCGGTGGCGAAGACGGCAGAGACCTGTGTCCTAGTGAAGGTCGAGATCAACTGGCCGAAGCCCGTCGTCGCGATCACGTAGAGCAGGGTGCCGAGCACCAGCATCGCAATCGAGCCCTTGATCGGCACCCCGAAGAGGATGATCGCAAGCAGCACCAGCAGCACGAAGCTGATCATCGCGATCGCGATATAGGGCAGCTGCTTGCCGAACAGGAACTCGAACTTGGTGATCGGCGTCGACTGGAAATTGGCGATCGAGCCGGTCTCCTTCTCCCTCACCACCGCAATGGCGGACATGATGGCCGGGATCAGGATCAGCATCAGCATGATCACGCTCGGCACCATCGCATTGACGCTCTTGAAGGCCTGATTGTAGCGGAAACGGGTCTCGACATTGACGAGACTGGCCGCGCTCGTGCCGGCACTGTTCTGGGCAAGCCATTCCTTGGCGTATTGCGCGGCAAGCCCGGTGACGTAGCCCTTCGTCGTCTCGGCGCGGAACGGCATGGCGCCGTCGAGCCAGACCGCGACCTCCGGCTTCCTGCCGGATTGCAGGTCGCGCCCGAAGCCGGGCGGGATCTCGATCGCGAGCTGCAACTCGCCGTTCCTCAGCCGCTGGTCGAGCTCTTCGGCCGTCCTGATCGGCGCACGCTCGTCGAAATAGCGCGAGCCGGAAAAGGCCTCGATCAGCTGGCGGCTTTCGGGGGTATTGTCCTGGTCGAGCGCCGAGAAGCGCAGGTTCTCGACATCAAAGGAAATGCCGAAGCCGAAGGCGATCATCAGGACGAGCGGGCCCAGGAAGGCGAAGGCAAGCCGGATCGGATCGCGCAGCAGCTCCATCGTCTCGCGCCGCGAATAGGCCCAGAGCCGCTTCGGGTCGAAGCGGCGCGGGGGCCGGATGGGTTCCGGCGGCGGGAGTACCGCGTTCGGGTCAGGCGCCTCCGGTTTCGCTTCGCGATCGATCCCTGCGGCCTCGGCGAGATAGTCGACGAAGGTGTCCTCCAGCGAGGAGCTTCCACGTTCCCTGACCAGTTCCTCCGGTGTGCCGACTGCGAGCACCTTGCCGGCATGCATCAGGGAGATGCGGTCGCAGCGCTCGGCCTCGTTCATGAAATGCGTCGAGAGGAAAATCGTCACGCCGTCATCGCGCGAGAGATCGATCAGCGTGCGCCAGAAGGCGTCGCGCGCGATCGGGTCGACGCCGGAGGTCGGCTCATCGAGAATGAGCATGGCCGGCCGATGGAGCACGGCGACCGCAAGCTGCAGGCGCTGCTTGATGCCGAGGGGCAGGCTGTCGGGCCGCGAGTCCACCACATCCCTGAGGTCGAAGCGCGCGAGCAGCTCCGCGATGCGACCTTCGATCTCATCGTTCGGCAGGTGATAGAGCTTTGCGTGGAGTTCGAGATTCTGCCGGACCGTGAGTTCGGTATAGAGCGAGAATGCCTGCGACATGTAGCCGACATTCCGGCGCGTCTCCATGTCGTTGGAGCCCATCGGCTTGCCGAACAGCTTGGCCCAGCCCTCGGTCGCCGGCAGCAGGCCGGTGAGCATCTTCATCGTCGTCGATTTGCCGCAGCCGTTCGAGCCGAGGAAGCCGAAGATCTCGCCGCGCTCGATCCGGAAGCTGACATGGTCGACGGCCGTGAAATCGCCGAAGCGTCGGGTCAATCCCTCGGCCTCGATCGCCGGCACGGCGCTGTCGCTGGCCGGGCGCGGGCGTACGATGACCTCCTGGTGCTGCGCCCGCTTTGCCTCTGGCAGCAGCGCGATGAAGGCGGCTTCCAGGGATTTCTGTCCCGTCTTTTCAAGGATCTCGGAGATCGGCCCGGAGGCGATCACCTTGCCGTCATCCATGGCGGCCAGCCAGTCGAAGCGTTCGGCCTCGTCCATATAGGCGGTGGCGACGATCACGCTCATTTGCGGCCGCCGGCCACGGATGGTGTTGATCAGGTCCCAGAACTGGCCGCGCGAAAGCGGGTCGACACCGGTGGTCGGCTCGTCGAGGATGAGGAGGTCCGGGTCGTGGATCAGGGCGCAGCACAGGCTGAGCTTCTGCTTCATGCCACCCGACAGCTTGCCGGCCGGGCGGCCTTCGAACGGGTCGAGACCCGTCGCCTTCAGCAATTCGTCGATCCGCCGCCTGCGCTCAGCTGCGCCCTGGCCGAAGAGCCGGCCATGGAAGTCGATATTCTCGAAGACGCTCAGCGTCGGATAGAGATTGCGGCCTAGGCCCTGCGGCATATAGGCGATGCGGGCGCCCTGCTTCTCGCGATGGGCCTTGTCGGCCATGTCGCCACCGAAGACCGTGACATGTCCGGTCTGGATTTCCCTGACGCCGGCAATCAGGGCGAGCAACGCAGATTTGCCGACGCCGTCGGGACCGATCACCCCCACCATGCGGCGGGAGGGGAAGTCGATCGAGACATCGTCGAGCGCAACCGTTTTGCCGTACCGGTGCGAGACATGCTCGACCTTGGCAATGACGCCGTCGTTCATCAGGGGAGCTTCACGGTGAGATCTTCGGGCCACTGGATCGACGGGCTGGTCCGGACGAAGCCCATGCCGCGCACCCCTGTCTTGGCCTGGCGGTGATATTTCTTCAGGACGCGCGGATCGATCTGCAGCTTGACGCGGAACATCAGCTTCTCCCGCTCGTCGGCCGTCTCGACGCTCTTCGGCGTGAACTGGGCGTCCGCCGCGACGAAGCCGACATTGGCCGGGATGACATATTGGGGCAGCGGATCGACGGTGATCCGGGCCTCGTCGCCAAGGGCGAGCAGCCCGGCCTGTGCGGCCGGGAGATAGATCGTCATGTAGACATCGCTGAGATCGAGCAGCGTCAGGATGCGCGCGCCTGCGCCGACGACCTCGCCCGCGCGTGCGAGCTGGTACTGAACCCGGCCGCTGCGGGGCGCGACGAGCGTCATGTCGACGAGAACCGCCTCGATGCGGTCGACCTCGGCTTCGGCGCTCTTGATCGCGAACTGCGCCTGGTCGCGCTGGGCCTCGGCTGCGACGAGCGCGGCCTTGGCGGTATCTGCCTTGGCGACGCGCTGGTCGAAGGTCTGCCTGGTCAGATAGCCCTTGTCGACGAGCTGCTGGCCACGCTCCAGCTCAGCCTGGCTGAGGGTGATCTCGCTCTTGCGCTGGACGATCAGCGCATTGGCTTCCGCCAGCCCATGCTTGGCCTTGAGAACCTGGGATTGGGCGCCGCGAAGCTGGGCTTCGTATTCCGGCGACGAAATGCGCGCGACCACTTGCCCGGCGGTGACGTCGTCGCCCTCATTGACGAGCACCTGCGACAGGCGGCCGGCATATTTGGCGGAGATATCGATCTGCGTCGCCTCGATACGGCCGTTCGACTTGGCAATCCCGCTGGGCATCGAGCCGCTGCGCAAGCGCTGGAGGAACGCCTGGATCTTCGACTGGGCCTGGGCTGGCGCCGTGATCGAGAGGTCGCGCGAGACCGGGGCGAGCACGCTGCCGACGGTCAGGAGCGCCACCGCCAGGGCTGTCGCTGCGGGTAGACGGACCACTATCATCATCACTCTCCGAGCTCGGCGGTTGCGCTTGCGGCGAGAACCGGCTGCTTCCTGATCCTGCGTTATGACCGCGCGGGCTCTCGCGCAGCCACTCCGGTGCTCCGAAGCAGCCGCAGCGTATGCTGCGCGATCATGCGTTCCTCGTCCGTCGCGACGACGAAAATCTGCGTCCGGCTGCCTTCGGCATCGATGCGCCTGTCATTGCGCAGGTTGGCCTCGGCCTTGAGCGACAGTCCTGCCCAGTGCAGGCGATCAACCACGTTCTGTCTGACCTGCCAGGCGTTCTCGCCGACGCCGGCCGTGAAGACGATGCCGTCGAGCCCACCGAGCGTGACCGACAGGCTGGCGATGGCTTGCGCGACGCGGAGGCTGAAGAAGTCGATCGCCATTGCGGCCTCGGGCCTCTCGCTCTCCTGCAGTTCGCGCACATCGTTGCTGATGCCGGACAGCCCGAGCAGGCCGCTTTCGTGATAGAGCATCTGGCCGACTGCGGCCGGGCTCATGCCCTTCTGCTCGATCAGATGCAGGACGACACCGGGATCGAGCGAACCCGAGCGCGTTCCCATCGGCAGTCCGTCCAGCGCGGTGAAGCCCATCGTCGTCTCGATGCTGCGGCCGCCCTGCAAGGCGCAGACGGAAGCCCCGGAGCCGAGATGGGCGATGATCACCCGCTTGTCTGCAATCTCCGGTGCGATGCCGTACAGCGCCTTCGAAACATATTCATAGGACAGGCCATGGAAGCCGTAGCGCCGGACGCCCTCGTCATAGAGCGCACGCGGCAGGGCGAAACGGTCTGAGAGTTCGGGATGGCCGCGATGGAAGGCCGTGTCGAAGCAGGCGACCTGCGGCAGGTCGGGCCGGCGTTGGCGCAGCACGCGGATCGGGTCGAGATTGCTGAGCTGATGCAGTGGCGCGAGCGGGATGAAGGTTTCGAGCGTCTTCATTACCGCGTCGTCGACCAGCACCGGTGCCGAATAGACCGGGCCGCCATGGACGACGCGATGGCCGATCCCGATGATGGCCATGTCCCGGATCTCGCCGACGACCCAGTCGGCAACGACCTGTTGCGCCTGCGCCGAGTTCGCAACCTCCGCGACGGTGAAGCTGCGCTCGATCAGCGACGTTCCGTCATGGCTCTTTGCCTTGAGCCGCGGACGGGTTCCGATCCCGTCCACGGCGCCGCCGAACATCAGCTCGATATCATCGCCTGCAACGCAGTAGAGCTTGAACTTGATGCTCGAGCTGCCGGCATTGACGACGAACAGGACCTCGGTCACCGGCTAGGCTCCGATTGGCTTGGCCTGCAGCAACGCATGGGCATAGAGCCCGGCAACGGCGCAGGAGGCGAGGCGGGTCCGGACATTGTCGGCGCGGCTGGTCAGAATGATCGGCACGCGCGCGCCGAGCACGATGCCGGCGGCATCGGCCCCGGACAGGAAGGTCAGGTTCTTCGCCAGCATGTTGCCGGCTTCGAGGTCGGGCACCACCAGGATCTGCGCGCGGCCCGCGACCGGCGAGACGATGCCCTTGATGCTGGCCGCCTCCGGGCTGATCGCATTGTCGAGCGCCAGTGGCCCATCGAGCAGGCCTCCGGTGATCTGGCCGCGATCGGCCATCTTGCAGAGCGCTGCCGCCTCGATCGTGCTGGGGATCTTGGTGGTCACGGTCTCCACGGCCGAGAGGATCGCGACCCTCGGGGCCCCCAGGCCGAGCCCGACATGCAGATCGATGGCGTTCTGGATGATGTCGCGCTTGGCGTCGAGATCGGGAAAGATGTTCACGGCCGCGTCGGTGATGAAGAGCGGCTCGGCATAGGACGGCACATCCATGATGAAGACATGGCTGACGCGCCGGCCTGTACGCAGGCCGGTCTCCTTGTTCGTGACCTCGGCGAGCAATTCGTCGCTATGCAGGCTGCCCTTCATCAGCAAGGCCGCCTTGCCTGCATGCACGAGCTCGACCGCCTTGGCGGCGGACGCATGGCTATGCGGTGTATCGACGATCTCGAAACCCGCGATGTCGAGCCCATTCTCCTTTGCGGTCGCGATGATCCGCGCGGTAGGACCGACCAGGATGGGTTTGATCAGGCCCAGCGCCGAGGCATCGAGGGCCCCTCTCAGGGAAGACTCGTCACAGGGATGGGCGACGGCCGTCGCGACCGGCGGAAGCGCGCGCGCCGTGGCGATCAGGCGCTCGTATTTGCCGCGCGCATCGCCTGACTTGGGGGCTGCGGCGGATTGGGAAGGCTGAACCATTCTGCGCCTCACTTCCTCGGCGATGATCTGCGGCGGGGCGCTGCCTTCGACGGGGTGTCGAGGACTGTTCGTTCTTGCACAGCCGTCTGGCTCGGCAGGCGGTGCAGATTGCTTGCGGTCTCGTGCTGCTCACGCGCCGGCGAAGAGGCAGGAAACATCCTGCTGATCCGCTCGAAACGGGCAAGCGCTTCGCCTTCGAGGGGCCCTGCAGCGGTCAGAATGTCGTGAAATTCCTCGAGCGAAATATGGGGCGCCTCGGCTTGCAACACCGTGGCGATCGCTGCGACCGCCGCTTCGCCGTCGAAGCGCAGCATGAAGAACTGTTCGCGGACGTTGAGCTTGAACTGCTGCAGCGTCATGCCGTCGAGACTTTGATGCTTGCCGTGCAGGCGACGCAGGACGGCAAAGATCCGTTCGTCGATTCCGCCGCGCGCCGCCAGGACGTACATCACCGCCCGCAGGATCGCGATCTTGGCGCTGATGCGGCCGACCCGTTGAGTCAGGTCGGAACGACCTGCTTCGAGCGCCGCGACGCCGCGCTCGCGATCGGCTGGCCACGGGCGCGCCGTCTCGTCGGTGACGCCGAGCGCCGCCTGCAAGGCAGGCGCGCCGTAGATCTGTTTGAAGACGAGTTCGGTCGTGGAATCCCGGATGTCGCGGAACAGGTCGAGCGAGGCGACGATGTTCTGCGAGATGATCTCCTGCCAGGCCAGGAATGGATTGTCCGGGGCTGCGGGGCGGCGGTGTTCCCGCACGAGTTCCGCCCAGCCGCTGACGCCGCGCATGAACGGGTTGTTGTGCGAAAAGATCTCGAACTGTGAGCGCAGCGGATTGAGCCGGCGTTCCAGCTCTGCAGCGGGCGCCGTGGCAGTAGCCTGCACGAATGGGCGCAGCCAGGTCTTGTAGAAACTGGCATTGATCTCGGAGACCCTGGCGACTGTCGCGAACCGGCGGTCATCCTCCGCCGTGTTCAGCCCCAGGGCGCGAATGTCGTCGAGGCTGCGCGCCTCGAAGCGCAGGATATTGTTGCCGGTCACAAGATCGGCGTAGTCCTGGCCGGGCTCGCGCGGCGTTATGACGGCTTCCCAGAGTCCTGGCGGCAGGATGTCGATCAGATCCATGTTCTCCGTGAGTTCGGTATGCTCCTTCTTCGCCACGGAGCTTGAAACGAAGACGCCGAGATGTCCGGCCTGCGGGTGGATGGAGTAGACGATCGTCTGCTCGGCTGCGATCAGCGCGAGGTCGCTTCCATAGAGATCGGTGATCCAGCCGAGCGCCTGCTGCGGCGGCGTGATGTTGTCGCCCCAGGAGCAGAACACGACGATCGGCGAGGTGACTTCGCGCAAATCGATCCGCTTGCCGGAAGAGAGCGTCACTTCCCCCCTTGTCAGCTTGTTGCCGACGAAGAGTTGCTCGACGATGAATTCGATCTCTTCGCGGTTGAGCAGCACATGCCCGCCCCACCATTTCTCGAAGGAGAGAAAGCGTTCGGCCTCGGTGTCGACCTTCGACCAGACATCGTAGAGCTTGCTCCACCAGGTGTTGGCCGGGTTCAGCTTCTCGAAATTCTGAACGAGATAGGCGCCGTCGAAGATGCCGGCGCCGAGATCTCCGGTCAGCGAGGTGAGCCAGGAGCCCCCCAGCATGCCGCCGGAATAGCGCATCGGGTTGAGCCCGTCCTTGCCATTCCAATAAGCCAGCGGCGCGCCCGCGGCCATGATCGGCCCCATCAGCTCGGGCCGGGCGGCGGCGAGCCCGAGCACGGCCCAGCCGGCCTGGCAGTTGCCGATGACGCAAGGCTTGCCGGAATAGCCGGGATGGCGTCTGGTGACGGCCTCGATGAAGGCAGCCTCGGCGCAGCCGACATCCTCGATCGTCTGGCCTTTGACCGGATCCGGCAGGAAGCCGATGAAATAGCAGGGATGTCCGGCAGCGAGCGCTGCGCCGATCTCGCTGTCGGGTTTCATGCCGCCAATGCCCGGACCATGGCCGGCACGCGGATCGACGACGATGAAGGGGCGCGAGGACTCGTCCGTGACGACGCCTTCGGGCGCAATGATCCGGACCAGGCCGTAATTGACCGGGCGGGGCAGGCTACGGCCGCTCATGACGATCTCGAAGCCAAATCCGAGGACATTGGGAGCCGCCATCGCCAGATGGTCGAGATAATTGTCGCCGCGCCGGCGCAACACATCGAGCATCAGCACGTTGCGCTGGGCGGCGTCGACCAGATACGCGGCGAGATCTGAGCCGGAATGGGCCGTCGCAGCGGCAGCGCCGGGCGATGTCGTGGAATATGCGCTCACCATATCGTTGTCCTCATATGGCCGGGGGCCGATACGTCAGAAACTTCACGATGATCTTTTGCACTGCAATATCACCAGACTGAGACGCCCACGCAACCTATGCAAGAGGTGGTTGTCATATGCGGTATTCGCCGGTGCGGGGAATTGACTTCAATCAAGCCGGCTCGTCGGCAGGATATTCAGGGCAGGATGCGATAACTTCGGCCGGTATTTCGACATGCGGTTCGGCAGAGGTGTTGGCGCGATCATGGGAAATGGCGGTGACTGATGGCTGACAATGCAGTTCCGGGCTTGCGCAACGCGAGCACGATCGAACTGAGCCTGACCGATGGCGCGCAGTTGTTCAACACGCTCGATCCGTTTCCCTTCCGCCAGCGCGACCTGTCGGCGGATGCCGAGCAGTACATCGTCGAATGGGCCGAGGAGCTGCCCAAGGATCGCGCCATTGAAATCCTCATCGACATCGCGGCGGACGGCGAAGCCGGCGGCGCGGCGCCCGATCTCGTCGCGGCCATCGGCAATTGGTTCGACGGGCGCGCGCGATCTGAGACAAAGGCGATGCGGCAGCTGTTTCGGGACGGTCGCTTGGCCTTCCTGATCGGCCTCATCGTCCTGAGCGCTTGTCTCTTCATTGGCTGGTGGCTGTCGGAGCGTATCGAAGGGCCGTTCGCGCGCGTGCTTCAGGAGAGCTTCGTGATCGTCGGCTGGGTCGTGATCTGGAGGCCGGCCGAGATGTTCCTCTACGACTGGTTGCCCATGCTTCGCCGGCGGACGCTCTATCGGCGCCTCGCCTCGGCACGGGTCACGGTGAGGAAGACGCCCGCGCCGACGAAGGCGGTGGGCACCTAGAGCATGCTGCGAAAAAGTGGCAACGGTTTTTCGCATTGAGCATGCTCTAAATTATGAGTGTCGATCGCACCGGATCTCCTGTCCGGTCCGAAGATCTAACTTTCGGTGTTTGCATCGGCTTTCCCGAGGGCCGCAATCCACTGTTCGGGCCGATACGCGAGGCGATCGGCACCGCGCTCGCGCTCAGACCGGCTCGATCACGACCAGAATGTCGCCGGCTGCCACCGTCGATCCGGCCCTCGGACCGATCCGTTGAACCGTTCCGCCGGCGGGGCTCTTCAACTCCATGAAGAGCTTCATCGATTCCAACACGGCCACGATCTGCCCGGCCTCGACGGTGTCGCCGGCGCCGACATGCAACGCCGCAAGTGTTCCTGGCATCGGTGCCCGCACGGTGCTGCCGGAATCGCCGCCCGCATCGCGGCGCGCTGCTGCGGCCTCGATCGCAAGCGCGATTTCGATCCGGCCTTCGAAGCCGCCGAGGCGCAGGAGCAGACCCTGGGTATCGCAGACGGCGTATGCCATCTGGCTCGCCCCGCTCATGGTCACCACCCACTCGGCGTCCGAGGCCCCCCGACGGAGCGCGATGTCATGTTGGCCGCCTGCTGACGCGACGCGCAGGAAGCCACCATGGGTTTCGATAGTGAGCCGCGTCGCATCTGCGCCGGCTCCGATGGCCAGATGCGTCGTCGCCGGCCTTCCGGCAGGCGCGAGAAGGCGAAAACCCTTGAGCGCATGCCATGGCGTGCCGTCGGGCTCGGTCCCGCGCGCCGTGAGCCAGAGGGCCGCCGCCACCGCATTGAGCAGGTCCTGCGGCACGGCTTGCGGCTTCCAGCCTCCCGGGAAATTCTCGCTCAGGAACAGGGTTGTGGCCTCGCCCCTCGTGAAGCTCGGAGTTCTCAGGGCATCCGCCAGGAACGCACGGGTGGTCGCCGGCCCGAGCACCACCATCCCATCCAGCCCTCTGGCGAGCCGCTGGGCCGCGCTCGTGCGATCGGGCGCATGGGCGATGACCTTGGCGAGCAGGGAATCGTAATGCGGCGTGACCTCGCTGCCGGCTGCGATGCCGCTGTCGACGCGCGCCGCCTGCGGTTCCCGCCACAGCCTGATCACACCGGTATCGGGCCGGAAGCCGTGCTCCGCCCGCTCTGCCGTCAGCCTGGCTTCGATGGCGTGGCCCGAGCAGCGGATCTCTCCCTGGGCGAGCGGCAGGGGCTCGCCTGCCGCGATGCGGATCTGCCATTCCACCAGATCGAGCCCGGTGATCGCTTCGGTGACCGGGTGCTCGACCTGCAGTCGGGTGTTCATCTCGAGGAAGAACACCTCTTGCGTCACGGCATCGACAAGGAATTCGACGGTCCCGAGATTGTCGTAGGAAATCGCGCGCGACAACCTCAAGGCGTAGTCATGCAGGGCCGCGCGTGTCTCATCCCGCAGGTTCGGGGCTGGCGCTTCCTCGATCAGTTTCTGGTTGGAGCGCTGCACCGAGCAATCGCGCTCGAAGAGATGGACGATGGCGCCGTGCCTGTCGCCCGCGACCTGGACCTCGACATGGCGCGGGCGCGTCACGAATTTCTCGATCAGCAGGCGCCCGTCTCCGAATGCGGCTTGTGCCTCGCTGCCCGCCGCGGAGATGGCGGCATCGAGATCCTCCTCCCGTTCGACCTTGCGGATGCCCTTGCCGCCGCCACCGGCAGAGGCCTTGATCATGACAGGCAGACCGACGCGCAACGCCTCCCGCTTCAGCACGTCGCGGGACTGGTCGGCCCCGTCATATCCGGGCACGCCCGGCACGCCGGCCTCGCGCGCGATCTGCTTGGAGCGGATCTTGTCGCCCATGGCATCGATGGCGGTGGCCGAAGGGCCGATGAAGGTGATTCCTGCCTTTTCGCAGGCTGCGATCAGGTCGAGCCGTTCCGAGAGAAAGCCATAGCCGGGATGGATCGCCTGCGCGCCTGTCGCCAGTGCAGCCTCGATGATCCGGTCGGCTCGCAGATAGCTGTCGCGCGCGGGGGCCGGGCCGATGGAAATGGCCTCGTCCGCGAGGCGCACATGCAGCGCGTCACGGTCCGCATCGGAATGGACTGCAATGGCGCGGATGCCGAGACGGCGGCAGGTCTTGATGATGCGGCAGGCGATCTCGCCGCGATTGGCAATCAGGATGCTCTCGAACATGGCGGCGGTCACATCCGGTAGACGGGGCGAGGGGAGGTGTCGCGCGCTTCGCCTGCGGCAAGCGAGAGACACAGGCCGAGCACGTCGCGCGTCTGCGCCGGCTCGATGATCCCGTCATCCCAGAGCCGTGCAGTCGCATAATACGGGTCGCTCTGCTCCTCGAACTGGGCCCGCGTCCTGCGATCGAGCTCGGCGATCGTTGCCTCGTCGGCCGCGCCCTTCAGGCTCTGGCGGCGCAGTTCCGTGACGACCGTGGCTGCAACCTCGGGGCTCATCGTGGCGATACGGGCATTCGGCCAGGAGAACAGGAAACGTGGCCGGAAGCCGCGCCCGCACATGCCGTAATTCCCGGCGCCATAGGAGCCGCCGATCAGCACGGTGTATTTGGGAACGCGCGCATTCGAGACGGCATAGACCAGCTTGGCGGAATGCTTGGCGATGCCCCCGCGTTCGGCTGCGGTGCCGACCATGAAGCCGGTGATGTTCTGCAGGAAGATCAGGGGGATCTGGCGCTGGTCGCAGAGCTCGATGAAATGGGCGCCCTTCAGCGCCGATTCCGAGAAGAGCACGCCATTATTGGCGATGATCCCGACGGGGTAACCGTGGATGCAGGCGAAGCCGGTGACGAGCGTTGCGCCATAATCGGGCTTGAAGACATTGAAGCTGCTGTCGTCGACGACGCGGGCGATCACCTCGCGCACGTCATAGGGTCTGCGTAGGTCGGTCGGGACGATGTGCTCGAGTTCGGCCGCATCGAGCCGCGGTGGCACGGACGGGTAGGGCGCTGCGCCCAGCCTGCCGATTTCGCCGAGCGAGCCGACGATCTCGCGGAGCTTGGCGAGGCCCTCCATTTCCGTTTCGACCAGATGGTCGCTGACGCCCGAGACCTGGGTGTGCATCTCGGCCCCGCCCAGGGTCTCGCCATCGACGATCTCGTGGATCGCAGCCTTCACGATCGGAGGGCCGCCGAGATGGATGCGCCCGGTGCCCCTGACCATGATCACTTCGTCGGACAGCGCTGGAATATAAGCGCCGCCGGCGGTGCAGCCGCCGAAGACGAGCGAGATCTGGGGAATGCCGGCCGCCGACATCCGGCATTGGTTGTAGAAGGAACCGCCGAAATGGTCGCGGTCCGGAAAGACCCGGTCCTGTTCCGGCAGGAAGGCCCCGCCGCAATCGACCAGGTAGAGGCAGGGCAGGCGATGTTCCTCGGCAATCTCCTGCGCCCTGAGATGCTTGCGCACTGTCTCGGCGAAGAACGAGCCGCCCTTCACCGTCGCGTCATTGGCGATCAGCATGCAGGCACGGCCGGAGACGGTGCCGATGCCGGTGACGATGCCGGCGCCGGGCACCTCGTTGCCGTAGAGCCCCCAGGCTGCCAGCGGCGAGAGTTCGAGGAAGGGGGATTGGGCGTCGAGCAGCAGGTCGATGCGCTCGCGCACCATGATCTTGCCGCGCGTTTCGTGCCGCTCGCGCATTCTGGGGCCGCCGCCATTGGCGACGAGGGCATGGCGCTCGCGCAGGGTGGCGAGCATCTCGGTGAGAGGCGGGGGCACGTTTGCGCGCGCTTCGCTCGTGGAGCCTGCAGACATGGTTCCTCCCGCCTCGGCGCTCGCCCTTGATCTCGTTGATCAAGTCACCTACCGTCCGTTAGGTAGGCGACTTTGCGCCGAGAGGTCAATCACCGGGGAGAGTGCGATGACGGCGGTGGACAGACTGGGGCCCAGGACCGACGAAGAGCTGCGCCGCTCGCCTTACTTCACCGAGGAGCACGAGGCGCTGCGCGATCAATTGCGCCGCTTCGTCGAGACCGAGATCAAGCCGCATGCGCTCGCCTGGGAGGAGGCCGGTTTCGTGCCGCGGGAGGTGCTGCGTCGGATGGGCGAGCTCGGTTTCTTCGGCATCCGCTACCCCGCCGAATTCGGCGGCTCGGAGATGGATACGCTGGCGACCGTGATCCTCGCCGAGGAGCTTGGTCGCTCGACTTTCTCCGGCGTTGCTATCACCGCGTTGGTCCATACCGACATGGCCTCTGTCCATGTCTTCAATGCCGGCAGCAAGGCGCAGCATGACCGCTACATGCCGGACATCATCGCCGGCAAGACGATCTGCGCGGTGGCGGTGACCGAGCCTGACGCGGGTTCGGATGTGAAGGGCATCCGCACCACGGCACGGCGCGAGGGCGAAACCTATGTCCTGAACGGCGCCAAGATGTTCATCACCAACGGTGTCCATGCCGATCTCTACTGCGTCGCCGCCAAGACCGATCTCTCGGCCAGGCCCTCGCAATCGGTCTCGATCTTCCTGGTCGAGAAGGGAACGCCCGGTTTCCGGGTCTCACGCGCACTCGACAAACACGGCTGGCGCTCTTCCGACACCGCCGAGCTCGTCTTCGAGGACTGCCGCATCCCGGCCGCGAACCTGCTCGGCCAGGAGGGGCGCGGCTTCTACGCGATCATGCGCAACTTCCAGAATGAGCGCACGGTCATCGGCGCGATGGCGATGGGCGAGGCGCAGGCTGCGCTCGATCTCACGCTGGACTATGTCCGCACCCGCAAAGCCTTCGGGGCTCCACTCTGGGAAAAGCAGGCCATCCGCCAGAAGCTCGCCATGCTCTCCGCCAAGGTCGAGGCGGGGCGCCAGCTCGTCTATCACGCCGCCTGGCTCGACGCCCGTGGCGCTGAGGCAACGCGCGAGGTCTCTATGGTCAAGGCGTATTGCGGCGAACTGGTCAACGAGGTGATGTATGCCTGCCTGCAGTTCCATGGCGGCATGGGGTTCATGCGCGAAAGCGCCATTGAACGCCTGACGCGGGATGCGCGGGTCCAGTCGATTGGCGGCGGGGCCACCGAAGTCATGCTGGAAGAGGTGGCGAAGCGGTTGTGAGCATTCAGACGACGAAAGCGGAGCGCGGTGCCGTAGAAGGGGGCGCGCGCCGGCTGATCCTCGACACGGCTGCACGCCTGCTGCGCCAGGGTGGCTATCACCAGACCACCCTGCGCGAGATCGCCGAGGCGGTCGGTATCCGCAAGGCCAGCCTCTACTATCACTTCGCGTCGAAGGAGGAGATCGTCGAGGCCGTCGTCAATGACGGCGTTCGCTTCGTTCAGGAGGCGGTGGTTGCCGCTTTGCAGGGATCCGAGGGGGCCGAGCCACGTGCCCGGCTGGAATGCGCGATTCACGCACATCTGACGGCGCTGCATGGCCATGGCGATTACACCTCGGCGAGCATCAAGGCCTTTGCCTTCGGCGCGATGTCGGTGCCGGACAGCGTGCGCAGGGTTCGCCGCGCTTATGAGGACGTCTGGCGTCTCCTGATCGCCGAGCTTCAGGCCGCCGATGTGATCGCCGCAGAGCGTTCGCCGGAGGCGCTGCGCCTCTTCCTGCTCGGCGCCCTCAACGGCTCCACCGACTGGTACCGCCCCGGGCGCTTCGACATCCCGGAACTGGCACGCGAATTCGCCGCTCTGATTGCGCCGCGGCTTGCCACGCCCGATTGACGCATTGCGCTGCAACAAGTTCCGGCTGCCTTAACGCGGTTTTGACCTTCGCATCGTAACGATGCGGCATGCAACGCGACAGTTTGTTCCGATTTGGTGGAGAATTCCGCGATTCCGACCGGGAGGAGATCTTCCAGGCGGCCCGGTTGCCGGAGACCCTCCGGCAGTGCCGACTGATCTTCCTGATCTCGGCGCTGCTGAACACGTTCTTCCTCGTCAGCGACTGGCGCTTCTTCGGGACGCCGCATTTCCTCGTCGCGGTGTCAGCACGCCTCTCCGTCGTGGCGGTGTCGGTTCTCTGTGCGATCCTGATCCGCAGGGCTACCCGCTTCAAGCAGGCCGAGGCCGTGACCGTCCTGTGGGAGGTCGGCTGCGCCGTGGCGGTCGCCTTCCTGGTCAGCTCGCGCAGCGATCTGGCGCTTTTCGTCGTGCTGCTGCTGCCCTCCATCTTCTATCTGGTGGCGCCGATATCCTTCCGCTGGACCTTCATCCTCGGCTTCTGCACCAGCCTGCTCATGCTGGTCGGCTATCTCGGTTGGGGCCCCTATCCCAGCACCTTCGTCGGGCTGGTGCTCGTGCTGGCGATGCTGAACTTCGCGCTCGGCCTGGTCGTGATCCACGCCAACCGCCTGAGGCGGCTGGAATGGACTGCGACCCAATCAGAGCGGGCTGCAAAGGAGGAGCTCGACGAGAGCCGTGCCATGATCGAGCGCCTCTTCATGGCCGTGCCGATCCCGCTCGTCGTCGCATCGGTGGCGGATGGGCGCTTCGCGCGGGCCAATGACGCGGCGCTGCGCTTCTTCGGCAAGGGGACGGGAGGCGATCTGCGCGAGGTGGCTGTGCCGGATGTCTTCGTCGATGCGGAAAGCCGGCGCAGCCTGACGCGGCAATTGCTTCGCGGCGCACATGTCGGCGAGTTCGAGGCCGCGATCCGTGACGGATCCGGCGCGAGCCGCGACGCATTGATCACTGCGACTTCCTTGTCGATGGGCCAGTCCTCGACGATCGTCGCCGGCATTGTCGACATTACCGAGCGCAAGGCCGCCGAAGCGCATGTTCGCTGGCAGGCGACGCATGACGCTCTGACCGGCCTGCCGAACCGCCTGCTCTTCCAGGAGCGTCTGCAGGAAGCCCTGGCGGCTCTCGGCGATGGCGCGACCGTGAGCCTGTTCCTGGTCGATCTCGACGATTTCAAGTCGGTCAACGACACGCTTGGGCACGATGCCGGAGATGCCCTGCTGAACGAAGCAGCCGCGCGCCTCCTGCGCCATACGGCCCTCGGAGATCTCGTCGCGCGACTGGGCGGCGACGAATTCGTGGTGCTCTCGACCGAGACGATGGACGTGCCCGGGGCCGAGGCCAAGGCGGAACGGCTGCTGACGGCGCTGCGTGGCCCGCTCAGCCATCTCGGACACGCGATTTCCTCTCGCGCCAGTCTCGGCATCGCGCTTGCGCCACAGCATGATCGCGCTCCGATCGAGCTGATGAAGGATGCCGATCTCGCGCTCTATCGCGCCAAGGCCTTGGGCCGGAACATGGCGGTGGTCTATGACAGCGGCATGCGCGAGGCGATGAACGCGCGCGTCGCTATTTGCCGCGAATTGGCCGAGGCGTTGGCGCAGGACCGCATCCTGCCCTTCTATCAGCCGCAGGTTTCACTGGTCTCTGGCGCCATCGACGGCCTTGAGGCGCTGGCACGTTGGCGCCATCCGGAACGCGGGATCGTACCGGCAGCCGCGTTCGTCCATGGGCTGGAAGATCCGGAGACCGCTTCTGCGATTGGCGATATCATCCTGCGCAAGGCGATTGCCGATCTGAGCAGCTGGCTCGCAACAGGGACCAGGGTCCCTCGAGTCTGGGTCAATCTCGCGCCAGCGGTGTTCCGCGATCCGCAGTTTTCGCAGAAGCTGCTGGCCCAACTCGCCGCGGCGGGCGTGCCGACATCCTGCTTTGGCGTCGAAGTCACCGAGACGGTGCTTCTTGCCCGCGCGGCCGGGGATGCCGAGCGCGCACTGAAGACGCTTCGCGAAAACGGTGTCTGCGTCGCTCTGGACGATTTCGGCACCGGCTACGCGTCGCTGACCCATCTCAGGCGCTTCCCCGTCGATGTGATCAAGATCGACCGCGGTTTTGTCCGCCATCTCGATGAGGGCGGGGAGGATGCTGCGATCGTGCGCGCGATCATCAACCTCGCGGCCGACCTGAAGCTGGATCTCATTGCGGAAGGTGTCGAGACGCGGAAGCAGGAGGCCTTCCTGCGCCAGTGCGGCTGCAACTTCGCGCAAGGCTATCGCTATTCCCGCCCGGTCCCGGCGAACCGGGTGCCGTGGCTGAGCCAGCAGTCAGGCTTGCAGCCGGCCGAACCCGCCATGGATGCAGACCGGGGCGGCGTGGCTGCGGCCTGACCACGCGCCCGGCGCTTGCTAAGCATGTCATTGCAAGCTCGCGCACCGTCGAGGGGATGGTGCAGATCAACAAGCCGAGGACCGTTTCCGCATGCGCGCCTTCTACCACCCGGACCAGTCGCTCCACGATCCGCAGCAATACATGCGCTTCGGCCGCGTCGTCGCGCCGAAGGATCTGCCGGAACGCACGGAGCAATTGCTGGGCGCGCTCGCCCGCCATGGCATCACGCCGGAGCGCCCCGGTGCTCACGGCGTCGACCCGATACTGGCCGTGCACAGCGAGGAATTCGTCCACTTCCTCGAGACCCTGTGGGAGCGCTGGGTCCAACTGCCCGAGCGTGGCCCCGAAGCGTGGCCCAACACTTTCCCCTATTGGAGCGGCAGGGTCGATGAGGACATGCGTCCGCCTTGTCGGCCAACCGGCCTGATGGGCCAGCTCGGCTGGTTCCTCGGCGATCTCTCCGTGCCGGTCGGCGAGCATTGCTGGACCTCGACGCTGCGTTCGGCCGAGACTGCGGTGTCAGGCGCCGAGGCCATCCTGGCCGGCGAGCGCGCGGTCTATGCGCTTTGCCGCCCCTCTGGGCACCATGCCCGCGCCGACCGTGCCACCGGCTTCTGCTACATCAACAATACGGCGGTCGCGGCCCAGCGCCTGCGCTCGAAATTTGGCAAGGTCGCGATCCTTGATGTCGATGCGCATCATGGCGACGGCACGCAGCAGATCTTCTACCGCCGCTCGGATGTGCTGACGATTTCGGTCCATGCCGACCCGGTGAACTACTATCCCTTCTTCACCGGCTATGCGGACGAGCGCGGAAACGGTGCGGGCGAGGGCTTCAATATCAACCTGCCGCTCGCCCATGGCGCGGGCGGCGCCGAAATGGAGGCCGCCGTCGATCGTGCCGGCAAGGCCATCCGTGACTTTGGCGCCGAGGCGCTGGTCATTGCGCTCGGCTATGACGCGCACAAGGACGACCCGATCGGTGTGCTCAAGCTCGAGGCGGCTGATTTCGGAACGATCGGCCGGCAGGTGAAGGCCATGGGATTGCCGACCCTGGTGGTGCAGGAGGGGGGCTATGCGATCGAGGCGATCGGCGGCTGCCTCGACGGCTTCCTGACCGGCTTTGGTGCCTGAAGACGGCGTCACGGTGCAGACGATCGCCCATATCTCGCTGCTGGTGCGCGACTATGATGAAGCGATTGCCTTCTTCGTGCAGAAACTCGGCTTTCGCCTGGTCGAGGATACGCCACTTGAGCCGGGGAAGCGCTGGGTGCTCGTCGCACCCGCGACTTCCACTGGCACCGCGTTGCTGCTCGCACGTGCTACTACGCGCGAGCAGCAGGCGCAGATCGGCAACCAGAGTGGTGGACGGGTCTTTCTGTTCCTGCAGACGGACGATTTCGCTCGCGACTATGCCGCGATGCTGGCGCGCGGCGTCGTGTTTCGCGAAGGGCCGCGCCGGGAAGTTTATGGGACGGTCGCAGTGTTCGAGGATCTCTGCGGCAATCGCTGGGATCTCATCGAGCCGGCGGGCTGACGGCTTCGTCTTGCCGCGTCTCTCGTGATGCTCGGTCCTGTGCCGGGCATCACGCATTGAAGTCACAATCGAACAACGAGGGCGCGGGCGGCCGGGGCAAGCCCGGCCTCCGCGCCAGGCGAAATCTCAGATTACCGCCTCGATCAGGAACGGCCCCTTCCGGGACAACGCGCCCTGGAACAGCTTGGTAAATTCCTCGGCGGTGGTCGCGCGGCCCGCTTCGACGCCCATGCCGCGCGCCATCGAGACCCAGTCGAGCGTCGGCTCGTCGAGATTGAGCATCAGTTTGGCGTTGCGGCCGAAATCATTGACGCCGACGGCGCGCATTTCGCCATGCAGGATCTGGTAGGTCCGGTTGGCGAAGACCACCGTGACGACGTCGAGATTCTCGCGCGCCTGCGTCCACAGCCCCTGAACCGTATACATGCCGGAGCCATCGGCCTGCATGCCGATGACCTTGCGGTCCGGGCAGGCCACCGCTGCGCCGATCGCGAGTGGAATGCCCTCGCCAATCGCGCCGCCGGTGAGCTGGATATAGTCGTGCGGCGGGGCGTTGTGGCATTGCTGGTAGAAGACGCGGCCCGATGAGACCGACTCGTCGCAGATGATGCTGTTCTCGGGCAGCAGCGTCGCCACGATCGTGCAGACCTTGTCGGCGTCGAGCGCGCCGGTCGGCAGGGCAGCAACCTCCTTGCGAGGCTCCGCGACATAGAGCGGTTGGCTCTGGCGCGCGCCAAGCTCATCGGCCAGCGCCTCGATCGCGAGCGGCAGGTCGTCGCCGATCTCGGCCAGCGTCACCACCTTGCAGCTGTCCTGGATCAGGCGGCCGGGCTTGCCCGGATAGGCAAAGAAGCCTACCGGCACCTTGGCGCCGACCAGAACCAAAAGGTCGATATCCTTGAGCGCCTCGAGCGCGATATCGACCGGGTAGGGCACTTTCGGCAGGGCGACACGGCCGACGCCGCGCTCGATGCGGCCATTCGACATCTGGCCGAAAACGCGCGCGCCGGTGACGGCGCAGATCCGCGCCGCCATCGCCATCGGGCCTTCGCGCAAAGCCATATTGGTCATCATCAGGGCGGCACGCTTGCCGTGCTTGCGAAGGGCGGCTGCGGCCTCCTTCACGGCGGTCATATCGACCGATTTCAGCTTCGGCACGGCGACCGGCGCAAGCTTGGCCGGCTCGACGCTGCCCCAGGCGCAATCCGCCGGAAGGATCACGGTGGTTACGCCCGGCAGCGACATGGCGGCGGCATAGGATTCGCCGATCGCCGGGCCGACATCCTCGGGCGTCGTGATCCGACGGACGAAATGGGACATCGGCTGGGCCAGGCTTTCGATATCGCTGGTCAGTGGCGCGTCATGGACGAGATGATAGGTCGCGTGATCGCCGACCACATTGATCATCGGAGTCCAAGCCCGCCTTGCATTGTGCATGTTGGCAAGGGCGTTCGCCATGCCGGGGCCGCAATGAAGCAGCGTCGCCGCCGGCTTGTCGGCCATGCGGGCGTAGCCGTCGGCCGCACCGGTCACCACACCCTCGAACAAGCCGAGTACGCAGCGCATCTCCGGCTTGCGGTCGAGCGCCGCGACGAAATGCATTTCGGAGGTGCCGGGATTGGCAAAGCAGACATCCACGTCATTGACGAGGAGGGTATCGCAAAGGCGGTCGGCGCCGTTCATTCTGGAAGGACCTCTTGGGAGATGCGCGGCGCGCAGGACCCTGCGAAGGGAACGGAACCCTCGTCCGGTGTCAAACAAGAGAAATTTATCACCTTCGTTCAGGAAACTGATCGCCGCCTTGACGGTTTTGCATATGCATTTAACCTGCCTTGGAATGAAGGTTGCATCCCGCTTCGGATGAGGCGATGGGCTTTAAGTCTCACGGGCGCGAACGACATCAACCAGGGGAAGGGTTTCGACATGACAGGTTTGAAGCGTATCGGAGCCGCGGCCGGACTAGGCTTCGCGGCGCTGCTGGCTGCCACGGGCGCACAGGCGCAGACCAAGGTTTCGATCGGCATTTCCGGCTGGACCGGTTTCGCGCCCCTGGTGCTGGCCAAGGAGGCCGGCATCTTCGCCAAGAATGGCCTCGACGTGTCGATCAAGAAAATCCCGCAGAAGGACCGTCACCTTGCTATCGCCTCCGGCGATATCCAGTGCGCCGCCACGACCGTCGAGACCTGGATCGTCTGGGACGCCGCCGGGATCAAGACCAAGCAGCTCTTCCAGCTCGACAAGAGCTATGGCGCCGACGGCATGGCGGTGCGTAGCGCGACCGGCTCGATCAAGGATCTGAAGGGCAAGACGGTTGCGGCCTCTGCGCCCGGCACGTCGCCTTATTTCGCGCTCGCCTGGTTCCTCAAGGAGAACGGCATGTCGGTCAAGGACGTGACCGTGGTCAACATGGAGCCCGGCCCGGCGGCCCAGGCCTTCATCGCCGGCCAGAATGATGCGGCCATGACCTATGAGCCCTATCTCTCTGCCGTGCGCGACAAGCCGGATGCCGGCAAGATCATCGCGACCACGCTCGATTATCCGATGGTGATGGACACCTTCGGCTGCACGCCGGCCTTCATTGCGGGCAACGAGGCTGCCGTGAAGGGGCTGACCAAGAGCTATTTCGAGGCGCTCGAACTGATCAAGGCCGACCAGGCCAAGGCCTATGGCATCATGGGCGCCGACGTGAAGCAGTCCGGCGAGCAGTTTGGCAAGTCCGCCGGCTTCCTGCGCTGGTCGGATGCCGAGGGCAACAAGAAGTTCTTCTCCGGGGAATGGCAGGCCTTCACCACCAAGGCGGCCGACCTGCTGCTGGAGATCGGCCTGATCAAGTCGAAGCCCGATATCACCACGCTGGTCGATACCCGCTTCGTCTCGGGCGGTGCGATGTGACGATCCTGCCGGACGTGCTTGCGCCACGTCTGGGAATCGTCTTCTGCGGCACTCAGGCCGGGCGCGCCTCAGCCTTGCGGCGCGCCTATTACGCCGGACCGGGGAACAAGTTCTGGCGGGTGCTTCACACCATCGGCCTTCTTTCCCGGCAATTCAGGCCTGAGGATTTTCCTCGCTTGCTCGACTATGGGTTTGGTCTCACCGACGTCGCGAAAGCGACCTCCGGGCCGGATGCCGCGCTCGTTCGTGCTCATTTCGATGTTGAAGGATTCTTGATGAAGATGCGTGCGACGGCTCCGGCCTTCATCGCCTTCAACGGCAAGCGGGCGGCCGAGGCCGTGCTGGGTCAATCCAGTGCTGCCATCGGCTATGGTCGCCAGCCGGTTGATGTCGCGGGTTGCGCGACTTTCGTGCTGCCATCGACCTCCGGCGCGGCCTCGGGCTTCTGGTCGGTCGAACCCTGGCAGGAACTGGCCACGGCCTGGCGTTCGCGGGCGATTTGACGATGAAGCCGCTTCAGCCCGTTTCCGTCCCGTCCCGCGTCGCGCTGGGGCTCGGTTTCTTCGTACTCTTCGTTGCGCTCTGGTCGGTCGCGACCTTCGGCGGCTATGTCCAGCGCCTCTTCCTGGCCGATCCGCTGACCATGGTCGGCGAGGGCTACAAGCTGCTCGTCGAATACGGCTTCGCGTTCGACATCGGCATGACGATCTGGCGTGTCCTCGGCGGCTTCATCCTCGCGGTCATCGTCGCGCTGCCGCTCGGCATCCTGATGGGCGCCTACAAGCCGATCGAGGCCTTCTTCGAGCCCTTCGTCTCCTTCGCGCGCTACCTGCCGGCCTCGGCCTTCATCCCGCTGCTGATCCTCTGGGCCGGCATCGGCGAGACGCAGAAGCTGCTCGTCATCTTCATCGGCTCGGTCTTCCAGATCATCCTGATGATCGCCGTCGCGGTGGGCTCGATCCGGCGCGATCTCGTCGATGCCGCCTACACGCTGGGCGCCAGCGACCGTTCTGTGGTGATGCGCGTGCTGCTGCCCAATGCTGCGCCCGAGATCGCCGAGATCCTGCGCATGGTGCTGGGCTGGGCCTGGACCTATGTCATCGTCGCCGAGCTGATCGGCTCCTCCTCCGGCATCGGCCACATGATCACCGACAGCCAGGCGCTGCTGAACACCGGGCAGATCATCTTCGGCATCATCGTCATCGGCCTGATCGGGCTGATCTCGGATTTCCTGTTCAAGGCGGTCAATCAGCGCCTGTTCCCCTGGGCCGCGAAATGAGCAAGCTCATCATCGACAATGTCGGAAAATCCTTCCCCGCGCGTCATGGCGGGCAGGCGACACGGGCGCTGATGCCGACGTCCCTCAGCGTCTCCGACAACGACTTCATCACCATTCTCGGCCCCTCCGGCTGCGGCAAGTCGACCCTGCTGCGCATGATCGGCGGGCTGGAGACGCCGACGGAAGGGCGCATCCTGCTCGATGGCGAGACGGTGGCAGGGCCCGGTGCGGATCGCGGTTTCGTCTTTCAGAGCTATACCCTCTTTCCCTGGCTGACCGTGGCGCAGAACATCGCCTTCGGCCTGCGCGAGAAGGGCGTGCCGGAGGCGGAGCGGCTGCGGATCGCCGTCGACTGGGCCGGACGCATCGGTCTCAAGGGCTTCGAGAACCATTTCCCCAAGCAGCTGTCGGGCGGCATGCAGCAGCGCACCGCGATCGCGCGCGCCCTCGCCAATGATCCAAAGATCCTGTTGCTGGACGAGCCCTTCGGCGCGCTCGACAACCAGACACGCGCCCTGATGCAGGAAATGCTGCTCGGCATCTGGGAGCGCGAGCAGAAGACCGTGCTCTTCGTCACCCATGACGTCGAGGAGGCGATCTTCATGGCCTCGCGCGTCGTGGTGATCAGCGCCCGGCCGGGACGCGTCAAGGCGGACATCCCGGTCGACCTCCCGCATCCGCGTCCTTACACGATCAAGACGAGCCCGGAATTCGTCGCGCTCAAGGAGCGGCTGGTCGAGGAGATCCGGGCAGAGGTGATGGCGAGCGCGGCTTAGCCCGCGATCTTGTGCAGCGGAGTTCCGGCGATCGGTCGCCCTGTCTTGGTCAGGAGCGTGCAGAGCCTGCAACTCTGAGATTCCGGGGATCTCCCTCAGGTAGAATTTCGGGCTGCTTGAAGGTCACGCCGTTCGGCGTCGGGATCGGCGTCTGTGTCACCACATATTGCGGCTGGCCCTTGAAGTTCGGATCTCCGGGGGGAGGCGTCAGGAGTTGGAGCCGCAGCAGCATCGCAGCGTCCTCATGGGTGGCGTTATGGCAATGGGTCACATAGGCCCCGCCGAACTCCCCGAACCGCACCTGGAATTTCACCTTGCCCGAGGGCCGCAGGCGCCAGACATCCTTGCGTACAAGGCGCTCCGTTGCGGGAATGGCAGCTCCGCCGCGGTCGATGGTGACGCCTTCCTCGAAATGAAGGTGAATCGGGTGGTCCCAGCCGCCCCCGCCATTGACGAGGGTCCAGTGCTCCACCTCGCCCGGCTTGGGGACCAGGAGGGAGATGCGGTTGGCGTTGAGCGAGTGCGCTGCTTGGCCGTTGACTTTGATGGTCCAGGGAAAGGAATCGGCATTGCCGCAATCGGGGATGCATTGCCCGTCAGCAGTATTGCGAGAATCTCCACCCCCTGACCTGCCGAATTCAAGGGTCCGCTCGCGCACTGGCGCGACGATCGGGATTTGACTGGTCAGGGTCTTGGCGCCGGACCGCCACTCGGGATCGGTGAAATTGACGCTGCGATCCTTGTCGAGCGGATTGCTGGCATTGTAGATCTTGCCGGGATTGTCGACGCTTTGCAGCGAATTCACGACCCGGAACTCAAGGAAGGGGCCGACACAAGGATCGTCACCGCCAGCCTTGAGTGCCCTGTCGATCGAGACGGCGCCGTCTGGCCGGCGCCCGTCGGTCTGCTGCAACAGGTTCACCAGATAGATGCTGTCGCCTGGCGCAAAGGCGGAAAAATCGACAACGATGTCGTAGCGCTCCGCAACGCCCTGCTCGTCCAGTTCGGTCAGGGCGATCGGACTGACAACCAGATTTCCGTCATTGGCGATGAAGTAGAACGGAACTTTGGTGGCTTGCGAGAAGCGAGCACTCTTGTTGACCCCGAGTGCCAGTTTGATGAAGCGCGCGACGGAGACGTTCAGTAGGCGGAAGCGGTAACGTCGCGGCAGCACCTCGAAATACGGATAATAGGTGCCGTTCACCAACAGGATGTCACCCAGGAAGCCATCGGTGTCGAAGATGTCGAACCGGAGCTGCCCATTAGCGTCGAAGGCCGGGTTCGAGATCGCGAGGTTGATGTCGAAATCGACATTGCCCCATTTGAGCTGCGAGCCGCTCGGCAGCCGCAGGTTGAAGCCGTCATCTAGATCTTCGCGGCCTCGATCAGGCCCGCTGTAGATGTTGAAGACAGCGAACATGCCCTTGTAGACGTTCTGCGCCGTGAAGAAGAAGCGATGATCGTGGAACCACAGGCTGCCCTGGATCTCCCGGAAATCGCCCGGGACCTGAACCAGGCCGTTGCCATCGTCGGGTCCCGAAGCCTTGCGCGCAAAGTCGCGGTCGCTGGTCGGCCAGACGCTCGGCAAATCGCGCCGCGCCATGGCTATGGCCCAGTGATAGTCATAGAAAGTCCCGGGGAAATTGAACGCGTTGCAGGCACCGTCGCTCTCGGCGCCGTTATGCGAATTGTGAAGGTGAACCGAGCTTTCGTTGCGCCCGAATCCGCCATTGATGGCCCGGTCGACTGGCAGGTCGTTGTAGATTCGCGTGAGGATCGGTTCGCCGTAGCGGGCCTTGATCAGAACGGGCCTCGCCAACCCCGTGCGCAGGCCGGCGGCATTCCCCGTCTGCCCAGGCTGCCGGGGGCCGAAGGACCAGACGGAGTTTGCGTTCTGGTCCGGCAGCCCTTGGCCGAATTTGCTGCCCGGTCGGACCTGTCCGACCGACAGCAGATAGCCCACCTTCGGGTAAAGCTCCTCCCAGCGCTGATGCGCGAAGAACTCGCCGGGCGGCCGCCCCTCGAACGGCCCGACACCGGTCACCGGATTGCGGAAGACCGCACCGCCGGAATTGGTGAAGTCGGTGTGATAGGAAAAGTTCCTGGCGGCCAGTTCCGTACCGCCCCCACCCGTCTGCCAGGCCGCATCGCCATTCGGCAGGCGCAGCAGCGGGACCGGCCTCTGAAGCTCGGCCCGCGGCATCGGCGTCTGGAACTTGACTGCGCCGAAAGTCGGGCTGCGCGGCACGCTGTCGGCATAGGCGCTACCGACGAACCGGCCGAGCCCGTTCCTCGCGATCAGAAGCCCGCCGGTCGCGAAATATCCCCAGCGCAGCAGATCGCGTTTGGTGATCTGCCCCAAGGCGAGGGCTCTGACGATCTCGAGCCGGTTTTCCAGAGCGCGCTCAGCTTCCTTCAACAGGACGCCGGTGGTCTCGCGCGGAAGATACATGTCCGCCTCCCCGCATCTGGCCAATGGGTGGGAGCCGCCACAACAATTATACCCATGAGGTCGGACTGCGGGGAGAGACCATGGTCGGACAAATCGACAAACCAAAGTCCGCGACCTTGGTCGCACTCAGCCGTACTATCGGCCGCTGGCGTTCTGAAAGACCGAGCTGCTGGTACGGGGCGTAACGGCAGGGGCAGGGCCATCGCTGGAACGGAAGGCGCCTGTCTGCGAAGGCTCATTGACATGCCGGTCGCTACGATGGTTTCCTCTCCAAAATTGGCCTGACCACATGGCCAAATTGACCTCGGTGTTGCCGAGGCAGGGGATGGACCGGGGAGTGACACGTGCCGCTCGAAGCCGTCGAGTCGCCGCGCCTTTATCGTCAGATCGCCGATCAGCTGCGTCATCTCATTGATCGGCAGGAGTTTCCCGTCGGCGCACGCCTGCCACCTGAGCGAGAACTCGCGGAAAAGCTCGGCGTCTCTCGTCCTTCAGTGCGCGAGGCCTTGATCGCGCTCGAGGTCGAGGGGCGGGTGCGTATCCGCATGGGCTCCGGCGTCTACGTGATCGATCCGCCACGTCCGGTTCTCAGCGCCATCCTTGTCTCCGATGATGCGCCCGAGGGGCCTTTCGAGGTCCTGAAGGCCCGCGAGCTGGTGGAGAGCGCGATCTGCGCCGAGGCGGGAGGGCAGGCAACGGGCGAGGATCTCGCGCGCCTCGATGAAATCCTGTGCGGAATGGAGGCTCCCGGATTGCCGAGCGACGAACTCGTCGCGCTCGACCGCGCCTTCCATGTCGCGATCGCCGGAATCCTGGGGAACTCCGTTCTGGCCCGCTTTGTTGGCACCTTGTTCGATCAGCGCATCAATCCGTATTTCCAGCAACTCGCGAGCTACTTCGAGAACGAGACATCCTGGCGCGCCGCCGTCGCCGAGCACCGGGTTATCCGTGATGCGCTGGCCGCTGGATCGGGAGAGGCCGCAAGCACGGCGATGCGCCGGCACCTGCGCTGCTCGCAGGAGCGTTTTTCGCAGAGTTTCGGTGAAGGAGTTTCAAGCGGGCAGGAGAGCGTCAACTCCTGCCCGGCCAGCAAGAATTGACGCCAAGCAACGATCTTCGAGTCCATGGGAGGACACCTGATGAAGAGCTATCTGACACTGGCTGCAGCCTTTGCCGCCGGCCTCGTTCTTGCCGGGGCGCCGGCCCAGGCCCAGACCAAGCTGAAATGGGCGCATGTCTACGAGACTTCCGAGCCGTTCCACACCGAGTCGGTCTGGGCTGCGGACGAGATCAAGAAGCGCACCAACGGCAAATACGAGATCACGGTCTACCCGGCCTCGCAACTCGGCAAGGAAACCGACATCAACCAGGGCCTGACGCTGGGCACCGTCGACATGATCATCTCGGGCTCGAGCTTCGCGGCCCGCGCCTATCCGCCGATCGGCGTGACCTATTATCCCTTCATCTTCCGCGGCCCGGACCACCTCCTCGCCTATGTGAAGAGCGACGTCTTCAAGGAGATGGCGAAGGGCTATCAGGAGAAGAGCGGGCACCAGATCCTGGCCGTCACCTATTACGGCACGCGCCACACCACCGCGAACAAGCCGATCAAGACCTGCGCGGACATGAAGGGGCTGAAGATCCGCGTGCCGGACGTGCCGGCCTATCTCGCCATGCCACGCGCCTGCGGCGCCAATACGACGCCGATCGCCTTCGCCGAGGTCTATCTCGCGCTCCAGAACGGTACGGTCGAGGCGCAGGAGAATCCGCTCAACACGATCGAGGCGAAGAAGTTCTACGAGGTGCAGAAGCACATCGTCCTGACCGGACATATCGTCGACCACCTCAACACGGTCGTCTCCAAGCAGCTCTGGGACAAGCTCTCGCCAGAAGACCGCAAGATCTTCACCGACGTCGCGCAGGAGGCTGCCGAGCGTGCGACCAAGAAGATCCAGTCCGACGAGGTCAAGCTCGTGCAGGTCTTCAAGGACAAGGGCCTGTCGGTCACCGAGATCGACAAGGCCGACTTCCTCGCTGCCGTACAGAAGAATGTCAGCTTCGAGCAGTTCGGCTACCGCAAGGCCGACTGGGAACGCATCCAGGCGATCAAGTGATCTGATCCGTCGCATCGGGCCGGTCTTTGACCGGCCCTTTTTTGTCCTCACGCCGAGCCGAGGCCGTCGATGTCGAGCGAGACCCCGCAGGAGATCCACATCCCCGTCACCAGCGAGGAAATCGCGCATGTCTTCGACGAGGCGCCACCGCCTGCCGATCTGAGCGGCTATGGCGTCGAGGACTGGGTGACGCTCGCCGCCTTCTGGCTGATGGTCGGTTGCGTCGTGCTGCAGTTCTTCACGCGCTATGTCCTGAACGATTCCTACGCCTGGACGGAAGAGATCGCGATCTACGCGCTGATCGTCGTCGTCTTCCTCGGCGCCTCGATGTGCGTGCGGGCCTCGCGCCACATCCAGGTCGATTTCATCTACCGCTACCTGTCGCCCGGCATGGGGCGGATCCTGTCGACGGGCGTCGATCTCTTGCGGATCGTCTTCTTCGGCTACGCCACCTGGCTCATGTACAAATATGCGTCGCTCATCCCCGATGAGATGATGACGACGATCCAGTTTCCGAAGTCGATCGTCTTCAATGCCGTCGTCATTGCCTTCGCTCTGATGACGCTGCGCTCGATCCAGGTCGCCTGGCAGAATGCACGACGCGGCTATTCCGTGCTGGAACGGCCTTCGGCCTTCGACGGCTCGGAGGCCTGAGGCATGCTCATCCTGCTCGGAACCTTCCTCGGCCTGATGATCCTCGGCGTGCCGGTGGCCATCTCCATGGCCGTCGCCTCTCTCGCCTTCATCGTCATTTCCGGCACTGTGCCCGATGTCATCATGGCGCAGCGGATGATCGCCGGCGTCGAGAGTTTCCCGCTGCTGGCGGTGCCGTTCTTCATCCTTGCCGGCAATCTGATGAACATCGCCGGCGTCACCGGTCGCATCTATGCCTTCGCGGTCGCGCTTGTCGGTTGGATGCGCGGCGGCCTCGCCCAGGTCAACATCATCGGCTCGGTGATCTTCTCGGGCATGTCGGGCACGGCGATCGCGGATGCCGCGGGCATCGGCACGATCGAGATCAAGGCCATGAAGGACCATGGCTATCCCATGGATGTTGCCGTCGGCGTGACGGCGGCCTCGGCGACGCTCGGGCCGATCATTCCGCCTTCACTGCCCTTCGTCATCTACGGCATGATGTCGAACACCTCGATCGGTGCACTTTTCCTTGGCGGTGTCATTCCCGGCGTGGTGATGACGCTGTTCATGATGGGCACGGTCGCCGTCTTCGCCCGCATGCGCGGCTGGGGCTCCGACGCCAAATTCTCGCTGCGCCAGATCGGCTCGGCCGGGATCGAGGTTCTGGTCGTGCTTGGCTTCCCGGTCCTGGCTTATCTGCTCGTCTGGGCAGGCCTGTCGGAGAATGTCGCGATCGGGCTCGCGCTCGTCGCCCTGCTGGCGCTCGACTACTATTTCGACTTCTCGGCGGTGATGGCACTGATGACGCCGGTCATCCTGATCGGCGGCATGACGCTGGGCTGGTTCACGCCGACGGAGGCCGCCGCTGCGGCGGTGATCTGGTCGCTCTTCCTCGGCCTTGTCCGCTATCGCTCGATGACGCTGCGCACACTGACCAAGGCGACCTTCGACACGATCGAGACGACCGCTTCCGTCCTCTTCATCGTCACAGCCGCCTCGATCTTCGCCTGGCTGCTGACGGTCTCGAGCACGGCGCAGATCCTGTCCGACCTGATCCTCGGGCTGACCCAGAACAAATGGGTCTTCCTGATCCTGGTCAATCTGCTGCTGCTCTTCATCGGCTGCTTCCTCGACACCATTGCGGCGATCACCATCGTGGTGCCGATCCTGCTGCCGATCGCCCTCAAGCTCGGCGTCGACCCGATCCATTTCGGGTTGATCATGACGCTGAACCTGATGATCGGCCTGCTGCATCCGCCGCTCGGCATGGTGCTCTTCGTGCTTTCGCGGGTGGCGAAACTCTCGGTCGAGCAGACCACCATGGCGATCCTGCCCTGGCTGGTGCCGCTCTTCCTGGCGCTCTTCGCCATCACCTTCATTCCCGAGTTGACGCTGTGGCTGCCGCGAACGATGGGGATGTTGCGGTAATATTCGGCGGCGGAGCCGAGCCTCCGCCGCCATGCACTGAAGTCAGGCCCCTGTTGCACTCCCAGGTTGAAGGTGTTGCACTGAAGGGGCTCCATTGCCATTTTTTTGGCGAAGGGGAGTTCGCTGACGGAGTGACGTCCTTGCGCGCGCTCATTGAATCGATGTTGTCTCGGCTGGTGGGGAAATCCCGGCTCGATGTTGTCTTCGCCGACGGATCCCAGCGCTCCGTCGGCGCCGGGAGAAGTCCTGGGCCGACGATGCGTATTCTCGACCGGCCGACCGAGTTGAAACTGGCGCTGAATCCAGAGCTTGCTCTTGGCGAGGCGGTGATGGACGGGCGTGTCGTCGTCGAGCGTGGCAGTCTCTACGACCTTCTCGACATTCTGATCGCCGGCGCATCGCGACAGGAACTGACCGCGTGGACGCGACCTCTCACGCAATTCCGCACGGCGATCAGGCGCATCACCCAGAACAACAATCTGGCTTGGGCGAGACGCAACGTCGCCCATCACTATGACCTCAGGACCGAGTTCTTCCGGCTCTTCCTCGACGAAGACCTGCAGTATTCCTGCGCCTACTTTCCGAGCCCGGACATTTCGCTCGTGGACGCACAGGCGGCCAAGAAGCACCACATCATCGCCAAGCTGGCGATCGAGCCGGGCCAGCGCGTCCTCGATATCGGGTCGGGCTGGGGCGGTCTGGGCTTGAGCATCGCGCGCGAGACCGGTGCCTCGGTGAAGGGCATCACCCTCTCGCGGGAGCAGCTTTCCGTCGCGCAGGAGCGGGCTGCCGCCGAGGGGCTGCCGGTCGATTTCCAGTTCCAGGATTACCGCATGCTAGCGGAACCCTTCGACCGCATCGTCTCGGTCGGTATGTTCGAGCATGTCGGCGTGGGCTATTACCGTGCCTATTTTCGCAAGATTGCGGAGCTGCTCACGGATAACGGTGCTGCGCTCATTCACACGATCGGTCGCACCACGCCCCCAGGTGCGACGAACCCTTTCATCGCCAAATACATCTTCCCCGGCGGCTACATTCCCGCCATGTCGGAAATCACGGCGGCAATCGAACGCGAGGGCCTGATCATCACTGATGTCGAGGTGCTGCGCCTTCACTATGCCGAGACGCTGAAGGCCTGGCGCGAGCGATTCCTCGCTCGGCGCAAGGAGGCGGTGGACATGTATGACGAGCGCTTCGCGCGGATGTGGGAGTTCTATCTGGCGGCTTCGGAAGCGAGTTTCCGCCACGATGGCCTTGTCGTCTTCCAGCTCCAGCTCGCTAAGCGGCTCGACACCTTGCCGATGACGCGCAGTTACATGGAGGCATGATCGGAGCGTCGGCCGCGCGTCAGATCTGCGGAGCGGCCGACAGCACGATCGCGAAGATCTCGCCGGAGTCGTGAGGATTCGTCAGGACGACGCCTTCGACCGATTCCAGCAGGGCACTGTCCCCGGTGGCTAGGATTTCCCGGTGCGGGGGCCGCGCTATCGTCCAGCCATCGGAGCGAGCGACCAGGACCACGAGTTCTCCCGTCTGGTCGAGCTGGAACGGGCCAGTGCCACTGAAGCGCGTCACCTTGTGCAGCCAGCGACCGCGGCGGGTCATCACGTTGAGGTCGTCGATCGGCCCGTCCACCAATTGCCCCTCGACCGGCCTGTCGGCCGCGAACGGATAGGGCTCGGTGGACCGCTCGAGGCGTTTGCTTTCGCCCTCGCCGAAGGCGAGGACGATTCCCCGGCCCGTCAGCACCGACAAGGTCCTGTCGATGCCGGGAAAAACGGAGAAGGGGCCGTCCGACCCGACATGGGCCATGGAGATCCGCCAGTCGAAGCCGTCCAACGAGGCGCCGGGCGGATGCGCTGCGATCTCCGTCGTGGTGCCGCCGCCGTTCTTCCACGGCATGGTGCGGCACGCGCTGGCGCGGATGATGCGCATGATCAGCCGAGAATGCCCGGCAGCTTCAGGCCCTTTGCCTTGGCGCAGTCGATCGCGATCTCGTAGCCGGCATCGGCATGACGCATCACGCCGGTCGCCGGGTCATTCCAAAGGACGCGCTCCAGCCGCTTTGCCGCCTCCGGGGTGCCGTCGGCGACGATGACGACGCCCGAATGCTGCGAATAGCCCATGCCGACGCCGCCACCATGGTGAAGCGAGACCCAGGTCGCGCCGCCGGCAGTGTTGAGCAGCGCGTTCAGCAGTGGCCAATCGGAGACGGCGTCCGAACCGTCCTTCATCGCTTCCGTCTCGCGGTTCGGCGAAGCGACCGAACCCGAATCGAGGTGGTCGCGGCCGATCACCACCGGCGCCTTGAGCTCGCCCTTGGCCACCATCTCGTTGAAGGCCAGGCCGAGCCGGTGCCGGTCGCCGAGGCCGACCCAGCAGATCCGTGCCGGCAGGCCCTGGAACTTGATGCGCTCGCGCGCCATGTCGAGCCAGTTATGCAGATGGTGATCGTCCGGCATCAGCTCCTTCACGCGCTGGTCCGTGCGATAGATGTCCTCCGGATCGCCTGAGAGCGCAGCCCAGCGGAACGGGCCCACGCCGCGGCAGAACAGCGGGCGAATATAGGCCGGAACGAAGCCGGGGAAATCGAAGGCGTTGTCGACACCCATATCCTTCGCCATCTGGCGGATATTATTGCCGTAATCGAGCGTCGGCACGCCCATCTGCTGGAAATCCAGCATGGCGCGGACATGCACGGCCATCGATTTCTTGGCGGCCTCGATCGTACCGGCAGGATCGCGCTCCTTGCGCTCTTCCCACTGCTCGAGCGTCCAGCCGGCCGGCAGATAGCCGTTCAGAGGGTCATGGGCCGAGGTCTGGTCGGTGACGACATCCGGGCGGATGCCGCGCCTGACCATGTCGGGGAAGACTTCCGCCGCATTGCCGAGCACACCGACCGAGACGGCCTTGCCGGCCGCATGGGCGCGCTTGATGATCTCCAGCGCCTCGTCGACACTGTCGGCCTTCTCGTCGAGATAGCCGGTGCGCAGCCGGAACTCGATGCTGGAGGGCTTGCACTCGATGGCGATCATCGAGGCCCCGGCCATCGTCGCGGCGAGCGGCTGGGCCCCACCCATGCCGCCGAGACCGCCGGTCAGGATCCACTTGCCCTTGAGGCTGCCGCCATAATGCTGGCGGCCGACCTCGACGAAGGTTTCGTAAGTGCCCTGAACGATGCCCTGCGTGCCGATATAGATCCAGGACCCCGCGGTCATCTGGCCGTACATCATCAGCCCCGCCTTATCGAGCTCGTGAAAATGCTCCCAGTTCGCGTAGGCCGGCACGAGGTTCGAATTGGCGATCAGCACGCGCGGTGCATCCGCATGGGTGCGGAACACGCCGACGGGCTTGCCGGACTGCACCAGCAGCGTTTCGTCGGCCTCGAGCGAGCGCAGCGCGCCGACGATCCGGTCGAAATCTTCCCAGGTCCGGGCAGCGCGGCCGATGCCGCCATAGACCACGAGCTCGCCCGGCTTCTCGGCGACGTCGGGGTCGAGATTGTTCATCAGCATGCGCAGCGGCGCTTCGGTCAGCCAGCTCTTGGCGGAGAGCTCGCTGCCCCTGGGGCTGCGGATGACGCGGCTATTGTCGATGCGGGTCATGAATGGCTCCGTTCAAACCGTGATCGGGACATGCGGAATGCGTTGTTTCCGCCCGATCAGGGTCAGGGTTTCAGCTTTCTGGCCGCTTCGAGCGCGGCTTCGATGATGGCGGAGAGGGCGGTTTGCAGTTGGGCGGCCCTAGGCGTGTCGAAGCGCCAGGGCGGCGTCTCCTCGGTGAGATAGCCGCTCAGCGAGATTTCCATCTGGATCGCGTGCACATCCCGCGCCGGCTGGCCGTAATGCCGGGTGATCCAGCCGCCCTTGAAGCGGCCATTGCTGACATGGCTGAAGCCCGAGCCGGCAAGCGCTGCATCGGCCGCGTGCTGGACCGAAGGTGCGCAGCTCGCACCGGAATTGGTGCCGAGATTGAGCAGCGGCAGCGTGCCCGGGAACAGGCGTGGAATGACCGACTTGATGGAGTGGCAGTCCCAGAGCAGACAGAAACCATGCGCGGCCTTGGCCCGTTCGATCTCGGCTGCGAGTGCGTCGTGATAGGGCTGGAAATAGGCGGCGCGACGGCGCGCGATCTCGGCCTCGTCGGGCGCCTTTGCCCAGATCGGCTCGCCGTCGAAGGTCGTGGTCGGCACGAGTTCCGTCGTCGCCTGTCCGGGGTAGAGCGATACGCCGGACGGATCGCGGTTGAGGTCGATGACATAGCGCGACAGCCCGGCCTCGACGATCGTCGGTGCGAAGCGCTCGGCAAACGCATAGAGCTGGCGCATATGCCAGTCGGTGTCGGGCACGGAACGACCCGTCTCGTTCAGCGCCACCTTCACCTCCTCCGGCAAGCCAGTGCCGGGATGCGGCATCGACAGGACCAGCGGACCGGCGCCTTGCGTGACGTTGACGATCTCGGAAGGGTTCATGCTCATCACGCCGAGAACTCCGCGAAGCTGTCGAGCCCGGCGGCATCGCTGATCGCGCCGCTGAGCACCAGCTCTGTCGCCGCCGCAAGGTCGGGGGCAAGGTAGCGGTCCGCGTCGAGCGGCGCGATACGCTGCCGGACCAGGGCCAGAACCGGCTCCAGCCGCGGGCTCGTCTTCATCGGGCGATGATGCTCGATCGCTTCCGCCGCGGCCATCAGCTCGACGCCGATGATGCTGGCCGCGTTCCGGGCCATGTCGAGCAGGCGATAGGCGCCATGCGTCGCCATCGAGACATGGTCTTCCTGATTGGCAGAGGTCGGGATCGTGTCGACCGAGGCGGGATAGGCCTTCTGCTTGTTCTCCGATGCCAGCGCGGCTGCCGTGACCTGCGCAATCATGAAGCCGGAGTTCAGCCCGGCATCGCGGGCCAGGAAGGGAGGCAGGCCGCTCATCACGGGGTCAACCAGCAGCGCCATGCGCCGCTCGGACAGGTTGCCGATCTCGCACAGCCCCATGGCGAGGATGTCGGCGGCAAAGGCGACGGGCTCCGCGTGGAAGTTGCCGCCCGAGACGATTTCGCCCGGCCCCAGCACCAGCGGGTTGTCGGTGACCGCGTTGGCCTCGATCGCAAGCGTTGCGGCGGCATTGGCGAGGAGGTCGCGCACGGCCCCCATCACCTGCGGCTGGCAGCGCAGGGAGTAAGGATCCTGGACCTTGGTATCGCCGAAGCGATGGCTGTCGCGGATTTCGCTCTTCGCGATCAGCGCGAGCAATGTTTGCGCGACCCGGATCTGGCCGGGCTGGCCGCGCAGCGCCTGGATGCGAGGGTCGAACGGCGTGTCGGAGCCCTTCAGCGCATCCACGGAGAGTGCGCCAGTGACCAGCGCCGCATCGAAGACGCGGGCGATGTCGCTGAGCGCCGTCAGCGCGATCGCGGTCGAGACCTGCGTGCCGTTGATCAGCGCAAGACCCTCCTTGGCCCCAAGTTCGAGCGGCTTCTGGCCGATCCGGGCCAGGGCATCCCCTGCGGGAAGCGTCTCGCCCTTCAGCCTGATCTCGCCGACGCCCATCAGCGCCGCGGTGAGATGGGCAAGCGGCGCAAGATCGCCGGACGCGCCGACCGAGCCCTTGGCGGGAACGACCGGAAGCGCCTCGGAGGCGAGCGCGCCGACCAGCGCCTCGACCACGACGGGGCGTACGCCGGAGGCCCCGCGCGCCAGGCTCGCGGCCTTCATGGCGAGGATCAGGCGCACGATCCGGTCCGGCAGGGCAGGGCCAGTGCCGACGGCATGGGAGAGGATCAGGTTGCGCTGCAGGGTTGCCAGGTCGGCATCGGCGATGCGCACGCTGGCGAGCTTGCCGAAGCCGGTATTGACGCCATAGGTCACGGTTCCGGCGGCGACGATATCGTCGACGATCGCTTGGGCGGAGGCGATCGCTGCGGCGCTTGCGCCATCCAGCTTGGCTGCGGTGCCGTCAATCACGGCGCGCCATTGCTTCAGGGCGGCCTCGCCCGGCTTCAGGGAGAATGTTGCGGTCATTGGCCGTTCCAGATGCGGGAGTGAAGCGGGTTGAAGCCGATGCGGTAGGCGAGTTCGGCGGGGCGCTCGATCTCCCAGATGGCGAGGTCGCAGCGCTTGCCGGCCTCGAGCGTGCCGATCTCGTCCTGCAGGCCGAGCGCCTTGGCGGCATGGCGCGTCAGCCCGGCCAGCGCCTCTTCGGGTGTCAGCCGGAAGAGCGTGCAGGCCATGTTGAGGACCAGCAGCGGCGAGGTCAGCGGCGAGGATCCGGGATTGGCGTCGGTCGCGAGCGCAATTGCAACGCCATGCTTGCGGAGCAGGTCGATCGGCGGCTTCTGCGTCTCGCGCAGGAAGTAGAAGGCGCCCGGCAGGATGACGGCGACCGTTCCGGACCGGGCCATGGCGATCACGCCCGCCTCGTCGAGATATTCGAGATGGTCGGCCGAGAGTGCGCCATGTTCGGCCGCGAGTGCGGCGCCGCCGAGATTGGAAAGCTGTTCGGCATGGATCTTGACCGGCAGCCCCTTGGCCCTGGCTGCGGTAAATACCCTGGCCGTTTCCTCGGGCGAGAAGGCAATGCCCTCGCAGAACACGTCGACTGCGTCGGCAAGATCCTGCGCGGTCACGGCGTCGAGCATCGGCCCGGTGATCTGGTCGACATAGTCGCCGGAGCGGCCGGTGAACTCCGGCGGAACGGCATGGGCGGCAAGGAAAGTGGTGCGGACGGTGACAGGCCGTTCGCGACCGAGCTGCCGTGCGACCGCAAGCTGCTTCAGCTCGGCCTGCTGTTCGAGCCCGTAGCCCGACTTGATTTCGACGGTCGTGACGCCTTCAGCGATCAAGGCGCCCAGGCGCCGGTCGGCGCTGGCGAAGAGCTCGGCCTCGCTGGCAGCGCGCGTGGCCTTGACGGTGGAGAGGATGCCGCCGCCGGCGCGTGCGATTTCCTCATAGCTCGCGCCCTGCAGCCTGAGCTCGAACTCATGTGCCCGATCTCCGCCATAGACGAGATGGGTATGGCAATCGATCAGGCCCGGTGTGATCCAGCGTCCGCCGCAGTCGACGGTTTCGCGCGCGTCCAGGGTTGGTGCCTCGCTGCGCGGGCCGGCAAAGACGATGCGGCCGTCGCGGGCCGCTACGACCCCGTCTTCGACTGCGCCATAGGGCTGGCCGGCGCCGGGCGCCATGGTCGCGAGGCGGGCATTCACCCAGATCCTGTCGCAGTGGGAAGGTTCCGCGGCCATCCGCATCCTCTCGACTTCGTTTGCGATCCGACTATGCTAGACAATTGCATATGCAATTAGCAAGTGTCATTTGCATATGCAAATCGAGCGAGGAGCCAGCGTGACACAATACCCGACCCTGCATCTCGCCCAGGCACTCTTGCCGGAGGGCTTTGCCGACAACGTGACGCTCACGATCGCGGAGGGGACAATCACCTCCATGAGCGTGGGAGAGGTTGCTCCGGCCGGTGCCCTGCACCTGGCCGGGCTGACGCTGCCTGGCATGCCGAACCTCCACAGCCATCTGTTCCAGCGCGGCATGGCGGGCCTGTCTGAGCGGCGGGGCGCCACGGCGGATTCGTTCTGGACCTGGCGCGAGGTGATGTATCGCTTCCTCGACCGGCTTGATCCCGACGACGTCCAGGCGATCGCGGCGCAGGCAATGGTCGAAATGCTGGAGGGCGGCTTCACCGCGCTCGCCGAGTTCCACTATCTGCACCATGACAAGGACGGCCAGCCGCATGCCGATATCGCGGCGATGGCGCTGGCGGTTGCGGCAGCAGCCGAGGAAACCGGCATCGGCCTGACCCTGCTGCCGGTGCTCTATCGTTTCGGCAATTTCGGCGGCGCGGCCCCGAGCCATGGCCAGCGTCGCTTCATCAATAATCGCGACAGTTTTGCCCGGCTCATGGAGGCGAGCGCTGTCGCGATCGGCGCTCTGCCGGATTCGCGGCTCGGCGTCGCGCCGCATTCGCTGCGCGCCGTCTCGCCTGAGGATCTGCAGTGGCTGCTTGGCCTGGCGCCTGATGGACCGATCCACATCCATGTCGCCGAACAGATGCGCGAGATCGAGGACAGCCTGAAGATCACTGGGCGTCGCCCGGTCGAGTTCCTGACGGACAGCATTGCGTTGGACAGGCGCTGGTGCCTGATCCACGCCACCCATCTGACGGATGCGGAGCGCGACACCATCGCGCGCAGCGGCGCTGTCGCGGGACTGTGCCCGATCACCGAGTCGAGCCTGGGCGACGGCATCTTCGATGGCGTGCGCTACGCGGCCGCTGGCGGGGCCTTCGGTGTCGGCAGCGATTCCAACATCCAGATCGATGCCGGCGCCGAACTGCGCCAACTCGAATACTCCCAGCGCCTGCGCGATCGCGGGCGTGCCTTGCTGGCGGATGCCGACGCCTCCACGGGACATGCACTCTGGGCAAAGGCCTGTGTCGGCGGCGCCCAAGCCTGTGGTCGTGCCATTGGAAGCCTTGCGGTCGGCCAGCGCGCCGATCTCGTCTCGCTCGATCCCGATCATCCAGCCTTGGTTGGAAAGCGTGGGGAAGCGGCGCTCGACAGCGCGATTTTCGCTGCCAACGCCTTACCCTTGCGCGATGTCCTGGTTGGCGGGCGGCAGGTTGTCAGCGAAGGTCGCCATGTCGCACGCGCCGCTGTCGCGAGCCGATTCGCCGCGACGATGCGTCGGCTGCTTGCCTGAGTCCTTGAAGGATCGTCATGTCGGATAACGGGATCGAGGCTGTAAAGCTGGATGGCACGGGCCCGGTCTATGATCAGATCCGCCGTGCCATCCGGGATCTCGTCCTGAATGGGGCCTGGCCTCCGGGAACGGCGGTGCCGCCGGAGCACGCTCTGATGGAGCGGCTCGGCGCTTCGCGCATGACGGTGCATCGCGCCTTGGTGCAGCTGGCGCGCGAAGGGTTGATCACGCGGCGCCGGCGGTCCGGCACCATCGTGGCGAACCCGCCGGCAAGCCATGCCATGCTCGACATCCTGTCGATACCCGACGAGGTAAGGCAGCTCGGGCAGGACTATTCCTTCGAGATTCTGTCGCGGCGGGACGCACGGCCTTCGCCTGAAGTCGCTGCACGCTTCGAACTGAAGCGCTCGGAACAGGTGGCCCATCTCGTGACCCTGCATCGCAGTGGCGGGCAGCCTCATGTGCTGGAGGAGCGGGTGATTCATCTCGCGACCGTGCCCGCAGCCGCGGCCGAACGATTCGAGACGACGCCTCCCGGCGACTGGTTGCTGCAGCACAGTCTCTGGTCGCAGGCCGAGCACGCGATCAGCGCGGTGGCGGCGGGCGAACGGGAGTCGGGGTTGCTGGAGATCGAGCAGGGCGAGCCATGCCTGCTCGTCGAGCGCCGCACCTGGAATCAGAACCAGCCGGTGACGGCCGTTCGCCTGCTCTATCCTGGCGGGCGCCACCGCTTCATTGGTCGCTTCGGCCCATACGGTGCGGTCTGAGCCGCGCATGAAAAAGGCCCGCGAATGCGGGCCTTTCCCATCTTCAGCTGCTGAACGGTTCAGCAGGCATAGCGAACGCGGCGACCCCATTCGTCGCGACCGTAGCAGACACGGTCAGGTGTCGTGGCCGAGCCGATGATGGCGCCGCCAGCACCGCCGATTGCAGCGCCCGCGAGCGCGCCACCAGCGCGGCCGGTGGCGAGGCCACCAATCAGTGCACCCGTGCCAGCGCCGATCAGGGCGCCCGTTCCGGTATTCTGCTCGCGCTGCGTGCAGGCACCGAGCGAGGCCGCGACCGCGACGAGGATGAGAAGCTTCTTCATTGTCTTGACTCCCAGGATGCAATCGACAGGCCTAATGCACAGTCCGAACCGCTCCATTCGATATGGAAACGCACCCGAAAGGATCGAGACACGATCCGTAACGGGCGACGCAACCAACATCGCGCGACATAGCAACCATGACAAAGGATTAATGTTCCATTTATGGCTTCGCCATGTGGAGCGGAGATACCCAGGGTTGTCTTCCACAGGGAGTGGAGTGGTTCGGCTTTTGCCCGGAACCTTCCGAATTCCCCGGCGTTGATCCGGCAGACTGCGGTGCGAGCCACCGCGTAGCCGTTCAATGGAGGCTCCAATGACCGCAACTGCCACCACGGGGAACCCGCTCATTGCCGGTGCACGTGTCGCCGGAACCAGCGTCTACAATGCGTCGGGCGATCATCTCGGCGAGATCTATGACGTGATGCTCGACAAGCAGACTGGCAAGGTCGCCTACGCCATCATGTCCTTCGGCGGCTTTCTCGGCTTGGGTGAGAAATACCATCCCATTCCCTGGAGTGTGCTCGACTACGACACCAATCGCGGTGGCTATGTCGTGCCTCTTACCAAGGAGAAGCTCGAGGCGGCGCCGATGTATGACAGCGAAGGCGAGCCCGACTGGGACGACAGGAATTACGGCAAGCGCGTGCATGATTACTACGGCACGATGCCCTACTGGATGATGTAGGCACCGCCGGCTGCAGGTCGCGGCGGTTGCTATCCCCCCAGCCGAACCGTCGTGACGGCGGGATGCGGGCCGAAAGGCCCGCATCTTCCGTTTGGAGGCCCGACTCCTTCCCTTTTTCGGGAACCAATCCGCTGATCGCGCGTCATCCTGACAGCGCCTTTCCGTCATCGCCGGCACGTGTGGGACTGCCCGCCGGCCTGTTGAGACGGCCCAGTTCCTGCCAGGAGCCCCTCATGCAGATCCGTTACGGCTATCGCATCGAACTCGTCTCTCAGCAGGAATTGCCGCTGTTGACGATGCTCGATGTGCATCCTTCCCGTCAGCACGATGTCATCCGCCAAGACGATATGACCGCGGTCTCCCTGGTCGATCCACGTCGCCATGTTCCAGTCGAGCGCTATCGCGACCCGTTCGGCAATATCTGCCGCCGGCTTGTCGCCCCAGCGGGCGGGATCCGGCTGAGTTCAGCGGGACTTCTCCATGATTCCGGCGAGCCCGATCCTTTCAATCCGGCGGCGCGGCAAGCGCAACCGTCCGAGCTGCCCGACGAGGTGCTGATCTATCTGCTCGGCAGCCGGTACTGCGAAACCGACAAGCTCGGGGATCGCGCCTGGCAGCTCTTCGGCCAGATCCCTCCGGGCTGGCAGCGTGTCCAAGCCGTCGTCGATTTCGTCCATAATCACCTGACCTTCGGCTATGCCTATGCGCGCAACACGCGCACTGCGGCGGAGGCCTTCGAGGAACGGATCGGCGTCTGCCGCGACTTCGCCCACCTTGCCGTGACCCTCTGTCGCTGCCTCAATATCCCGGCCCGCTATTGCAACGGCTATCTCGGCGATATCGGCGTGCCGAAGGACCCGGCCCCAATGGATTTCAACGCCTGGTTCGAGGTCTTCCTCAGTGGTCGCTGGTACACCTTCGATGCGCGTCACAATGCCCGCCGCATCGGCCGGATCGTGATCGCCCGGGGGCGTGACGCGACCGACGTCGCGATGCTCAATTCCTTCGGAGCCCATTCGCTTCAGCATTTCGAGGTCACGACCGAAGAGGTCGAAGACGCGGCAACTGCCATGATTGTGACGAAAGACCGTGTTGAGTGGCGCGCGGAGCGGGCCGCTGCATTGTGAAATGCCTTGGCCTGGGCTCCGGCATGGATGGGATGATATCAGGGCGTCATGCGCCATATCGTGATCGTCAATGCGCGGGCGGGAACCGTGCTGGCCGCAGGGCCCGAGGCCTTCGCGGCCAGGATCGAGGCCGCGTTCCATGCTCATGATTGCAAGGCGGAGGTCCGGCTCGTGCCGCCGCGCGAGTTGCATCATGCGCTTTCGACGGCGATCGCCGATGCTGCGGCAACCCCCGTCATTGCCGGTGGCGACGGCACGATCAACGGCGTGCTGCCGGTCCTGCTGCAGGCCGGACGGCCGGTAGGGGTTCTCCCGCTCGGGACGGTGAATATCCTTGGGCGGGATCTCGGCCTCGTCGGGACGCTGGAGGGCCAGATCGAGGCGCTCTGCACGGGGGCGCCGGTGACGATGGACATCGGCCGCGTCAATGACCGGCTGTTCCACTCGATCTCGGGAATGGGCTTCTTCAGCCTGATGGCCCGCGAACGTGAATATGCGCGCAGGCGCTTCCCCTTCAGCCGCGCGGTCGCCTTTGCGGTCGCTGCGACGCGCTCCATCCTGTTCACCCGGGCGATCAGCGTGGACATCCGGATCGGCCAGGAGCGCCGCCAGGTCGAGGCCGATGCCGTTCTTGTCACCATCAATAGTTTCGATGGGCCCGAATGGCGCCGCAGCAAGCTCGATGGCGGCGTCTTCGAGGTTCATATCCTCAATGCGGGCGGCCTTCTCTCGCGCACCAAGGCAGCGCTGTCGGTCGCATCCGGGCACTGGCGCTCGTCCCAGAACCTGACCTCCTATACCGGTGACGAAGTCACGCTGACGCGTCGCGACAAGAAGCGCGGTCACATCACCTTCGACGGCGAGGTCGAGCGCAAGGCCGGCGAGCTCCGCTATCGCCTTCTGCCAAAGGCGGTGCGCCTCATCGCTTGCCGGGTGCCCCCGGGCCGGGCGCACGGCTAGAGACACGTTCCTCCGGTCGATTGCCATCATTCAGGATTTCGATGCCGCTTCCTCCCCGCATTCTTGTCCCTCTGGCGGCCGCCTTCGCCTTTCTCGGCCTGGCGCTGTTCATCATGTCCGGCCGCACCTTCGCCTTCGATACCGGCCTCATCCTGCTGTTCCGGCAAGCTGGGGATCCGGCCACGCCGATCGGGCCGCAATGGTTGCCCGAGATGATGCGGGACATCAGCGGGCTCGGCAGTTTCGTCGGGCTTGGTTTCATGACCCTCGCCGCGGCGCTCGCTCTCTGGCTTGCCGGCTATCGGCGCCTTGCCGTCGCACTCGTCGTCAATGTCGTGCTGGCAACGCTGGTCAGCACGCTTCTGAAGATCGGGATCGGCCGGGCGCGCCCCGATGTCGTCGAGCCGAGTGCAATCGTCTTGACTGCGAGCTTTCCGAGCGGTCATGCCTTTCTATCGGCGGTTGTTCTGCTCGGCATCGCCGGTTTCATCGGACTGGCGTCCCGGCATCGGGATATCACACGGCTCAGCATCGGGCTGGCCTGGGTCCTGATGCTGCTGATTGGCGTGAGCCGGATCTATCTGGGCGTCCATTGGCCAAGCGACGTGCTGGCCGGCTGGTGCCTCGGCATCGCGTGGTCGAGTCTTTCGCTCGCCCTTGCCGGACAGGGCATGGCAAGGGCGGAGCCCGCCAGTGCTCGCACCCCTTAATCCGCCGGTTCAGCGCATATCGATCGTGGTGTTGACGCCGAGATCCGGCGCCCGCCCGAGGATCTTGGCCGTGGCAAGCTTGAAGGCGATCACGACGGCACTCGATGGACCGTCCCAGATCTCGGCCGAGACCGGCGTCAGGGCCAGCAAGGTCACATCCGGATCGTCGGGGCCGTTCGGGAACCAGGCTCCAACCAACGGGCTCCAGATTCTCCTGAGCAGGTGGTTGTCATCAAGCCGTTCGGCTCGGCATTCGATCGTCGCATAGAAATTGTGGTTCTCGTCGCTCAGGGCGATCGAGGCGGTTTGCGAGGCATCGAGCTCTTCGACCGGCCCGGTATGGCTGTGCGTGACGAACAGGATGCGGTGTTCTTCACGATCGACATGCCCCGACATGGGCCGGGTCCTGATCCGACCGCGGACGATGGTCGACACCATGCAGATCGTGTGATCGGTGAGGGCGGTCCAAATTCGTTGCTGGAGCGGTGTCTCGACCATTGTCGCCTTTCCTTCCATGCACGCCGCCGTCCTCGTCATTGGGGGAACGCGCCTTTGAGGCGTCCGTTCCTCAGTGCCGGGGCTCCGGGAACTCTTCACGCCTTTCAGCCGCGAGGCAATGCCGATCACGGAATGATGAGGTGGAACCGCAGGCGCTCGCGAAACGTTGACCGGCTGCCGCCCCGTCGCGGTGTCTGGACCACAGGATCGCTGATGTTCACCTCCCGCAATACGCTTCTGCTGCTCGTCGCCATTCTGGTCGCTGGCCTCGCCGTGACCGGCTATGCCCTCTACGAGGAGAAGAAGCAGCCGGATGGTGTCCAGATCTCGGTCGGAAAGAACGGGCTGTCGATCAAGGAGAAGTGAGCCCTCCCCCGCCGCGATCGGGCTGCCCGGCCCTCTCGCCCCGGCCCCCTCGCACCGGCCTCGGCGCGTCGATCGTCTCGACAGAAACTCTCTGCATACTGTATGCGGATTGACGCGCCGGTGAGCCATGACCGGGACGAATGGCGTTCGCCTGACAAAGGCGTTAACACCGGCTCCGAGAATTCTTCCGACTGGTCGAGAGGCTGCGATGACTGAGATTTTCAAGAACCTGATCGCCGGTGAACGGGTGGGCGGATCGAACGCCTCGCGCAACATCAACCCCTCCAACACCAATGACGTTGTCGGCGAATATGCCCAGGGTTCGGTCGAGGACCTGAACAACGCCGTCGCGGCTGCCAAGGCTGCGTTTCCGGCCTGGAGCCGCACGACCCCGCAGGAGCGCTACGAGATCCTGAAGAAGGCGTCCGACGAGATCCTCGCCCGCAAGGAGGAACTCGGCCGCCTGCTGTCCCGTGAAGAGGGCAAGACGCTGCCGGAAGGCATTGGCGAGGCGACCCGCGCCGGCCAGATCTTCGCCTTCTTCGCCGGCGAGTGCCTGCGCCTTGCCGGTGAGGC
>NZ_JBFRGS010000005.1:0-457090 GCF_052115465.1 Allobosea sp. 2RAB26 | reverse complement strand
TCGACTTGCCCGAGCCTGAGGGTCCGCAGATCACCAGCTTCTCGCCGCGCGCCACCTTCAGGTTGATGTCGCGCAAGACATGGAACTCGCCATACCACTTGTTGACCCCGATCATCTCCACGGCCGTATCCGTGTTCAGGGAGGTCTGCTTCAGCGCCGCCGGACGCATCGAGATGTTGCTCTCTGCCATTGCCATGTTCTTGGTCTCCCTCAACGTCTTTGGCCGGCAGCAAGACGGCGTTCGACCGAGATCGAATAGCGCGACATGCCCCAGCAGCACAGGAAATAGAAAATCGCGGCGAAAGCATAGCCCGTCGCGCGTGTCGTCGGCGTCGCCCAGGTCGGATCGACCAGGGTCGCCTCGATGGTCCGCAGGAAGTCGAAGATGCCGACGATGGTGACCAGCGTCGTATCCTTGAACAGCCCGATGAAGGTGTTGACGATGCCTGGAATCACGATGCGCAACGCCTGCGGCAGGATGATCAGGCGCATCATGTTCCAGTAGCCGAGGCCGAGCGACATCGCCCCTTCGTACTGGCCCTTCGGGATGGCCTGCAGGCCGCCGCGAATGACTTCGGCCATATAGGCCGCCGCAAAGAGGGCAACACCGACCAGCGGGCGCAGCAAGCGGTCGGGCGACCATTCCTGCGGCACGAAGAGCGGCAGCATCGTGTTGGCCATGAACAGCACCGTGATCAACGGCACGCCGCGCACGAACTCGATGAAGATCACCGAGAGCAGCTGGATGATCGGCAGGCGGGAGCGCCGTCCGAGCGCCAGCACGACACCGAGCGGCAGCGAAAAGACGATGCCGACCGCCGCGATCAGGAAGGTCACCGTCATCCCGCCCCAGAGGCCGGTATCGACCCGAGGCAGGCCGACGCTCTGGTCCAGAATGGCGATCAGGCCAAAGGCGACAAGAGCCATCAGGATCAGGCGCTTGGGCCGATAGAAACGCTTCCAGGGCGGCAGCTCATGTTCGACTGCGAGCTGTCCGGCTCCGGTGTGGAAGCGCGCCAGCGAAGGCACGAAGGACAACACCATGTACACCGCCGCCAGCGCGACCGTGGCGATGATCAGGTAGCGCAATAAATTGAGCGCGCCGGGACCGCCGAGCAGCAGGACATAGGCACTGATCGGCAACAGCACGAAGAAGAAGAAGGCGCCGAGCTTCTTCAGGGGGGCGTTGTTCCAGAGCAGCCAGACGACGCCGAGCGCGAACATCGCAAAGACGATGTTGACGCGCCAGCGCTGGCTGACCGGATAGGAGCCGTAGACGAAATACTGGAAGCGGTCGGCCACATAGGCCCAGCAGGCGCCGACCGGCCGGCCGACCTTCTCGGCAAGGCAGGCATCGCGGTTTGAGCCCGTCCAGACCGCATCGAGGAAGTAGAAACGGATAATCTCTGGCAGGCTCGTGACGACGATATAGGCACAGACCAGCGTCAGAATCGTGTTGACGGGTCCGGAGAAGAGGTTGGCCCGGACCCAGGCAAGCGGGCCTGCCACGGATAGCGGAGCTGCTTCCTGCGGCAAGGTTTCGCGACGGATGAAGAAGGCGGAGTTCTCGGTGGTTGCATCGGTCATCGGGGCGCCCTCACCGTTCCACCAGCGCCATGCGCTTGTTGTAGATATTCATGAACAGCGAGGTGACGAGAGAGATCGTCAAATAAACCGCCATGGTGATGGCGACGACCTCGACCGCCTGCCCCGTCTGGTTCAGCACCGTGCCGGTGAAGACCTGGACGAGATCGGGATAGCCGATGGCGACCGCCAGCGAAGAATTCTTCGTCAGATTCAGGTAGTTCGAGGTCAGCGGCGGAATGATCACGCGCATCGCCTGCGGGATCACGACGAGCTTCAGCGTCGGCCCAGGCCGCAGGCCGAGCGCATGGGCTGCTTCCGACTGTCCCTTGGAGACGGCGAGAATACCCGCGCGCACGACTTCGGCGATGAAGCCCGCGGTATAAGTGGTGAGGCCGATCAGCAAGGCCACGAATTCCGGGAAGATCTGGATGCCGCCGCGCAGGTTGAAACCGGCGAGCTCGGGATAGATGAAGGTGATCGGCCGGCCCATCAGCAGATAGACGAAGAAGGGCAGCACAACGACGAGGCCGAGAGCGACCCAGCCGATCGGATACTGCTTGCCGGTTGCCGTCTGCTGCTTGCGGGCCCAGTAGCGGAAGGTGATCGCCGCCACGATCCCGAGCAGGAAGGTCAGGACGATCAGGCTGCCGCCAGGCTCGAGTTGCGGATCGGGCAGATAGAGGCCGCGGTTATTCAGCAGGATGCCGGCCGGAAGCGCGATCGACTGGCGTGGGTTCGGCAGCGGCTTGAGCACTGCGTTGTACCAGAAGAACAGCTGCAGCAGCAGCGGCAGGTTCCGGATGACCTCGACATAGACCATGGCGATCTTGGCGAGGATCCAGTTGCTGGACAGGCGCGCCACACCGACGAAGAAGCCGAGGAAGGTCGCCAGCACGATACCGATCGAGGCGACGAGCAAGGTGTTCAGCAGGCCGACCCAGAAGGCCTGGCCATAGGTCGAGCCCGAGGCGCTGAACGGGATCAGCTTCTGATTGACGTCGAAGCCGGCGGCATTGTGCCAGAAGCCGAAGCCCGAGGCGATCTTCTGCGCCCGGAGGTTCTCGATGGCATTGGAGGCGGCCGAGTAGATGAGGAACCCGACGACGGCCAAGAGGGCAAGCTGATAGACATAGCCTCGAATCTTCGGATCGTAGAGCAGTGAGGCCTTGCCCGGTTGGACCGGCTCCGTCGGTATGGTCGTCACGTGTCACGCCCTCTTGTTCTTGGGTGGCGGCCGGTGGTCCGGCAATGCCCGCGTCGAGCATCGCCAGTCGTCTTCTTCTCCGTGCCGTTCGGCGGTAGCGAGCGCTGCGCGGCGGTCGCCGCGCAGCGCGAATATCAGCGGATCGGCGGCGCGTATTGCAGGCCGCCCTTGGTCCAGAGCGCGTTCTGGCCGCGAGCGATCTTCAACAGCGAGTTGGCGCCGACGTTCCGTTCGAAGGACTCACCGTAATTTCCGACGTGCTTGACGATGCGGACGACCCAGTCGTTGCTCAGGCCGACAGCCTCGCCGAATTTGCCCTCGGTGCCGAGCAAGCGCTTGATCTCCGGGTTCTCGGATTTCAGCATCTCATCGAGATTGGACTTGGTCACACCGAGTTCCTCGGCGTTCAGCATGGCAAAATGGGTCCATTTGACGATATCGAGCCAGGCGTCGTCGCCATGGCGCACGACGGGACCGAGCGGTTCCTTGGAGATGATCTCCGGCAGGACGATATGGTCGGTCGGGACGCCGAGCTTCAGGCGCTCGGCATAGAGCCCGGACGCATCGGTCGTGAAGGCGTCGCAGCGGCCCGATTCATAGGCCTTGATCGTCTCGTCGGCGCTCGCAAAGGCGACGACTTCGTATTTCAGTTTGTTGGCGCGGAAGAAGTCCGCAAGATTGAGTTCCGTCGTCGTGCCCTGCTGGGTGCAGACGGAGGCGCCCGCCAGCTTCAGGGCTGAATCGATCCCGAGCTTCTTGCGGACCATGAAGCCCTGCCCGTCATAGTAGTTCACGCCCGCGAAGTTCAGGCCGAGCGACGTGTCGCGCGACATGGTCCAGGTCGTGTTGCGCGAGAGCAGGTCGACCTCGCCGGACTGCAGGGCAGTGAAGCGGTCCTTCGACGAAAGCGGGATGAATTTGACCTTGGCCGGATCATTGAAGACCGCAGCCGAAATGGCGCGGCAGAGATCGACGTCGAGGCCGCTCCAATTGCCCTGAGCATCGGGGATACCGAAACCCGCAAGGCCCGGGCCGACACCGCAGATCAATTGGCCCCGGCTCTTCACCTGAGCCAGAAGCCCCGTTTGGGCCTGCGCTCCGCCCGCGAAAGTAGCGGTTGCCGCAACGGCGAGCGCTGCACTGACAAACCTGTTCATTCTTATTTCCCCTGTTGCCGGAACGGGTTTTTCCCGTTCTCGAACCTTGCAAGTCTCGGACCAGATTTTTGGGCCCGACCGTACGTCCTTTCAGCGCGCCTCCGTCTTCGGCATCGGTCAATGAAGCGGAGGCAAGAATGCCCCCGCCTGGTCTTTTGTTCAACGCACCGGAGGAGCGTATTGCAGTCCGCCCTTGGTCCACAACGCATTCTTTCCGCGGGCGATTTTCAGGATCGATCCTGATCCGACATTCGCCTCAAAGGACTCGCCATAGTTGCCGACCTGCCTGACGATCCGATAGGCCCAATCCGGGCTGAGGCCGATAGCTTCTCCAAACTTGCCCTCGACACCGAGCAACCGCCGAACCTCTGGATTGGTCGATTTCAGCTGCTCATCGGCATTGGCTTTGGTGATACCGAGTTCCTCCGCATTGAGCATGGCGAAATGACTCCATTTCACCAGGTTGAACCATTGCGTGTCGCTGCTCCGAACGACCGGGCCCAATGGCTCCTTCGAGATGATCTCCGGAAGCACGATATGGTCATCCGGCGCCTCGAATTTCAGCCGTTGCGCATAGAGAGCCGAGGAATCGTCGCTGAAAGCGTCGCAGCGACCGGCCTCGTAGGCCTTGATCGTCTCATCCCCTGTGTTGAAGGCCACCACCTCGTACTTCATGTTGTTGATGCGAAAGAAATCCGCCAGATTCAGTTCGGTCGTGGTGCCCTGCTGGGTACAGATCGAGGCACCGCCCAGCTTCAGCGCCGAATCGACGCCGAGCTTCTTGCGGACCATGAAAGCCTGGCCGTCATAGTAGTTCACCGTCGAAAAGCTCAGGCCAAGCGCGGTATCCCGAGACATCGTCCAGGTGCTGGTCCGTGAAAGCAGGTCAACCTCGCCTGCCTGCAGGGCCGTGAACCGGTCCTTTGACGAGAGCGGCACGTATTTGACTTTGCTCGGATCGTTGAAGATCGCCGCGGCGATCGCCCGGCACAGATCGACGTCCAGGCCTGTCCATTTCCCCTGAGCGTCCGGGACACCGAAACCAGCCAAGCCCGGGCTGACGCCGCAATTCAGCTGCCCGCGGTTCTTGACCTGCGCCAAGGTGGTGGTTTGCGCCTGGGCGGCGCCCGCCGCGCAGAGCATGAGGCCTGTGGCTACAACCGCAGTTACGGTCCGTTTCATCTGTGTACTCCCAAGTTCCGAAGCAGGTTCGTCCCGCTCTCGATCATCTTGTCGGCTGGGAGCCAGATATTATGCCGTTTGTCGCAGGCTTCATGGCATGGACGGCGGTTTAGAGGGGGCCTCGGCTGATGCCGAGGCCCACATGTCTAGCTGCGTTCAGCGAACCGGCGGAGCGTATTGCAGGCCGCCCTTGGTCCAGAGACCGTTCTGGCCGCGGGCGATCTTGAGGAGCGAACCCTGGCCGACGTTCTTCTCGAAGGATTCGCCGTAATTGCCGACCTGCTTGACGATCCGGTAGGCCCAGTCGGGGGTCAGGCCGATGCCTTCGCCGAACTTGCCCTCGGTTCCGAGCAGACGCTTGATCTCCGGGTTGGAGGACTTCAGCATCTCGTCGACATTCGCCTTGGTCACGCCGAGCTCTTCCGCGTTCAGCATGGCGAAATGCACCCACTTCACCAGATTGAACCATTGGGCGTCGGTGTTGCGGGTTGCCGGTCCAAGCGGCTCCTTGGAGATGATCTCAGGCAGAACCATGTGATCATCGGGCGCAGTCAGCTTCAGGCGCTCGGCATAGAGGCCCGACGCATCCGTGGTGAACGCATCGCAGCGGCCAGCGTCATAGGCCTTGACCGTCTCGTCCGAGGAGGCGAAGGCGACGACTTCATATTTCAGGTTGTTGGCGCGGAAGAAGTCCGCGAGGTTGAGTTCGGTCGTGGTGCCCTGCTGGGTGCAGACCGACGCGCCGGAGAGCTGAAGAGCCGAGGTGACGCCGAGCTTCTTGCGGACCATGAAGCCCTGGCCGTCGTAATAGTTCACGCCGGTGAAAAGCAGGCCGAGCGCGGTGTCGCGCGACATCGTCCAGGTCGAGTTGCGCACGAGCACATCGACTTCGCCGGACTGCAGGGCCGTGAAACGGTCCTTGGCAGACAGCGGAATGAACTTGACCTTTGTCGGGTCGTTGAAGATCGCCGACGAGATCGCGCGGCAGTAATCGACATCGAGGCCTTGCCAGTTGCCCTGAGCGTCCGGCACGCCGAAGCCAGCAAGACCGGTATTCGAGCCGCAGTTGAGGATGCCGCGGGACTTGACCTGCGCCAGCGTTGCGGGCGCCTGGGCCGTTGCCACCGTAGCGGTCATCGCGAGGCCCAGCCCCGCGATCGCAACTGCCATGAACTTTTTCATCGAACTCTCTCCCGTTGAGGTCTCCCGGCTGGCCGCAGCCAGCGGGCAGTATTCAGTTGCGTCGCCAGTGGGAGTGCGCGCCCCACTTGTTGCCCATATATTGAGCGACGTTCCCCTGCGTCGATTGCCAGAGCAGCGCATGTGCGTCAAGCAAGGGACCCTTTCCTGGAACGCATCTATCCACCCCTTGCATCACATGCGACTTTCAAAATGTGGTCAAGCCTGACTGCCTCGATCGGGACCTCCCTCCAGCGCCGGCTCCATGAAAAAACTGTCTCCATCTGCGTTCGCGCAGCTTCGCGAAAAGACCCGCCTCGCCCTTGCCGGCCGGGATCCCGCCGACAGCTACGGTTTCGTCAATCCGCCGATCGTGCGAGGCTCGACGGTGATCTATCCGAACATGGAGGATTTCCTGGCGCGCAAGGCCCGCTACACCTATGGCACGCAAGGGAATCCGACGATCGATGCGCTGATCGCGGCGCTCAACACCATGGAAGGCGGTGCGGGAACCGTCGTTTGCCCGTCGGGTCTGCTCGCCTGCACCCTGCCCATGCTCGCGACCCTGTCGTCCGGCGATCACTTCCTGGTCACTGACAGCGTCTATCGGCCGACGCGTCATTTCTGCGACAAGGTCCTGCCGCGCATGGGCGTCGAGGTCACCTACTACGACCCGGCGGCCGGCGCCGACATCGCAAAGCTGTTCAAACCGAATACCAGGGCGGTCTGGACCGAGGCTCCGGGCTCACAGACCTTCGAGATGCAGGACATTCCGGCCATCGTCGCGGCCGCCCATGCCAGCGACATCCTGGTGCTGATGGACAACACCTGGGCGACGCCGCTGTTCTTCGATTCGCATAAATACGGGGTCGATCTCTCGATTCAGGCCGGCACGAAGTATTACGCCGGCCATTCCGACGTGCTGATCGGCACGATCTCGGCACGTACCCCCGAACTCTACAGGCAGTTGCGCGAGACCTGGGAACTGCTCGGCGTCATCATCGCGCCCGAGGATGCTTTCCTCACGCTGCGCGGCATCCGCACGATGCATATCCGCCTGAAGGAGCAGATGCCCGCCGGTATCGAGATGGCCAATTGGTTCGCCGCCCGTCCCGAGGTGGCGCGCGTGATGCACCCTGCCCTGCCGAACGATCCCGGCCACGATCTGTGGAAGCGCGATTTCACAGGCGCCTCCTCCCTGTTCGCGATCGAGTTGAAGCCGGTGGCGCAGAAGGCTGTCGGCGCGATGCTCGACGGACTTACCCTGTTCGGGATGGGGGCCTCCTGGGGCGGCTATGAAAGCCTTGCCCTCCCCTTCGACTGCAAGGGCTATCGCACGGCAACGGAGCCTGATTTCAAGGGGCCGACCATCCGCTTCCATATCGGACTGGAGGATCTCGAAGATCTCAAGGACGATCTTGATGCCGGCTTTGCCCGCCTCCGGGCAGCGGTGTGATTCCAAAGGCCGGAGCGGCGATGCGAGAGGCGATCATCTTCGCCTATCTCGATGAGCCGCCGTTCTGCTGGCCCGGCCCCGATGGCCGCGCGCTCGGCAGCGATGTCGAGCTGATGACGGAGACCTTGCGGGAGATCGGCATCGTCTCGGTCGAGATGCGCCTGACCAGCTTCCCCGAGTTGCTGCCAGGCCTTGTCGATGGGCGCTGGACCATCACCACGCCGCTCTTCGTCACGCCGGAGCGGAAGAGAAGCGTCGACTTCAGCCGGCCAGTCTGGGCGCTGAGCGACGGACTGCTCGTCAGGCGCGGTGATGAAGATCGCTTCTGCAGTTACGAGGCGCTGGCGCAGGATGGAAGCGCCCGCCTCGTTGTGGTGGCGGACCAGGTCCAGGAGCAGTCGGGCCTCGCGGCCGGCATTCCGCGAAACCGCGTCTTGCGCGTCGCGACGCAGGAAGACGCCGTGCAGATGGTCAGGGATCGAGGTGCCGAGGCCTATGCCAGCGTCGCCATGGCGCATCGTGGCTTCCTCGGTCACACCCCCGATGCCTCCCTTGCCATCGTGCCCGGAGCCGCCGAAGCGAAGGACAGAGAACCCGCAAAGGGCGCCTTTGCCTTCGCCAGATCGCAGGCGGATCTGCGGACCCGGTTCGATCAGGCTCTCGACGGGCTGATCGGCAGCGATTGGCACCGCGCCATGATGGCGCGATACGGCTTCGCGGCCAGCGATTTCGAAGTCGGTTAGCTCAGCGGCTTTCCCGCAAGCCGCAATCCAGTGTTGAGGACGTGCTTTAGCCTGGACCGGCGTTGGTATCCTCGCCCCTCGCCCTGGCGCGCAGGACGAATTGTAGGTTGCGGCAATAGACGAACAGGCCGAAGCCCTGCCCGAGAATGAAGACCGGGTCACGGCGGTAAAGCGCATAGACCAGCAGCAGGGCTCCGCCGCCGATCGAGAACCACCAGAAGGTCATCGGCACGACCGACCGCTTGGCCTTCTCGCTCGCCAGCCATTGCACCACGAAGCGCATGGTGAAGAGCGCCTGCGCCACGACGCCAAGCAGAACCCACCAGTCGATATTGTTCACGAAGACGTCGTGAAAATATTCGCCGATCATTTGCTGGAGGTCGATCAGCATCAGAGCGTCTCCGGCACGATCTGCGGCACGCGCTTGCGACGGCGGATCAGCCACCAGACGCCGGCGAGATCAAGAATACCGACCCAGAGCCGGTCGAAGAAGCCATAATTGGAGACACCGGTCAGGCGCGGGCGATCGCGTACATCGACATGCGTGACCTGGTAGCCCTCCCGCACCATCAAGGCCGGCATGAACCGGTGCAGCGCATCGAAATAGGGCAAGGCGAGATAGGCTTCACGGCGGAAGCATTTCAACCCGCAGCCCGTGTCGCGGGTGCCGTCCTTGAGAATGCGGCCGCGGACGCCATTGGCAATGCGCGACTGCCATTTCTTGAAGCCGGTATCCTTGCGTCCGACACGCTGGCCCTGGACGAGCCCGGCCTGCAATCCGGCCTTGTGCAGGGCCTGCACCATCGCCGGGATGAAGGCCGGATCGTTCTGGCCGTCACCGTCGAGCGTCACCACGACCGGCGCCCGGGCGTGGCGGACACCGGTACGCACTGCCGCGCTCTGCCCGCAGGATTGTTCGTGGCGGACCGCACGCAGCCAGGGGCGCGTCGCGCCGAGCTCGCTTAGCGCGGCCGCCGTACCATCGGTCGAGCCGTCATTGACATAGATCACCTCGAAGGCGCCGAGCGTTTGGCAGGCCGCCTCGATATCGGCCAGCAGCGGCCCGACATTGCCGACTTCGTTGCGAACGGGCACGACAACGCTGAGTTGCGGCAAGGTGATGGGTTGTGTCTCGGTCACGAAAGCTTCATCCGGGAAAACGGCGCGCAAACTGCGTCAAGCGCGCAAACAGGGCAAGCAGGTTTCACTGTCGCGCGAACACGGCCATCTCGAGCCGCTTGCCGCCATTGAGATTGAAGCCGGGAATCGAGGTGACGAGACGTGGCGTGATCCCGGCGGCGGCAACGCCGGCATGGAACTCCGCTTCGAAACGCTTCTCGACGAGCGCGATCCGGCAGCCAGGCTCCTTCAGGAAGGCAGCGGCCGCCGCACCATTCGCCCCCATGGCAAGATCGGTCCCGGTCAGGAAGACGAGGCTCGGCTCGCGATAACCCACGGTCATCACTGCGGGATCGGCACAGCCGACCGCCCGGACGGCTTCCGCCAGACGAGGCGAGAGCTTGAGCGAACGCAGGCTCTCGATCGCAAAGCCGTAGACGCCGATCGAGAGCAGGAGGCTCGCGAGGACGCAGCGCCAGAGCGCCCCCTCCAGGTCGCCCCGCCGGAACGCCATGACGACGCGCCAGGCCACGAACAGCGCCAGCGCGAAAACCGGAAGTGCGAGATAGGGTACGGTGCGATCCAGCGTCCAGTTGGCATAGATGATCACGCCGACAAGCGCCGTCGGGACCAGCAGGACCAGCGCGGCGGTCGCGGTCGCGCCACGCCGAACGCGATCGATGCCGCCATTGACCATCGCCAGAAGCAGCAGCGCCGTGACCGCCGGATAGAGCGGCAGCACGTAATGCGGCAGCTTGGTCGGCACCGCCTCGAAGACGATCCAGGACGGCACGATCCAGGCCAGCAGGAAGATGATCTGCGGCTCGCGGCGACGCACCCAGGCAAAGGGGATCGCCATCGCGGCGAAAGCAGCCGCCGGCCAATAGGTGCCGAAGAAGATCAGCAGATAGAGCCCGGGCGGACCCCAGTGCTTCTCCTGGCCCTCCGCGACCTTGCCCAACATATCGTTGCCGACGCTGGCCGTGAAGAAACTGCCGCCGGTCTTCCAGGCGATCGCCACGAACCAGGGCAGCACGACGAGCAGGCAAAGCAGCAGCCCCCAGGACGGGCGCAACGATGAGAACCAACGCCAGGAGCGCTCGCGGATGCATAGCACGATCGTGGCGAGTCCCCAGACCATCGGCACGATCGGCCCCTTGATCAGCAGGGCAATCGCTGTCGCGCCCCAGAAAACCAGCCAGTTGCGGCGGTCCGGCACGAAGGCGAGCGAGCGGGTCCAATCCAGCCAGGCGCGCGCCAATGCCCCCATCGTCGCCACCGCGCAGGCTGCGAGCACCGCATCGGTCTTGGCGATCCGGGCTTCGACGCCGAGCAGCACAGCAGCGGCCATAAGAGCCCCGCCGAGCAGCGCCACGCCCGGGCTGAAGAAGGCGAGCAGCGCCCAATAGGTCAGCAGCACCGTGGCAACCGCGCCGATCAGCGACGGCACGCGATAGAGCCAGATCTGATGACGAGGGTCCTGGACACCCAGCGCCTCGCCGGCGGTCACAGCCGCGCTCTGCAGCCAATAGATTCCGACGGGCTTCTTGTGCCGCGCCTCCTGCTGGAAGCGGATATCGACGAAATCGCCGGTCTCGAGCATCTGTTTGCTCGCCTGGGCGAAGCGCGGTTCGTCGCGATCGAGCGGCTGGAGGCTCGTGAATCCCGGCAGGAAGGCTGCGAGGGAGAGCAGAAGCAGGAAGACGCAGGCGCGCCAATGGCTGGCCGATGCGAAAACGGAGATGCGGTCAAACACGGGCCGGAGCGAAAGCATTGTCCATCCTCGCGACCGGCCAGGTCGCGTTCATCGCAGGCATGAATGTCGCAAGGCCAGGTATCGACCCAGGGCGCCGCCGGCATGGCGGGGCTTTCGGGCGCGATCAAGGCAAAACGGCCCGCGTCCCGGCGACGCACGCCGTTTACGACGCCACCTCCCCTCCTGCAAGCCAAACGCAGGATATCCCTTGCGGGCGCCGCAACCGCGACGACGAGGCAGGAGGATTATCCGTGGCCAGGCTTCTCTGGCGCAGTCCTCGCGGCCTTCGTCCTTTTCGGCCGGATGATCTTCGACCTACGATGCGCAGGCGCCGTCGATTCCGGCGGCTCCGAAACTCGGGGGAGAAGGTTGGACCCTTCGGGCCAGCGTCAGGCCTTCTTCAGGAATTCCGTTCTGAGCACAAGTCCCTTCACCTTCTCGGCGTTGCACTCGATCTCATCCTCGCTGCCGGTCAGGCGGATGTTCTTGACCAGGGTACCGCGTTTCAAGGTGACGGAGGTCCCCTTCACCTTGAGATCCTTGATCAGCGTCACGGAATCGCCGTCCCTCAGGACATTGCCGTTGCTGTCCTTCACGTCGCTCATCGCGGGAATCCAGTCTGTGCGATTCTTGGTGGATCTCAGCGCGTCCCGCGACTGCGATCGATAGAAGTGGCGAGCCCGGCAGGATTCGAACCTGCGACCAGCAGCTTAGAAGGCTGCTGCTCTATCCAACTGAGCTACGGGCCCGTAGTCGAAAGCGCCCGGTCAGGCGCCAAATGGTTGGTCAGTGGGTCCACTGCCCGACACGATTGAACTTGAAGTTATCCGAATAGGCCATGCCGCGCCGCTTCGGCACATGGGGCTGCTCCACCCGATAGGCGATGCCGTTGCGCGTGGCATAGGCCACTGCCTCATCCTCCGTGTCGAACCAGAGTTTCACCTGGCTCTTCATATCGGCAGAGGATGTCCACCCCATCAGCGGTTCGATCTGGCGCGGCTGCTCCGGCTCGAATTCCAGCAGCCAGCGCTCGGTCTTTGCCGTGCCGGACTGCATGGCATTGCGGGCTGGGCGGTAAATGCGTGCGGTCATGCTCTGGCTCGGCCGTCAGCTCGTCATTCCATTGGCCCGCGACAGCGGGCCAGGCGATCTCGAGAATGGTCGGGGCACCAGGATTCGAACCTGGGACCCTCTGCTCCCAAAGCAGATGCGCTACCGGGCTGCGCTATACCCCGACTGTCTGCAAGTGCATCAAATCACTCACGAAACGATCGCACACGCTCCTCGACGGCCACATGCGACGCGCAACGAGATAGCACCGAACTGCCGCCATGGGAACCGTAAGTTCCGATGAAATTCCCAGGCAAATTCGTCAGGCATTTCCCGCCGTGCCTTCGCGCAACCCAGAGCCCGAACGACGAAATTGGCCGTACGGCCGTCGAAGCACACTCAATTCGTTCGCCTTCGCGTGCGCCGACACCCTGCGCGCAGATGCAATCTACCACTTTCGCGCCCTGCCGTTCCTGCAACGAGCTAATGCGAGATGCTGCACTTTCGAGCCCTCTGGCCGGAATGCCTACCTTTTCGGATGACGAGGGAGCCTCGGGCGGGGTGTAGGCAAATCCCCCCTAAGGAGAAACGACCTAGCGTAAAAGCCAAATTGAGCAAAACCAACAAATCTCGATATGTTCAAAAATGAGAAAGCACGAAAAATAATGAAGATGAACTTCACATTTCAAAGAAAAACCAATTAGCGCCCTGGTGGCTTAATGCCTCCCTGGGCGGGAGGCATTGCTATGAAATATCTAAAATCCAGCATACTGATTGCCGGCTTGCTTGTTACAACATCAACATTATCCTACGCACAGAATACTGCCGCTCGTGGCCTTCCCGAATATTATGAAGGCCTCGCGATAGACGGCACTCCGACGCAACAGCCCTATCGTTCCTGCGAAAGCAAACTCATCGGAAGCCAGAGGCTCTGGCAGTGCGATCCGTCCGGCCGCAACAGGATGAGTGGACCTGTAGGCCTGGATTGGTCCGCGAGCAGTGCGGCTGCGACATCCGGATCGGCTTCCAGCCTCCCCGGTCCCGGCGGGGTGCGGTATTACAACGCGGTCACGGCCAACGGGCGCAAAACGCGGGCGCCGAGTCGGGACTGTGTCATTCAGGAATATGACAGCGGACCCTTGTGGGCCTGTCCACCGCGCGCCACGGCGGCGATCGGCACCGGGGCGCCCGCCTTCCAGGGGGCTGCCCCTGGCGGCGTTCAGTATTACACCGCTGTCACCCCCAACGGTCGCCGGACGCGCGCGCCCAATCAGGCATGTGCCCTCTACCAGCAGGACGGCGGCGAGTACTGGGCGTGCCCGCCGCTGACAACGGGAGCGCTGTCTTCAGGAGCACCCGGCAGCGCCGGAAATCCGGCAGGCAACGGTAACGGCAACGGCGGCGAAGGCGGAAATCCTGCTGGCGGCGGCGCCAGCACAGCGAGCAACAGCAGCGGTTCGGGTTCGGGCGGCGGGTCCGGCGGAGGCGGTGGATCCGGTGGGGGCGCTGGGTCCGGTGGGGGCGCTGGGTCCGGTGGGAGCGGCAGTTCGGGCGGCGGTGGCGGCTCCGGAGGTGACGGCCGTTCCGGCGGCAGTGGCGGTTCCGGCGGTAGCGGTGGCTCCGGTGGCAACGGTGGCTCAGGCGGCGGCCACGGCGGTGGCAATGCCGGTGGTCACGGTGGCGGCCACGGCGGTGGCAATGGCGGCGGTCACGGCGGCGGCAATGGTGGCGGCCACGGCGGTGGCAATGGCGGCGGTCACGGTGGCGGCAATGGTGGCGGCCACGGCGGTGGCAATGGCGGCGGTCACGGTGGCGGCAATGGTGGCGGCCACGGCGGTGGCAATGGCGGTGGTCACGGCGGCGGCAATGGTGGCGGCCACGGCGGTGGCAATGGCGGCGGTCACGGCGGTGGCAATGGTGGCGGCCACGGCGGTGGCAATGGCGGCGGTCACGGTGGCGGCAATGGCGGCGGTCACGGTGGCGGCAATGGTGGCGGCCACGGCGGCGGCAATGGTGGCGGCCACGGCGGCGGCAATGGCGGCGGCCACGGCGGTGGCAATGGTGGCGGCCACGGCGGTGGCAATGGCGGCGGCGATGGTGGCGGCAATGGCGGCGGTCACGGCGGTGGCAATGGCGGTGGCCAGGGTGGCGGCAATGGCGGCGGTCACGGTGGTGGCAATGGCGGTGGCCAGGGTGGCGGCAATGGCGGCGGTCACGGTGGCGGCAATGGCGGCGGCCACGGTGGCCGGTAACCGCCAGTGTCTTCAGAGCATGTGAAACGAGACACGCCCCGGGTCACTCCGGGGCGTTTGCTGTCTGGCGGCTAACGGCCGGATTGAGGATGGAACCCGTGTCGCGTCGCTGCGGTGAATCTCGCATTCCCGCCGTCGATCGATTCCCACTGGCGCGGATTGGCCTGCGCCACCCGGCTAAAGAAGACATAGCCTGTTTGCGACCAGAGCAGGATGCGCGATCTCTTGTTGTCCAGAACGAAATCTCCCGAATCGGTCACCACCGTCAGCACGGCATGGCCCTCCCCCTCGGGCGTTCCGACAACCGTCATCAGCAGCGCCGATGACGGCCAACCGCGCTGGATCAGCAGCTTGCGCTTCAGGAGCGCAAAATCTTCGCAATCGCCTCGACCATCCGCCGGTATGCTCCAGACATCTTCCTGACCATGATGCGCCAGGTCGGAGACCTCCTGAATGGTCGCATTCACATGCGCATTCACTTCCTGCAGCTCACCGTGGCGCTGGGGAGAAAGCGAGACGCTACGCACCACAGGCCCCGATCGTGCGCATTCCGCCGGATTCTTCGCGCAGAAGGTGAGGAACGCAGCTGGTGGCGAGGTGCGCCCCCGAGTCGCGGCCGCGATCTGCTCGGCATGGGCGTCATCCGGGCGGCCTCCGGTGATCAGCGCAACGCACATCGCTAGCGTTGCGACCACGGCACGTGTCGTCATGATCCGTCCTTCGCAAGCGTGCTGGGTAGCGGGGATGAAATCCGGGATGACCGCCTTTGATTAAGGAAGTGGGCAATTCTGTGATTCGCCGCCAGATTTCTTCCGCAATCCACAGAGCTTCGACGGCGCGACACCCTTCATGCGGTGGCCGTCACGGCCCGCGCGTTCACCAGGAATGCAGGAGGAGTACAGGCCTGGCCGACCGGTTTCGAGGGACGATCGCAACGCTGCCCTGCGCGCGAAAAACCGCCTCACCGCTTGAAGAGCGGATGCTCCACCTTGTCGCCAGGCTTGATGCCGAGCTTGGCGGCGATGCCGCCATTGATCTCAAGGACCGAGAGCACCGGCTCGCCTGAGGGTATCGTACGGGTCGAGAGCGGCTCGGTCTGCGCGGCGATACGCACGACAGTTCCATCAGCGCGGATAAACAGCATGTCGAGCGGGATGAAGGTATTCTGCATCCACATCGCGACCGGCTCGACCTGGCCGAAATCGAACAGCATGCCGCGGTCCGGCGGCAGGTAATTGCGGTGCATCAGGCCACGCGCTCGCTGATCGGGCGTGCGCATGACCTCGACCTGGAAGACATGGCGCTGCCCGCTGCCGACGATCGCAAGCGTTTCCAGGCCGGTCGCGGGAGCCGCCTGCTGCGCGAATGCCATGACGGGGGCAAGAGCCAGGAGCAGCAAGGCAAGGCAGGCTGCAGGGAATCGTCGGGCGGACCGCATCGTCTCTAAGCTCCATTGCATTCGTCGCCCGCACCGCTCCTGCACGGGCCGGATGGCGGATCTGAGACAGATACGAAAGATCACAGCGAGGCGGTCAAGTTTTTCCTGCGTCCGCGAGAGCAAGTCGTCTTCCTTTCCTCGCTGCGTTGCGGCAGGTTCGCTGCCGCCATCTGGAGACCGTCATGATCACGTCGACCCTTCGCAGCCCGATGCGCCGCCTGCGCATAACGGCGGCCGCAGCCTTTATCCTCGTTCTGGCGCAGCCGTCCTGGGCAGCCGATTTCCAGATCGACAATATCCGCCTGGACCTTGGCGCGATCGTCGTCGCCATACCGAAGGTCGACGTGAAGGGTTCCAGCCTCGAGCGCGAAGCCTTTGTCTCGTTGTTCAATGGTAGCACCGGCGAGAGCGCGGTTGCCCGGACGGGCCGCCTCACCGCGTCGGAAATCAGTGCGCCCGAATTGACGGTCGAGCAGGTTCTCGGGCCGCAAAGGCAGGTTACGACCTATCGCGACATCCGCTTCAGTGAGATTCGCGACGGCAAGATCGGCCGCGGCTCGGCGGGAGGCGGAGCGATATCCGCCACCGGTGGGCCGACCGGCGCGATGAAGGGCGAGATCAAGCGCATCAGCTTCGAAGCGTTCGACATGCACCATCTCGCACGCGTGCTGAGCGAGCGCGCCAAGCCCGGCGTGGAAGAAGCCATGCAGCCGATCTTCGGCCGTGTCGATCAGGACGGCTACGCCATCGATCTGGGCCAGCTCGGCAAGATCTCGCTCGGCAAGGCGACCGGCCGCGACTTCAAGATGCGTGTCGGAGACGAGCCTGTCGGAGAACTCCTGTCGCGGATCATCGCGCAGGCGGAGGCCGACCAGAAGGCAGGGATCGACTCGAAGGACCATAGCGACCCGGCCCGGCTCGAGGCCGACAAGCGCATGGCGCTTTCCATGTTCTCGCTGTTCGATGCCATCGACTATGGCAGCGGCGAGGTTCGCGATATGGTGATGGCACTCTCCGTTCCGCCGAATCCGGGCGAAGCGCCGGTCGCCATGGACGTGAGAATCGCCAGGATGGCGTATGGCGAAGATGCGCCGGCCAGGTCCGGCTACGCCGTGGAAGGTTTCTCTTTCGCGGGTGCGGGCGCCAAGGCAGGGTTCGAGTCGCTCAGCTATTCCGGCTTTTCGCTCGCGCCCATGTTCAAGGGCCTGAAGGAGGTCCTGGCCAAGCCCGAAACCGAGATCGATTCGCTCGATTTCCGCAAACTGATCCCCAAACTCGGCACGATCCGGCTTGCCGGGCTCTCGGTCGATGTGCCGCAAACGGCAAAGCCGGGTCAGCCAGCGCAGGCCCCAATCCGCGTCGGGCTCGGTACCTTCGAGATTGCTGCCGCCGACCAGATCAACGGCATCCCCACCAAGCTTGCCTTGACGATCGACAAGCTCACCGCTCCGGTGAGCGAGGCAACCGGCAATCCCGCGGCCGCGGATCTGATTGCCATGGGCTACCGCGCCCTCGACCTCTCCGCGAAGCTCGACCTCGCCTGGGACCCCGCACGCAACGAGCTTGCGATCCGTACGCTCTCGCTTGGGAGCGGCGGCATGGCGCAGTTCGAGGCCTCGGGTACCCTCGGTAACGTCACCAAGGACCTGTTCTCAAGCGATCTCGCGCTCGCACAGGTTGCAGCGCTCGGCGCGACAGCCCGCAGCCTGGATGCCAAGCTGAAGAATCTCGGTCTGCTCGAGAAGTTCATCGAGAACGAAGCCCGCAAGAACAAGCGCAAGCCCGACGATCTGCGGCGCGAATATGCGATGATGGCCAGCCTCGGCCTTGCCGCGGTCCTCGGCCCGTCCGATGCGGCCAAGACCCTGACCGCGGCGGTCTCGCGCTTTGCGGCGAAGCCAGGCACCCTGACCGTCCAGGCCAATGCGAAGGCGACCGGGGGTCTCGGCCTCGCCGACGTCATCACGATCACCGATCCGACCGAAATCTTCGACAAGATCGACCTCAAGGCCAATGCCGAATAACTGGTCTGTCGAGCTTCTTCCCGAAGACGAGTCCTGGCGGCCCTCCGCGATCGCAGCGTGGTGGGCCGGGCTGCCGCAGGGCCCGCGCAGCTTTCTGCGCCGGCGCTTCAACCCCGACAACCAGGCCCGGTTGTATCTGGCCAACCTGATCGCTCGGCACCCGGGGCAGATCGTTGTCGGACGCTACACCTATGGGCGGCCGAAGGTGCGCTTCGCCGGAAGCGGGGCGCGCCTGATCATCGGGCGCTACGGCTCGGTCGGAGACGGCGTCGAGATCCTGCTCGGCGGCAACCACCGCACGGAATGGGCGACGACCTACCCATTCCACGACTACCCACGGCTATGGCCCGAAGCGAAGCACCATCCAGGCAATCAGGTCTCGCGCGGCGACGTCGTCATCGGCCATGATGTCTGGCTCGGGTCGCAGGCGCTGATCCTCTCCGGAGTCCGCATCGGTCATGGCGCCGTCATCGGCGCGCGCGCCGTCGTCACGAAGGATGTTCCGCCCTATGGCGTCGTCGCCGGCAATCCGGCACGGCTGCTGCGGCACCGCCTGACGGAGGAGAAGATCGCGACCCTGCTGGCGAGCCAATGGTGGGCCTGGCCCGAGGCCGACATCAGACGACTGATCCCGGTCTTGATGTCCGACAGGATCGAGGATTTGCCTCCGAGAGCCGTTTCCTGATAGTTCGCCGTTCAGGATCGAAGGCTCCCCCTCCGATACGGCCTCCCTCCATTGCCGGACCGCCCCCATGCATGATTCTGCCAACGACAAGGCGCGGGTCTTCCGCAAGGCCTATCTCTCCGCCGTCGAGACCTCGCCGCTGACCGTGCTCGACGTCGGCTCGGCCATCGTCGACGGACAGAGCCTGTCCAACCGCGACGTCATGTCGAACCCGGCCTGGAAACTTGTCGGCATGGACATCGAGCCGGGGCTGAACGTCGATGTGGCTGTGGCCGATCCCTATGACTGGAAGGAGATCGCCACCGGCTCGGTCGATGTCGTGACCTGCTCGGAGGTCTTCGAGCATGCAGAGTATTTCTGGATCACCATCCTTGAGATTTCGCGCGTGCTGAAGGGCAATGGACTCGCGTTCATCACCTCACCGGGCGGCGGTCCACGGCACCGCTTCCCCGTCGATTGCTGGCGCTTCTACGACGATGCCTTCCCTGCCCTGGCCCGCTATGCCGGGCTGAACCTGCTCGAAGCCCAGGTGCAATGGGTTCCGGCCTATCGAAGGGGCATCCAGTGGCGCGATTCCAGCGCCGTGATGCAGAAGCCGGTCCGGGATGCCGCCGCAAGCCGCCTCGACGCAGCGCGCAGCATGATCGGCAAGAGCCTTCGCGGAGCCGCGCCGGCTCTGACGGAGCTCGATCTCTCGGCCTTGCCGAACACCCCGCTGCCGCTGAGCCCAATCCCTGCCCTGCAGGGCAAAGCCGCCTTTGCCGCACGCGAGGCCGAGTTGCTCGCGGCCGACAGCAACGTGCTGCGCAAGGCACGGCTCGTCTTCAGGCAGTTGCGCGAGATCCGCAGGATCATCACCACGCCCATGAAGGACCTGCACCTCTAAGGCATCGGCCCGAAAAGTGGATTGCGGTTTTCGGGGCAAAGCCGATGCAAGCACAAAGGGTGAGATCATCGAACCGGATACGATATCCGGTCCGATGATCTAAGGCGCGCGAGCTATTCGTCCAGGCCCTGCCGCGAGCGCGCCGTCCGTCCCCGCCGCCAGTCGAGCGCGCCAGCGGCAGATCCGGCATGCGCCATCATCTTGAGGCGGTTAAAGATCAAGGCGTAACCGACTGTCTTTGCAATGTTTTCGAGAATCGCCAGGGATGACGGCCCGGCTTGCCCGTATTTGGCCGCGATATAGGCGTGCGACCAGGCGAGATGCCAGCGTGCGTTGAAACGGCGGCCGGGGCTGGGCTTGCTGGAACGCCCGCGCGCGTGATGAGCCTGCGCCTCGTGCACATGCACGAGCGCATGCCCGGCGTCCCTCATGCGGCGGCAAAGATCATCATCCTCGTAGAACAGGAAGATTCGCGGATCGAAACCACCGAGCGCTTCGAAGACCTCGCAGCGGAGCAGGAGGCAGGCGCCCGAGAGAAACGGCAGGCAGGCATCCCCCTCCGGTACAATTGCCGCGCCGGAATGATTGAGATGAGCCGGTGACAGCAGCGAACGCGGCTGGATGAAGACGCGCCCTGACGGCTCGACAATGCGCGGAGCCAGCATCCCGGCATCGGGGTAGCGCCCAGCGGCCGCCAGCAGCCCTGCCATGGCGCCAGGCTGCAGCACGAGGTCGGGATTGACGATCAGGGCGTAGGGAGTGCGGCAGGCTGCGATGCCGAGATTGTTGGCTCGACCGTAACCTTCATTCCTGGGGCTCGCGATCACCGTTGCGCCACGCGCCCGCGCGATTGCGGCCGAATCGTCACTGCTGGCATTGTCGACGACGATGGCAGGCACGCCTTCGCGCCGCAGCGCATCCAGGCAGGCCGGCAGGACATCGGCGCTGTCATAGGCGACGACGACCGCGGTGACGGTTTCGTGGAGCGGGAGCAACTCGTTCGCGGGCGGCATTCCTGCCTTCTGGCCGGGATCGCCCCCGGCAGGCAAGCAGAATTCAGCGCCGTGTGAGGCCGGCGAGCTCGTGCTGAACCGCGCTACGCTCGGCGGCGTCGCAGTGGCGCGGCGCCTTGTAGGACTTCACCGCGAGGCTGGCATTGACGGCGACGAAGCGTCCGCGCTCGGCCGGAGCAAGCCCCGCCATCACACGGCGGCGATCGACGGCGACACCGCAATCATAGCCGCGCGAGACTTTGACGGCCGCAAACTCCGCCGTGCCGGGCACTGGACCGGCAGTCGTCGTACAGGCAGCAAGCGCAGGCAGAAGCAGGCTGCAGAGGAAGGCTCTGGCGAAGGGCATGGCTGATCGCGCTCAGAGCCCGCTGAAATCGCCGGCCCGGACGCGCGCCATGCGTGGCTTCAAGGAGCTGCGTTCTTCCGCAGAGCAGGCTTCGGGCCGGACTTCCTGATTGATGGTCGCCGCCTCCGAAACGGTGACATAGGTCGAGCGCGCTCCCGCGATCTGCTCCGGCGTCGCGCCACGGGCACGCTCGGCGTCGAGGAAGCGGTCGAGTGTGCTGGTGCGTGGTGCTCCAGCACGGCAGGCGATCGAGCGCGAGACCAGATTGGCAAGCTCCACCGCCCGCCCCGAGCTTGTGTGGGGCGCAGCGGTGACACAGGCGGTTAGCGGCAGCGCGAGCAGGCAGGCGAGCGCGGACAAGCGCGCTCCGGTCGGGGCAGGCATGGCGGGGGGTCAGCCGTTCTTTTCAGGCAGGTTCAGGCGGATATGGAGCTCGCGCAGCTGCTTCGGACCGACCTCGGAGGGCGCCCCCATCAGCAGGTCGACGGCTTGCTGGTTCATCGGGAACAGCGCGACCTCGCGCAGGTTGCTGGCGCCGGCGAGCAGCATGATGATGCGGTCGATACCCGCTGCCATGCCACCATGCGGCGGCGCGCCATACTGGAAGGCGCGGTACATGCCGCCAAAGCGCTCGATCACCGTCTCCTCGCCATAACCGGCGATCTCGAAGGCCTTGACCATCGCCTCAGGGCGGTGATTGCGAATGCCGCCCGAGGCGAGTTCGTAGCCGTTGCAGGCGATGTCGTACTGGAAGGCCTTGATCGCCAGCGGATCGTCTTTCTGCAGCGACTCCAACCCGCCTTGCGGCATCGAGAACGGGTTATGCGAGAAATCGACCCGCTTCTCGTCCTCGTTGTACTCGTACATCGGGAAATCGACGATCCAGGCGAAAGCGAAGGCGTTCTCGTCGATCAGGCCGAGCTCCGAGCCAACCTTGTTACGGGCGGCGCCGGCGAACTTGTAGAACTTGTCGGGGTTGCCCGCTGCGAAGAAGGCAGCGTCCCCATCCTTCAGACCAAGCGCGACGCGGATCGCCTCGACCCGCTCCGGACCGATATTGTTGGCGATCGGGCCAGCACCCGCGCCTTCGCGCCACATGATGTAGCCGAGGCCGGGCTGGCCTTCGCCTTGAGCCCAGGAGTTCATGCGGTCGCAGAAGGCACGCGAACCGCCGCCCGGCGCCGGAATCGCCCAGACCTGGTTCTTCTCGTCTTCCAGGATGCGGGCGAAGACCTTGAAGCCCGAACCACGGAAATGCTCCGACACATCCTGCATCTCGAGCGGGTTGCGAAGATCAGGCTTGTCCGAGCCGTATTTGCGGATCGACTCGGCATAGGGAATGCGCGGCCAGTTCTTGGTGACCGACTTGCCGCCGCCGAATTCCTCGAAGACGCCGGCGATCACCGGCTCCATGGTACGGAAAACGTCTTCCTGTGTGACAAAGCTCATCTCGACGTCGAGCTGGTAGAATTCGCCCGGCAGCCGGTCGGCGCGCGGATCCTCGTCGCGGAAACAGGGCGCGATCTGGAAATAGCGGTCGAAGCCCGCCATCATCAGCAGCTGCTTGTACTGCTGCGGCGCCTGCGGCAGGGCGTAGAAATGGCCGGGATGCAGCCGGCTCGGCACCAGGAAGTCGCGCGCGCCTTCCGGCGAGGACGCGGTCAGGATCGGCGTCTGGAATTCCGAGAAGCCCGAGGTCTTCATGCGGTTGCGCAGCGAGTCGATGACCTTGCCACGCAGCATGATGTTGTTGTGCAGCTTCTCGCGACGCAGGTCGAGGAAGCGATATTTCAGGCGCGTGTCCTCGGGGTATTCGAGATCGCCGAACACCGGCAGCGGCAGCTCGCCGGAAGGACCCAGCACTTCGAGCGCCGTGGCGAAGACTTCGATCGCACCGGTCGCAAGATTGGCGTTCCCGGTCCCCTCGAGGCGAGCCTTGACCTTGCCGTCGATGCGGATGACCCACTCGGCCCGAATCTTCTCGGCCTCGGCGAAAGCCGGCGAGTCCGGATCGATCACGACCTGGGTCATGCCGTAATGGTCGCGCAGATCGATGAAGAGCACGCCGCCATGGTCGCGGATGCGGTGGCACCAGCCCGAAATGCGAACCTGATTGCCGATATCGCTCTCGCGAAGGGCGCCGCAGGTGTGGGAGCGATAGCGATGCAAGGTCACGGGACTCGTCTCTCGGAAATGCGAAGGAGCCGGCGCAAGGCCAGCTGAAACCTTCGGCGTAAGCACACGCAGGCGCGCGGATTGTCAAGAATGGCAGCGACAATCGTGATGCGCGAAGCCGGCATTCCAGCTGTTCGCCGCAAGGAGGCGGCAGAGGCCGTCGCACCATGGTGTGAAGGTTTCAATACGTAGACAAGGCAGATGACCTTGCCCGGGCGCCGAGGGACAGGCCCGTTCTTCTGCAGGTCATGCGGCGCCGGCGAGCAGAAGCATGAAACGCGGACTCGACGGACAACCCGTTCCTCCGCTAAGCCGCTAATCATGAGCCTCATCACCACCACACAGGATCTGGCCGAGGCGTGCGCGCGGCTGGCCCAGCATCCCTTCGTCACGGTCGACACCGAATTCCTGCGGGAGACGACCTATTATCCGAAGCTCTGCCTGATCCAGCTCGCCTCGCCCGACGAGGCGGTGCTTGTCGATCCGCTCGCACCCGAAATCGACCTCGCGCCCTTCCTGGCGCTGATGGCCGACCAGAACGTCGTCAAGGTGTTCCACGCCGCACGGCAGGACCTCGAGATCATCTGGATCATCGGCAAGATGCTCCCGACCCCGCTATTCGACACGCAGGTCGCCGCAATGGTCTGCGGCTATGGCGACTCCGTCGGTTACGAGCAGCTCGCCAACGACCTCGCCAAGGCGCGGATCGACAAATCCTCGCGCTTCACCGACTGGTCGCGCCGACCGTTGACCGAGGCGCAGCTGACCTATGCCGAGTCCGATGTCACCTATCTGCGTGACATCTATCTCGCCCTATCGGCCGATCTCGCCGCCAGCGGCCGTGAGGGCTGGGTTGCCGAGGAAATGGCGATCCTGAATTCACCGGGCACCTATGAGGTCAGGCCCGAGAACGCCTGGCAGCGCCTGAAGGGCCGGATTCGCAAGCCCAAGGAAGTCGCGCTGCTGATGGAGATCGCCGCCTGGCGGGAGCGGGAGGCGCAAAGCCGCGACGTGCCGCGCCAGCGGGTGCTGAAGGACGATGCGCTGATGGATATCGTTCAGCGCGGTCCGCGCTCGGTCGAGGCGCTGGCGGAGCTTCGCTCCGTGCCAAACGGCTTCGAGCGCTCGCGCGCCGGCGGCGAGGTGCTCGCGGCGATCGAGCGCGGCCTGGCGCTCGATCCCAGGACCCTGCCCCGTCTCGAACGCGAGCGCGGACGCCCGACCAATGGCGCCGTACTCGACCTGCTCAAGGTGTTGCTGAAGGCGACCGCCGATGCCGAACGCGTCGCCCCCAAGATCCTCGCCTCGACCGATGATCTCGAGGCCATCGCCTCGGACGACCTAGCCGATGTACCGGCCCTGCAGGGTTGGCGCCGCGAAGTCTTCGGCAACAAGGCGCTGGCGCTGAAGAACGGGCAGCTGAGCCTGAAGATCTCCCGCGGGCGCGTGACCGTCGCCTGAGCGGCCGATGATCTAACCTTCTGCGCTTGCAGCAGCCTTCCCGAAAGCCGCAATCCGCGTTTCGGGCCGATGCCTTGCGTCAGAGACGCCCTGTCTCGTCGTCACGAGCGAAGCAATCCCCTCAGGCAGAGGCCGGGATTGCTTCGCCGCCGCGCCCCTCCCATGACAGATGAGGCTAAGGCCAGCGTCTCGTGCTGATGCTCACGCCGCCTTCTTTCGCTCGGCGATGCGCGCCAGATCGGTCAGCAACCGGCGCGTGCCCTTGAGCCGCTGCTCCGCCGTCTCGAAGTCGTCGATGAAGACGACGCGCATGTCGGGACGGACCTTGGCCAGCGTTCCCTGCTTCGCGACATAGCCGACCAGCCCCTCGGGATTGGCGAACTCGTTGTCGCGGAAAGCAACGATGATGCCCTTCGGTCCGGCCTCGACCTTCTCGACATTGGCCCGGCGGCAGAGCGCCTTGATCGCCACGATCTCCAGAAGTTGCTGCACCTCTTCCGGCAGCGGCCCGAAACGGTCGACCAGCTCGGCACCGAAGGATTGGATCTCGCCATCCTCGTCGAGCGTCGAGAGCCGCTTGTAGAGGGTCAGGCGCAGCGTCAGGTCGGTGACATAGTGCTCGGGGATCATCACCGGCGCGCCGATCTGGATACTTGGCGACCATTGGCTTTCGGCAACGATGTCGATGCCGGCCTTGAGCTGCGCCACCGCCTCCTCGAGCATCTGCTGGTAGAGTTCGTAGCCGACCTCCTTGATGTGCCCGGATTGCTCGTCGCCGAGCAGGTTGCCGGCGCCACGGATGTCGAGATCGTGGCTGGCGAGCTGGAACCCCGCACCCAACGTGTCGAGCGATTGCAGAACCTTCAGCCGGCGCTCGGCCTGCTCGGTCAGCTTGCGATTGGCCGGCATGGTGAAGAGCGCGTAGGCGCGGATCTTCGAGCGGCCGACGCGCCCGCGCAGCTGATAGAGCTGGGCGAGGCCGAACATGTCGGCGCGATGCACGATCAGGGTGTTCGCCGTCGGGATATCGAGCCCGGACTCGACGATCGTGGTCGAGAGCAGAACGTCGTACTGGCCCTCGTAGAAGGCCGTCATCACGTCTTCGAGCTGGCCCGCCGCCATCTGGCCATGGGCAATGCCGACCTTGGCCTCGGGTACCTGCTTGTCGAGGAAGTCCTTGACCTCGGCGATGTCCTCGATGCGCGGCACGACATAGAAGCTGCGGCCACCACGATAGCGCTCGCGCAGCAACGCCTCGCGCACGATCAGCGGATCGAACGGCGTGACGAAAGTCCGCACGGCCAGCCGATCGACCGGCGGCGTCGCAATGATCGAGAGCTCGCGCACACCCGTCATTGCGAGTTGGAGCGTACGCGGTATCGGCGTGGCCGACAGCGTCAGCATATGCACCTCGGCGCGGAACTCCTTCAGCCGCTCCTTGTGGTTGACGCCAAAATGCTGCTCCTCGTCGACGATGACGAGGCCGAGATCCTTGAACTCGACGCCCTTGCCGAGCAGGGCATGGGTACCGACGACGATGTCCATGGTGCCGTCGGCGATGCCCTGCTTGACCGCCTTGAGATCCTGAGCCGAGACGAAGCGCGAGGCCTGGCCGACCTTCACCGGCAACCCCGCAAAGCGCTCGGCGAAATTCCGGTAATGCTGGCGGGCGAGCAATGTCGTCGGCACCACGACCGCGACCTGCTTGCCGGCCAGCGCCGTCGTGAAGGCGGCACGCAGCGCCACCTCGGTCTTGCCGAAGCCGACATCGCCGCAGACCAGGCGGTCCATCGGCCGACCGGCCGCGAGATCGTCCAGTACCGCATCGATCGTGTTCTGCTGGTCTTCCGTTTCCTCGAACGGGAAGCGAGCCCGGAATTCATCATAGAGCCCGTCCGGCGGAACGAGGCGCGGCGCCTCCTTCAGCGCGCGGGCGGCAGCGATCTGGATCAGCTTGCCCGCCATCTCGCGGATGCGCTGCTTCAGCTTGGCCTTGCGCGCCTGCCAGCCACCGCCGCCAAGCCGGTCAAGAGGAACCTCGGTATCCTCCGAGCCATAGCGCGAGAGCAGCTCGATATTCTCGACCGGCAGGAACAGCTTGGCATCGCCCGCATAGTGGATTTCGAGACAATCATGCGGCGCTCCGGCCGCCGTGATGCTCTGCAATCCAATGAAGCGGCCAATGCCGTGATCGACATGGACGACAAGGTCGCCCGGCGCGAGCGATGACAGCTCGGCGATGAAATCCTGCGGCCGGCGCGTCTTGCGGCGCGGGCGCACGAGGCGGTCGCCCAGAATGTCCTGCTCGCCAATGACCGCAAGCTTGCCGGCCTCGAAGCCGGTCTCGAAGCCCCAGACCGCGAGTGCCGTGATGCCGGGCTTCAGATCGAAGGCCGCGCGCAGGGACCCCGTGGTCTGTACGGTCTTGAGACCATGATCGGCCAGCACATGGGCCAGGCGCTCGCGGGAGCCCTCCGACCATGCCGCAAGGATGACGCGCCGGCCATCGGCCTGCAGCGCTTTCACATGGGCGACCGCCGCATCGAAGACGCTGCCCGCATTGTCGGCGCGCTCGGCCGCAAAGCTCCGACCCTGGCGGGCGCCGAGATCGACGATCAGCTTGCCGTCGCTATCGGGCAGCTGGAACGGCGTCAGCGACGCGACGCCGGCATTGTCGATCACGCCGCGCCATTCGGCCGGGGACAGGTAGAGCGCATCGGGTGGCAACGGCTTGTAGGGCGTCCCTCCCGTGCCGCCCTGGTCGAGGGCGGCCTTGCGCGCATCGTAGTAGTCCTTGATCAGGCTGATGCGCTCGCCGACCGCATCCTCGGCCTGCGCGTCGAGAACCAGCGGCACATCCGGCAGATAGGTGAAGAGCGTGTCGAGCCGGTCGGCCAGCAAGGGCAGCCAATGCTCGAGCCCCGCAGGCCGCCGGCCTTCGCTGACCGCCTCGTAGAGCATGTCGTCACGGCCGGGCGTGCCGAAGCTCGTGATATAGGACTGGCGAAAGCGCTTGATGCTCTCGCTCGTCATCTGCGCCTCGGACATCGGCACGAGATCGAGTCCGCGCAACTGGCCCGTGGTGCGCTGCGTCTCGGGGTCGAAGGTCCGGATCGATTCCAACGCGTCGCCGAAGAAGTCGAGGCGGATCGGCGCAGGCATGCCGGGCGGAAAGAGATCGACGATGCCACCGCGCACCGCGAACTCGCCGGTCTCGCGCACCGTCGAGGTCCGCAGGTAGCCGTTCATGTCGAGCCAGCGTGCGAGCTGCTCTGTGTCGACCATGTTGCCTGGCGCAGCCGAAAAGCTCTCCGAGGCCACCTTGCTGAAGGCCGGCACGCGCTGCAGCGCGGCGTTGACCGTCGTCAGCAGCAGACGCGGCTTGTCGCCTGACTTGGTCTTGGCCAGTCGCGACAACGTCGTCATGCGATGGGCCACGATGGCAGGAGCCGGCGAGACGCGGTCATAGGGCTGGCAGTCCCAGGCCGGGAAGCTCATCACCTCCAGATCGGGCGCCACGAACTGGAGCGCATTTTCCAGAACCTGCAGCCGCTGCCCGTCACGCGCGACGAAGACGAGCATTGCCGCGCCTTCCACCTTCTTCGCCCGGGTCCGGACGAGATCGGCAAGGACGACGGCGTCGAACCCGTCCGGCACGCTGGCGAGCGTCGGCTTGTCGCCCCGCTTCAGCGCGTCGAGGATGCGGTCGATCTGCAGCTTGGCGAGCTGGGCGGGGGGCGGAATGCTCATATCGGATTGTCGCTGCGTGCTCAGACGTGAATCGGCTTGCTGTGGTTGTGGAACGCCTTCAGCCGTCGGAACACGGCCGTATCGTAGTTCACCGGCACCTCGGCCTCTCCTGTGATCCAGGACAGCAGGTCTCGGTCGAGAACCTCGATCAGTTGCTCGAACTCGTCGAGTTCGGCATCGCTCAACGTGCCGATCTCGGCGTCGGCGAAGCGGCCCATGATCAGGTCCGTCTCCCGCATGCCGCGATGCCAGGCACGGAACAGGATCTTGCGGCGGCGCGGATCGAGATCGGCACTGGTGCGGGAAGAGCCACTCATCGTAAGCCTCGCATGAAATGCAAATGGCGGAACGGGCCGGCCCCGTCGCGGAACCTGCCGATGCAGGCTATATAGCGATGGCGTCGGGGCGAGTCAGTGGCCGAACCGCCGCGTTTCCCGCAATTCCGGTTCCCACCCGAGGCAGATGCGTCCTTCCCTGCTTGATCCGCTCTTTGCTCCCGCGACGACATTGCCCGGCGTCGGCCCCAAGCTCGGCAAGCTTCTGGACAAGCTGCTCGGCGACGAGACGCAGCCGGCGCGGGTCGTCGACCTGCTCTTCCACCTTCCCACGGGCGCGATCGATCGTCGCCCCAGCGCCAGCATCGCCGACGCTCCGGTCGGCGATGTCGCGACCTTTTCGGCCCGTGTCACCGAGCATCGCCCGGCCCCGCCCGGCAAGGCCAAAGCTCCCTATCGCGTCATCGTCGAGGACGAGACCGGGGACGTGACCCTGGTCTTCTTCCATGCCGATGTCCGCCATCTCCAGCAGACGTTGCCGGTCGGCGAGTTCCGCATCATCTCGGGCAAGCTCGAGCTCTGGGACGGCATGCGCCAAATGGTCCACCCCGACCGCATCATGGATGCCCGGGCCTTCGCCAGCCTGCCGTCGATCGAGCCCGTCTACGGCCTGACCGAAGGCATCGGGCCCCGCGTCATGACACGCATCGTGGCAGCAGCGGCGGAAAAATGTCCGGAGCTCGCCGAATGGCAGGACCGCAGCTTTCTGCAGAAGGCCGGCTTCGCCTCCTTCGCCGAGGCCATCCGTGCCCTGCACCACCCGCCGGACCTGCGCGCCGTCGAGGGTGACACGATCGCACGCAGGCGCGTTGCCTATGACGAATTGCTGGCGAGCCAGATCGCGCTTGCCCTGGTGCGCCGGCAGCAGAAGAAGGCAGCCGGGCGCGTCACCGCCGGTGACGGCCGCATGCTCAAGGCGATCGAAGCAGCCCTGCCCTTTTCGCTCACCGATGGCCAGCGCCAGGCCGTGGCCGATATCCATTCGGACATGGAGAAGCCCGAACGCATGCTGCGCCTGCTGCAAGGCGATGTCGGCTCGGGAAAGACCGTTGTCGCCCTGATGGCGATGGTCGCAGCCGCCGAAGCCGGCCGGCAATCGGTGTTGATGGCGCCAACCGAAATCCTGGCGCGCCAGCATGCCGAACGGCTGGCGCCGCTGGCAGAAACGGCCGGGCTCAAGCTCGCCCTGCTGACCGGCCGCGAGAAGGGCGCCGGCCGACGCCAGGTGCTCGAGCGGTTGGCGAGCGGCGAGATCGCCATCGTGGTCGGCACCCATGCGCTGTTCCAGGAAGGCGTCGTCTTCCACGATCTCGCGCTGGCGGTGGTCGACGAACAGCACCGTTTCGGCGTCCATCAGCGCCTGATGCTGGGCTCGAAGGGCGAGGCCGTCGACGTGCTGGTCATGACGGCAACGCCGATCCCGCGCACCTTGGCGCTGACCTGGTTCGGAGACATGGATGTCTCGGTGCTCGCCGAGAAGCCGGCCGGCCGCAAACCGATCTCGACACGCGCGATCTCGCTCGAACGCTATGACGAGGTCGTTGGCGCAGTCGGCCGCGCGGTGGAGGCCGGCGCGCAGGTCTATTGGGTCTGCCCGCTCGTTCAGGAATCGGACACGCTCGATGTCGCCGCCGCGCAGGAGCGCTTCGAGGAACTGGGGGGGCACTTCGGCGCCAGGGTCGGGCTGCTGCATGGCCAGATGCCCGGGCGCGACAAGGACGCTGCGATGGCGGCCTTCGTTGCCGGCGAGACGCGCATCCTGGTGTCGACCACCGTCATCGAGGTCGGGGTCGACGTGCCCAATGCCAGCGTCATGGTGATCGAGCATGCCGAGCGCTTTGGCTTGGCCCAGCTCCACCAGCTACGCGGGCGGATCGGGCGCGGCTCGGCCGCATCGACCTGCCTCCTGCTCTATAAGGGGCCGTTGGGTCCGGTCGCGGAAGCGCGATTGACCATCATGCGCGAGACCGAGGACGGCTTTCGCATTGCCGAGGAAGATCTGCGCCTGCGTGGCGAAGGCGAGGTGCTCGGCACGCGCCAGTCCGGATCCCCCGACTGGCGCGTTGCCCGCCCCGAAATCGATGGCGATCTGCTGGCCGCCGCTCGCGATGATGCGCGGCTCCTGATCGAGCGCGACCCGCACCTCGCCGGCGAACGCGGCGAAGCCGTCAGGACGCTGCTCTATCTGTTCGAGAGGGACGTCGCGATCAAGCTCTTGCGCGCCGGCTAGATCGTCGGACCGGATATCGTATCCGGTCAGACGATCTAGCCATCTGTGATTGCATCGGCTTTCCCGAAAACCGCAATCCACTTTTCGGGCCGATGCTTTAGCGCTGGAGATCCTGCGGGAGATCAATCCCGATCAAGCGGCCGTAGCGCGGGATCGGCATCGTCCGGGTGTGCCTTCGTGAGAACCACAATGGACCCAATCAGCAAAGCCGTGTGGTGCGTCGAGAGCCGCTTCGCCTCCGGGATCTCGCTCGACGAGATCGCCTCGGTCAGCGGCGTCTCGCGCTTCCATCTCTGCCGCGCCTTCGGCAACGCGACCGGCCGCTCGGTGATGCGTTATGTGCGCGAACGCCGGCTGACCGAAGCCGCCCGGAGACTGGCGAATGGCGCGCCGGACATCCTCTCCGTCGCGCTGGACTGGGGGTACGGCTCTCACGAGGCCTTCACCCGCGCCTTTCGCGAGCAATTCGGCCTCACGCCCGAAGAACTGCGCGAGCGGCGCGACCTCTCGGCGCTCAAGCTCGTGGAGCCCATCGTCATGGACGCAAGCCCAACCGTTATCCTGGAAGAACCCCGCTCACTGACCGACAAGAGCATGCTCGTTGCCGGGTTCGGCAGCCGCTACACCTATGAGACCACTGCCGGCATTCCGTCGCTCTGGCAGAAGCTCACCCCGCATTTCGGCCATGTCCCGGGCCAGATCGGGGGCATCGGCTACGGGGTCTGCTACAACGCCGACGACGAGGGCAGCTTCGACTATCTCGCTGGCGTCGAGGTGAAATCCTTTTCCGACCTGCCACCCGAATTCGACCGCATCCGCATCCCCGAGCAGAACTATGTCGTGTTCCTGCATCACGGCCATATCTCGGGCATCAAGGGCACATTCGACGCAATCTGGCGCGACTGGCTGCCGAAGAAGGGCTGGAAAGCCTCGGAAGGGCCGAGCTTCGAGCGCTATGACGAGCGCTTCGATCCGCAAAGCGGTACCGGAACCGTCGAAATCTGGGTTCCGTTGAAGGCCTGACGACCTCCCGGACCAAAAAGGACGGCAAGTCCGCAGATCAGTTCTGGGACTTGCCGTTGCCTGGTGGCGCCTTCGAGCCATTCTCCCCCGGCTGGATCAGCCCGGCGGACATGATGAGCTTGGCGCCGTCCTCCACGGAGATTGAAAGCTCCACCACCTCGCGACGCGGCAGGTAGAAGAAGAAACCCGTGGTCGGGTTCGGCGTGCAGGGCAGGAAGACGCCGATCTGTTCGCTGCCATCCGGCAGCCGTGAGCTGATCTCGGGCGCCGCCTCCTGAGAGATGAAAACGATGGACCACATGCCCGGCTGCGGGAACTGCACCATGCCGACCTTGCGGAACGATGTGCCCGATTGCGAGAAGATCGTCTCGAAAACCTGCTTCACGCCCTTGTAGAGGCCGCGGATCACCGGCATCCGGTGCAGGATCGCCTCGCCGGCATCGAGCAGGGTACGCCCGACCAGGTTGGCCGTCAGGAAGCCGAGCAGCGTCAGGCCGATCAATCCGATCACCAGCCCGAAGCCGGGGATCGGATAAGGCAGATAGGTCTCGGGCAGATAATTGTTGGGGATCAGCGGCTTCACCACCCCGTCGATCAGGTTGATGAACCACCAGGTCACCGAAGCGGTGATCGCCAGCGGCCCCGCGATCACGAGCCCGGTCAGGAAATAGCGGCGTAGCCGCGTGCCCGCAGTCGGCCGCAGCAAATCCGGCTGAAGCATGTGGCTGGGATCAGGAGGGCCGTCTGACGTCATGGCGGTCCGGGAATCCGATCTCCACAGGGCGTGCTTGCCTCGGCGGCGCTGCATCGCGATATGAGCAGGATAGCCGAGCCGGTGCTGCTGACCAGCCCCGTCTCACGTGCCGACGCGAATGCGGATGGATTTCGTGACCGAAACACCCCGGCAACTCCGCCGCTGGTACAGGCCGCTGATGTTCGCCGCTGGTTGGGTGTTCACCGGAATCGGGGTTATCGGCCTCGTGCTGCCGCTGATGCCGGGAACAGTCTTCCTGATTCTCGCGGCCTGGTGCTTTTCGCGGTCTTCGCCTCGCTTCGAGGCCTGGCTGCTTGGCCATCCCAGGCTGGGTCCGCACGTCCGTCGCTGGCGCGCAACCGGCGCGATCGACCGTCGGGCGAAATGGATCGCCTGCGGCTCCATGCTGTTCAGCTTCGGACTGGTGGCGCTGAGCGACGCTCCGCCTGTCGCGCTCTGGGCCAGCGGCGCCAGCCTGCTCGCCGCCGGAAGCTATGTCGCGAGCCGGCCGGAGCCGACCCGCCAGGATTGATCACTCGACCGAGGATTGATCACTCGACAGTGACGGATTTTGCCAGGTTGCGCGGCTGGTCGACGTCCTTGCCCATGAAGACGGCCGTTTGATAGGCGATCATCTGGATCGGGACTGCATAGACGATCGGTGCGAATAGCGGGTCCATATCCGGCATCACGATCGTCACCTCGGGCTCGATGCCGCATTCGGCAGCGCCCTTGGCGTCGGTGATCAGGATGATCCGGCCGCCACGTGCCGCGACCTCCTGCATGTTGGAGGCGGTCTTCTCGAACAGCGTATCATGCGGTGCGATGACGATGACCGGCATGTCCTCGTCGATCAGTGCGATAGGACCATGCTTCAGCTCACCTGCCGGATAACCTTCGGCGTGTATATAGCTGATTTCCTTGAGCTTCAGAGCGCCTTCGAGCGCCATCGGGAAGCTCGTGCCCCGGCCGAGATAGAGCACGTCGCGCGCCTTCGACAGCTTTCGGGCGAGCTTCTCGATCTCGGGTTCCAGCGTCAATGCCTGCGCCATCAATCCCGGCAGCGCGATCAGCTCGCGGACATATCGGGCCTCTTCCGCCTCCGAAAGCGTGCCGCGGGCGCGAGCCGCCGCAAGGGCCAGGCTCGCGAGCGCGGTCAACTGGCAGGTAAAGGCCTTGGTCGAAGCCACGCCGATCTCCGGCCCGGCCAGGGTCGGCGCCACGACATCGCTCTCTCGCGCGATTGTCGAGGTCGGCACGTTCACGACGGCAAGGACGTGCTGCCCTTCCTGACGGGCGTAGCGCAGGCAGGCCAGCGTATCGGCGGTTTCACCCGATTGCGAAACGAAGAGCGCGAGACCGTCCTTGGGCAGCGGCGCCTCGCGATAGCGGAACTCGGAGGCGACATCGATCTCGACGGGCAACCGCGCCAGCTTCTCGAACCAGTACTTCGCCGTCAGTCCCGCATAATAGGCGGTTCCGCAGGCCGAGATGGACAGCCGCGACAGCGCCTTCCAGTCAAAGGGGGCATCGAAGGGCAGGCGCACGGTTCCCGCAGCCATGTCCAGATACTTCGTCAGCGTATGGCCGACGACCTCCGGCTGCTCGTGGATCTCCTTGGCCATGAAATGATGGTAGTTGCCCTTCTCGACCAGGAAGGTGCCGGCGGCGACCCGCTGCGCGCGACGCTCCACCTGCGCGCCCGTGACGTCGTAGAAGGTCGCGCCTTTGCGATGGAGCACGACCCAATCGCCTTCTTCCAGATAGGCGATGAGATTGGTGAAAGGGGCCAACGCCAACGCGTCAGAGCCGAGATACATCTCGCCATCGCCGACGCCGACCGCGAGCGGCGAGCCCTTGCGAGCGCCGATCAACAGGTCTTCCTCGCCCTGGAACAGGAATGCGAGGGCAAAGGCACCGCGCAGGCGTGGCAGGCTGGCTGCAACCGCCGCAACCGGATTCTTGCCCCGCTCCATCTCGCTGGTGACGAGATGGGCGACGATCTCGGTATCGGTCTCGGTCTCGAAGACGCGGCCCGCAGCTTCGAGCTCGGCGCGCAGCTCGCGGAAGTTCTCGATGATGCCGTTATGCACGACCGCGAGCTTCTCGGTCGCATGCGGGTGAGCATTGGTCTCGTTTGGCTTGCCATGCGTCGCCCAGCGCGTATGGCCGATGCCGATCATCCCATCGAGCGGCTCGTTCGACAGGCGGATCTCGAGGTTCCTGAGCTTGCCCTCGGCACGGCGGCGCGTGAGCAGACCCTTCTCCAGCGTCGCGACGCCGGCGGAATCATAACCCCGATATTCGAGCCGCCGCAGCGCCTCGACCACCTGAATGGCTACGGCTTCCTTGCCCAGGATCCCCACAATGCCACACATGCCCGACCTCTTTGAGTGTTGCCGTTGCCGGCCCGTGTAGCTGCGAACGCCAAAAACACCCAATCACGTTGAATGTCAGACTGTGAACAGGCGGTTTCGGCGTCGATTCAATCCGTATTCTTGGCCGCGCTCAGCTTCCTGACCTTTGCCCTATCTCGGAACACCTTCGCCCAACCGTCCCGCCCGACTTGCCTGCCGCGAGCGATCGCCAGCCCGTCAGGCGGAACATCGGAGGTGATGACCGAACCGGAGCCGACATAAGCCCCATCGCCGATCGTCACCGGGGCAACCAGCGACGAGTTCGAACCGACAAAGGCGCCGGCACCGATCGTCGTCTTGTATTTGAAGAATCCGTCATAATTACAGGTGATCGTACCGGCACCGATATTGGCCTCGGCGCCGACGCTCGCATCCCCGATATAGGTGAGATGGCTGACCTTGGCTCCTTCCCCGATATCCGCCGCCTTGATCTCCACGAAGTTCCCGACCTTGGCCTTGCGCGCCAGCTTCGCGCCGGGGCGCAGCCGGCCATAAGGCCCGACACTCGCCTGCGGGCCAACCTCGGCGCCCTCCAGATGCGAGAAGGCATGAATCACCGCGCCATCGGCAACGCTGACGCCGGGGCCAAAAACGACATTGGGTTCGATCAGGACATCGCTGCCGATTGTCGTGTCGTAGCTGAAGAACACGGTCTCGGGCGCAATCAGCGTCGCACCCTCCTTCATTACCGCCAGGCGCTTGCGGCGCTGGAACTCTGCTTCCGCAGCAGCGAGTTGGGCGCGGTCATTGACGCCCTGCACTTCGCTTTCGGGGGCGCTCAGCGCGACCACCTTCAAGCCTTTGGCGCGAGCGAGCGCCGGGGCGTCGGTCAAATAGAATTCGTTCTGGGCGTTCGAGCTGCCGATTGAATCGAGAATGGCAAGTGCGTGCCGACCGTCCAAGGCCATCAGCCCGGCATTGCAGAACCGGATCGTCCGCTCGGCCGCGCTCGCATCCTTGTGCTCGACGATCGCTTCCAGCACGCCGTCGCGCATCACAAACCGCCCGTAGCCAGTCGGGTCGGCAGCCTCGAATCCCAGCGCCACAACCGGCGCACCATCGGCGAGCCCAGCCCGCAGCGACAGGAAGGTCTCGGGCCGAACCAGCGGCGTATCCGCGAAGGCGACGAGGATATCGTCATAGCCCTCGGCCAGCGCCGCACGCGCCGCCAGCACCGCATGCGCCGTGCCGCGGCGCTCGGCCTGGACGAAGACGCGTGCCGACGGCAGGAGCGCCTCGACCTCGGCTGCGACGTCCGGCCGATCCGGCCCGATCACCACCGCGACCGCATCTGCCCCCGCCGCAGCAACTGCCGCGAGCGCATGACCGAGCAGCGAGCGGCCGGCCATCTCATGCAGCACCTTCGGGCGCTGCGATTTCATCCTTGTGCCCTCGCCCGCGGCGAGAATAACTGCAAGGCAGGTGCGTCCGGGCTGTATTTCGGTCATGATTGTCGGCTTCCCTGCGGATCTAGCCTTTCGCTCCCGTGACCCTGACGGTGTCGCGTGGGCGATTTGGTGCATGGTGGCATTGCGGTCGCCGTGGATAGCCGATCCTGATGGCATTTGCCAAAACCTCCGGAGAGATCTTCGGCCGGCGTATTCGAGGGGCGAGACGCAATGGCAATACCTTTCCGCCGGCAACGCAAACGCGTTGCCCAAGTCGCTGGCCGCACGCAATTTTTAAGCGGCGACCGCTTTTCAGCCAGCCGGGAAATGATCTAGAAGCGCTGGGGTGCGACTGCGCCGCCCGCGTATGTTGGAAATAATGTCGAAATCCTTGAATCGCCGATGGTTTCTGGAGGGTGCGGCGTACAGCCTCGCCGCCGCGCCGCTTATGGGCACGAGCCCTGCATTTTCTCAGGCCAGCTGGGCCGCAACTGTACAGTCGGTGATCGCGGAAGGTCAGCGTTTCGATGCCGCACTGGTTGTCGAGGCCGCCCGCATGCTGTCGCGGCGCCCGATGGTTCCGGTGACGACCAATGATCTGCCCGAAGGCTACGCCACCCTGCCCTTCGACCAGTTCTCCGGGATTCGTGCGCAACCCGGCGGCCTGATCTGGGCTGGAGAGAACCGCGGCTTCACGGTCGAGCCGCTGCATCGCGGCTACGTCTTTTCTGCTCCCGTCAGCCTGTTCACGGTCGAAGACGATGTCGTGCGCCGCGTTGCGTTCGATCGCGGCAAGTTCGACTACGGCAAGGTTGCTCCCCCCCCGGCGGGCGTCGATCTGCAGTTCTCCGGCTTCCGGGTCTCCGCCGGGCTCGAGCGGCCTTACGAGGTTGCGATCTTCCAGGGCGCGACCTTCTTCCGCGCCGTGGCGCGCGGCCAGAACTTCGGTGCGCTGGCGCGCGCGCTGATCCTGCGTCCCGGCGAGACGCGGGGCGAGGAGATTCCCTTCTTCCGCGCCTTCTGGATCGAGCGCCCCAATCCGGCATCGGGCATGCTCGTGATTCACGCCCTGCTCGATTCCGAGAGCCTGTCAGGTGCGGCCCGGATGACTCTGCGCCCCGGCGACGTCACATTCATCGATGTCGAGATGACCCTGTTCGCGCGGCAGGTGTTGGACCATGTCGGCTTCGGCTGCACCACGGGCACCTTCATGTCGGGGCCTCAGAGCCGCCGGACCTTCGACGACGTCCGCCCGGCCGTGCACGAGGTCTCCGGTGTCCAGATGCTCACCGGCGCCGGCGAATGGATCTACCGCCCGGTCAGCAACCCGACCAATCTGCAGGTCTCTTCTTTCGTCGACACCAATCCGCGCGGCTTCGGTCTCGTCCAGCGGGAGCGCGATCCGGCAGCGTTCCAGGATGACGACCAGCGCTTCGAGCTTCGCCCCAGCGTCTGGATGGAGCCGCTTGGAGAATGGGGAGCCGGTTCAGTCCAGCTGATCGAGATCCCAAGCGATTCCGACATCAACAGCAACATCATTTCCTACTGGCGGCCGCGCCAGCCGATCGCCGCGGGCAGCGAAACCACGATCGCCTATCGCCAGGCCTGGTGCTGGCAGCCACCCGAGCGACCACCGCTCGCCCTGGCCACGCGCATGCGTCAAGGCCGCGGCACGCAGGGTCGGCGTCGACGGTTCATGGTCGAGTTCACAGGTGACAAGCTGGCGGACCCCGCTGTGGTTGCCGCGACGCGCGCCAATATCACGGCGACGACCGGGGCGATCCAGGGTTTGCGTCTTTGGCCTTATCCGGAACGCAAGCTGATGCGGGTCCGCTTCGAGGTCGACCCTGGCAATGAGAATCTCTCCGAACTGCGCCTTGTGCTCGAAGCCGGCGGCCAGCCCGTATCGGAAACGTGGTTGAATCGATGGACGTGGTGACCGAGATGCCGCCGCGCGCGGTCGAAACCGCTCCCCGTCCGGGCTTGCCCCGTCCGGAGGCAGCGACCCCGCCTGAGAACCGGCTGGTGATGCCGGTCCAGTCCTTCCGCAGCTGGAAGGCCTCGGAACGCCGCAAGCCCGCCGCACCATTGGCCTGGACGACGCCGTGGCTGAAGCGCCTCTTCGTCTTCGGTGGCGGTCTCGCGCTCACCGCCTATGGCGCCTGGGAAATGTACCATGTCGTGTCGGTCAGCCGCACGACCTTCCTGCAGTACGTCTTGCTGCTGCTGTTCACGGTCAATTTCTCGTGGATCGCACTCGCCTTCACCAGCGCACTGATGGGGTTCTTCGGCCTGCTGTTTAGGACCGGCCGGACCGAACGGGCGGAATCCCTCCAGCATCGCACCGTCGTGGTGATGCCGATCTACAACGAGTCGACCGCGCGAACCTTCGCGGCGCTGGCCGCGATCCGGGAATCGGTAGAGGCCACGGGCCTCGGGGCGCATTTCGACTATTTCATCGTCTCGGACACGACCAATCCTGATGTCTGGATCGCCGAGGAGCGCGCCTTTCTCGCTCTGCGTGAACGGCTCGGCCCCGGCGCGCGCGTCTACTACCGGCACCGCCCGAAGAACCATCACCGCAAGGCCGGCAACATCGCCGATTTCGTCACCCGTTGGGGCGGTGACTACGAGCACATGGTCGTGCTCGACGCCGACAGCCTGATGACCGGCACCTGCATCGTGCGCCTCGCTGTCGCGATGGAGGCCGATCCCGACGCAGGAATCATCCAGTCGCTGCCGCTGATCATCAATCGCAACACCTTCTTCGCGCGGCTGCAGCAATTCGCGGCACGGGTCTACGGACCGGTGATCGCGACCGGCCTCGCCATGTGGTCGGGCCGCGACGGCAATTACTGGGGCCATAACGCGATCATTCGCACCAAGGCCTTCGCCGATCATTGCGGACTGCCCGATCTGAAGGGCAAGCCGCCCTTCGGCGGACATGTCTTGAGCCATGACTTCGTCGAGGCCGCGCTGATGCGCCGCGCCGGCTGGTCGGTCTATATGCTTCCCGACCTGACGGGTTCGTATGAGGAGAGCCCGCCCTCCCTGATCGACATATCAGTGCGCGACCGCCGCTGGGCGCAGGGCAATCTCCAGCACTCGCGCATCATCGGCGCGAAGGGTTTCGTCTGGTCGACGCGCCAGCATTTCGCCACCGGCATCATGGGCTATCTCGCCTCGCCGTTCTGGTTGATGCAGCTCGTGGTCGGCATCCTGATCGTGCTGCAGGTCAATTACGCGCGCCCTGAATACTTCACCCAGGAGTTCACGCTCTTCCCGGTCTGGCCGCGCTTCGACCCCGAGCGCGCCTTGAACCTGTTCGCCCTCACCATGGCGATCCTGCTCGCACCAAAGCTCTTTGGGCTGCTGCTGACCCTGTTCGACGGCAAGCTGCGGCGCGCCTGCGGCGGTACCATCCGGCTGATTCTCTCGTCGCTGCTCGAGATCCTGTTCTCCGCCTTCTTCGCGCCGATCATGATGCTGATCCAATCGGGTTCGGTCTTCCAGATCCTGCTCGGACGCGACACGGGCTGGAACCCGCAGCGCCGCGACGACGGCTCGATTCCGTTGAAGGACATCATCCGGCGCCACCGAATGCACACCGCACTCGGCGCCATCGCCGGTATCTCGGCCTTCATGATCGCGACCTCGCTCTTCGCTTGGATGTCGCCGACGATCGTGGGTCTCGTGCTGGCCATTCCGCTGTCCTGGGCATCGGGCCAGCTCGCGCTCGGGCTCTGGCTGAAGCGGCACAAGCTCCTGGTGACGCCGGAGGAAGGCGACCCGCCGGCGATCGCGCTGCGTGCCAATGCGCTGCAGGAGGAATTCGCCAAGGCGGGCTTCGACGAAGCCGACGGCCTCAAGGCGCTGCATGCCGATCCGCGCCTGCGTGCCGAGCACGACATGATGCTCCCCGAGGGGCATCCGCGCCGCCGCGGTGAAGTCGAGCCCGAGCGCGCCGTCGCACAGGCAAAGCTGGTCGACGCGGAAACGATCGACGAGGCGGCGATCTGGCTGAAGCCGAGGGAACGTATGGTCGTGCTTCACGACCGCGCTCTGGTTGGCTTGCTGTCCTCGTTGCAGCCGTCGAAGGACTAGACGGGGAAGCTCGTCAGTTTCGGAGCGACGGCGGGAGACGGGAAACAGATCGCCGGTCGTCGTCTGCCCTGCATACCCGCGACGCTGCGCTTGAGCGTCAGCCATTCGCTACATGGCCGCCTTCTGAGCGCCCGGTCGCTTCGCAAGCGGCTGCGGCCTCAGAGCACGCTGCATTCGAACCAGCATCCCGGCCGGGCGGCTTCGGCGGCTCGGAGCTGTGGCCCATGCGGGAAGAGAGCCTTCACTGGCCCGGTCAGGGTTCCCTGGGCTTTCCGGTCGCCGGAAGATCCGCGGTTCCGCATCATCCCAGCCGAAATCACCAGCCTCGTGCCAACGCGCATTCGCCGTCTGGCGCTTAAGTCCTCGGGCTGCTCACTGCCTGGTGAGGACATCCTGGATCGCCCGAGCGGCGACGGCGTGGCCATTCTCGTTCCAGTGAGCATCCGCCGCGAACTCGAATCGCCGCTGGTTGCGAGCCCAGTCCTCGGCGAAGACGGGGTGCAGGTCGAGGAAGGCGATCCCCGCCCGTGATGCGGCCTCGGCGGCGATACGGTTGAGCTTCAGCGCCGGGCTGTCGGGGCGGCCGGCGTAGATCGCGCTGCGATCGCCATCCATGGCCACCAGCAACTGGGCGCCGATACTGCGGGCCTGCGCCGCAAGGCGGACCATCATGTAATCCGTCGCGGCGCGGATATCGGCCTCGCGACTCAGCACCGACGCGACATCGATATTGGCCGCAAAGCGCGTATCCTCGGCCTGGGCCGGCCCGAGGAACGCATCCAGCAGAGCCTGCGGGCGCACCTGCCAGCGATAGAGGAAATAGCGCGCCGTCGCGGTCTGCCTGAGCCACTCCACGGCGCGGGGACGCCAGGGCTCAGGCGCGATCTCGCCTAGAACCTTGCCGCCCTCGACACGCAGCTTCAGGAAGCTCGACGTATACCGGCCCGGCGTGAAGACAAAGCTCTCGTCGAAGTCGTTATGGACCAGCAGCACGACGATCTGGTCCGGCCTCGCCGCCAGCACCTCACGGTCGATCATCTGGATATATTGGCTGAAGGGTGCCCCGGCGATGGCGTAGCGGTAGACCTCGACGGGGCCCGCGCTGGCAAGGCCACCCTGAATCACGTCGGCGACGCTGCGCCCGACCGGAACCTGCAGGGCCTCGACGAAGCTGTCGCCGACAAAGGCGACCCGTCGACGCCCGGGAATGCGCTCGGCCGGATAATCCGGCAAGGGCGAATTCCACCCCTTGGCGTTGATCGAGAATGGCGCCGCGATCTCGTCGCGCACGCGCCAGACGCCGGTCTGGTTCGGAGCATAGCGCACGAGTTCATTGGCGAAGTCGTTGCGCGGCACGTCGCTGCCCGGCAGCACGAAGCGAAACAGAACAAGCTCGCACAACGCGAGAAACACCAGCAGGCTGGCCAGCGACACGCCAAGATTGATCAGGCCGTTGCGCAGGCGGGAGCGAGGTTTCTCCACCGTCATGCTCCCGCTCATTGCTCTAGTCGATATCCTCGACTTCGACCTCGGTGCCATAGACGCGCTGCGCGAGCGACGCCTCCATGAACGGGTCAAGATCACCGTCGAGCACGTCCGACGGCGCCGTCGAGCTCACTCCGGTGCGCAGGTCCTTCACCAGCTGATAGGGCTGCAGCACATAGGAGCGAATCTGGTGGCCCCAGCCGATATCGGTCTTGGAGGCCGCCTCGGCATTCGCCTTTTCCTCGCGCTTCTTCAGCTCGACCTCGTAGAGGCGGGCGCGCAGCATGTCCCACGCCTTGGCGCGGTTCTTGTGCTGAGAACGCTCCTGCTGGCAGGTGACCGCAATCCCCGTCGGGATATGCGTGATGCGCACCGCCGAATCGGTCGTGTTGATGTGCTGCCCGCCGGCGCCCTGGGCGCGGTAGGTGTCAATCCGGCAATCCGATTCCTTGACGTCGATGACGATCCGGTCGTCGACGACGGGATAGACCCAGACGGATGCGAAGCTGGTCTGCCGGCGGGCGTTCGAATCGAATGGCGAGATGCGCACGAGCCTGTGCACGCCCGATTCGGTCTTCAGCCAGCCATAGGCATTGTGGCCCTTGAACTGCAGCGTCGCCGACTTGATGCCGGCCTGATCGCCATCCTGATAGTCGAGCATCTCGACCTTGAACTTCCGCCGCTCGCCCCAGCGCCGGTACATGCGCAGCAGCATCTCGGCCCAGTCCTGGCTTTCGGTACCGCCGGCGCCAGGATGGATTTCGACATAGGTATCGAGCATGTCGGCCTCACCGGAGAGCAGTGTCTCGACCTGCCGGCGTGCCGCTTCCTGCTCGACAGCCTTGATCGCGACTTCGCCTTCCGTGATGGAGGCGGCATCACTCTCCATCTCGCCCAGCTCGATCAGCGTCAGGGCATCGTCGAGATCGCGCTCGAGCTTCAGGATGCCGTTGATCTGGTCTTCGAGCGAGGTCCGCTCGCGCATGAGCTTTTGTGCCTGCTCGGCATCGTCCCAGAAGGTGGGGCCTTCGGAAAGTGCGTTCAGCTCCGCGAGGCGTCGTTGTGCGACATCCCAGTCAAAGATGCCTCCTCAGCAGTCCAATCGACTGCTTGGCGTTATCAAGTTGGGTCTGAACTTCAGGACGCATGATGCCAGCAGAACTTTCCTTGATGGGATTCGATCCGGCATGCCGGACGGAGCTGTTCAGATAGGGGCGAAAGGCGCGGGTGTAAACGGCACAGAATGTTTTCCAGCCTCCGCGAGGCCATCAGAGAGGTGCAGTCATCTCCACGAGCTTCGCCACCGTGTTCATGTTGCGCGCCGTGCCGGGGTCGCAGGCCGGAATGCGCAAGCGTGAATCCGCCATCCCGTCGCCATAAAAGATATAGACTTCGCGCTGGGCGAGATGCACCAGCTCACCCCGGATACCGCGGGCATGGTCCAGGGTGTCAGCGGGAAGCGGCTCGTCGACGAAGATCGCCACCGTGCGGTTACCAGGCTTGTCCGAAAAGGGATTGCGCGCCAGCACCCCGGACATCTCGGCGGCAGATCTGACCAGCACACCGACTGGCTTTCCCGCATGGGTCCGGAGTTTGTCCTCGAGCACCGACTTGATCTGCGCTTCGTCCGCATCGCTCGTGAACACCACATTGCCGCTGGCGATATAGGTGCGCACCTGGCTAAGGCCAGCTTCCTCGCACATCGCCTTCAAAGTGGTCATCGGGAGTTTTCCCGTTCCCCCGACATTAACCGCGCGCAACAGGGCTATATAGGCCGTCATGGCGTCTCGCCGCATGCAGAGTTCGGCCCAATGCCGGCGCCCTCGCCGGCCGGGATACAGAACGCCGGCGCGAGACACGGGGCCGATCTGGCCTTCGCTCCCACGCCGGCGATAACGGATCTAGTACAGGCCGCCGGTGCCGGACCCGACGCTGCGCCCGCCGCCGGGAGAGACGTTGAACGGCGCGCCGCCACCCTCACCCGCAGCACCGATGACCGAGTAGCTGTCGGGCGGAGCGGTACCCGGCTTGAAGGCTTCGAGAATGCCGCCTTCGCCACCGGCACGCATGCCGCTGCGCGGATCGACGCGGATCAACTTGATGCCGGCCGGCACGCGGAACGGCGTCGCCGGCTTGTCCTTCAGCGCAGCCATCATGAAGTCGCGGAAGATCGGAGCGGCATATTGGCCGGCCGTCGCCGAGTTGCCCAGCGACTTCGGCTTGTCGAAGCCCATATAGACGCCGACCGCGAGATCCGGCGAGAAGCCGACGAACCAGACGTCCTTGGCCTCGTTGGTCGTGCCGGTCTTGCCCGCGAGTGGCTTGCCGACCGACTTGACCACCTGCGCCGTGCCGTTCTGCACCACGCCTTCGAGCAGTGAAACCATCTGGTAGGCCGTCAGCGGATCGAGCACCTGGTCGCGATTGTCGATCAGGCGCGGTTCCTTCTGGCTCGCCCATTTGTCAGCATTGCAGCCTTCGCAGACGCGCTGATCGTGACGATAGATCGTGCCACCAAAGCGATCCTGGATGCGGTCGATCAAGGTCGGACGAATGCGCTTGCCGCCGTTGACCAGCATCGAATAGGCCGCCGTCATGCGCATCACGGTGGTTTCACCGGCGCCGAGCGACATCGAGAGCACCGGCAGCATGTCGTCATAGATGCCGAAGCGACGGGCATATTCCGCGATCAGCGGCATGCCGACATCCTTGGCAAGGCGGACCGTCATCAGGTTCTTGGAGAACTGGATGCCGTAGCGCAGGGTGCGTGGCCCGGTCGACTTGCCATCATAGTTCTCAGGCCGCCAGACACCGAGGCCGCCGCCCTGATCGACCTCGATCGGCGCGTCGAGCACGATGCTCGACGGCGTATAGCCGTTGTCGAGCGCAGTGGCGTAGACGAAAGGCTTGAAGGACGAGCCCGGCTGGCGCAGCGCCTGCGTCGCGCGGTTGAACTCCGACTGGTCATGCGAGAAGCCGCCGACCATGGCCAGCACGCGGCCGGAATACGGATCCATCACGGTGATGGCACCGTTGACCTCGGGCATCTGGCGCAGGCGGACCTGGCCGGGCCTGCTGTCAATCGGCTCGACATAGACGACATCGCCGACCGAGACGGCCTGGGCGACGCGGGCGCGTCGGGTCCAGCGTATGCCGTCACCCGTCAGCGTCACGGTATCGCGCTCGGTCCGGAGATGACCGGAATTCTCGCGTCCCGGATGCAGGCCGAGTCGCGCGCTGTCGCCACTGACATCGAGCACGACGGCAAGGCGCCAGGGCGCCACGTCGCCGAGCACCGGCAAGTCGCCGAGCGCAATGCCCCAGTCGCGCGCGCTGATGTCGAGCTTCTGGATGGCACCGCGCCAGCCGCGCGCCTCGTCGAAGCGCACGAGCCCGTCGACCAGCGACTTGCGGGCAAGCAGCTGCATCTTGGGATCGACGGTGGCGCGCACGGAAAGGCCGCCCTCGAGCAGCTTCTTCTCGCCATAGCGATCCTGCAGCTCGCGGCGAATCTCTTCGGCAAAATAGCCGGCCGCGATGTTGTTAGGTGAAACCGTACGCGGGTTGACGCCGAGTGGCTGCTTCTTGGCGGCCTCGGCCTCCTCGCGCTTGACCACGCCGTTCTCCGCCATGCGATCGAGCACGTAGTTGCGACGCTCGATCGCCCGTTCACGATTGCGGAAGGGGTGAAGGTCGGTCGGAGCCTTGGGCAGAGCCGCGAGATAGGCGACCTCCTGCAGGTTCAGCTCATGCACCGACTTGCCGAAATAATTCAGTGCAGCAGCGGCAACGCCGTAGCTGCCCTGCCCTGGCGCCGGAGCTCCGAGGTAGATCTCGTTCAGGTAGAGTTCGAGGATCTTGTCCTTGGAATAGGTCCCCTCGATGCGCAGCGCGATCAGCGCCTCGCGAATCTTGCGTTCCAGCGACTGCTCCGAGCCGACGAGGAAGTTCTTCGCAACCTGCTGGGTAATGGTCGAGGCGCCCTGCGGCCGGCGACCGGAGGCGCGGTTGCGGAAATTCGTGATCGCAGCACGGACAAGCCCTTCAGGGTCGACGCCCATATGCTTGTAGAAATTCTTGTCCTCAGCCGAGAGATAGGCGTCGACGACCAGCTTGGGAATCGCCTGGATCGGCAGATAGAGGCGGCGCTCGCGGGCGAATTCGGCGATCAGGCTGCCGTCACCGGCATGCACGCGACTCATCACCGGCGGCTCATAGTTCCGCAGCTGCGCCGAGTCGGGCAGATCCTTCGAATAATGCCAGATGAACCCGCCGGCCACGACCGCGCCGATGACGAATACGATCGTGCCCGCAGCGAATAGCCACCCGAAGAGTCGCAGAATAAACCGCATCTAAGGCCCATGCCCCTGATTGCTGTGCAGTGACCGGTCTTGCCGGGTTCGCCGCAACAGAGCCGATCTCGTGCAAGAAACGGCTGCCACCGTCTCGCTCCCAGCTCTCGTCCTCGTCGCTTCCAAATCAGGTCTATAACACGGCTGAGATGGCGGAACCGTGGCCTAACGACCACAATCTTCGCCAACCGCATCAACAGGTCTCAACGTTGGTTCGCGGCAGCTTTTCCAGCCGAAAGCGTACTGGTGAAATAGCCATCGATCGCGTTGTGGACCGCCCCGACTGCCTGCGCTCGCCAGGATGGCGAATTCAGCAACTCCGCATCCTTGGGGCTCGACATATAGCCGAGCTCGATCAGTACGGAGGGAACATCCGGCGCGGTCAGGACACGAAATCCTGCGGAACGCAAGGGTACCTTGTGCAGCTTGACCGAACCGCCGAGCTTCTCGACCAGATTTCGCGCGAAGACCGAAGAGAATGTCCGGGTTTCCCGCTTGGCGAGATCCATCAGGATGCCCGCGACGTCCTGCACATCCTCGGCCGCGTCGAGGCCCGCGACGGCATCCGCCTGGTTTTCCTTGGCGGCGAGCCGGGCCGATTCGGCATCGGTGGCGCGCTCCGAGCCGGTATAGATCGTTGCGCCGCGCACATCCTGCGCCTGCGTCAGCGAATCGGCATGGATCGAGATGAAGAGATCGGCGCCGGCGGCGCGGGCGATCTTCACGCGCTGCCCCAATGGTACGAAGGTATCGTCATCGCGCGTCATCATCACCCGATAGCGGCCGCCGGCTTCGAGTTGCTCCTTCAGTGCCAGCCCGAAGGCCAGGACGACCGATTTCTCGGCGATCGAGGCAACCACGGCACCGGGATCGATCCCACCATGTCCGGGGTCGATCACCACGAGTTGGCGTGTCTCGCCGTGCGGCTTGGGCACTTGAGACGCCGGCCCCTCCTGCGACTGCGGAGCCGGGCGAACCGAAGCCGCCTGGAACTCGGCCCGGCTTGCGCGCTTCAACTCGACGACGAGCTCACCGAATCCGCCGCGCACCTTGCGGACCTCGGCCTTCGCGACGACGGCTGGCTGAGCGAGATCCAGAATGATGCGGGAACGATCGGCCGTGAACATCCCGAAACGGAAGGCGCTGACGAAGCCAGCACTCTTGCGCGCCGTATTCGGCTGAACCTGGAAATTGACAGAAGGCAGATCGATCACCGCCCGATCGGGCGCGGCCATCACCGAGGCGCTGATCTCGACGGGACGCGAGAGCGCCATGGTGAGCCTGACGACCTCACCGGCCTGCTCGATCCTGGCATCGGTCGCGACTGGAAACTCGTTTGCAGGCCTGACCGCAGGATTGGCGTTTGCCGGCGCGCATGGCACTAGAATCAACCAGGACCCGAGCATCAGACGGACCACGCCTGAAACCGTCAGCCGGTTCAGGCCAGCGCTGTGGGAATGGAACGTCAGGCGAATGGATCCCATTGGCGTCACCAAGGCTTAACCATAGCGACGCAGAAGCTTAACAGCCGGTTACCACGCAATTGTGATGGCGAGAACCGCCCCGGCGCCACCGCCATGATGTTGCCCAAGCGATGTGACTTGCAAATCACTGTCACCTGTCTGTAATGGGGGTGGTTGCATTGCAAAGCCACCCGTAGCGCGCATCCGGATTCGAGGATCCGTTGGCGTCCGGGACACGGCGAAGCGACAGGCCCTTACAGGACTTGTCGCGGCAGGGCAGCCGCCAACGGATCGTCCGCGGACGGCCTGCGTCAGGCATGAGGTTCGACGCATGGCAGTCTTTCGCGAGCGTGCAAACGCGGTGCAATCGTCTTCGACGCACGCACTGCAGGTTAGGTCAGATGTCGGGGCATACGACGCCGCTTAGCTCATCGGTGCATCGTCCATACCTTCGGGACTGCGGCGGGTTTTTTGCCCGGGCAGGCTTCCCGATCCGCCATCGCGTCCTGATCCCTCACTCCCTCCTGCAACATGCCGGTTCATGCCGGCTCATGCGCGGCGCCCCTGCCCGCGGCAGCGGATATCCTTCCGCAGCCCGGCGGGTCCTGTCGGCGGCTGCGCCAATGGAAATCTCTTATGGCCAACAAGATGCTTATCGACGCAACACACCCGGAAGAGACCCGGGTCGTGGTGGTGCGCGGCTCGCGCGTCGAGGAATTTGATTTTGAATCTGCCAGCCGCAAGCCGCTGCGGGGCAATATCTATCTGGCGAAGGTGACGCGGGTCGAACCTTCGCTCCAGGCCGCATTCGTCGAATATGGCGGCAACCGTCACGGGTTCCTCGCCTTCTCCGAAATCCATCCGGATTACTACCAGATCCCGGTTGCCGACCGGCAGGCCCTGCTCGCCGAGGAGGCACGCGCCGACCGCGAGGAAGAGCGCGACGAGGAACGCCGTGAGAAGCGCGGCCGCCGCGACCGCGGCCGGCGTGACCGCGACGGACGCGCCAAGAAGGCGAGCAACGACGAGACCGTCAGCGCCGATGTCGTCGAGACCGACGGCAAGGAAGCCGCCATGGTCAACGAAGGCGCGCCCGCCTTCGGCGAGTATTTTGCACCGGAGGTCGCAGAATCGAGTGACGAGACCGTCGTCGAGAACGCTGCGCCCCTGACCTTCGAGACCGTGATCGAAGCCTCTGCAGAAGTCGGCGAGGCGTCCGCTGACAACGAGGAAGCGCGCCGTCCGTCCGAGAATGACGAGGACGAGAACGGCGAAGACAGCGACGACCACGGCCACGACGAGCCGCAGGAAGAGCCGGAGCAGCTCGGCGGCGGCGACGCCCTGGACGATATGCCGGAGCGCCCGCGCCACTCGCGCCGCCAGTACAAGATCCAGGAGGTGATCAAGCGCCGCCAGATCATCCTGGTCCAGGTCGTCAAGGAAGAGCGCGGCAACAAGGGCGCGGCGCTCACCACCTATCTCTCGCTCGCCGGCCGCTATTCGGTGCTGATGCCGAACACCGGCAAGGGCGGCGGCATCTCGCGCAAGATCACCAATGCCGAGGACCGCAAGCGCCTCAAGGAAATCGCCCAGGAACTGGAGGTGCCGGAAGGGATGGGCATCATCCTGCGCACGGCCGGCGCCTCGCGCACCAAGGTCGAGATCAAGCGCGACTACGAGTATCTGATGCGGATGTGGGAGAGCGTGCGCGAACTCACGCTCGGCTCCGTCGCGCCGGCGCTCGTCTATGAGGAAGGAAACCTCGTCAAGCGCTCGATCCGCGATCTCTACAACAAGGACATCGACGAGGTTCATGTCGCCGGCGAGGAGGCCTACCGCGAGGCCAAGGACTTCATGCGCATGCTCATGCCGAGCCATGCCAAGAGCGTGAAGGCCTATCGCGACCAGACCCCGCTCTTCGCCTCGTTCGGCGTCGAGAGCCAGCTCGACGCGATGTTCTCCAACACCGTCACGCTGAAGTCCGGCGGCTATATCGTCATCAACCAGACCGAAGCTCTGGTCGCGATCGATATCAACTCGGGCCGCTCGACCCGCGAACACAATATCGAGGACACGGCTCTCAAGACCAATCTCGAAGCGGCGGAGGAAATCTCCCGCCAGCTCAGGCTGCGCGATCTTGCAGGTCTCATCGTGATCGATTTCATCGACATGGAGGAGAATCGCAACAACCGCGCCGTCGAGAAGAAGCTCAAGGACTGCCTCAAGAACGACCGTGCGCGCATCCAGGTCGGCCGGATTTCGGCCTTCGGCCTGCTGGAGATGTCGCGTCAGCGCATCCGCACCGGCGTCCTCGAGAGCTCCTCGGTCCCCTGCCCGCACTGCGCGGGTGCCGGCATGATCCGCTCGACCTCCTCGGTGGCGCTGCAGATCCTGCGCGCGCTGGAAGAGACCCTGATCAAGAGCGCCTCGCACAATCTTTCGGTCCGGACGCGGCCTGAAGTGGCGCTCTATGTCCTCAACCAGAAGCGCGCGCATCTCACCGACCTCGAGACACGCTTCGCCATCGCGATCACGGTCTCGGCCGACGCGACCCTGCTCGGCACCCGCTATTTCGAGGTCGAGCGCGGCGAGTTCGTCGGCAATGAAGGCCGCGTCGTTCCGAGCCCCTTCAAGGCCGAGGCGATCGCGCATGTCGATGACGATGCGCTCGATGCAGCGGCCGAGGCGGAGGCCGCCGGAGGAAGCGAAGACGAGCAGGAAGACGCTACCCAGGCAGACGCCGTTGCGGAACGCGGCGATGGCGAAGCCCGTGGGGACGGCGGACGCAAGCGCCGCCGCCGTCGTCGGCGCCGGCGTGGTGGCGAGCGCGATGCGAACGGCCAGCAGATCGAGGGCGGCAGCGACGCCGAAGGCGATGAAGGCGACGAGGATGGCGACGAGCACGCCGACAGCCCCGCTGTCGCGGAAGCCACCCCGGCTCCCGTAGCCGAGCCAGCCGAAGCGCCTGTCGCCGAGGTTGCAGCCGAAGCCGTCGAGGAGGCCAAGCCGCGCCGCGCCCGCCGCAGCACGCGCAAGATCAAGGCCGAAACCGAGCAAGAGGCAGCCCCCGAAGCGGCGAAGGCAGCCGAGGGCGTGACGGAGACCGTCGCCGCCGAGGCCGCACCGGCCGAGAAGCCGAAGCGTAGTCGGGCACGCAAGAAGGTCGTACCGATCACCGAGGACGGCGTCGCCGCCGAGGCTCCCGCCCCCGCAGTCGAAGCTCCGGCTGCTCCGGTCGAGACGCCGATCACCTCCGAAGCTGAGCCCGCTCCCGAACCTGCCCCGCGTGTCGTCGAGGAACCCGTCGCGGTCGTCCTGACCCCGCCGGATCCGGACCGGCCGAAGCGCGGCGGCTGGTGGAACAAGCTCGCCGGACGCAAGTAAGACTTCCGGCCGCTGCGATCACTCGCAGCGGCCTTCTTCGTTAAGGGGGTGACCGTCGATGCCGCCGCCGAGAAGCTTTGAGCGACTGGCGCTCGTCGTCGTCTGCATCGCGGCGCTGCTCGGTCTCGCCTGGCTGGCTTTGCAGGCGATCGGCTGGTTCGGCGTCGGCTTGCTCGGCCTCTTCATCGCCTTCGTGGCGATCCGCTTCGAGCTCGAGGAAAACCGGCCCGTCGGCCACCAGATGACGCCGGATCTCTATGCCAGCCAATTCCACAAGCATGGCCGTGAGCATGAGGCAGAGCGAGCGGGCTTTCGCACCCAACTCGTCGCCCAGATTTCTGCCGCCCGCCTCGGACTCGGGCTTGGCCTCCTGCTGACAGCCATTGGCTTCGGCTTCTTCTTCATCCTCGAAGCCAGTCGTTGAGACCCTACCCGGCCGAAGGCGCCAGCGGCGTCGGCGGCTGGATGGTCGTGATCGATGCGGCGGCCCCGGCAGAGGCCTGCCCTTCACCGCCCCTGACGGTCACGGCGTTCGAGGCAAAGGCTACGCCGGCATCGTTGAGCGCCTGATACATCCGCTTCAGCGCCTCACGCTGGAGCGCACCGGCCTGAGCCGGCTTGGCGGTGAATTTCAGCCGGATGACGATCGCAGTGTCGGCAATCTCGGCCACACCCTGCATCTTGAGCTGCGCGATGAAGTGAGGTCCGAATTCCGGGTCCTCCAGCAACGCGAGGCCGATCTTCTTGATTGTCTTGCGCGCCTTCTCGATATCGGCGGAGCGGTCGAGCCGGACGTTGAACTTCACCGTTGCCCAGTCGCGGCTGGCATTGGTCAGGGACGGGATCTGGCCGAAGGGCACTGTATGGATCTGTCCGCTCTGATGGCGCAGTTGTACCGAGCGTAGCGAAATCTTCTCGACCGTGCCCTTGAGCCGCCCCGTATCGACGTATTCGCCGACGCGGAAGGCATCCTCGACCATGAAGAAGAAGCCGGAGACGATATCGCGCACGAGCGCTTGCGAACCGAAGGACACGGCGAGGCCCAGGATGCCGAAGCCGGCCAAGAGGGGCCCGATATCGACACCCAGCCGTGATAGCACGACAAGGCTGGTCAGGCCGATCACGGCCCCGAGCACGACACCGCGCAGCACCGGGAGCACCGTGCCGAGCCTGGACGGGACATGGTCGTCTGGGGGAGCTTCCTCGTCTGTCGGCCCTGCATGCACGGCACGCGGCGTATAGGCATCGAAGAAGGCACGCAGGAAGGTCAGCGCGATCCATCCCATGAAGGCCAGGGAGGCGACACTGAGGAGGCGTTGACCGAACGACACGGTATCGGGCGCATCGGCGTCCATGACGAAACCGCTCCAGAGCCGGACCAGCAAATAGAGGGCGCAGAGCCAGACGAAGCCCACCACGCTCGATTGCAAGGTCCTGCCCATTGCACTCGAGAGTGGGGTCTGCTCGCGCTCCACGGAGCGACAGTTCAGCCACGAGCGGATCAGCGCCCCAAGCCCCGACGCCACGATCGGAGCAAGCACGACGATGAACTGCGTGGTCCCCGCCTTGACGCCCCAGTGCGCGCCATCAGGCATGACAGCGGCGCTGCGGCCCACGGCCCAGATCAACACGGCGCTCGCCATCAAGAGCCAGGGCGTCGCCGCAGCAACCAAGCGGCGCAAGCCGCTTGCCGAGGGGCCGGGCTGCGCCAGGCTGACAAGGTCATGCCGTGCGTACCAGAACCACCAGACCTTGTAGGCCGTCAGCAGGAGCGAGGACACCGCGAACCATCCGGCAATCGAGGCAGGATCCGACGCCGAGCCTTCGCCGAGCGCGTTCACGACCAGAACGATATGCCCGAAGAAGGCATAGATCATGATCAGCCCGAAATGCCGTTCGGCGCGCGGCAGAGGCAGGATGCGCCGCGCCGGGTTCCCCGGGGAAAGCAGGAACCTCCCGGCCATCGCGAACGACCACAACATCCCCAGTCCGTAAAGTTCGGCCGTGGCGATGTGTTGCGCGAAATCGAGCTGCGGCAGAAGCCACCGCACCAGGGTTCGCCCGGCGAGCCATAGGGCCACGAGCGCGGCGAAATCGTGCAAAAGGCCGATCGAGGAGGCAACGAACCGTTCGAAGAGCGTGTCGTCCCGCGGCACCAGGCGCTTGGCGATCAAGCCGCGCGTCATTTTCCAGAGGATGACGGCGAAAGCCGTGGCGGCAAACAGGACGAGCAGGACGCGGGCCCCCGCCGACATTCCCGTGGCGCCATTCTGATTTGCGGCCCAGGCGCGAGCCCAGTCGCTCGGTATGCGCGTCGCGGACGGGATCGAGGCGTTGCCATAGTCGAACCCTTCGACGAAATGGTTGGCAACCTCCTCCAGCCGCGTTTCGGCAACCGCAACGCGCGTTTCCGCAGGCGCGGGCTTGACAGGTGTGGCCGCTGCCGCCGGTGCAGTTGCGACGGCCTCGCCGGGGCCAGCCATGCGGAGAATGACCTTGCGCCCCCCCGCCTCCAGCGTCGTGATGGTCTTGCGCAGCGCGTCTGGCGCCTCGTCCCCGCGCAGGATCAGGGTCACGCTGTTGTCACCGGACGCCTGGGCGAACGCTGCGGATCCCGATCCGATGAGCAGAAAGGCAAGGAGGACCAGCGCCGCCGGGAGGGCATGACCGCGCGAAGACGCAAAGAAAGCTCGCATCAAAACCGGTTCCCCCTTGTCTGCTCTCCTATGACTTGGACGGGAATACATCCGTTTGGCAAGCATTCCGCGCTGGCATCGTTACAGGCTCTCAGCGCCGTTTCAGCCACATGCCCAAGCGCGAGACCGCGTCCTCGCATTCAGCCAGCGAACCGGCGAAGGAAAGTCGCACCGTGCGTGCGCCACGCCCCCCGTCGAAATCGAGGCCGGGGGTGATCGCAACATGAGCCTGTTCGAGCACATCGCGGCAGAAGGCCATGGAATCGTTCGAATATCGTCCGATGTCGAGATAGATGTAGAAGGCCCCGTCGACAGGCAGGAAATCGCCCAGGCCGATTTCAGGCAAAGCCTTCAGCAAATAGGCTCGGTTGGCGGCATAGCCGGCCTTGATTGCCTCGCACTCGGCATTCGCATCGAAGGCCGCCTCACCCGCCACCTGGCTGAGATACGGCACCGAGATCGAGAAATTCTGCTGCAACCGCTCGATCGTGCGCACCATGCGCTGCGGCACCACGAGCCAACCGACGCGCCAGCCCGTCATGCAGTAATATTTCGAGAACGAATTGACGATGATCGCGTCCTGATCGGCGCTCAGCGCCGTCGTCGCGGGCGTCTCATAGGTCAAGCCGTGATAGATTTCGTCGGAAATGTACCACAACCCAAGGCGGCGGCATTCAGCGGCGACGGCAGCGATCGCGTCTGGTGCCATCACCACGCCGGTCGGATTGGCCGGGCTCATGGTCAGGACGCCCGCGAGCGGGCGCTCGGCGTGAGCTTTCGCAATCAGGTCCGGGGTCAGCGCGTAGCGGGTCTCCGGACCTACCTCGATCGCGACCGGTTCCAGCCCCAACGCGGTCAGGATGTTGCGATAGGCCGGATAGCCCGGCGCCGTGATCGCGACGCGTGCGCCCGGCTGGAAACAGGCGAGGAATGCGAGAATGAAGCCACCCGACGAACCGGTGGTCACGATGACACGCTCGGCCGGTATGCTGACGCCATAGGCGTCCTGATAGTGGCGCGCGATACGCGCCCTGAGAGAGTCGGTGCCGAGCGCCTGCGTATAGCCGATGCGACCATGCTCGAGCGCGCGCGCCGCTGCAGCGCGGATGCTGGCCGGTGTCGGCGCCGAAGGCTGCCCGACCTCCATATGCACGACCGAACCACCGGCCCGCTCGATCGCTGCGGCCTGGTTCATCACGTCCATGACGATGAAGGGTGCGACCTCGGCCGCACGAGCGGAGAGCGCGGGCGGCGTCGCTAGGCGGTGAACATCGGTTGTCATGCAGATCTCGCGTCGGGAACCGGCGGAGCCCCGCCCGCCACTTGAAGCAGTGCCCTAGAGCATCAGGAGGGAGCGTGGGAAGCCGTTTGTGGCACAGACGACGACCGGGGGGCCTCCTTCGAGAGGCCGGCTTGCGCCTGCCCCGTCTCCAACTCGGCGACAGGAGGTGACCGACCATCGCATTCGCAATGGTGTTGAGCGACGCTGCGCACAGGTCAGGTCATGCTCCCGCCGCAACCGCTGGCAAAGCTGTGAATTGACGCTGCCCGCGCGAGAGCGGAGAAGGGGCGCAAGATGACCGGTTCAACGCTTGCCGTGGCCAAGGGCCGGCGAGCCCGAAAGGATGACGACATGGCTCTGTTCACCCTGCTCCGCCCGGCCTTCGCCGGAATCAGGCGCGCGGGTCTGGTCTTGGGCGGGCTCGGCCTCGCCGTAACCCTGGCCGCCGCTCCGGTTCAGGCGCAGGGACAGCCCCTGTCACCCGAACAGCGCAAGGCCGTCACCGATCTCATTCGCGAGACGCTGCTGAAGAACCCTGAACTGATCCAGGAAGCGCTCGTCGAACTCGAGCGCCGCAATCAGGTCGCTCAGGCCGAGGCACAGCGCAGCGCCGTCGCCAGCGAAAAGGCGAACCTCGTCGATCCCGCGACATCGATCATCGCCGCCAATCCGCAGGGTGATGTCACCCTGATCGAGTTCATGGATTACAATTGCGGCTTCTGCAAAAGGGCGCTCGACGATGTCCGCACCCTCGCCAAGGACGACCCGAAGCTGCGCGTCGTGATCAAGGATTTCCCGATCCTCGGCCCCGATTCGGTCGAGGCGAGCCGTGTCGCCATCGCCGTGAAGAACCAGCTGCAGGGCCAGAAGTACTGGGATTTCCACAACAAGCTGATGGCGACCAAGGGCCGGATCAACGGCGCCAAGGCGCTGGAGATCGCCAAGGACGCCGGCGCCGATGTCGAGCGCGCCCGCAAGGACATGGACGCGCCTGCAACCCGCGCCGCGATCGAGTCCACTGTCGCACTCGGCGATCGGCTCGGCCTGACCGGCACTCCGGCCTTCATCATCGGTGACGAAGTTGTCTTCGGCGCCGTTGGCGCCGCGGCGCTGAAGGAGAAGATCGAAGCCGTCCGCAAATGCGGCAAGGCCACCTGCAGCGGCTGATGAAACCGGCCGGCCTGTGGTGGCTCTCATCGCAGGCCGGCGTCACAGGCTTCCCCTGTCCCGCCGTTCCGGTTAAGACGACGCCGACGCCGCAGCTTCGCGGCTTGAGGAATCAACGCGAGCCATGGTCGCCGTCCACGTCCTGAACGGACCCAATCTGAATCTGCTCGGCACCCGCGAGCCCGGAACCTACGGTTCGGTGACGCTCGCCGGCGTCGAGGAACGCCTTAAGGCGAGGGCCGCCGCTGCCGGGGTCGAGCTGACCTTCAGCCAGACCAATTTCGAAGGTGAGCTCGTCACCCGCGTGCAGCAGGCAGGGCTGGCGGGAGCCGGCATCATCATCAATGCCGGCGCCTACACCCACACCTCCGTCGCGCTGCGCGATGCGATCAAGGGCACCGAGGCCCTCGCCATCGAGGTCCATGTCTCCAACGTGCACGCCCGCGAGGAATTCCGGCACCATTCCTACATGGCACCGGTCTGCGTTGGCGTGATCTGCGGCTTCGGCGTCGCCAGCTACGACCTTGCTTTCGACGCGATCGTGCCGCTTCTCCAGAAGCGCGCGGAAAAGACGGCGGCCTGAACGGGCCGGCTCAATCCAGCAGGGTGGCGCCTCGCGGCTGCCCATCCTCTCAACCAAGACGACGAAGACGGTGAAACCCGCCATGGCGACCAAGAGCCCGATCGATCCCGAACTGGTGCGCGAACTCGCGCAGCTCCTCAACGAGACCGACCTGTCCGAGATCGAGGTCGAGAAGGGTGATCTGCGCGTCCGTGTGGCCCGCACCATCTCCGCAACCGTGCAGGTGCCCGTCGCCTCGCATGCCCCGGCCATGGCCCATGCACCGGTCGCGACCGCGCCGGTCGAGGTCAAGTCGGCAGCCGCCCACCCCGGCACCGTGCCCTCCCCGATGGTCGGCACCGCCTATCGCCGCCCCTCGCCTGAAGCGAAGCCCTTCGTCGAGATCGGCCAGGAGGTAAAGGCGGGTGAGCGGGTCCTTCTCGTCGAGGCGATGAAGACCTTCAACGACATCGTCGCGCCGCGCGCCGGCAAGGTCACGGCGATCATGGTCGAGGACGGGCAGCCGGTCGAATACGGCGAGCCGCTTCTGGTGATCGAGTGAGCGGGGCAGCGGGCGCGGACGAGCCGAAGATGTTCGACAAGATCCTGATCGCCAACCGCGGAGAGATCGCGCTGCGCGTCCTGCGCGCGGCCAAGGAGCTCGGCATTGCGACCGTCGCGGTCCATTCGACCGCGGATGCCAATGCCATGCATGTGCGCCTCGCCGACGAGAGCGTCTGCATCGGCCCCCCGAGCGCCCGCGAGAGCTATCTCAACATTCCGGCCCTGATCGCGGCCTGCGAGATCACAGGCGCCGATGCGGTCCATCCCGGCTACGGCTTCCTGTCGGAGAACGCCCGCTTCGCCGAGATTCTCGAGCGGCACAACATCGCCTTCATCGGTCCCAAGGCCGAGCATATCCGGGTGATGGGCGACAAGATCGAAGCCAAGCGCACGGCCAAGCGCCTCGGCATTCCCTGCGTCCCCGGCTCGGAGGGCGGCGTCAGCGAGGATGCGGAAGCCCTGCGCATCGCGCGCGATATCGGCTTTCCCGTGATCATCAAGGCCGCGGCCGGCGGCGGTGGGCGCGGCATGAAGGTGGCGCGCAGCGAGGATGATCTCGTCGTGGCGCTCCAGACGGCGCGAACCGAGGCCAAAGCCGCCTTTGGCGATGACGCTGTCTATATCGAGAAATATCTCGAGAAGCCGCGCCACATTGAAATCCAGATCCTTGGCGACGGCCGCGGCCATGCCATCCATCTCGGCGAGCGCGACTGCTCGCTGCAGCGCCGCCACCAGAAGGTCTGGGAAGAAGGCCCCTCGCCCGCGCTCAATGCCGGCGAGCGAGACCGGATCGGCTCGATCTGCGCCAAGGCGATGGCCGATCTCGGCTATCTCGGCGCCGGCACGATCGAGTTCCTCTACGAGGATGGCGAGTTCTATTTCATCGAAATGAACACCCGCATCCAGGTCGAGCATCCGGTCACCGAGATGATCACCGGGATTGATCTGGTGAACGAGCAGATCCGCATCGCCGCCGGCGCGCCGCTCTCGCTCAAGCAGAGCGACATCATCATCGAGGGCCACGCCATCGAGTGTCGCGTCAATGCCGAGCATCCGGCGAATTTCCGCCCCTCCCCGGGCAAGATCGCCTCGTTCCATACGCCGGGCGGGCTTGGCGTCCGCGTCGATTCTGCGGCCTACCAGGGCTACTCGATCCCGCCCCATTACGACTCTCTGGTCGGCAAGCTGATTGTCCATGGTCGCAACCGGGCGGAATGCCTGATGCGGCTGCGCCGCTCGCTCGACGAGTTCGTCGTCGACGGTGTCGACACGACCCTGCCGCTGTTCCGCACGCTCGTGCGCAATCCCGACATCCTGAACGGCGACTACAATATCCACTGGCTCGAAAAGTTCCTGGCCGCGGGCGGCATGGGGCCCGAGGGACAATAGCGCCGGTCACGGCCTGTCATGCCCGCCCAATGGCGGGCATCGACATCCTGCGATGTCTCGATCGCCAGCCCCGCCACAGTGACGGGGACGGTCGCGATGGGACCGGCCATGACGAAAGAGCGCAGCTTTCGCGTTTGACTTGGCGCCGCGCTCACGCTCCCATCTGCACATGAAGGCTCGTTCAGCGCCAGTACGCTCGCCCGTGATCACGCCGGAGATCCTGCTGCGCGCTTATGCAGCCGGCATCTTCCCGATGGCGGAGAGCGCCGACGATCCAAACCTGTTCTGGGTCGAGCCCGAGGTCAGGGGCGTGATCCCGCTCGCGAACTTCCATCTGCCTTCACGCCTTGCCCGTAAGCTCCGCGCCGATCCCTTCGAGATCCGGGTCGACACCGCCTTCGAAGACGTCATCGCGGCCTGCGCCGAAGCGCGCCCGGACCGGCCCGATACCTGGATCAATACGCGGATCAGGGAGCTGTTTGGCGCACTTCACGAACTCGGGCACGCGCACAGCGTCGAATGCTGGCGCGATGGAAAGTTGGTTGGCGGGCTCTACGGCCTGTCCCTTGGCGCAGCCTTCTTCGGCGAGAGCATGTTTCATCGGGCGACTGACGCCTCGAAGGTCGCGCTCGTCCATCTGGTGGCCCGGCTGAAGCGCGGCGGTTACCGCCTGCTCGATGCCCAGTTCCAGACCACGCACCTTGCCCAGTTCGGCACACAGGAAGTGCCACGCGAGGCCTATCGCATGCTGCTCGAAGCCGCGATCGCCCATGACGCGGAATGGTGGAGCTGGCCAAAAGGCCAGGACATCGGCGGTCGCGAGGCCCTGACTGAGCTCATCTGAGTTCAGCCCTGATCACGCTGCGTTTGAACGAAATTGTCCAAATGCAGCGCGATCAACTCTTATAGTTTAGAGCATGCTTTATGCGAAAAACCGTTGCCACTTTTTCGCAGCATGCTCGTGCCCCTGCCTCAGTTATTGCCGGCGGGATCACGTCCAGGAACAGGATTGGTCGGGAAGAAGCGCTGGCTCGGCGCCTGACGCGGCTCAACCGGCACACCACGCGGCGGAGCCACATCCATGCGCTGTCCGGGGGGAAGCTGGGTGCCAGGAGGCGGCTGGGTGCCCGGCGGCAGTTGGTTGACGTCGCGTGGCGGCGTGCGCGGCCTGCGCTCTTCCGGTGGCGGCGGCGCTTCCGGATCCTTGGGATCGACCACGAGCTCGGTACCGCCCTTGCAGTCGGTCAGCCAGACATCATAGATCGCGTGCTCGACGCCATGGAGACCAGGGCTCGCGGCATACATCCAGCCCGTGAAGATGCGCCGGTACTCGTTCGAGAAGGTCACCTCGTCCACCTCGACGAAGGAGGTGGTCTGCGGGTTCTCAGTCGGCGGGCGGGTCCAGCAAACGCGGGGCGTCAGTTGCAGCGCACCGAACTGAACGGTCTCGTCGATCGCCACCTCGAAGGAAATGATCCGGCCGGTGATCTTGTCGAGGCCCGCAAAAACCGCCGTCGGATTGCGGATGCGGTCGGCCTTCGCAGGCTGGGCGACCATCAGGGCCGCGAGAGCTGGAGCGGCCAGGGCCGCGACCTTCGACAATCTGCTGACGGACCGCATCTTCTGCTACGAATCTCCCCTCCCGCCAGAAGACGGGGGCTGCGGCTTAACACGGCAATCGCAGCGGAAAAAGGGCAGCGGGGCCACAGTGACGCCTGCGGCGGCACCGCATCACTGGCTCTTGCGCGCCCGGAAGCGGGCGACCTTGTCGCGGTTGCCGCAGGTGCTCATCGTGCACCAGCGCCGCGTGTTGTTTCGCCCTCGATCGTAGAACACCATCACGCAGTCATGGTTGGCGCAGTGCTTGAGTCGAGCCGGCTCGTGGTCGCAGACGAAGCGGGCGAAATCCAGCGAGATCCTCCACGCCGCTCCGACGCCCCGATCGGCCACGGAGATTAGCGCGTAGCCCTCGTCACCCCTTTGCAACTGATAACGCTCGGTCGCCGGCACGAGCAGGCGGTTGATCGCATCGATAGACCCTTCCGGCAGCGGCTTGCCCTGCCGCAACAGGTCAAAGGTCGGGCGAAGGGTTTCCCGCAAGCTCTTGAGCTCAAACCCGGTTTCAGGCGTCGCCGCCTCCCCCAGCCCAGCCGCGGCAAGCCACGCCGCCATGGAGTGCGGCTCGCCGAGCAGATCCCGCGGTCCGGTCTCGGTCAGCGGCGTGGTGTTGAGCAGATCGAGCCAGGGCCGGCCGCCCATGAAGGGAAAGCCATCCCGGAAATCATCATTGGTCGGGCTCGCAGACATGGGCCGCTCCGGTTGGCGCAGGTGATTGCCATTTGTAACCTCTAATTTAGTCATTGACAGGTTACGCGTCAAATGACACCGTTGAACGACAGATTGACAGGTTACGGACTCGAAATGCGAACTCTCGTCAGTTCTGCCGCGCTCGCCACGTTTCTCATGTTCGGAGCCCCACTCATGTCCACCGCACAGCCCATTGCGCCCGTCCTCTCCCCGTCGGTCGCGGTCCGCTACGGCACCGCCACGATACAGGGCCTCGACATTTTCTATCGGGAGGCCGGACCTCGGGATGCTCCCGCCATCCTGCTGTTGCACGGCTTTCCGTCTTCATCGCATATGTTCCGCGACCTGCTGCCGCTGCTCGCCAAGGGCTACCGCGTCGTTGCGCCTGACTATCCCGGCTTCGGTCACAGCTCGGCGCCCGCGCCGAGCGAATTTGCCTACTCCTTCGACAGGCTGGCTGAGGTGATCGAGGGCTTCACGGAGCAGGTCGGCCTCACCCGCTATGCGCTCTATATCCAGGACTACGGCGGCCCGATCGGCTTTCGCCTCGCGCTCAAACATCCCGAGCGCATTCGCGCGCTGATCGTTCAGAATGCCGTCGCCAATGAAGGCGCCTGGAGCGCGGAGGCCCGCCGTGACATGGAGCCGCTCTGGCAAAACTGGACGCCCGAGACCGAAAAGCCCTTCCGCAATCTGCTCGGTGCCGACGGCACGAAGTTCCAGTACACGCATGGCGCGACCAGATTGGAGCGGCTCTCGCCGGATGCCTGGCGCCATGATCAGGCCGGGCTGGACCGCCCAGGCAATCAGGACATCCAGTTGCGGCTCCTCCACAACTATCAGAGCAATTTTGCCGCCTACCCGGTCTGGCAGGCCTATCTCGCCCGACACCAGCCTCCCGCGCTGATTGTCTGGGGCAAGAACGATCCGTTCTTCATGCTGGCGGGCGTCGACTATCTGAAGGAGCAGTTGCCGGCCGCAGAGGTGCATCTGTTCGATGCCGGCCATTTCGCGCTCGAGACCCATTCCGGCGAGATCGCGGAACGCGTCGATGCCTTCATGCAGCGATTGCCGAAGGCCGACTGACGCGAAACGGGCACTCCGTTGAATCGAAAGGGGCCGCCGGCGTTCATTCGCCGGCGGCCCCTTTCTCAAACAGATCGTGCAGGCTTCAGCGCCCGGGCGTCCAGGCCTCGTAGTCGCCCGTCGCGGGCGGGCGCTCGCCTTCAGCCAGGGTCGAGCCCTGAGGACGATAGGCCATGGCCGTTCCCGTCCAATTCTGCTGGTGCGGCTTCTGCCAGTCGCGCGGCTGATAGCTCTCCTCGGAGGGAGCGATATCGACGGTGTGATGCAACCAGCCATTCCAGCCAGCCGGAATGGTCGAAGCTTCGGCCAGGCCGTTATAGACCACCCAGCGCCGCTGCAGGCCCAGCGCCTTGTCCTTCACCCCACCCTTGGTGCGGTAATAGGTATTGCCGAATTCGTCCTGGCCGACCTTCTCGCCGAAGCGCCAGGTGTGGAAGCGCGTGCCAATGGTCTGGCCGTTCCACCAGGTAAAGATCTGCAGCAGCGTTTGCTTCATGGCTCTCGTCCGCCGTGGTCCGCGTCGCGCGACTTATGGCGAGAGCATCCCGCCCTGTCCAGCCCGCAGGAGGATTTACGGCAGATTCGTCGGAAGCGCGCGTTTCCGGAATGCAGGCCGCCATGATTCGGCCACCTTGCGAACACGTCCCAGGCACGGTTCGAAACGCGAAGATCTCCTGTCTCCAGACACTTGGCGCAGGCTGTGTAGATGGCGCTTGCGATGGTCAGGCGCGGCTGGCCCATTCACCTATGGTCAACCATGACTGCCGCGAATTTTATGCTTTCCGCCGCCCGCGGGATCGTCCACCCTTCGCTCAAGCGCACCGATTCCGCCCGTGATTCCGGGTGCTTAGCTGGCAGCTTGAAACTTATCCCCAGAACACACAGATACACACAAGATGTCGTGTCCACAGGGTTTGCGGCGCACTAATCCTTGACGGACCACCCCAGTCGGGACTAGTTTTTGTCAGTCGCGTGACGGCTGGCGGAGACGCCTTCGACACCCGCGAGAGAGTTCCCGGACGGGTCGAGGTGATCACCGCGTGGCATGCCATCCCTGGCAGCGGCGAACGGTGGCGTGCGGTCTGTCTGGTAGCGTCCGGAGTGCCGACGGCGGGAAACACCGCCGCGGAATCCAGGGGCATCAAACCGAGTTGGGCTGACATCAGGAGCCGGTGATCAACCGGCCGCGCGGGGCATTTTCGCCCGCGGCATGCATTGGGGACCAAGATCATGCGCATCGAGCGCCGCTACACCACCACCGGACAGTCGCCCTACGCCGCGATTCCCTTCCGTTCGGCTGTCAGCGAGATCCGCAACCCTGACGGCTCGATCGTCTTCCGCCTCGAAGGCATCGAGGTTCCCGACGCCTGGTCCCAGGTGGCGAGCGATGTGCTCGCGCAGAAGTACTTCCGCAAGGCGGGCGTGCCCGCAGCGCTGAAGCGCGTCGAGGAGAACGAGGTTCCCTCCTTCCTCTGGCGCTCGGTTCCCGACGAGGCCAAGCTTGCCGAACTCCCCGAGAGCGAGCGCTACGTCTCCGAGATTTCCTCCAAGCAGGTCTTTGACCGCCTCGCCGGCTGCTGGACCTATTGGGGCTGGAAGGGCGGCTATTTCTCCTCGGAAGAGGATGCCGCCGCCTTCCATGACGAGCTGCGCTTCATGCTCGCCACCCAGCGCGTCGCGCCGAACTCGCCGCAATGGTTCAATACCGGCCTGCACTGGGCCTATGGCATCGATGGCCCCGGCCAGGGCCATTTCTACGTCGACTTCAAGACCGGCAAGCTGGTGAAGTCGAAGTCGAGCTACGAGCATCCGCAGCCGCATGCCTGCTTCATCCAGGGCGTGGCCGACGATCTCGTCAACGAAGGCGGCATCATGGACCTCTGGGTCCGCGAGGCGCGCCTGTTCAAATACGGCTCCGGCACCGGCTCGAACTTCTCGATGCTGCGCGGCGAAGGCGAGAAGCTCGCCGGCGGTGGCCGTTCCTCCGGGCTGATGTCCTTCCTCAAGATCGGTGATCGCGCCGCCGGGGCCATCAAGTCGGGCGGAACGACGCGCCGTGCCGCCAAGATGGTCGTGGTCGATGTCGATCATCCCGATATCGAGACCTATATCGACTGGAAGGTCCGCGAGGAGCAGAAGGTCGCTGCGCTCGTCACCGGCTCGAAGATCGTCCAGAAGCACATGAAGGCCGTGATGAAGGCCTGCGTGAATTGCGAAGGCGACGGCGATTCCTGCTTCGACCCCGAAAAGAACCCGGCCCTGAAGCGCGAGGTCAAGCTCGCCCGCAAGGCGATGGTGCCGGACAACTATATCAAGCGCGTCATCCAGTTCGCCCGCCAGGGCTATACCGACATCCAGTTCGACATCTACGACACCGACTGGGATTCGGAAGCCTATCTGACTGTCTCCGGCCAGAACTCGAACAACTCGGTCTCGCTGACCGACGACTTCCTGCGCGCAGTGGAAGCGGATGCGGACTGGAACCTCACCGCCCGCACCACCGGCAAGGTCCTGAAGACGCTGAAGGCCCGCGATCTCTGGGAGAAGATCGGCTATGCCGCCTGGGCGAGCGCCGATCCCGGCCTGCACTTCAACACCACGATGAACGACTGGCACACCTGCCCGGCCTCGGGACGCATCCGCGCCTCGAACCCGTGCTCGGAGTACATGTTCCTCGACGATACCGCCTGCAACCTGGCCTCCGCCAACCTGCTGCAGTTCTACGACCGCGAGACCAAGAGCTTCGACGTCGCCGCCTATGAGCATCTCTGCCGGCTCTGGACCGTCGTACTCGAGATCTCGGTGACGATGGCGCAGTTCCCGAGCCGCGAGATCGCCGAGCTGTCCTATGAGTTCCGCACACTCGGCCTGGGTTATGCCAATATCGGCGGCCTGCTGATGACCATGGGCCTCGGCTATGATTCCGAGGAAGGCCGCGCGCTTGCCGGCGCCCTCACCGCGATCATGACCGGCGTCTCCTATGCGACCTCGGCCGAAATGGCGGGCGAGCTTGGCCCCTTCCCCGGATACAAGAAGAACGCCAGCCACATGCTGCGCGTCATTCGCAACCACCGCACCGCCGCTCATGGGCAGGCCTCGGGCTATGAAGGCCTGCAGGTTACGCCGGTGCCGCTCGACCATGGCACGCTCGCCCGTCTCGGCGGCTCGAGCGCCACCATGTCGGAACGCGCCCGCGCCGTCTGGGACGAGGCCCTCTCGCTCGGCAAGATGTATGGCTATCGCAATGCTCAGACGACGGTGATCGCGCCGACCGGCACGATCGGCCTCGTCATGGATTGCGACACCACCGGCATCGAGCCCGATTTCGCGCTGGTGAAGTTCAAGAAGCTGGCCGGCGGCGGCTACTTCAAGATCATCAACCGCGCCGTTCCCGACGCGCTGCGCTCGCTCGGCTACCGCGAGGCCGAGATCGCGGAGATCGAGGCCTATGCCGTCGGCCATGGCTCGCTAGCCCAGGCTCCTGGCATCAATCACGGCTCGCTCCGGGCCAAGGGCTTCCCCCAGGCCAAGATCGACGCGGTCGAGAAGGACCTGAAGGCCGCTTTCGACATCAAGTTCGTCTTCAACAAGTGGACGCTGGGCGAGGACTTCCTCGTCAATGAGCTCAAGGTCCCGGCCGAGAAGCTGAACGACATGTCGTTCGAGCTCCTGCCCTTCCTCGGCTTCTCGAAGGCCGAGATCGAGGCCGCGAATGTCCACGTCTGCGGAGCGATGACGCTGGAAGGCGCGCCGCACCTCAAGCTTGAGCATTACAACGTCTTCGACTGTGCGAACCCGTGCGGACGCATCGGCAAGCGCTATCTCTCCGTCGAGAGCCACATCCGCATGATGGCGGCGGCGCAGCCCTTCATCTCGGGCGCGATCTCGAAGACCATCAACATGCCGAACGACGCCACCGTCGAGGACTGCAAGAGCGCCTATCTGCTCTCCTGGAAGCTGGCCCTGAAGGCGAATGCCCTCTACCGCGACGGCTCGAAGCTGTCGCAGCCGCTGAACTCGGCGCTGATCTCGGACGAGGATGACGACGCCGACGACGCCGTCGAGTCGCTGCACCAGCAGCCGATGGCGGCACGCGCCACCCATGTCGCCGAGAAGATCGTCGAGCGCATCGTCGAACGGATCGAACGCAAGCGCGAACGCGAGAAGATGCCGGACCGTCGCACCGGCTATATCCAGAAGGCCGTCGTCGGTGGGCACAAGGTCTACCTGCACACCGGCGAATACTCGGACGGACGCCTCGGCGAGATCTTCATCGACATGCACAAGGAGGGCGCTGCCTTCCGGGCGATGATGAACAACTTTGCGATCGCGGTCTCGCTCGGCCTGCAATACGGCGTGCCGCTGGAGGAATATGTCGAGGCCTTCACCTTCACGCGCTTCGAGCCCTCGGGCTTCGTGCAGGGCAACCAGTCGATCAAGAACGCCACCTCGATCCTCGACTACGTCTTCCGCGAGCTGGCGATCAGCTATCTCTCGCGCAACGACCTCGCCCATGTCGACCCGAGCGAGATCGGCCATGACGTGATCGGTGGCGGTGTCGGCCAGGACAAGGCGCCGGACGCGGTGGGTGCGATCACCTCGACCCCGCTGGCCTCGACTGGCTTCCGCCGTGGCAAGCCGATCAACCTGCTCGCCATCCAGGGCGGAATCGTCCACGAGACCGTCGCCCGCAGCAGCAGCAACGTCACCTCCTTCGCCACCGCAGGCGCGACTGCGCTGAAGCCGGACGCCGAAGAAGAGGCCGTGGGCGAAGCTGAACTGGCCAAGCTCGGCTTCGCGGCTCCCGCCGGCCAGCCGACAGCCTCGGAGCGTCGCGCCGAAGCGATCATGAAGGGCTATGTCGGCGATTCCTGCGGCGAATGCGGCAACTTCACGCTGGTCCGCAACGGCACCTGCCTGAAGTGCAACACCTGCGGTAGTACAACTGGCTGCTCGTAGCACGCAGAGTACTGATACTGCTGAAAATCGGGGCATAGTGTTGCCGCGATTGTAGGTCGAGTTCCGCAATCAGCGATAGGGCGCCCGGTCCCGGCCGGGCGCCTTTCATTTGAAGAACCGAGCGCTCCCGAGGTCCCCCAGTCGTTCATTTTTGGTTTTCGCGGACGGCTGAACGGCCTGAGCAGGATCTGAAACGGGCGAGCCATAAAGGTGCCGCCGTTGCGACGCGGTCCGGAAGCAGACAGCGTCAGGGAGCGCCTGAATTTCTGGCCAAGGCACTTCCAAAGCGCTCGTGGTCCGCCACGAACGCCGACTCATCCACACCTACGGCTCATCCGCTGCGCGGTCGTGATGGGCTCTGGTGCTGTGCTTGTCGCATAGCGCTTCACCAGCCAGAACGGTATCCACAACCGCCATAAACGAACTCAGCGCTGGATAAAAAATTGGGGGGGGCAACCTCACCAGCGCGGCGAATCCGGTATCGATACCGGCGGAACATGCATTGGCCATCTGGAACGACCTTCGCCGAGTTCCGGCACTCGGCCAGCCCTCTCCTCTTACATGTCTGTCTTGATGCTGTCGAAACCTGCCGCACGCTGGAGGGATACTTGCAAGGCTTCCGCCGCCGACAAGAAGCTTGCCGGTGCTGCACTGACGAGCTTCATGAAAAAATGCGAAAGCGACGCTGCTAAAGCGTGCGACGTGACTGTCGCCGAACGAAAACTGTCGGGCGCCGCGAAGTCGAGCTTCACTAAGAAGTGCGTCAGTGACGCTGTCGGGGCGTGACGCATCAGCTGCGCGGTGACCAAGGGGCTTGAGCGTCGCGGCCTCGATTGGATGAAGGGCGCCGCGGACGAAGCGATGACAACGGCGGGCAACCCCCGGCCGTTGTGCGCTCCACGCCCACCTGTGCATCGAACACGCGCTGGACATGGCCACGATCTCTTCATCAGGCACGGCGATAGGCCATGCGCATGCGCGCGACGACACCGCGGCGACCAGGCTCCCGCCGCGTAGAACCTGACACGAGCGCGCCTACGAAGGCATCGCCTTGAGAGCTAACGCCTTCCCGCTTTGGGGACTCAGAGACGCCCGGCGCGCCGTGATGGAGTAGCGGGCGTGATTGACGGCAAGGGCCATCGTCGCATCCTCGCCTGAACGCCCCCCGGACGCGACGGCTTCATCGACCAGTTGATGAAGGGAACGGTCCAGGGCCTCAAGCCCTTCGGCATCGGCCTCCCGCGCTTGGTCCGCAATCTGAATGAACTGCCCGATCCGCTTCTGCTCCTGGCGCATCCGGGACATCTTCACACGCCCCAGGATGATCGTCGTCAGCGAACCCAGGACGCTGAGGAGAGCCGCGGCAAGATAGAAATAGCCTTGGAACTCGTCGAAGAAGCTCTGTTCACCGTTGCTGAGATAGTTGGCGACGCCGGGATGGATGGGCAGGATCGGGTTCTTGTCATCCGGGTCGGGGGCCTCGATCTGGCTCGCCAGGGGCGTGAGCGCCATCAGCTTGGTTTTTGAGACGAAGAGGGTCCGGCCTATCGCCCCTGCGACGAGATTGAGCATCGTGTCGGGCGCGACAAGTCGGTAGGTCACTGCGAGTGTCGTCACGGTGTCGTCGGGGGTCGCGGGGTGCGATCTGAACGCGCCTTCGGGAACATCGTAGGATTCAAAGGCCGGAAAGCGTCGATTGAAGGCATCGGCGTCGGAGAACGCCAGGATCGTCGGTGTCCCTGCGGTACCCTTCGCCATGGCGTTTACTGCGCCAATAACCTCTCCCGGCCCAACCGGCCCGACGGCAAGGATCGCCGCGATATGCCGTTGGTGAACAGCGGCAATCATGTCGTCAGGCGCGAGAAAGACCCGCTTCACATCATGAGGCGCGACATTGTAATAGCCCAGGATGACATCGAGTAGCGCGGCGTTGACCTCCTGCAGACGCCCCTGCGGAATTGCGATCGTCTTGCCGGAAAGCTTGCCGATACTGTCGACGGGCGATTTCGGCGGCAGAACGAAGGCGACGACATCGCGACGGAGAATCGCAATCGTCTGTCCGTTGGTCGGTGGCGAGACGTCGCTGCGGATCACGGCGAGATCCGCCTCGTCAGCTTCGATCGCCTTCGAGCTCGCAGCCAGATCTTTGACCGGCAGCGGCTGAAGTCTGATCCGGGGATGATCCCTGGTCGTCTCCGTGATGAGGGCGCCAACGAGACGCTGCGCGTCGGTGCCAAGCGCTCCCGTCGTCACCCGCACGGTCGCGTGGGGTGACCAGAAATGGATCGTGGCGGCAATAGCGGCAACGACGAGAAAACCCGCTGTCCATGCTGCAAATCGCACAACCCTGGTCCTCAATCATCCGCCGACCTGGCCGAGACCGGCCACCGACGAAGCTGCTGCGGGAAACGTGCAGCCTCTCGGACGGCAAGACACAACGGGAAGGCAAGACTCTACTTAGAGGTTGGGACGCCTGCACCGTTCGCGCCTTCCGGTGATGATGAGGCAGCCGCACGCTGCCGTCCACCTTCAGACGGCTCATCAAGGTGCCCATTCCTCGCGGTGCAGCGTGTTCTGGCGCGCGAACAGGACATGCGCAGCAAAGAGAGTGCGGCCTGACACGGAGGACGAGCACGGCCTTCCGGCAGCGCGCCCTACCCGCATAGGCGAGCCGGAATGCGACAATCAAAGGCAGTGAAGCAACGCTGCTGGTCAGGTTCATCAGTCGCCCAAGGTAGAGGCCCCTCTCTGCGCTCCGGAGCAACGGACCCCTCCCCTTGGACGCAACTGAGCCCTTGCGATCATTGTAGGATGGGCTGCGGGTGGCGATCAGGCCGGGCATCAGAAGCGCCATCGTGAAGATCGGCTATCGCAGGAAACGCGGCAAAGCCGCCATACGCGAGACTATGGTGCAACGGCCACCTTGCGGGATACGCTGGATGTGCCGGGTCGAATCGCTAGCCTGGCTGCAATCGTCGGCGCAGTACTTGGCGCCTCTTCGGAGCCCCTAGGTCAATGACCATCACAGAGGAACTCGTGTCGCCGAAGACATCGCTCCAGAAAAACCCATTCGCCATCTTGGGCGCGACGACGAGAGACAACCGAAGCCGCCTTATCGAACTGGCCGATGAAGTTGCTCTGGTAGCCGATGGCGACGAGGGCCAGAAGGCCCAATCCACCCTGTTGAACATCCGGACGCGGCTAGCTGCGGAAATGGGGTGGCTTCCGGGCGTCGCTCCGCGAAAGGCCACTGCCGCCGTCGAGGGTCTCTCGAGCATGACGGGGCTAGAAGCGACGGTGGAATTGCCTCCTCTTGCCCGCGCCAACCTGTTGTCGGCATCTGCGCAGGCAAAGCCCGAGGCGAGGACGCCACAGGAAGCCGCCGCGATCTTCTATCGTCTCGCCTTGGCGGTGGAGGACGTCGACCTGGCTGGCGTATTGCGGGATATCAACGAGGATCGCTCGGTCGCCGGGTTCCCTCCCGTCCGCGACGAGGGGGCCATCCTGGAGGAATTCGAGGCCCGAAAGCGGGATTACCGAAAGGCCATCAACGACGTTCTGGATCGGCTCCCGAGTCGGACCCTCGTGAAGGTCATGGACATGGTGGTTCAGAAGGGCACGAAGGACGGCAGCGAGCACGCCCCGGCCTTCATTCAGGAGATTGTCGCGTCCTACGAGTTTGGACTGCGGGGGTTCATCGAAGCCGAGTCCTCAACCGTCGAGAGGCTCGTGACACGTGGCAATGCCGTGGCAGTCCATGGGGAAGCCCACGTCATCCCCGTGATCGACGAGATCAAGAAGGTCGCCGCGAACTTCAACGAGATCGTCGGGCCAGCCCAGCTCGTGGCGAGGGCGAACGGGATCGACCACCTGGCGACCCACAACCTGGCCATCGCGATCCGCGAACTCGCGATCGCACTGCACAATAAGTACGGCTTCGTCGACACGCCCGCCCGCATCGCCGCCTTCCTGAACGATCATTTCGGACTTCTGGACACGGTCACCGACCGAGTAACGCACGACCTCGCCTATCTCAAAGAGGCCGAGGAAGAAAAGAAGCAGTCGGAAGCCGACCGTGCCGAGTTCGAACACTGGCTCATCTATAGCGCCGGAATTGGAGCCCTGTTCAAGGACAAGGTCAGTATCTCGTCCACGGGCGTCTCCTGGCAGAACAATCACATCACCCTCGAAGCAGTGACGCGCCTGCGATGGGGTGGTGCCAGCGGACTCCCGGCCGGCACGGCCTATACGATCATGCTGGGCGATGATCGATCGGCCTTCACGATCAACACGCGCAAAGCCGATATCTATGCGAACCTCGTCGATCGCATATGGCGGACCGTCGGCCTCCGACTGCTACTTGAAACGGCCAGGAGGCTGCAGTCTGGGGAGGCACTGCGCTTCGGTGAGGCCATCGTGCGCGATGAAAGCGTCACATTGATACGTCACAAAATACTCGGCTCGAATGAGCCCGTCGCGCTCGACTGGCATCAAGTCAACATCTGGACCGAGGACGGGCATTTCGTCCTGGGCTCGCGAGCCGACAAGAAGGTCTATGTCCGCCTTTCCTACCAGAGCGACGATAACGTACCTGTCTTGGAACATCTTATCCGCACCTTCTTCAAGACAGGCACGGACAGGATTTCCGAGATCTTCAACTGATCAGCGCCAAGCAAGCATCTGCTCAGCGGCTTCAGATCGTAGTGCGGCGCGCATCGCTTCAACGTCCGACTTGGCAATTGTCATATCGGACACGCGATGGCGATAGCGTGTACAACGAGAATTATAGTCATTGATCCGCAAGTTCAAATTCCGAATATGCACCTCGCGCTTTAGGTCAGCAGTCGTTTCAATATGATCAAGCCTGATCACCTCCGCAAGGCAATACCTTATTTCTGCGACTGAGAACGTCAAACCCTGACCGACCGGCGGGATCTTCATCGACTCTGAACTACGGAGCGGCGTTGCTCGTGGAAGGGCCGACGTTGTCGAACCACCCGTATAGGGAGGAACATAGCTCGATGACTGCGGTCTTGCACTTAGGTATGCCAGGACACAGATGCCGGCTATGACGAGCGCCCACGTCTTCCGGCTTCCGGTCCAGAATCCAGGACCAGTCGAACGACGCCCCTGATGAGAGCGGGCCTCCGCAGGTTCGGGATCAGAGGGGCGCGCGCTGGAAGCTGGCGGCAACCCGATCGTCGGCGCGGCGGAGATCGTGGAGGCAAGCGCCGTCAATCCCGCGAACCCTCGAGGCACCTTTTCGTCGATGTCACTCACCGCCCCCTCCTAGACAAAGCCGACGCGTGGCTTGGGCGCCCCGCTTTGCGGGAGCGCATCAACGGCCTTCGAGAAGGATGCATCGTCGATGGTGCTCATACGGGCGCGAGCCGCAAGTCGCGCAGCTTCACGGACGACGAAGGCGGTGTCAGAGAGAGGCCGCCCGGCGAGGCGCATTGCATAAGTTTCGAGAGTCACGCCATCCGCCAGCGGCACGCCGTCCAGAAGCGCCCGCAACAAATCGAGCATCTCGGTCTGATCAGCGTGGTCGACCTTCACGACATGGTCGAAGCGTCCTCGACGGAGGATCGCCGGATCGATCATGTCGACGCGGTTGGTCATCCCGACAATCAGCACGCCCGCCTTGATCGCTTCCGGGATCGCTCTCAGGAATTCGGCGATCTCTTCTACCCTATGTTGCCCGCCGCCCGCGTCGCGCTCGGACAGGAAGGCATCCATTTCGTCGATGACCACCAGGGATGGAGCCGCGGCAATCGCGGCCTCGAACAACTGCCCCACCTTCCGGCTGGTCTCGTGGATGTATGGGCTGGCCACGCTGCTCGCATCCACGGCGAAATGGGGCCAGCCAAGATGGGCGATCAGTCGCTCGACAGCCACGGTCTTCCCGCAACCTGGCGGGCCCTCCAGGACGATCGCGCCGGGGTTGCCGATGCCGAGCGCAGTGTAATGCGACCGATTTTGGACGATGTCGACGACGTGGTCGTTGAAGAAATCCTCGAGCGCCGTCCTTCCCGGCAGGCGGAGGCGGCCATCGCTCGCCTTCGCAGCCGCGGTTCGGGCGAATTCACCGGCTTCAGCATCCGCACGCGGGATCAACATGGCGCCGGTGGGCTCCAATCCTGCTGCGCGGATCACATCGGCGAGTTGATCGACCGACATCCAAGAGAGCAGGTTTTGCACATTGGACATGGGATCGACCGAGACGCGCAAGCCGCCGGTCAGCCACGAACCCAGAACGAGCGCGTCGCCCGCGAGGGCATCTTCGGCATGGGTCGGGAGTATCCGCGACAGCTTCTCCACATAGAGCGCGCGCTCCAACGAGCCATCGCGGTAGCGAGCGCGCGTCTGCCGCATAGCGGCGGCAAAGGACAGTGCCTCCACCTTGTCCCGCGGCGAAGCACATCGATCCAGGGGCGCGAGCGCGAACGATCGCTCGCTCAGGATCGCGCCCATCCGTTTCTCGCCGAACGTGACCTTCAACACCTCGGCCTCGTCGAGCAGCCGATCCTGAAACCACCTGTGAAGCAGCGTGCCGCGTATCAGCAGCACAAGACCGCCGCCATCCGCCTTGACGATCTGCCAGCCCGGCCCGGAATGCATCACGCGGCCAGCGCCTACGCCGCGCGCGATTTGGAAACCGATCGGAAGCCAGGGATCCGTGGACATGTCAGGCGGTCACGATATTGGTCATCGCGATCAGATCGTCGGCCTCCGCGGAAACGATCCGGATGCCACCGAGGCCGTGAAACGCCGCCCGTAATCCCTCGATATCGCCTGCCGCAATGGCGCGCTCCCCCTCGGCAACGAGATGCTCGAACATCTTCGGATCGGTGAAGAGATGGGGCGCGGAGGCGTAGTCCTTGAAGCGGTCCACGATGAACCAGTCCTGGCGGCGAAGGATCGTGCCGATCTTGCGGCGGAGTTCCTGGAGATTGGCCTCGAAACCATGGCCGGGCGTACCGATCAGACGCTCCGTGGCTGCCTGCAAGGCCTCGAAGGAGCTGACCTCCGCCGGCTTTGCCAAGGCCCTCATGTCGTGGAAGAACGCAACGACCTGATCCAACTCCATGCGGCGAATGACGCGGAAATTCGCCTTTCGAGCGGAGGCCAGCAGGCTCTTCGCCCTCTGGACGTTGTCGGAGGCCTGCTTGGCGACTTCGGGATCGCTCTCCTGTTCACTGATCGAAGCCGCCAGCTCCAGCCTCTCGCGCGCTTCGGAGAGCGCCGGGTCGTCGACCTTGGCAGAGACCTCCGCAAGCTGTTCGGCCGCTTGCGACGCCTCGTCCAGGATGCGCCTCGCGGCACTGCTGTAGTCGATCATTCCGGAAGCGCGGGAATAGAAGTTCTTGTCGCTCTGGAACGACCCACCGATCGCCGGAATCTCGACTTTCAGGTCGATGTTCCCTCCATCGCCGATCTCGTAGGTGAGGATGAGCGGCGCCCCCGCAGGGATGACGCCATCGACGAAGTCATTGCCGGTAATCTCGAACAGGCCGATGAACGTATTGTCCGAGACGGGATGATCGATATCCCCCTCCCAGAGCTTGAATTTCAATGACCCGGAGGCTCCCGCGCGAAGTGCCTCAGCAGCCTTGAATGGCTGGACACCACGAGCCGGCAGCTGGTCTCCGGCCTTCACCAGGTAATGAAGCCTGGCGATGTCGCCAACGGTATCCAGGACCTCGACGCCGATCGAGTGGGAGGCAGGGATGGCGTCGATGGTAGCGGCCGTCTGCGTGATGACGATGCGATCCTGCGCCAAGGAGAGTGGCCCTCCGGCAGGATCGAAGACGAACATCTTGAAAGTATTCTCGCCCCGCTTCGAAAGGGGCACCTCGATGACAGTGCCGTTCTTGATCTCGGCGCGGCCCGAAGACCACCCGGTGTCGAGACTGTCGACCTGAAAGGACGAGCCCGGGGCCGCGGGTGATCCGAGCTTCAGCGCGATCTTCGCTTTCTGATCCGGAGTTCGTGCGGCGTAATTCACCGTCAGGTCCAGTGTCGACCCGACGCTGACGCTCCCCCTGGAACTCTTGCGGCCCCGGCTATGCGCGCTCCAGTCGATGGCCTCGGCGAAGATGGCGGCGCCAGTGGCAACCGCCGTCATCGGATTCACGTCCGTTGACGGCGCGATGCCAAGCTCGAACGCGACGCGCTCGCGCAGCGGCTTGTATTGGGTCGGACCGCCGACGAAGACGATACGTTCGATGTCGTGTGGAGTGAGACCTGCGTGCTCGATCGTGTCACGCGCCGCCTGGACGGATTCCTTGACCTTGCCCTCGATCAGCCCACCCAGCTGATCCCGGGTGATGTTGACGTCGAGATAGATCTCGGTCCCCGCCAGGTCCTTGCATCCGCATTCCGTCTCTTGTGCCCCGATCACCGCATTGTCCCGGCTGGAAAGCTCGATCTTCGCCTTCTCCACCGCCCGCTCCGCGACACGACGCAGCAGCTTGTATTCGGGCAGGGACGAGAACCCCTCGGGCAACGCAAAGGTCTGCTGAAGCCAGGGCATGACGAGGTTGTCGACGATCATGCGATCGAAATCCCGTCCTCCGCACATCTGGATGCCGCCCTGGCCGAGAAGGCTCACGCGGCCGCCAATGCTCTGGGCGATGGCGATGTCCAGGGTTCCCCCGCCAAGGTCGTAGATCAGGAAGATCCCATCGCCCTGGCGACTGCGCATGACGCTCATCACCGCCGCAACGGGCTCCTGCATCAGGGCCACCTTGCCGAGCCCCGCCGCGCGCGCAGCCTCGATCGTGGCGTCCTTCTGCATCTGGTTGAACGCCGCCGGCACGGTGATCACGGTGGCCACGGTCTCGTCGTTGCGGATCTGCTCCGGCAGATAGCCAAACAGCGTGCGAAGGATCTCGGAAGAGCATTCCTCGGGTGTCATGGTAATGCCCACGGAGGGCAAGCGGATTGGCGTCGAGGTACCTATGTGCCGCTTGAACAGCATGGCAGTGCTGTCCGGATTTCGCGGTGCGTTCTCGTAGGCCCGCTGCCCGATATAGCGGTTGCCGCGCCGGTCGATCGCGATCGCCGACGGCGTCACGTCGTTCTGCTCGGGGCTCTTGTAGAGCTGGACGGTCTCCCCGTCATAGGAGCAGATTGCGCTGTTGGTGGTGCCCAGATCAATGCCGACGTAGTGGCTCATCTTCCAACCTTCTTGAGCATGACCGTGCCCATGCGCAGCAGGCCGGCAGAATTCATCACGATCGGATCGATCGTTTCCGCGACGACCAAGGTGTCGTCTGGTCCAAAATCGGCAATATTGAGGGGCGTGGCGGCGGTCCCGGTGTCGAATTGCTGGCCTTCGAGGTTCACCAGGCGCATTCCCGATGCTCCCAGGCAGCTTTCGACCTTTCCGAGGAAATATCGATGCTGGTTCGTGAACCGTGTCGCTTCCAGTGGGTCCAGCTTGGACAACGCTCGCCCGAAGAGCTTCTGGAAACGCCAACTTTCAAGTGCGAGCTCAAGAAGCGCGTCCTCGGCCCTCTTGGCCGCCTGATCGGGATCCATCGACATTTCCGTAGGGTAAGACGGCTCTTGGCATGACCGGCGCAGCCGGAAATAGCCACACGCTAGAATTGTATGAGATTCGTATTCGACTGCAATGGCTTGCTCACGCTCTTCCCCTTCGCAAACCGATGAGGCGCACTTGCTCGGCGCATGGGCCGCATGGGCGAGATTGGCCTTCCCCGAGCACGGACAGAGTCGGAAGGCTGAATACCTGCAAGCGGCTGCATTTCAGCAGCGTCAGGCCTCGCCCTGATCCGTGCGCCCCGTGCGAGAACGCCAGCACCGGCAAAAATGACGGTGACTCGTGCGAGGAACTTGCCGCTAGCGGTCAGACGGCGTCGTGGCGCGGAGCATCACATCCGGCTCGATGATGATCCGTTGCTGCGCGTTGCGGCCGGCGAACCCGGCCGAGTTGGAGGCGATGCGACTCGCCCAGGAGCCAGCTCTGACGATCGAGCATCTCCAGATTGGCGGGGCACAGACGAGCTGCACGCTGCCGCTCGACATGCCCCTGTCTTCGGTCGCGCTCGTCGCCCTGGTGCGGCGCGATGGCGAGGTACCTCATGCGCCGACAGAGCCGAAGGCGCGCCGCTTCGGCGGCCTCAACGGCGGCAGCAACACGGTGCTGTTCTGGGAGCCGGCGGCGCATGGCGGCGTGCAGCTCTTCGACGTGCTCTGGAGCGCGACGGAAAACGGGCCGTGGCAGGTCATCAACCCGGTCGGGTTGCTGTCGAGCGTTTACCTGCATGCGACCCAATCAGAGGGGCATTATCGCGTCAGGGCGCGGGACCTGTTCGGCCGGACCAGCCAGGAGTCGACGACGATCAAGGCCTGAGCCGATCCCTCACGTGAGAAGGAAGAGCTTCGATCCCTGCGGCGTGCCAAACGGCCGTTGCGCCAGAACGCCGACTGACACCGACCGCGGCACAATACGCGCGGTCGGCGTCAGCAGCGCCAGGCCGTGCTCAAGCAGCTGCTGCCCGCGTGAAGTGGCTGGGTGAACTGCCGACCTCGCGGCGAAAGGCAGTGCTGAAGGCACTCGCCGATTGATAGCCCACCGCTGCAGCAACAGCCTCCAAAGGCGGCGCGTCGCGCTGGAGCATGCCCTTGGCCAAGGCGATGCGCCACTCGATCAGATATTGCATCGGTGGCACTCCAACCTTCCGATTGAAGCGCTCGCTGAAAGCCGAGCGGGACAGGCCCGCCTGCCGGGCCAGCGCATCGACCGACCACCCGCGCGCCACGTCGCCATGAAGATGCCGCAGGGCGCGGGCGAGAAGCGGATCCGCAAGCCCCGCCAGAAGCCCTGGCCGCACCGCTGCGCCCGCGCTTTCTGCGTGGAAGCGAAGCGCCTCCACGAGCAGGACCTCGATCAGCCGGTCGACCACGAGGTCGCGTCCCGGCCGGTTGGCGAGCGCTTCGTCGCTGATCAGGTCGATCATCCTGGCGAGGCGCTCCGCCGCCGGATCGGCAGCCCGGATATGGACGAGGCCCGGCAACAGGCCGGCGAACAGGCCGCGATTGCCGGGCTCCAGCTGAAAGTAGCCGCCAAGCTGCTTGAACTCGGCCTCTGGCGGCTCGGGACGCGCCCTCGCGTCGCTCATGCCCGGGACGCGGCTGTCGAGGTCGCCCGTCTCCGGAATGGTGCAACCGCGCATCGGTCGGGCAGGCCGTCCCTGGATGCCCTGTTGATGTTGGGGCAGCCGTGGTCGGATGGTATTCAACAACATGCAGGGCTGTCGCCATCCTGTCATGTGCGGCTGCAACTAGCTCACCCCATCCAAGGGATCACGGATTATCGGAGGTTGGGGATGCAACTGAGAACGCTTTGGCATGCGGTAGCAATTGGCAGCGCCTTCGCTGCGGCCCCTGTCGCCGCGCAGACGATCTATCCCATCAACCGTGCCGAAATCCTCGAGGGCTCGCGCTTCGACTTCAAGGTCGAGTTCCCGAACGCGCCGACCTCGGCCGACGTCGCGGTCACGATCAACGGCAAGCCGGCCGCCGAAATCTTCGGCAAGGCCACGATCTTCATGCAGAATGAGGAAGGCCAGAAGCATTCGGCGCTGTGGCTGCGTGGCGCGACGCTTCCGGCGGGCAATTATACCGTCGAGGCGACGCAGGGAACCAACAAGGCGACGGTCAAATGGGAGGTCTTCGCCACCACCCAGCCGCGCCGCGCCAAGAACGTCATCCTCTTCATCGGTGACGGCATGTCGGTCGCCAACCGCACCGCGGCCCGCATTCTCTCCAAGGGCTGGGACGAAGGTCGCTACAATGGCGAGCTCGCCATGGACGACATGTCCAACATGGCGCTGATCTCGACCTCGGGCACGGACTCGATCGTGACCGACAGCGCCAATGCCGCCCATGCCTACACCACCGGCCATAAATCCTGCGTCAACGCACTCGGCGTCTACTGCGCCAAGAACGCCCTGACGCTCGACCATCCCAAGGTCGAGACCATCGCCGAGGTGATCAAGCGTCGCGGCAAGATGGCGATCGGCGTCGTCACCAACTCGGAAATCGAGGACGCGACCCCGGCTTCGATGGTGGCCCACACCCGACGCCGCTCGGATTTCAACGACATCGTCAAGATGTTCCACGATGTGCAGCCCGACGTGATCATGGGCGGCGGCTCCCCGAACTTCCTGTCCAAGACGACCCCCGGTTCGAAGCGGACCGATGAGCTCGACTTCATCGCCAAGTTCAAGGAGGCGGGCTACACGCTCGCGACCACCAAGACGGAAATGAACGCGGCTGTCGCGGCCGGCTCGAAAAAGCTGCTCGGCCTCTACAACACCGGTAACATCGACGGCGCGTTCGATCTGCGGCTGACCAAGAAGGGCACGGTTTCGAAGTTCCCCGACCAGCCGGACGTGGTCGAGCAGACCAAGGCTGCGCTCGACATGCTCAAGGGCAACGAGGACGGTTTCTTCCTGATGGTCGAGTCGGCCCGCATCGACAAGTACAGCCATTCGCTCGACTGGGAGCGTTCGGTGTTCGATACGATCATGCTCGACAACGCGGTGAAGGTGGCGAAGGACTTCGCCGGCGACCGCAACGACACCCTGATCATCGTGGTGCCCGATCACGCCCATCCGATCTCGATCATCGGCACCTATGACGACGACCGTCCGGGCCAGCTCCTGCGCGACAAGCTCGGCGTCTACGCCGACTCCGTGCCGCCGAACTACGGCCCGCTCGACGCGGACGGCTACCCCACCAAGGTCGACACCTCGCGCCGCCTCGCAGTGGTCTATGGCAGCTATCCCGACACCTGCGACACCGGCCGCCCGGACATGACCGGCGAACGCGTGCCGGCGGTCAAGGGCCCGGATGGCAAGACCAATATCGCGAACGAGAAGGACTGCACCGGCCCGCTGGCCGCGCGCAGGACAGGCAACCTGCCCTTCGACGCCAATAGCGGCGTCCACTCCGCCGACGACGTGATCCTGACTGCGATGGGCCCGGGCGCGGAGAAGTTCCGCGGCCATAAGCCCAACACCTATGTCTTCCGCGTCATGGCGGAAGCGCTGGCGCTGGGCGGCAAGTAAGTAAGACAGCGAGTAGGCCGGCCATCCGCCGACAGGGACGAGCGATGCAACGGCAACGCCATGAGATGCTCGCCACCCGCCGCGTGACCCTCACGGGTCTCGCGGTGGCCCTGCTTTGCAGGGATGTCCGAGCGGCGGAGCCGGCCACGATCGCCTTCGACGGCCTCTACAAATCCTTCGGCGTGCTCGGCTTCCAGTTTTCCGACCGCGTCACGGCCCTGCGCGGACAAGAGGTACGTCTGACCGGCTACATGGCGCCTCCGCTGAAGCCGGAAAGCCACTTCTTCGTGCTCACGCGCGAGCCGCTGGCGATCTGCCCGTTCTGCCAATCGGATGCCGACTGGCCAGTCGACATCGTCGTCGTCTTCATGAAGGAGATCACGCCGATGGTCAGCGCCGGTCGCAAGGTCGTCGTGTCGGGTCGGCTGGAGATAGGCTCGGCCACGGACCCGGAAACCGGCTTCGTCAGCCAGATCAGACTCGTCGATGCCCGCTTCACACTCGCCTGAGCGATCCGCCGCTCGAACATTGCGGCTTTCCAGCGTGACGCTCGACCATCGCGGCGGCGACGGGCGCCCTTTCCGCGTGCTGGACATTCCCGAACTCACAGTGCCTTCCGGCGCTCATATTGGTTTGCGCGGCCCCTCGGGCTCCGGCAAGACCTCGCTTCTGCACCTGATTGGCGGGCTGATCGTGCCGAGCACAGGCAAGGTCTCATGGGGCGAGACGGAGATCTCCTCCCTGTCGCCCGGCAATCGCGACCGCTGGCGTCTCTCGACGCTCGGCTTCGTCTTCCAGGATTTCCACCTGATCCCGGAACTCGACATCCTTGCCAACATCACGCTGCCCACGACCTTCTCATCCTGGAGGGTTGGCCCGGCCGAGCGGGAGCATGCCGAGACCGTCGCAGCGCGCATGGGGCTCACTGATCTGCGCCGCCGGACAGGAGTACTTTCACGTGGCGAGCAGCAGCGGGTTGCGATTGCCCGCGCGGTCTGCCGGCAGCCTGCCATGATCCTCGCCGACGAACCCACGGCCAGCCTGGACGCGGCCCATGCCGATGAGGTGGGCGCCTTGCTGGTCGATGCGGCCGTTGAGGCCGGTGCCACCTTGATCTGCGCCACGCATGATGCCGCGCTCCTGGCGCGGATGAAGCACCGGCTCGATATCAAGGCCGCGTCTCCGATTGCGAAGCAGGCCGCATGAACCCCTTCGCAATGGTCCTCGCCGATCTTCGCGCCCTGCGTTGGACCGCAGCCGCGATAGTCGCCCTGATAGCGCTGGCGGTCGCGGTCGGCGTGGCGATCGGCGCGCAGGAGCGGGCGCTGCGGCAGAGTTCGGCCGCCGCGGCCGATGACTTCGCCCTCCTCATCGGTGCACCCGGCAGCCAGACCCAGTTGCTGATGTCGACGGTCTATCTGCAGCTCGACGCGATCCCGCTGATGGAGGGAAGCGTCCTGCAGTCGCTGGCCCGGGACGAGCGTGTCGCCGCCTTCGCGCCGATCGCCTTCGGCGACGTCACCCGTGGCTATCCGATCATCGGCACGACCGCGGCCTTTGCCACGCGCTGGGGCCGCGTCACACCGAGCGAGGGGCGCCTCTTCGCCAGGGAAGGTGAAGCCTTGATCGGCGCCGATGTCGACTATCGGCTCGGCGAGAGCGTCACGCCGTCGCATGGCGTTGCCGGCCAGACTCACAAACCGGGTGAGGCGGACGAGGACGAGGCCGGACATCGCCATGCCGGCCACGACTACACTATCGTCGGCCGCCTACCCCCGGTCGGATCGCCCTGGGACCGCGCGATCCTGGTACCGATCGAGAGCGTCTGGGAGGTTCACGGGCTCGGCAATGGACACGCCGGGGGAACCGAGACGATCGGGCCGCCCTTCGATGGCGTGCCTGTGCCCGGCGTGCCCGCGATCGTCGTCAAGCCGCGCAGCGTGGCCGGGGCCTATGCCCTGCGCAGCCAGTATCGCCAGGGCGGGACGATGGCGTTCTTTCCCGCCGAAGTCCTGGTCGGGATCTATCGTTCGCTCGGCGACGCGCGTGGTGTGCTTGTCTTCGCTTCCACGCTGAATGCGACGCTGGTGCTGGCCTCGATCCTTCTGCTGCTGATTGCAGTGACCGGGCTGCGGCGGCGGCGCTACGCCGTATTGCGTGCCATGGGCGCATCCCGGCTCTACGTCCTGCTCGTGATCTGGCTCGGTATGGCCCTGCTGATGGCGCTCGGCTGTATCGCCGGGCTGTTGCTCGGAGGTGCTGCTGCCGGCGTCGTGTCAGGCCTGATCGAGGCGCAGACCGGCCTTCGCCTCACGATCGCGCTGGACAAGCCTGAATTCCTGCAGATCGCCCTGCTGTTCGTCGTCGGCACCGTTCTCAGCCTGCTGCCGGCGATCGCCTCGTTCACCAACCCGATCGCGTCGGGACTGCGCGACTGAAGCGTGGCTGCTCCCGCTTCGCTGCCGAAGGTCAAGGTCGAACGGCCGCGGCTGATCATGGTGCCATTCCCAGCGGTTAGTGCTCGATTAACGAAACCGTCCAACGATCGCAACGCAGGGTTGTCATCGGCAGCGATGAGCCTAACCTCTCGCCGCACCATGATGGCATTCGAGGATGGCGATCGATGGCGGTCAAAAACGCGATGATCAGGAATGCGTGACGAACGACCAGAGCGCCGCCGAAACCGCGCTCCCGAGTTCCCTGGCCGGCGCCCAATCGTGCTGAATTCGGAGGCCGATTACCTGCGTGCTTGTGCGCGTGCCGGTGAGATCCACGCCGCAGCCGCCCATAATCCGATGACGGACCTTGAGCTCGAACGGCTCGCACTGGCGATACTGACCTGGGAATTGAAACGGGGTGGAAGTGACGTCTAGGGACGACACTGCATGTTGTGCCCGGGCCATCGCGGCAATGAACTCATCCTTCCGAGGAGATTGGCCGTCGGTCTTGCAGAGGCCTCCCCCCTGCCCCTGTGCCGCCCGGCACAGGCCCCGAACGCACGCATGGCCCGCAGGATCATTGCGTTCGGAGCACGCCTAGCCCGACAGGCTCGCAAGCTCCCGGACCAATTCCTGCCGCAACCAGGCAACCGATGGGTGTGCTCCCATCGTGCGGTGCGACAGCATTGAGATCTGAAGCGCCGGGCTTGGATAGGGCGGATCACGGAATTCAAGCCCCGGATTCTGCTCCGCCAATTGCTTGGGGACGAACGCAATCATGTCGGTGGCAGCGATAATCGGCGGCACCGTGAGAATATGAGACACGACCGCCCCGACCTTGCGTGTCAGGCCACGCTCCGCCATCAGCGCTTCGAGCTGGAGCGGATTGCTGCTGACATAGGCCCGTTCGAGGCCCTCCTGGTCGATTGTTCCTCCCGCAGTCATTGCGCCTTGGCCGGCGATGAGAATGTCGAGATGCGGGAATTCCGCCAGTTCCTCCACCCCAAAGGCACCGGTCGCAGCAGGATGCCCTCTCCGCATGACCCAGACATTCGGTCCTGTGAAAAGAGGCTCCATGACAAGGCGGGACGGGACGCGCCCGAACGCTCCAATGACGAGATGCAGGGTTCCGCGATCGAGTTCTTCCACGAGGTTGAGATCATTGAACGGGCGCAGCCAGAACCGCAGGCCAGGCCCGATCCGCCCCAGTTTTGAAAGAACGGGCGGCATCAGAGCGCCGATGACATAGTCGGATGTCGCAATGACGAAGCGCGTCTCAGATGAGCCCGATTCGAATACAGGCCCATGAAACGCCGCCTCGATCTGACGAAGTGCGCTCTTGATCGGCTGTGCCAACTCTTCAGCGCGCGGCGTCGGGTGCATTCTGCCGGGGCCGCGTACGAACAATTCGTCGTCGAGGATACGCCGCAGCTTGTTCAGGGAATGACTGACGGCCGATTGGGTCAAACCCAGGCGAGCAGCGGCGCGGGAGGCGCCTCGCTCTTCCATGACCGCATCGAAGACGCGGATGAGATTCAAATCAAGCTTGTGAAGGATACTCATTGGCCGGGCTTTATCCAATTGAGAATCGGGGAACTCTTGCTCGCGCTCCTTCGCGACCGGACCGCCAGCTGCCCCCGGAACCGAGCTCGCCAGGGGAAACCGCCTCGGCGCGCAGCTTGTGAATGCCAGGTTTCATTCGTCGTCCCTTCGCCAGACAGCCTGGCCGCCTGCCTTGCGACTACAGCCGGCAGCCGAAGCGCTCCGCAGCTCCCCTTGTCTCACGAGGTGCCCCGCTCTCATCGAGGTAAGACATATGAGCAGCACTCATTCTTCAAATGGCATAGTTTCATTTCAATCATAAGCCCCGAGATCCCATATTCGGGCCGCACCCGGCAGATCAGATTGGCCGGTGAGGAACATCGACATGAGCGCTGCAGTCGCCCGCCTTCGCCCGGCAGAAGGCCCCGCCGCAAAGACAAGCGAACAACCGGGACAGCACAAGAGAAAGCCGCGCCGCGCGCTGATCAACCTCGCCCGCACCTCCGTGCTGGTGGGAGGCGTCGGGCTTGCCATCGTCATCCCGCTGGGATGGGGACACTGGATCGCGGGGCTTACCGACCAGACGACCGACAACGCTTATCTTCGAGCCGACACCGTTCCGGTCAGCGTGCAAACCGGGGGCCGGGTCACCCGGGTCGTGGTCGCGGACTTTCAGCCGGTAAAGGCGGGTGACGCACTGTTCGAGATCGAAGACACGGAACACGCGGCGCGCGTCAGACAGGCAGAAGCCGGCGTCGCAGCAGCCGATGCCGCCTTGCGCAATACCGAAAGCCGGACCGAGCTGCAGCATTATGTCATCGCTCAGACAGAAGCCGGCATCGCGGCCATCCTGGCTGATCGCGACCGTGCCGTTCAGGAACGCGGTCGGCAGGAGGCGTTGACACGCGACGGCTGGACGACGGCACAGCGGCTCGAACTCGCCGTAGCCGATACGAAGCGCTTCGATGCGCGACTATTGGAGAAGCGGGCTGAAATCGCAGTTCAGCGGCAACAGCTCGCGGTGCTTGGAACCCAGGATCAGCAGGCTCGAGCCGAACTGCAAAGCCGGCGCGCGGCTCTCGACCTTGCGCGCGTCGATCTCGGCTACACGCGGATCTCTGCCCCGATCGACGGCATCACCAACGCGAGTTCGGTCCGCGAAGGGCAATATGTCCGCACAGGGTCGCAGCTCATCTCGATCGTGCCGCTGCCACGGGTGCATGTCGTGGCCAATTACAAGGAAACCCAGCTTTCGCAGGTCCGGCCAGGCCAAGCCGTCAGCGTGACGATCGACACCTTCCCTGGCCGCGCCCTGACCGGCCGCGTCGAGCGTCTGTCTCCCGCCAGCGGCGCGGAATTCAGCTTGCTGCCGGCGGATAATGCAACCGGCAATTTCACCAAGGTCGCCCAGCGTATCGGAGTTCGGATCGCGCTCGACCCCACTCCGGAGCTGGAGGGGCTGCTGCGTCCCGGAATGTCGGTCGTCACGACGATCCACACCGACCGGTTGGCGCCGGAACAGGCTCGACGCTGAACCAGCGACCTCGGGAGGCTCGATCATGGCGACCGCAATCCATCCTGCAGCCCCGGCGCGTCCAATCGCGGCCGCACCGAGCCTGCGCGCACTGGTCGGTGTCGCGGCGGTCTTGCTCGGCACGTTCACCGCACTCGTGAATGCGCGCTTGACTGAAATCGGCCTCGCCGACATTCGGGGCGCGCTCGGTATCGGAGCCGATGAAGGCTCCTGGATCACAACCGCCTACATCACGGCGGAGGTTGCCGCTATCCCTGCCGCGGTCTGGCTACGCGGGATCCTGTCCCCGGCCCGCGGCGTGCTCCTCGGTTCCCTGCTCTTCACGCTCTTCTCGTTGGCCGCGCCGTTCAGCCCGTCACTCACTGTCCTGCTGATGTTCCAGGCCTTGCGCGGGCTCAGTGCCGGCGTCCTGATCCCCATGGCCTATGCGGTGACGATGCGTCATCTGCCTCAGCCCATGCGCCTGTATGGCCTATCCTTCTATGCGTTGATCTCAGCCTTCACACCGAGCCTCTCGGTGTCGATCGAAGCTTGGGTGATGCACCACTTCACCTGGCAGTATCTGTTCTGGCTGAACGTGCTGCCGGGAACATTGACGCTGTTCGCCGGGTCCTATGGCCTGACCCGCGATCCGATCAAGTACATGCGCTTTCGAAGGCCTGACGGTTTCAGCCTGATCGCGCTTTCACTCGGGCTGGCGGCTCTTGTCACTGCGCTTGATCAGGGAAACCGCCTCGACTGGTTCGCCTCGGGGCTTATTACCGGACTGGCGGCCTCGGCCACGCTTCTCCTCGGCGGCGCCCTGGTCCACGCGCTCCTGCATCACGATCCGCTGGTCGATCCCCGCCTGCTCTGGCGGCGCAATACCGGGCTCGGCCTGTTCATGATGTTCCTGACGCGCATCGCGGCGATGTCGTCAGCTCTCGTGCTGCCGCAATATTTCGCGCGGGTGCAGGGCTACAGGGCGCTCGAGAGCGGCAGCGTGTTCCTGGCCTCCGCCTTGCCGCAGCTGCTCCTGATGCCGCTCGTCGCCAGCCTCTGCTACAGGGTCGATCCGCGCCGCCTGCTTGTCTTCGGCGCCGCGCTGCAGGGCGTCGGCCTCCTGATGATGGCAGGCCTGACCAGCCAGTGGAACGCGAGCCAGGTTCTCGTTCCCCTTGTCGTGCAGTCGAGCGCCGCGCCATTCCTGGCCATTCCGATCATGGTCCTGATCACCGAAGACATCTCGCTGCGCGAAATTCCCTGGATCGCATCGCTTGTTCACATCCTGCGCACGGTCGGCTCGGCGGTTGGCGTGGCCGCCGTTGGCACCTTCGTCCGGGTTCAGGAACAGGTGCATTCGAACCTGCTCGGCCAGCATGTCACGACCGCAAGCATCCAGGCCACGCAGCGGATCGAGACGCTGTCGCAGATGTTCTCGTCGCGCCTGCCCGAGATCGAAGCGACGCGGGCAGCTACCGCCCTCATCGCCCGCACGCTGCAACGGGAAGCCTTCGTCCTGGCCTATCGCGACGCGTTCCTGCTGCTCGGCATCCTGATGCTCGCATCGATCCTGATCGCATTTGGCTTCCGCAAGACCATGCTGCCCGGAAAGCTCTTGTAATCCCCCAGGGAGAGAACACCCATGTCTATTCGAGTGCCGACTTCGTCCAGCGACCGGGCTTCGCCCGAGGTCGAGACACATCATTCCGGATATCTGCTCGCCCGCATGCTGCTGGCCGGAGGCTTCGTCTTCAGCGGTCTCAGCAAGCTGTTCGACTTTGGCGGCGCAGTACAGGAAATGGCCCATAATGGATTGCCGCTACCGACCCTCATGGCGGCCGCCGTCATCGTGACGCAGCTGGGCGGATCAGCCCTGCTGGTCTGGCCACGGACGAGTTGGATCGGTGCGGGACTGCTCGCGGGATTTACCGCGATGGCGACCGTGGTTGCTCATGCCCCCTGGAATGATACGGGCCCGATCCCCCTGCCCCAGAGCGTGATCTTTCTCCAGAATGCCGGCCTGTTCGGGGGGCTTCTCCTCGCCTTGGCAATGGGAGGCGGACATCGTCAAATCCGCAGCCTGTTTCGATTGCTCCCTTCCCGGTGACCGGAAGGGAGCAGCCTCGAACTTGCGTGAACCGACAAGGAGGGAAGAAAGCCATGAATGGCATCGTCATCGACCGCCCGGACCTGAACCGCTTCGAACTGGCGGTCGATGGAGGCTTGGCCCTGGCCTATTATCGGCTCGACGCAAACCGTGTCGTGCTGACCCACACGGAAGTACCGCAGGAGCTTTCAGGTCAGGGCATCGGCTCCAGGCTGGCGAAGGGGACCTTCGATCTCATCCGTGCCAGTGGGCGAAAGATCGTCCTCCGCTGCTCCTTCATGGCGGGTTGGGCCAGCAGGCATCCCGAATATGACGATATCATCGACGGCTGAAAGCAGGCTGGGAACCGCCCGCGCGCCCGCTGCGAACTGCCTGGCTATTCCGGAAGAGGAATGAATTCGCTCTCATCGGGCACATGCCCGAAACGCCCCTGCTTCCAATCTTCCTTGGCCTGCTCGATGCGCTCCTTGCTCGATGACACGAAGTTCCACCAGATGTAACGGGGACCTTCGAGCGCAGCGCCACCCAGGAACATCATTGTCGTCGGCTGGGTCGCGCGGACCGTGATCCGGTCGCCCGGCTTGAAGATCAACAGGCGCGGGCCTTCGAACAGGTCGCCCGCGATATCGATCTCGCCGCTGACGACATAGATCGCACGCTCCTCATGATCGGCGTCGAGCGGAACGCTCATGCCTGCGCCAAGCGATACTTCGACATAGAACCACTCAGAGGCCATGCTGACGGGCGCCGCCTTGCCGAAGGCGGAACCGGCGATGATCCGCGCCTTCACGCCCTTGTCCTGGATGGTCGCCAGATCCGTCGCGCCATAATGTTGGAAGGAGGGAGCGATCTCCTCCTGCGCGACAGGAAGCGCAATCCAGCTTTGCAGCCCGAGCATCGTGTGGGTCCCGTCGCGATCGGTTTCAGGCGTGCGCTCGGAATGGGAAATGCCCCGTCCCGCCGTCATCAGATTCATGGCGCCCGGGCTGATCTCCTGCACATTGCCTTCGCTGTCCCGGTGCATGATGCGTCCATCGAACAGGTAGGACACTGTTGCGAGGCCGATATGAGGGTGAGGCCTGACATCCATGCCATGACCGGCGATGAACTGCACCGGCCCGAAATGATCGAAGAAGATGAAAGGGCCGACCATCTGGCGCCTTCCATGTGGCAGCGCACGCCGGACATTGAAGCCGCCGAGGTCGCGCAAGCGCGGAACGACGACAAGTTCGAGCGCATCGCAGGATTTTCGATCGCCCGTGATGGGGTCTTCCGTCGGTAGCCAGCTCATCGGCGTCTCCCTTGCGCACGGACCAAGCGGAATCGGGATCGATCGCCGCTGTATCATCGGCCCTGAGTTTCCGGGCAGCGATTATGAGCCTCACCGTGGGGGATGGCGAGGTCATGCACAGCACCATTGTTCGACCAGAAAGAACACAGAGTTCGGGAGCGGTACGCTTCCGGGGCTGAATCGCGGTGCTAGGCTGACCTGCCCGTTCGGACCCTGAGGCGACGATGTCGCGGGCGCCCGGCGCGGCTGCGCCACCGTCAAGGCACCCGGTCAGCGTGCCAAAGCAACAGCGAGGATGACGTCATGACAAGCGAAGCCATTCGCGACCCGCGCAAGGATCACCTGCTGACGCCGCAGAATTCGGCCTTCATCATCATCGACTATCAGCCGGTCCAGGTGAACTCTATCGCCTCGATGGACCGACAGTTGATGATCAACAACATCGTCGGTGCCGCGAAGGCGGCCGTCGCTTATGGGCTGCCGATCGTCCACTCGACGGTGAATGTGAAGACCGGCCTCAACAAGCCGCCGATCCCGCAGGTCCAGAAGGCCCTGAAGGGCATTCCAACCATCGATCGCACCACAATCAACTCCTGGGAGGATGTCGAATTCCGCCAGGCGGTCGAAGCGACCGGGCGCAAGAAACTGATCATGACGGCGCTCTGGACTGAGGCCTGCCTGACCTTCCCGGCGATCGACGCACTCGTCTCCGGCTACGAGGTCTATGTCGTCGCCGATGCTGTCGGCGGCACTTCGGTTGCGGCGCATGAGGCGGGCTTGCGGCGGATCGAGCAGGCGGGCGGCAAGATGATCAGCGTGCCGCAGCTCTTCTGCGAATTGCAGCGCGATTGGGCCCGCAAGGAGACCGTTCCAGCCTTCATCAACCTGTTCATCGAGACCGGCGGCACGGCCGGCATCCAGTTCTCCTACGATCGGACCGAGTAAGTCGGGACAAAGCCGCCGGCGCCGTGACGTGATCCAGGCTGGAGTGTCTCACTCGGGCTCGAATGACGCAGGTTCCGGCTCCTGTCGTCGGGAGCGTGCTGCATCGATCCGGATGAGAACCTGGGATCGATCAGGGCAACGGCCCGCCGGCGGGAGCCGCAGGGCGCTTCTCTGATTTGACCTGCCCACCGTGGAGGATCGGCAGAATGGGCGAGCTCTTCATCGTTGTTTCTCTCTACGCGAAGGACGGCAAGGAGGCGGACCTACGCCGCGACCTGACCAATGTCGTCGAGCCCTCACGCCGGGAAGAAGGCAGTCTGCGGTACGATCTCTTCGTCGACCAGAATGATCCGCGCCGCTTCGTCTTCGTTGAACACTGGGCGAGCACCGAAGCCCGGGACAAGCATCACAACGAAGGGGACCATATCCGGCACTTCCAGGACCATGGCGCCGCCAATGTTGAACGCACCGAGATCGCCTGCTTCCTGAACCGCATCGCGTGAAGAGCTCGGGACGATGCCTTAGCCGCGTTTGCTGCGTTCCAGCTCACACGGCCGGCGAAGACGCGTCCCGGCGCCGCTTCCGCTCTTCCTTGCCCCGAACGCAACAGGCCGCTGCGCCGCATCGCCGATGCGTCGCCCCACTCGACCGATCGATCACCCACGTTCCGCAATCTGGATCCCCGTCATGGCTGAAAACCTGGATAAGCAGCGCGCTGTCATCCCGAAATTGGCGCCCCTCTACGCCGCTCTGGAACCTCTGGCCTATGCGGCAATGCGCGCCACGTCCGGGCTGATCATGGCGACATTCGGCTGGACCAAGCTGTTCGGTGACGGCATGACCCGCGACATCGAACTGTTTCAACGGCTCGGTCTGGAGCCGGCCGTGCCGCTCGCCTATTTCACCAGCGGTCTGGAATTGCTCGGAGGTCTCGCCATCGCGATCGGCCTTCTCACCAGACCGCTCGCTTTCATGCTGTTCATCCAGCTCGTGGTGATCCTCGTGATGGTCATGATCCCGCGCGGCACCGGCTATCACCTGACCGTGGTCTGGCTCGGGACCTTCGCCCTGATGTCGGTGCATGGCGGTGGCCGGCTGTCGCTCGATCGCTGGCTCGGCCGGGAATTCTAAAGCATCGGCCCGAAAAGTGGATTGCGGTCTTCGGGAAAGCCGATGCAAACACAAAGGGTTAGATCATCGAACCGGATACGATATCCGGTCCGATGATCTAAGGGCGTCAGCTGGCCGAGCCCTGATCGCTTGGGATCATCCAGGGCACACCGTTCGCCAGCCGCTTGCTCAGGTAGTCCACAAGTGTCCGGACGCGGTGCGACAGATGGCGCGTCGGCGGATAGACTGCGTAGATCGTATCCGGCAGCGGCTCGTCATCGGGCAGGACATGGATCAGCCGCCCCGCGCGAACAGCATCGGCAGCGATGAACAGGGGCAGGACTGCAAGGCCGAGGCCTGCAATCGCCAGATCGCGCATGACCTCGCCATTATTGGTGACGAGATGGCTGCGTGTCACCACTGTGCGCGGGCGCATGTCCGGAGCGATCGGGAGGAACTGCCAGAGCCGGCTGGCATGGGCATTGGCGTAGTCGATGCAGTTATGAGCCGAGATCTCGTCGATGGACTTCGGCAGCGCCGTCTCCCGGGCATATGCGGGGCTGCAGCAGACGATGCGCCGGCTCTGGCACAGCTTTCGCGCGATAAGTGAGGAATCCGGCAACCGCCCGATGCGGATCGCGAGGTCATAACCGCCCGCAACCAGATCCAGCATGCGATCGTCAAGGTCGATCGCGAATTCGACGCCAGGGTGGAGCCGCGCGAAATCAGCCAGCATCGGACCAAGATGCAATGTCGCAAAGCTCATCGGCGCCGTCACCCGCAGGCGCCCCTTCAGCGGGCCCGTACGGTCGGTCACCACCTCGACGGCTTCATCGATGCCGCGCAGCGCGTCGCGCATATGGTCGTGGAACAAGGAGCCCTGTTCGGTCGGCGTGACGCTGCGGGTCGAGCGGTGGAGGAGCGCGACGCCGAGCGCCTCTTCGAGATCGCTGATGCGTTTGCTGACCACGGATTTCGACAGCTTCAGCTCACTCGCCGCAGCCGTAATTCCACCGGCTTCCACCACCTTGAGGAAAGTCAGCACATCGTCGAAACGCCAAGCCATTGTTCGATGATAGCGAACCATCACCCCTGAGCGAAAGGGCTTCGGCACCGTTTCAGCCGCACGGCCAGCGCCAGCTACGAAACCGGGGTCGGTGCGTAGGCCACGAAGCGCCATTCTCCAGCCTCTCGGAGCCATACGGCAAGGTAGCGATTGTTGAGGGATTTTGCGGTGCCGTTGACCGTGACCTCGGCCTTCATGACGCCGGTCACCAATGCGACATCCCCAAAAACCTTGATCTCCTGATCCTCGTTGGAAATCGCGTGATAGTCGAAGAACTTCGCGCCGACCTTCTCCAGGTAGCTTTCCTTGGCGTCACGTGCCGCATTGGAATGCGTATAGGCGAGGTTGTCGGAGAGCATGTCTCCAAGCACGGCGAGATCCGCCTGCAGCATGGCGTCATAGCGCCGCTTCTCCAGTTGCTCGATTGCGCGGATCGTCGGGTCGGTCATGAACGTATCCTCGAATGGTGTCGGGCAATGCCGGTCTGGATCTTCAGAGACCTGGATTCTCAGAGTCCGGGCCTTCAGATCGTCCGGCCAGCATCGATCTTGAGATGCGCTCCGGTCAGATGTGGAAGCTGATCGCTCAGGGCAAAGGCGACATAGCGCCCGAGTTCCTGCACATCGACGACCTCGCCCATCGGCAGGCTCTTCGCCACCTGATCGAGATAGCCGGGCATGGCACGCGTGGCATCCGTCGCCGTCGTGCCCGGGACGAGCGTGTTGACCCGGATCCGGTGCGGCGCCAGTTCCAGCGCGAGGCCTTGCATCAGCGCGTGAACGCCGCCCTTGCTCGCAACATAGGGCAAGAGGCCGGACACCGGCCGCAGGGCGGTCGACGATCCGGTCGCGATGATGGACCCGCCCCCGCCTTGCCTCACCATCACGCGTGCAGCCTCCAGGACCGTCAGGAAGGTTCCGGTGAGATTGACGTCGAGAACCTGCTGCCAGTCATCCAGCGTGAGTTCCGCAGCCGGTTTTCGCGCGCCGATGATGCCGGCATTCGCCACGGCAGCATCGACGCGCCCGAAGCGCTCGACCGCCGCAGAAAACAATCGGCTGACGGCCACCGCCTCTCTGATATCGGTTGCGACAGCCAGAGCATCACGCCCCGCGCTCCCAAGCGCTGCCGCCACGTCCGCGAGTTTGCTCTTGTCGAGCCCCGCCACGATGAGGCTCGCCCCCTGCTCTGCACAGGCCTCTGCTATGGCCCGGCCGATGCCGGATTCCGCTCCGGTGACGACGATGACCTTTCCGGAAAGCAGCACATCTCTCTCCCATCTCAGGATGTTCCCGAGCACCGCTGCTGCGGACTTGACCTCCGCAGCAACGCCGGACGATTCAGCCGCGCGCGGAACCGTGCCCGTCGAAGACAGCGAAATCGGTGTGGTGCTGGATCCATGGGCGCGGCGGCGGCGCGCCCCAACGGTTCACGACCTTGATATTGGTCAGGTCCGCATCGATATCGGCAACCTTCGGCTCATACCCGGTATCGTTCGCGATGACTTCCATCTCCGACGAACACTCCACCATGAAACCTGCCGGATCGAGATAATAGGCGAAGAGATTGTCGCCCGCGCCGTGACGCCCGGGCCCCCAGACTACAACGCGGTCCAATGCGTCGAGCACGTCGCCGAGCCGCATGAAATCGTTGAACTGGGCAAATTCCCAGGCGTAATGATGGATGCCCGGTCGAGCCCCCTTGACGATCCCGACCGTGTGATGCCGTCCGTCGGCAGCGCGAAGCCAGACCAGTTCACATCCCGAGGTGCGCTCCGAAATCTTGAGACCAAGGGTCTCGTGCAATTCACCGTAGATCCGCCAGGGATCGGGAGACGTCAGATTGACGTGACAAATGCCGCGCGGGTGAATCCCGGCCCCGGCGTAGCGCCGTGGCTGGTCCGCCGGCATCGGAGTATGAACTTCGAAGACATGGCCATCGCTGGTCGTGAAGGTGACCGAGCGCTCGATGCATGGCAGCGACGGCTCGCGGGACAAGACCGCAAGTCCAACCGCTGAGGCGCGCGAGGCCGCGGCCTCGACGGCATCGCCGTCGAGCGCCTCGAGGCCCACCGTCCGCGCTGCGTTGCCGGAAGCCTGATGCAACATCAACTCCGCGCGACGGCCTGTCGCCGTCAACACGGCGCGCCCGTCATGGTAGTCGACGATGCGCAACCCAAGGACGCTTTCTGCATCCCTTACGCATGCATCCAGATCCTCGACATTCAAGGCCATGTAGCTCTGGCGGGTAACCAGCGGCGTCATGAGCGTAAACTCCCTCGTTCAGTCCATTTCTTTTGGGCTATTCTTGTTCTTGCTTGGGTTCAGTGCGACGCGGCGGCGCGGCTAGGCTGCGCTCGCCACAGCGACCTCGTCGCGCACCGGATTCCGGAGCACGCCGAGCCCTTCGATCTCGACCTCGCAAATGTCGCCATCCTTCATGAAGAGCGGCGGCTTGCGGGCAAATCCGACCCCAGCCGGCGTTCCGGTAATGATCAGGTCGCCAGGCTCCAGCGTGATCGCCTCGCTGAGATAGAAGATCAGGTCGGCAAGCGGGAAAACCAGATCGCTGGTATTCGCGGACTGGACCACCACGCCATTGAGGCGCGTCTCGATCTTCAAGCCCTTGCCGCCCGGCGGCAACTCGTCGGCCGTGACGAATTCGGGGCCAAACGCGCCGGTATCGTCGAAGTTCTTGCCGACCGTCCATTGCGGTGACTTGAACTGGTAGTCCCTGATCGAGCCGTCGTTGAAGATCGAGTAACCCGCGACATGGTCGAGCGCCGCTTCACGCGAGATATGCCGACCGCCTCGCCCGATCACGGCCACGAGCTCGCCCTCGAAATCAAGCTGGGCTGATACCGCTGGGCGGACGATGGCTTCGCCATGGCCGATAAGGCTCGACGCAAAGCGCGGGAAGACGGCCGGATAGCTCGGAACGTCCTTGTAGGGGCTCTCGGCCGCGTGATCGACATAGTTCAACCCGACGCAGACGATCTTGGGCGGCCGGGCAACCGGCGGGAGAAAGCGAAGGGTGGCCTCGTCCAGTCGCTTGCCCCGCGGCGCGTGGGCCAGCGCGGCAACGGCACCGGGTCCATCCGCAAGGACCTTGCCGAGATCGACGGAGCCGAGATCGAAAAGCTCAGCGCCATCACGGACGGCCAAACCCGCCTGCTGACCCGAGACATAACTCACGTACCGCATCGCCATCTCCTTGATTGGATGTCGAGACGGTAGCAGCCAAAATCCGGGCGTCAACAGATTTTCGAATATCTTTCTATCTATCGATAATACCTAAAGGTCGGCCGACAGCACCCCGTCTGCCGCGAGAAGGATCTGCACGGTCCGATCCAGGTGGCGACGAATGAGGAAGACAGCGGCATCCGAATCGCGGGCGAGCGCTGCGTCCGCAATCTCGCGATGCTCGGCGAGATGGTCGCGAGGCTCACGCAGGTACTGCACCGACAAGCGCCGATAGCGATCGGCCTGGTCGTATAATTGCTCGCGAAAATGAAGCAGCCACGGAGAGCCACAGGCCGAAACCAAGGTCAGATGAAAGGCCCGGTGGCGCCTCTCCCATTCCGCATCGACAAGCCCGTCCGGTCCGAGCTTGGGCTTTTTGCTAAGCTCATGCAGGGAGGCGAGAATGTTGGCTTCCCAGGCATCATCACCCTTCTCGATCGACAATCTGACCCCCATGGCATCGAATTCCTTGCGCATGTAGGTGATATCGAGAAGATCGGACCGCGAGACCGGAGCGACACGGAAGCCCTTGTGCTCCTCCAGAACCACCAGCCCATCGGATGCCAGCTTCATCAGAGCTTCGCGCAACGGGCTGAGGCCGATCTCATAGAGCGTCCGCAACTCCTCGAAACGGAGGCGCATGCCCGGCTTCAGTCGGCACTCCAGAATGTCGCGCCGCAGCAACTCGTAGATGCCCGACATCCGCGTACGCCCCTTCGGCTCTTCATTCGCCTGACGAGCGAGCTCGCGCTGGGTTGGGCGGACCAGATTCAAGATTGCCTCCACATCCTGGACATCGACATCGTGCCGCGGGTTGTAACATAAGCCCCGGACTATCGCATGATATCTTTTATTTTCGAAAATATTTGACATGACGAGAAAATCTCGTAGCCTCCCCCTCAATCAAGGAGCGCGGCCAGCGCCCAATCCGGAGGGAGAAATCAGCCATGGCTCTGCCAGCCTATCGTTCGCTCATCGCACTCGCGCCGACCGCGCTGTTGTCGCTGTCCCCAATGCCTGCTCTTGCCCAGACGGCCGCCAGCGGAGCGCCGATCAGGATCGGTGCCGTGATCTCGGCCACGGGCGCCATTGCCGGTGTCGGCCTCCCTGAGCGGGAAGGCATTCTGCTTGCTCAGAAGACCTTGAACGCACGCGGCGGCGTGAACGGTCAGCCGATCGAGATTCTGATCGAGGACGACGCGTCGAGCCCGGATGTCGCCGTCAGCAAGGTCAACGCGCTGGTGCACTCTCACAAGATCAAGGCGCTGATCGGCACCTCCGGCATCGCCCAGACCGTCGCAGTCGGCGGCATCACGGCGCCGCTGAAGCTGACCCAGATCGCCTTTTCAGGGCTGGGACCTGCCGTCGAACGCGACCGGACCTGCGTGTTCCACATCACGCCGTCACAGGAGTTGAACGCGCGTGCGCTGCTCTCCTATGTCCGCGACATGAAGGCCAGCAAGGTCGGCGTCCTGCATGATTCCGGCTACGGTCAGGTCGTCTGGAACAGCATGAAGGACCTCGCCGGCGAGTTCGGCGTCACCTGGTCCCAGGTCGAGAAATTCGAGATCGCAGCCACCGATCTGACGACGCAGGCCGCCAAGGTGAGGGCGAGCGCGCCGGATGCCGTCATCGTCATATCGACGTCTCCGATGCCCTTCCGCAATGCGCGACAGGTGAGGCTCACGGCGCCGATCATCTCCGTCCACGGCACCGCGACCTATGACTACGTCAAGGCCATGGGCGATGCGGCCGACAACATCATCCATGCCGAGTTCCTGATCGCCGAAGACCCGCTGCCACATCAGCGCGAGTTCGTGGACCTGTTCCAGAAGGAACACGGCCGACTGCCGAAGCATTTCGAGGCCGCGGGCTGGGATGCCGTGATGTCGCTGGCGCAGGCGCTCAAGACAGCCGGGCCCGATGCCACGAACGAAGCCCTCTGCAGCGCCATGCGCCGTCCCTACCAGGGCGTCATGGCGAAATTCGACTTTTCTGCCCCGGATATGGGCGGGCTAACGCTCGCCAGCTTCAACTACTCGAAGCTGGTCAAGGGCAAGTTCACACGCCTCGATTACTCCGCCGCAAAGTGACCGTGGAGGAGCAGGTGCCGAGCGCCTGCCTTCCCTACCGGACCTCTCATCATGTCAGCCAGTCTCGTCATGCAGGCGATCCTGTCCGGGATCACCAACGGCTTCGTCTATGCGCTGATCGGCATAGGCCTCGCCGTGATCTTCAAGGGCACCCAGATCATCAACGCGATGCAGGGCGAATTCGCCGTGATCGGCGCGATGGTCACCGTCTTCGCACTGGAGCCCGCCGGCCTGCCCTATGGCCTGTCGATCCTTCTGGGCGTCATCTCCGGTGCGGCCGTCGGTGTCATCATTGATCGCCTGTTCGTGCAGCCGATGATGCGCCAGCGCGCGGGCGAGGAAAGCTTCTTGCTGCTCACCATCGGCCTGGCGGTCACGCTGTCTGCCGCAGTGCTCTATCTCGCAGGCCGCAACTCCTATCTCCTGCCGAGCTGGGGCGATGAAGGCGTCATCGAGATCCTCGATGCCTTCCTGCAGATCCAGGCTCTCTGGCTGATCGGTACGGCGATCATCGTGGTCGTCGGCCTGCGCCTATTCTACGGCAGGACGCTGCTCGGGCTGTCGATGATGGCGGCATCCATGGATCCCGACGGCGCCGCCACGAACGGCATCAATGTTCGGCGGATGCGCTCTCTGACCTTCCTGCTCGGCGGCACCGTCGGCGCGATCGCGGGCATCCTTGTCGCTCCCCTGGTTGCGGTGAACTACCACATGGGCATCGCCCTGACCCTCAAGGGCTTCGCAGCCGCCATCCTTGGAGGACTGAGCAACCCGCTCGGAGCGGTGCTGGGCGGCGTCACGCTTGGGCTGCTCGAATCCCTCGCCGTCGTCGGCTTTCCCTCCGGCTACAAGGACGTGATCGCGCTCGCGATGATGATCGTCATCATGATCGTCATGCCGAACGGCCTGCTGGGCCGTGTCGGGCGGATCGGGGGCTAGCGCCATGGATAACCTGCGCCGACCTCTCCTGCTTCTCCTGCTTGCCCTGGCCTGGGCCCTCGCGCCGCTCCTGCTGTCGCGGCACCTGATCGATCTCTTCGTGTTCGCCGGCCTGTTCACCATCGGCGGGCTCGGTGTCGGACTGCTGCTCGGTCAATGCGGCATCGTCAATCTGGCCCAGGCGCTGTTCTACGGCATCGGCGCATACAGCTCGGCCTATCTTACGGTTCAGCTCGGTTTGCCGACCCTGGCCGGGTTCCTGGCCGGCATGGTGGCAAGCGCCTTGATTGCCCTCGCCGTGGGCTGGCCGGTCCTGCGCCTGACCGGTTTCTTTCTCGCCCTGGCTACGCTTGCCCTCAGCCTGATCGGCAATGTCCTGTTCTTCGAATGGGACTGGCTGACCGGCGGCACGCTCGGCATTGGCGGCATTCCCAAGCTCAGTATCTTCGGCTTCGCCTTCGATACGCCCGAGCGCGTCTACTACCTCGTCTGGCCGATTGCGATCCTCGTGCTGCTCCTCGCCGACAACCTCGTCCGTGGGCGTCCGGGCCTTGCCATGCGCGCCATGCGCGATGCCGCCCCGGCCGCAGAAGTCCTCGGCGTCGACATGCACCGTCTCAAGACTGCGATGTTCGTCATCTGCGCCATGCTCGGCTCGCTCGCCGGATCGCTCTTCGCGCACTACGTCTCCTATATCAGCGTGCAGAGCTTCACGGTCGAACGCTCGATCGCATTCCTCCTGATTCCGGTCGTCGCCGGCTCGACATCGGTCTGGGGGATCATCGCCGGCGCGCTGTTCGTCACACTCATCCCCGAGCTGCTCAGCGGTCTCGGCGACATTCACCAGGTTCTGTTCGGGCTGGCGCTGGTGCTGGTCGTCACCCTCTTGCCCGACGGGCTGATCGGAGGCGCAGATCGCCTCGCGCAACTCCTGAAACGGAGGATGGCGTGATGACTGCTGTCGCCGACCTGAAACGCCTCCCTTCGCGGCCGATCGATCTGCCAGCGACCCTGGAATTATCCGGCATCGCCCATAGTTTCGGCGGCTTCAAGGTGCTGACCGATGTCAATTTCGCGGTCCCGCAGGGCCAGATCGTCGGGCTGATCGGGCCGAACGGGTCGGGAAAGAGCACCTGCTTCAATATCGTCTCCGGCTTCCTGCGCCCCAAGGCCGGGCGGGTCCTGCTGTCCGGGCGCGATATGGCTGCCGACAGCATCCAGGCGCGCACCCGTCATGGTCTGATGCGTACCTTCCAGACGCCGAAAGTATTCGAGCGCATGTCGGTGCTGGAAAATGTGATGGTGGGTCTGCACAAGGACGGCCGCAGCGGCATTCTGGCGAGCATGCTGCGCACGCCCACAACGCGACGCGAGTTCGATCGGCTACGCAATACCGCCGAAGAGGCCTGTCGCAAGTTCGCGCTCGGCAAATTCCTGGATGCGCAGACCGGACGCCTGCCGGCCGGCCAGCGCCGCGTCGTCGAGCTTGCCCGCGCCTATGTCGGGGCGCCGCGACTGCTGCTCCTCGACGAGCCCTCCTCGGGCCTCAACACCGAGGAGATCGGGCAATTGCGCAGCTGGATCGCGATGCTCAACAGCGAGGGCATGACCATCCTGCTGGTCAGCCACGACATGGGCCTGATGACGATCGCCGACACCGTGCACGCTCTCTATTTCGGCGAGATCATCGCATCCGGGCCCATGGCTGCGATCCAAGCCGATCCCCGCGTGCGCGAAGCCTATCTGGGAGGCTGAGCCATGCTGCAGATCCAATCACTCCAGGCTGGCTACGGCGCCTTGCCCGTGCTGCATGGAATCGAGATGTCGGTCGGCCGGAACGAGGCTGTCGCGATCGTCGGCCCCAATGGCGCCGGCAAGACGACGCTGGTGCGAACCTTGTGCGGTCTGGTGAGACCGATGGCCGGTCGGGTTCTCAAGGATGGCGTCGAGTTGACCGACCTGGCGCCGCACCGCCGGGCCGAGCGCGGCATCGCGGTTGTGCTCGAAAACAGAAATCTCTTCGTCGAGCTGACCGTTCGCGACAATCTGCGCCTCGCTGAAAGCGCCGGCCGAAAGGCCTCCGGAGGTAGCCCGCGCTTCAGCCTCGAGGAGGTGCTGACGCTCTTTCCTGACGTGCAGGAGCGCTACCACTCGTCAGTGGGGCTGCTCTCGGGCGGGCAGCAGCAAATGGTCGCCATTGCCCGCGCGCTTCTCCTGCAGCCAGACCTCCTGATCCTCGACGAACTCACGACGGGGCTCGCCCCGAAGGTCGTCAAGGAGATCCTTGGCGTCCTGAACAATCTGCGGAGCCAGGGCATGGCGATCCTGCTGGTCGAACAGAGCATCACGATCGCCGCCGAGATGACGGACCGGGCCTATGTGCTCTCCGTCGGCAAGGTCGCGCAGGAGATCAGGCGCGGCGAATGGCAGGGCGTCCTCGCCGACGACAGTCTCATCAAGGCCTACCTGCACGGCTGAGTGCGCCGCAGAGCTTCACGACATCAAGTCAAGGAAACATCTCATGGAACTGGGACTTTCTGGGCGAACCGCTTTGGTGTGCGGAGCCAGTAAAGGCATTGGCAAGGGCATTGCACGAGCGCTGGCGCGAGAAGGCGTCAACGTGGCGCTGCTGGCGCGCGGACGAGAGGCTCTGGAGGAAGCCGCCGACGAGATCCGCAAGGAAACGTCGGTGACCGTGACCACCGTCTCGGCTGATATCACCCAGGCGGATTCAGTCGCATCCGCTGCGCAGACGCTTCGAGCCGTCCCCGGGTTCTCGACCCTCAACATCCTGATCAACAATGCAGGGGCTCCTGTCACGCGCAACGACAGGCAGGTGCTCTGGAACGATGACGAGTGGCGGGAGCTCATCGAGGTCAAGACGCTTGGCGCGCTGCGCGTCATTCGCGAATTTCTGCCGATGATGGCTCGCGACGGTACCGGGCGCGTCATCAACATCACCGGCTCCTCGGGGATCGCGGTCTGGCGCCCTGCCATGCTGCACGGCTTGAACAATTCCGCGCTGATCCACACGACCGGCTATCTCGCCCAGGATCTCTGGAACGAGCGCATCACGGTCAATGCCATCGTGCCGGGATTGGTCGGCACCGAATTCCGGGAGGAATGGGCGGACGGCCTGGCCAAGCAGCAAGGCAAGACCCGCGAGCAGTTCCTCGCCGATTTCTGCCGCGAGCGCGGCATCTTCATGGAGCGTTGGGCCGAGGTCGACGAGGTTGCCGACCTGGCACTCTTCATCGCGTCCGATCGTGCCCGCTACATCAACGGCGCCAAGCTGAACATCGATGGCGGCTTCAGCGTCAACGCGCGCTGACGCCTGACAACACTCTCCACACCCGACCCGTCAACAACCAGTCTCAGGAGTAGCAGCATGAGCCACCTCATTCGTCAGATGGGCTTCGTCGCCTTCACGACGCCCGATCCGGACGGGTCCGCGCAGGACCTCGCCGAACTCGTGGGTCTCAAGGTGACGGGCCGGCGCGGCGACACAGTGTTCCTGTCTTCGAATGAACGGCGCTGGGAGGTCGCGCTGACGCGAGGCGACAGCCGCGCCACATTGGCGATCGGGCTCGAAGCATCCGACGCCGCAGCGGTCGACGAGATCGGGCGGCGGGTGCGCTCGGAAGGCCTGGAGATCCTGGACGACAGGCCGCTTCACGACGGCATCGAGCGCGCCATACGGTTCGCGACGCCATGGGGGCCGATCTTCGAGGTCCACACGCCCATCGCACGCGATCAGGCACAGCGCCATATCGGGCCTGGGGCGCGTGCCAAACGCATCGAGCACGTCAATCTCAAGGTTCCCGACCGGCTCGCCTTCAGTGACCTATTGGTCAAGCTGCTCGGCATGGAGCTCTCGGATCGCACCGGCGGTGACGAATTCCGCTGGTTTCGGGCCGCCGACGGCTATCACCACACCGTAGCCCTCTGCCCAGGCGATGGCGATCTCCATCACTACGCCTTCGACTTCCACGCCCTCGAGGACCTCGCCGGCATTGCTGACGGGCTTGTCCTCAAGAACCGCTCGCTGCTGTGGGGGCCGGGGCGCCACGGCGCCGGTGGCAACGTCTTCCAGTATTACGTCGACCCCAATGGCTGCGTCGTTGAAATGTCGGTGGGGATGGACCGCATCGACAATGACCTGCTCTATGAGCCTCGCAGCTGGACGATTTCCCCGTCGCTCTCCGACCGCTGGATCAATCTCTGGGGCTCGCCGCCGCCGGCCAACTTCATCGATCCGGCGCTGGGCTTTGCAAGGAGCGCAGCCGCCGCCGACGCGGCATGACCCTCCGCACTCGCGAACGGCCCGCCGACAGGCGACCGCGGCGGGCCATCGCCAATCCGGACGCGGACCCCTGATCCTAACGGGCGCGCCGCGGCTCGACCGTCAGGGGAAAGCAACGCAAGCCACGCGCTGGCCGCTCGTTTCAACCGGGCCTGCGAGCAGCGCCGGCCCAACGAGCGGCCGATGGGGTCGCAGCAAATCCCTATGTCGGCAGCGATTTGCCGGCCTGCTCCTGTACGATGTACTCGGCATACCAGTCCGGCCAGTTCTCATCATGCTGGCCGCCGTTTCGCTTCTCGTGTTCGCCATGCGCGGCCGCCGCACGCCGGAGCGCGGCCGCGAGCTCCCTGGATGAGGCGAAGCGTGTATCACCCGCCTCGACCCGTCCGGGCAGACGCTGGGTGACCTCCTGCAGCAGCCATTCATTGCCGTCCGGGTCCTTGAACGAGAGCCACGACGCGTAGCTGCGCCGTGTCGGCTCGGGCCCGCTGCGACGGTCTCCCTGCTCGCCGTAATGGTAGATCTCGCCAACCTCGGCTCCGCGAGCGGCGAGTGCAGCGCGCGCCGCCACGATGTCGGAGACGATGAGATAGGGGGCCACCGTGTTGCCCTTGCCGAAGATGACAGAAGCGGGCGAGCCTGGAGGCGTGACTTGGATAACCCGGAAATTGTCGCCTGCAATATCGGCATCAAGTCGCCAGCCCAAGCCACCGTAGAAGCGCTTGGCGCGATCGACATCCGCAACGGGGATGCTGACGACCTCAAGCTTCAGGTCGGCCGCCAGGGCTCCGAGGGTCTTGTCTCCAGTCTCGCTGCGCAGTTGAGTATCGCTCATGTCGAACTCCTTCCGTTCAGATGAGTGAGAGTTGCGACACCTCCAGGCGCCTGAAATGACAGAGATCCAGGCGATTGAAACATGTGTCGCGCTTCGACCGACCGCCCGTCGGGAAGTTTACGCCGCTTCGGGCCGGACGCCATAGCGAGCAGCAGGTTCGGCTCGGGAAAGATTGGGCAGCAGCGCCTGCCGTCCTGCCTCAAAGGCATTCCAGTCGGCCATATCCGGCAGGGACGGCACGGTGGCGAACTCACCCAGGTCCAGGCCGGCCAAGGCCGCGTCGACCATCGCCGCAGCGGTCATCACGATCTCGCTCGGCAGGTGCTCGACCGGCTTTCCGGCGATCTCCCAGAAGTCGGTGGCCGTCGCTCCCGGCAGCACGACGTGAACCCGCACGCCCTTGTCCGACAGTTCATGCTTCAAGGACTGGCTGAAGGCCAGGACGAAGGCCTTGGAGCCACCGTAGACGCCGTTCAGGCGCTCCGGCGCGACAGCGACGATCGAAGCGATATTGATGATCGTTCCGCCTCCGCGTTCGACGAATCCGGGCACCGCGGCGTAAGTCAGGCGCATCAAGGCGTCGACGTTCAGAGCAATCATGTCGCTCATCTTGTCGATGTCCGAGTGCAGGAGCGGAGCCGTCGCACCGACACCGGCATTATTGACCAGCGTGGTGATCCGCCGATTGCTCTTCAGTTCCGCCTCGACCTTGGCGAGATCGTCGCGCTTGCCGAGATCGGCAGCAATGACCTCGACCTTGCGGCCCGTCTCGGCTGCGATCCTGTTGGCCAGCTTGCGCAGCCGTTCGGCATTGCGCGCCACGAGAATGAGATCGTGGCCACGGCGTGCGAGACGCTCGGCGTAGATCGCGCCAATACCGGACGAGGCACCCGTGATCAGTGCGAAACCCTTGAGTACCTGGCTCATTGTTTCATCTCCATTGCCCCTGACGGGGCTCCATGGCGAGGAAAACTAGATCTGCTTGCTCATGTCTCAAATGTCATTTATACCACCTTTCAGGACATCAATGACCTGATCGGAGCGCGCCATGCATCGGATCGGTTTCGTCGTTTCACCAGGCTTCCAGCTGATGAGTTTCGCTGCGCTCTCGGCTTTCGAGTTCGCCAATCTCTCGGTCCCCACCACCCCCTTCTATGACGTCCGGGTGATGTCGCAGAGCGGAGGAGCGGTGAAGAGCTCACTCGGCCTGATGCTGCAGACCGAGCCCTTCGACGATACGCCCTATGACACGATGATCTTCGGTGGCGATCTGGCGGGATCGGAGGTGTCGGCTGCGATGATCGATTTCGTGCGCCGGGCGGCGACCAAGGCACGCCGGGTCGCTTCGATCTGCACCGGAGCCTTCGTTCTGGCTCAGGCCGGCCTGCTCGACGGACGCCAGGCGACAACCCATTGGGGAAGCGCCCGGGATCTCGCCGCGCGCTATCCCCGGATCAAGGTCGATCCTGACCGTATCTTCATCGTCGATGGTCCGATCTGGACATCAGCTGGCGCAAGCGCCGGCATCGATCTCGCCCTCGGCATGATCGAGAAGGACCTCGGCCCCGAAGTTGCACGCATGACGGCACGAAAACTGGTTGTCTATCACCGGCGCGCGGGAGGCCAGTCGCAGCATTCCGCCTTGCTCGACATGGACGCCAAGTCGGACCGCGTTCAGTCGGCACTCGACTATGCCAGGAGCAATCTCCAGTCGCGCTTGAGCGTCGAGGATCTCGCTGACGCCGCCAGGCTCAGCCCCCGCCAGTTCAGCCGCGCCTTCCGCGCGGAGACCGGCCAGTCGCCGGCCAAGGCGGTCGAGAACCTGCGGGTCGAAGCCGCGCGCCTGTTGATGGAGCAGACCGGCCACCCCGTCGAGGCCATCGCGGAGCAAACCGGTTTCGTCGACCGGGAGCGGATGCGGCGTGCCTTCCTGAGAAACTATGGCCAGCCACCACAGGCCATCCGGCGCAATGCACGCGCAGCAGGCTAGCGCGGCGTCCGAAGCCATCCCCGCCGTCCGTGCTATGATCGGACGACGTCGGGTTGCGAGTGGGACTCTCGCTCCCGGCCATGATCCTCATCGCGTATCGGCTGGCGGACGAGCCCGCAGGCGTTCCGGTTTCACCTTCAAGCCCCGCGCTCAGGTGGTCATCCGTCTGAGCCCGTTCAATCGCGAGTTGTTCAACCGAGGGAGTTGCGAAGATGAAGATCCTGATGGTGCTGACGTCACATGATCAGCTTGGCGATACGGGCAAGCTGACCGGCTTCTGGCTCGAGGAATTCGCGGCGCCCTACTACGTCTTCAAGGACGCTGGCGCCGAGATCACACTTGCCTCGCCGAAAGGCGGCCAGCCACCGATTGATCCCAAGAGCGATGAGCCCGGCAACCAGACCGACGCAATGACGCGGTTCAAGAAGGATCCGACTGCGCAGCGGACCCTGGCAAACACCGTCAAGCTCAGCGACGTAACGGCAGACGGCTACGACGCCGTCTTCTATCCCGGTGGTCATGGCCCGTTATGGGACCTTGCCGAGGATCCGGCTTCGATTGCGTTGATCGAGGCGCTCTACAATGCCGGCAAACCCGTTGCCGCCGTCTGTCACGCGCCGGGCGTACTGCACCGGGTAACCTCTCAGGGGCAGCCGATCGTCAAGGGCAAGCGCGTCACGGGCTTCACCAACTCCGAGGAGGAGGCCGTCCAGCTCACCAACGTCGTGCCATTCCTCGTCGAGGACGAACTGAGGCGCCTCGGAGGACGCTATGAAAGAGCAGCCGACTGGCAGAGCTTCGCGATCGTCGATGGCCGCCTGATCACCGGCCAGAACCCCGCCTCCTCGACCGCCGCTGCGCAGGAACTCATCAAGCTCCTGCGCTAGGCTCCTCGGCGGCAGGCGATTGCGAGCATCGAGCGCTCGGCGTTCTCTGCGGCGGGAACCACCCGTCCCCCAGAAATCGGCAGCCAAAGCTTGCATTTTCGCACCCAGCGACGATGGTGGCGCCTTGGCTGGGGGACGCAGTGGCATTTCGCTTTCTTCATACCGCCGACTGGCAGATCGGTAAGCCGTTCTCCAACATTGTCGGCGATCCCGGGGCGGAACTGCGATCACAGCGGATCAAGACCGTCGAGACGATTGCCAGCCTGGCGCATGAGCGACAGGTCGACGCCGTGCTGGTTGCAGGCGATGCCTTCGACAGCAACTCGGTCTCGGACCGGACCATCGTGCGCACGCTCGAAGCCCTCGCCGCCTTCAAGGGACAATGGATATTCCTGCCCGGAAACCATGACGCGGCCTTGGCCCACAGTGTCTGGACACGGATCCAGGCCATGGGCCCGGCGGCGAATGTCATCATCGCCGACAAGCCGGAACCGCTCGATCTCTGGAGTGGTCGGGCTGTCGTTCTGCCCGCCCCGTTGCGCCGCCGACGAGAGGCGCTCGACCAGACCACCTGGTTCGTCGATGCGCCATCCGGGGACGGCGCATGCCGCATTGGCCTGGCCCATGGCAGCGTTGCCAATCGACTGCCGGGCGCCGCGGAATCGTCGAACGAAATCCCCGAGGATCGATCAGAGACCGCCAACCTTTGCTATCTGGCACTCGGCGACTGGCATGGGGCTTTGAAGATCGCCCAGCGGACCTATTATTCCGGGACGCCTGAACCTGACCGCCACAAGGCCAATGACGCCGGGTCGGTCTACATCGTCGACATCCCCGGACCGCGAGCATCGGAGATCGTCGAGACCGTCGCTGTCGGGCACTTTCGCTGGAACAAGGTCGCGGTCGAACTCGTCGATGGCACATGCGATCGCGCCATCGAAACGCTCAGTGATCTCGCCGCGGGCCATCGCCATCAGGTGGTCTCGCTCTCGCTGGCAGGCAGTGTCAGCTTTGCCGAGCGCCGGCGCCTCGAAAGCGAGCTTCGCTCCTGGGAGGCCCGCCTTCACCATCTCGAGATCGATGACAGCGCGTTGGTCGATGAGCCAACCTCCGATGATCTCGATGCGCTCGACAAATCCGGTTTCGTTCGTGCCGCGGTCGAGCGACTGCGCGCGAAGGCAACCAATGACGGTGATCCGGAGGCCGGCGCTGCGCGGATGGCGCTTCGCATGATGTATCTCGACCATTTCTCCAAGGGCGCTTGAGCCATGTTCCTTCGCCGCCTGGAGATCGAGGATTTCCGGAAGCTCCGATCCGTCGTCATCGACGATCTCCAGGATGGCCTCAACGTCATCTCGGGTGACAACGAAGCCGGCAAGTCGACCATTCTCGCAGCACTGCGAGCCGCCTTCTTCGAGCGTCACCGCGTCGGAGGCGAAGCCGCGCAGGCGATGCTGCCCTACAACCAGAATGTCCGTCCCCAGGTCAAAGTCGACTTCGAGCTCGATGGGCAGGCCTGGTCGCTTCGCAAGGCCTTTTGCCAGAAGCCCGAGGCCGAGCTGATCGGGGCCAACGAGCGTCATATCGGCGACGCAGCCGATGATCGCCTGGCGGAGTTGTTCGGGTTTACCCCGCCAGGCCGCGGTGGTTCCAAGCCGCAGGATCACCAGGGCATATTCGGGCTTCTCTGGGTCGAGCAAGGGCTCTCACATCAGGCGCTTGGTGTCGGCGCCGGCCGGGACTCGCTTTCCTCAGCACTTGAATCCGAAGTCGGCCAGGTCATCGGCGGAGAACGCGGAAGAGCCCTGATTGCAGCAGCCGAGGCGCGGCGCAGCACCTACTGGGACAAACGCTACAAGCCGCGCGGTGACTACAAGGCGCTGCTCGACGATGTCGAAGCCCTCTCCGCTCGTCGCGAAGAGATGTCCTCTCGCCTCGCGGCCCATGACAGCAAGGTCGGCGACCTCGCAAGGAAGCGCGAGATTGTCGCGCGCTATCACAAGGACGCCTCTCTCGAGAAAGCCCTCTCCGCCCTCGCCTCTGCGCAGGAGGCAATGGTACAGGCCGAGATGCTCGAGACGATCGTTGTTGAGGCCGGCCGTGACGCCACGCGTTGCAAGGCTGGGACCGAGGCAGCCACAGAACGGCTCGCCGCGCGGCAGGCGCTCGTGAAATCGTCTGATGCCGCACGGGCGTCACTGGCCCAGGCCACTCACGATGCCGAGGATGCCAAAGGCGTCGTAAGCCGGCTCGAGCGCGCGACCGCCACGACCTCTGCGAGGCTCGCACAAGCGCGAACTGCGCGGAGCGCTGCGGACGAAGCTCTCGCCGCGGTCCAGCGGGCCATCGACCACGGTCGCGCGCTGCATCTCCTCGCCCGCTTGGAGCTAGATCTCAGGAGTGCCGAAGAGGCTGACGGCAAGCGCATGACCGCTTTGGCCGCCGCAGCAGCCATCACCGTCACGAAGGCCGAGGTCGACACGCTCGAGCGCGCCGGCGAACAGCTCGCGAAAGCCAGGGCCCGGCTCGAGGCGGCGAGCGTCCGGATCGAATTCAGGCCGAAGGCGCAACAGAACGTCTCTTCAGACGGCAAGGCAATCTTGCTGAGTGAGCCCCTGCTCCTCGCAAGAGACGCGACGATCGAGCTCGAAGGGTTCGGCCAGTTGGTCGTCCATCCAGGAGGTGGTGTCGGTGATCTCGCGCGAGCCTTTGGCGAAGCCGAACGCGCCTTCCAAAGCGAGCTGCGCAAGGCCGGCTGCGCCAGCTTCGAGGCGGCAAGATCGCAAGTACTGCAAAAGGGCGAAGCGATCGCCGAAGCAGAGCTGCAAAGGAAGCTGATCAGCGCCACCGCTCCCAGGGGGCTCGAAGTCCTTCGGCAGGAGACCCAGAACCAGCGCGCGCTCGCCGCCCAGTCCGCTGCGCGGGAGATCGACGCAAAGGAAGCGTCAGAGGAGAGCCGCGCCGGGGCAGTCGAGGCCCAACGCATCGCCATACAGGACGAGAAGGCCGCCGAAGACGCCGCGGCGCAGCATCGCGCCCAGCATGAGAAGGCCACGCTTGACGCAGCGGTCTGGAACGAGCGCCTGAATGCCGCAATCACGAGCGCCAGCGAGAAGGGGCGCGACCTCGTCGAGGCTCGCTCGAAGATCGCGGATACCGAGCTGCAGGCCAGTTTTGATGCCGCCCAATCGGCCCATATGACGGCCAAGGAGGCAGAGCAGGCTGCCATTCGCGCGCTGGAGCAGGCGAACCCCGAAGCCGCCTCGCTGGCCCTTTCCAGGGCCAGGAACGCAGCTGAGAATATCCGCGCCGATCTTGAGAAGACGGCCCGCGAGGCTCGCGATCTCGAGATCGAACTTCGGGCGCTTGGCCGTGATGGATTGGGCGAGCAGCTCGCCGAGATCGAAGGCCAGATCGCGCTCAGGCAAAGGCAGCTCGCGACGACCAAGGCTCAGGCCGATGGCGCCCGGCTTCTCTACGAGACATTGGCGGAAGCGCAGCGCGAGTCCAAGGACCGCTGGCTCGGCCCGGTACGCGAACGGGTTGCTCCGTATCTGCGCCTGCTCCATCCCGACAGCCAGATCGTGCTCAACGAGGACACGCTCGAGATCGAGCACTTCGTCCGCGCTGGCGTCGAAGAGCCCTTCAGACAGCTCAGCATGGGCGCCAGAGAGCAGACAGCGGTGATCACGCGCCTGGCACTGGCGGACATCCTGCGAGGCTTTGGCCAGCCATCGATCGTCATCCTCGACGACGCACTGGTGAACACCGACGAAGAGCGTCTCGACCGGATGCACCTCGTCTTGAACAAAGCTGCCGGTTCCCTGCAGATCCTCATCCTGACCTGTCGAGAGAAGGATTTCATCCAGCTCGGCGCTCCGATCAGGCGCATTTAGCCTCACCCGAGAGGCTAAGGGCCAGAGCCAGAGTTGCCGTGTTGCTGCCAAGGCTTATCTACGTCCCATGACCGCTATCCCCTTCGACAATTCCTACGCCCGCTTCCCCGAGCGCTTCTTCGCGCGGGTAACCCCCAGCGCGGTCCGTTCGCCGCGTCTGCTGCGGTTGAACACGGCGCTCGCGCAGCAGCTCGGTCTCGATCCGATCTGGCTGGCGGGCCCCGACGGCATCGAGATGCTTGCAGGCAACCGTGTTGCCGAAGGAGCCGAGCCGATCGCCACGGCCTATGCCGGTCACCAGTTCGGCGGGTTCAGCCCGCAGCTCGGCGACGGCCGCGCCGTCCTGCTCGGAGAGGTGATCGATCGCGATGGCAGGCGCCGCGACATCCAGCTCAAGGGTGCAGGGCTGACACCGTTCTCGCGTCGGGGCGATGGGCGGGCCGCACTGGGGCCGGTGCTGCGGGAATACATCGTCAGCGAGGCGATGGCTGCATTGGGCGTGCCGACGACACGGGCCCTCGCCGCTGTCATGACGGGCGAAACCGTCAGGCGCGAGACGCTGCTCCCCGGAGCCGTGCTGACCCGCGTCGCCTCCAGCCATATCAGGATCGGGACATTCCAGTTCTTCGCGGCCCGCAGTGATGTCGAGGGACTGCGCCTCCTCGCCGACCACGTCATCGCCCGGCACTATCCTGACGTCAGCGCCAGCGCAGCGCCGTATCTGGCCCTGCTGGAGGCTGTCATTGCCGTGCAGGCGGCGCTCGTCGCCCGCTGGATGCAGATCGGTTTCATCCACGGCGTGATGAACACCGACAACATGTCGGTTGCGGGCGAAACGCTGGATTATGGGCCGTGCGCCTTCATGGATGCCTACGACCCGGGCACGGTGTTCAGCGCCATAGACGAGCGCGGGCGTTACGCCTACGGCAACCAGCCGCCCGTCGCACGCTGGAACCTGACGCGGTTCGCCGAAGCGCTGCTCCCGCTGCTGGCTGATGACCAGGATCAGGCGGTCAAGCTCGCGCAGGAGGCGCTGGACCGCTTCGATGAGCTGTTCCAGACCGCCTTGATCGGCGGTTTCCGCCGCAAGCTAGGGCTTTTCGCCGATGAAGCGGATGATTTCGTGCTGATCAAGGCCCTGCTCGACACGATGCAGCGCGGCCAGGCCGATTTCACACTCGTGTTCCGGCGGTTGAGCACGGATGGAACCGCCGCTGCCGAAGGGAGCGCTTGCCGCGACCTGTTCGGCAATCCCGCGGCGTTCGACGACTGGGAGAGCACGTGGCGGCAACGGCTGGCGCGCGAGGCCATATCGCCCGCGGAGCGGGTGAAGGCGATGCGCGCCGTCAATCCGCTGTTCATCCCACGCAACCATCGCGTCGAGGCCGCAATCGAGGCGGCCGTGGAGCAGCAAGATCTCGCTCCCTTCGAGGAATTGCTGGCGGTTCTGGCAAATCCCTATGACGAGCAGCCAGGGCGGGGGGACTACGCCCGCCCCCCGGCGGCTCATGAGCGTGTGCTCGCAACCTTCTGCGGAACCTGAACTCAGCGGGCCTCGATCCGAGCCGGTGTCGGATTGCGAGGCTCGCTGAGAGGCTGCGTGCGCCGGTCTCGCCCTATCGCATCGCCCTAAAGCCGCCTACTCCTAGTAAACTGGCCGGACATTTCGGGTATCCTCCTGTGGCGACGCTAGATGAATTCTCCGACCGCCATCATGTGGTCGTGATCGGGGCCGGGTTCGGCGGGCTCGAGGCGGTCCATCGCCTCGCCGGTGCGCCTGTTCGGATCACCATCGTTGACCGGCGCAATCACCACCTGTTTCAGCCGCTTCTCTACCAGGTCGCCACCGCCTCGCTTGCGACGTCGGAAATCGCGTGGCCGATCCGGCATCTCCTGCGCAAGCGCCCGGAAATCACGACGCTGCTGGCCGGCGTCAATGACATCGACCCCGAGGCTAGGCGCGTTATCCTCGATGACGGATCCACGCTTGCCTATGACAGTCTGATCGTGGCGACCGGCGCGCGTCATGCCTATTTCGGGCATGACGACTGGGAGCCCTTCGCGCCGGGTCTGAAGACCCTCGAGGACGCTACGACGATCAGGCGCCGCATTCTCCTCGCCTTCGAGAAGGCAGAACGGGAAACGGATCCGCTGAGACAGGCCGCACTGCTCACCTTCGTGATCATCGGAGCCGGCCCCACCGGCGTTGAGCTGGCGGGCACGATTGCCGAACTGGCGCGCTCCACCCTTCCCGAAGATTTCCGCAACATCGATACCCGCAGGGCGCGCGTGGTGCTGATCGAAGCAGCTCCGCGCGTGCTTGGCGGCTTTGCGCCCGATCTGTCCGCCTATGCCCATCGCGCCCTCGAAGGGCTCGGCGTCGAGATCTTCCTCGGACAGGCAGTGTCGCAATGCACGGCCGAGGGTGTGGTCTATGGCGACACGACGCTTGCCGCGGCGACGATCATCTGGGCTGCCGGCGTACAAGCCTCCCCCGCAGCCGGCTGGCTGGATGCTCCCGCTGACAGAGCCGGACGGGTCAAGGTCGAGGCCGATCTCACGGTACCGGGCAGACCCGAGATCTTCGTCATTGGCGACACGGCAAGCGTCGCTGCGCCCGATGGAAGCCCTGTTCCGGGCATCGCGCCCGCAGCCAAGCAACAGGGAAAATACGTCGCAACGGCAATCCGCCTCAGGCTTCGCGGGGAGCGCGTGCTACCCGCCTTTCGCTACAAGCATGCGGGCAGTCTGGCGACGATCGGGAAGCGGCTTGCGGTGATCGATTTCGGCTTCTTCAAGCTCCGCGGCGCGCTGGCCTGGTGGCTATGGGGCCTCGCTCACATCTATTTCCTGATCGGCGTCCGCAATCGGGTGAGCGTGGCATTGAGCTGGCTGTGGGTTCACGCGCGCGACCAGAGAAGTTCGCGGCTGATCACGCAGGGGCGCGAAAACGAAAGCCGACCGAAACAACGATAGACCGTCCCTGGCGAAGAGCCTCACCGCGGCCGGCAGACCGCGCCGGCGCCCCCAAGCTTCCCTTACTTCGTCCAGCGCTTGTCCCCGATCCGGGCACCGAAGTGATGGGCGAACAGGAGCAGCGCATCGACAACCGACTGGTCGCTGCCGCCTTCGAAGGCAAACAACGGGTAGGAAACGCTGATGGCGATGTTCATGCCCTTATGCGGGTCCTCGAAAGCAACGGAGATGGCTTTCACGCCGTCGAAAAGCTCCTGATTTGAGATCGCATAGCCGCGCAATCGCGACATCGCGACCTCGCGCAACAGATCGTCGATCGAAACCAGGGTCTGCTTCGTCACCGGATCGAGCGCTGCAGCAAAGAGACTGCGTATCTCGGCATCCGGTTTGACGGCGAGGAGCGCCTTCCCCATCGCGGCGGCATGCGCGGGCAGCCTGTGGCCAGGCTCGACCGTGAACTGGATCGGCTGCGAGCCCCGCGCCGTCTTGAGGACGACGACCTCGGTGCCGGAGAGCACGCCCAGCCATACCGTGTGCTCGGTCTGGCGGGCGAGCTCCTCCATTTCCTTCTGCGCCTGTTCCACCAGATCGAAATTCCGGTGAAAGCTCGCAGCCAGCTGCACAGCGAGGATCCCCGCCCTGTAGCGCTGCGTCGCAGGATCCTGCTCGATCAGCCCCCCGCTCGCCAGCGAAGCCAGCAGGCGCGAGGCGCTGCTGCGCGTGACTTTCAAGTGGCGGCTGGTTTCGCCAACCCGCAGCTCGCCTCCCGAATTGACGAGCAATTGCAGCGCACTAACGGCCTTTTCAATCGACTTCATGAGCGCTCGCTTGGCGGCTTGACGCCGCGCAGATGTCCTGCGTACGATAAATAATCAACATGTTGCGTAATAAGCAACACTTTTTCCGACTGTCAAGAGGAGACACCCATGCGGGGCACCGGCGGCGCGCTACTTTACGAAACCCTGAAGAGCTACGGGGTGACCTGCCTGTTCGGCATGGAGGATCCGATCCATGTGTTCCACGCCGTCGACCGCGCATTCACGCGGATCGTCACGGTGCGCGACGAGAAGCATGCGGCCATCATGGCGCATGGCTATGCCCAGGTAACCGGCCGGCCAGGCGTGTGCGCCGCCACCTTCGGGCCGGGCGCGACCAATCTGATCACGGGCCTGCTGGAGGCGCAGCGCTCCTCCGTGCCGGTGATCGCGCTCGTCCAGGACCACCCGCTGCGGCTCAAGAACAAGAACGCCAGCAGCGCGCTCGATCATGCGGTTGCTCTTGCGCCCTATGTGAAGGACGTGACGCGCATCGATGCACCGGAGCAGGCGGCCGACGCAGTGCGCAAGGCCTTCCGGATCGCGACATCGGGGCGGCCGGGCCCTGTGGTCCTGCTTTGCCCTGGCGATGTCATGGCCGCCGAAGCCGAAGCCCAGACCTGGGCTGACCAAGCCTACACGCATTTCCCGGCCAACCGGGTCCGGGCGAGCCGCGAATCCATAGAGAAGGCGGCAGAGCTCCTCGCGACGGCCCAGCGGCCACTCCTGATCGCGGGCGGCGGATCGATTATCTCCGGCGCCGAAGAGGAAATCCGGATGCTGGCGGAACTGTTCGACATCCCCGTCGCGACAACCATGACCGGGCGCGGAGCCATTGCCGATGCGCACCCGCTCGCCGCGGGCCCGCTCGGCTCCACCACGGGCGGACGCTATGGTCGCGGGCAGATCTCCAACACGCTGTTCGCCGAGGCCGACGTCGTCTTCGTGCTCGGCTCGCGCACCGGCCAGATCTGCTACAGCGACTGGTCGCTGCCCAAGCCTGAAACCAAGCTGATCCATCTCGATATCGACCCGGCCGAGATCGGCCGCAATTTCGCAACCGACATCGCCATGGTCGGCGATGTCCGCGATACCCTGCGCGACCTGATGGCCTATTGCGCCGATCGTGGCCTGGCCCGAACCAACCCGGAGACCAGGGCGCGGATCGACCAGCTGACGGAGAACTGGAGGGCCGAGTTCCGGCCGGTCGCGGAGTCGGCGCAGACACCGATCCGGCCCGAACGCCTGCTGGCCGAAATCTCGGCACAGGTCGATGAACGGACCCTCATCGTTACGGATGCCAGCTACATCACCGGCTGGGCCATGAGCCATATCGATGTGCCAGGCTCGGGGCGCTTCATCCTCTCGCCGCGTGGAACCGGTGGAATTGGCTGGAGCCTGCCCGCCGCAATCGGCGCCAAGATGGCCGACCCATCGCTCAAGGTCGTCTGCGTGACCGGCGACGGCGCCTTTGGCTACGTCATCAACGAGCTCGAAACAGCCGCCCGCTACGGCGTCGATATCCTCGTCGTCGTGTTCAACAACGGCACCCTCGGCTTCCAGCGGCATTGGGAGCAGAAGGTGATGGGCCGCTATCTCGAATGCGACTTCCTCGACATCGACTATTCGGAAGTCGGTCGGGCCCTGAAGTGCCGCGGTGAGCGCGTCACGGCCCCGGAGGCGATCGCTGCGGCCCTGGCCGGGGGGCTTGCTGCCGACGGCCCCTTCGTCATCGACGTCGTCATCGATCCCAACGCCACAGCACCGATCGTCGGCTTCGAGACCATTCTCGCGCGCGACGCGGTCCATTGATGCGGTCGATCACCTCACGAGAGCCGATCTGTTCAACAGCGCCATACAAAAGGGGAAGAGCATGCTGAGAACCATCGCCAACGCACTTGCGTCGGCCGCTGTCGCAGCGGTCGTCGCGCTGACTGCTTCCGGAGCCTCCGCAGGCCCCACGCTCGATCGGATCATATCCGAAAAGAAGCTGGTCGTCGGAGTAGCCCCCTGGAACAAGTTCGTTCTGCTGAATCCGAAGACGAGCCAGTACGAAGGCCTCATCGTCGACGACATTCGCAATCTCGAGGCGATGACCGGGATCAAGGTCGAGCTCGTCAACACGACCTGGAGCGGCCTCGTGGCCGGGCTCCAGGCCGGCAAATGGGACGTCATCATGAGCGGGCTCGGAGCGACACCCGAGCGTGCGACGGCCGTCGCGTTTGGAGAGGCCTTCGGCTATCTCTCGTCCACCGCCATGGTGCGCGCCGATAGCCCGGTGCGGACCTTCGCGGACCTGGACAAGGAGGGCAATGTCCTCTCCGTGGTCTCGGGCACCGCTGCCCAGCAATATGCCCAGCGCACCTTCAAGAAGGCGAAGGTCACGCCCCTTTCCGATACGGGAGCGGCGGTGCTCGAGGTCATGCAAGGGCGGTCGACGGCCTATATCGGCGATTCCGTCTCGAATGAGTTGCGCGCTCAGGAGCGCCCGACCGAACTGCGCAATATCAAGTTCGCCAGCGATCAGACGGAATGGACCAGCATGAACCACGCTGTCCGGTATGCCGATCTCGACCTTCTGGTCTTCCTCGACACCTATGTCCGCTCCATGAAGCTGCGGGGCTGGTACCGCACCCTCGCCGAGAAGTGGAACCTGCCGCCTGAACTGGCTGTCGGGCCGCGCTAGCCGACGAACCAGGCAAGGGGCGGACGCCCGTCGCGTATCCGCCCCCTGTCACGTCTCTGCTCCGGAAAATGCTGGTCGAATGAGATCATGAATTACACATTTCAATTCGGCGTTCTGACCGAATACGGGCCCTATCTCGCGGGCGGACTCTGGCACGCGTGGTGGACGAGTTTTCCCAGCATCATCATCACGACCATTCTCGGCGTCGTACTGGCGGCGATGAGCATGTCGCGGCGCTGGTTGCTGCGCGGCGCCTCGGTGGTTTTCGTCGACCTGTTCCGCACGCTTCCGGTCGTGGTCCTGCTGATCTGGATCCACTATGTCATGCCGATCCTGACAGGGGTTTCGTTTTCTCCGACCGTGAGCTCGATCATCGCACTGTCCCTGAACGGGGCTGCGCTTGCCTGTGAAGCGTTTCGCGGCGGCCTTGAGGCGATCCCGGCCACGCAAACCCAGGCTGCACAATCGCTTGGGTTCTCACGCTGGAAAGTGATGCGTTACATCACGCTGCCTCAGGCTTTCTTTGCGACCCTACCGTCCCTCACCAATGTCCACATCACGGTCATCAAGAACGTCACCGTAACAGTACTGATCGCGGTGCCGGAGGTGATGTTCCGGGCTCAGGAACTAACGGTCCAATTCTTTCGCCCGCTTGAGTTCTATACTGGTGCAGCCGTTCTGTATGTGGCGCTTATCTGGGGATACGCCCTGCTCATGCGGATGCTCGAAAGGCTTCAAAAATGGCAACCGATCTGATGACGGGCGCGACTGCAGCCTCGGCTCAGGCCTTCATCCGTATTCGCGACGTTCACAAATCCTATGGCGCCGTCAGCGTGCTCAACGGCATTTCCCTCGACGTCGCACAGGGCGAAGTGCTGGTGCTCTGCGGCCCCAGCGGTTGCGGCAAGAGCACGCTCCTGCGCTGCATCAACGGCCTCGAGACGATCAATCGCGGCGACATCTCCGTGGACGGGCGCAATGTCGAAACGGCCAATCCCGATACGTTGCAGAGAATTCGCCTGTCGACGGGCTTCGTCTTCCAGAACTTCAATCTGTTCCCGCATATGACGGCGCTCGAGAACATCACCATCGCGCCGATGAAGATCCTCGGGACGCCGCCCCGCATGGCGACGGAACAGGGCAGAAAGCTGCTTGAGCAGGTCGGCATGGCGGAGAAGGCGAACGTCTATCCGTTCCAGCTCTCCGGTGGGCAGCGTCAGCGCGTGGCGATCGCCCGGGCACTGGCGATGAACCCCACCCTGATGCTGTTCGACGAGCCGACATCGGCGCTCGATCCCGAGATGCGCGAGGAGGTTCTCCAGGTCATCCGCAAGGTGCACCAGGAGCACAACATGACGATGGTCGTGGTGACCCACGAGATCGGGTTCGCCAAGAGCGTCGCCAGCCGGGCCATGTTGCTCGACGCCGGACAGATCGTCGAGGAGGCCCCTGCCCGCGCCTTCTTCGAGAACCCGGCGGAGGAACGCACCCGGCGCTTCCTGCGCGCCATCATCAACGATTGATCCTTGGCGATTGCCTTCCCCTCGCGCAACGCCGGCATTCGTGTGCCGGCGCGCCGTCACACGAGTCCCTGCAATGATCCAACCGAACTACATCGGCGGAGAGTGGCGTCACGCAAGTGAAGCGATCGCCAACATCAATCCGTCGAACACCAATGACATCGTCGCCCACTACGCGCAGGCCACTCATGCCGACGTGCAGGACGCCATCGACGCGGCTGCGACAGCCTTCCCGGCCTGGTCGCGCTCATCGATCCAGCTCCGGCACGATATCCTGAAGGGTATTGGCGACGAGATCCTCGCTCGCAAGGACGAACTCGGGATGCTGCTTTCCCGCGAGGAGGGCAAGGTGCTGGCGGACGGCATCGGTGAGGTCGTGCGGGCCGGGCAGATCTTCCACTTCTTTGCCGGTGAGTGCCTGCGCCTGGCAGGCGACAGGTTGGCCTCGATGCGTCCCGGCGTCGAGGTCGACATTACCCGGGAGCCTGTCGGCGTCGTCGGGCTGATCACGCCCTGGAACTTTCCGATCGCGATTCCTGCCTGGAAGATCGCGCCTGCCCTCGCCTACGGCAACTGCATCGTCCTCAAACCGGCCGAACTGGTGCCGGGCTCCGCGCATGCGCTGGCTGACATCCTTGCCAGAGCCGGCCTTCCGGCCGGCGTCTTCAACCTCGTGATGGGATCGGGATCTGTCGTCGGCGAAGCGATCCTGCGCAGCGATAACGTGGACGCAATCTCCTTCACCGGCTCTGTCACCACCGGCCGCAAGGTCGCAGAGGCCTGTGTCGCATCCGACCGGATGAAGAAGATGCAGCTCGAAATGGGCGGCAAGAACCCGCTTGTCGTGCTCGACGATGCCGATATCGAACTGGCGGTTGGGTGTGCGCTCAATAGCGCCTTCTACCAGACCGGGCAGCGTTGCACCGCAGCGTCCCGGCTGATCGTCACCGACAAGATCCATGACAGCTTCGTAGAGCGCCTGATCGATGCCATGCACGGGCTCGTCGTCGACGATGCGCTCAAGCCGGAAGCAAGCATCGGACCCGTGGTCGACCAGAGGCAGCTCGATCAGGACCTGCGCTATCTCCGCCTTGGTCAGGAGGAAGGCGGCCGGCTTGCGTGCGGCGGTGAGGTTCTCGCGCGGGCCACGCCAGGATTCTATCTATCGCCGGCGCTGTTCACCGAGATCGACCAGACCATGCGGATCGCCCGCGAGGAGGTCTTCGGGCCAGTCGCAGCAGTCATCCGCGTCAAGGACTATGACGCCGCGCTTGCCGCCGCCAACGATACAAGGTTCGGCCTCTCGGCCGGCATCTGCACGACGAGCCTCAAATATGCGAGCCACTTCAAACGCAACGCAGAGGCCGGAACGGTCATGGTCAATCTTCCGACCGCCGGCACGGATTACCACGCGCCCTTCGGTGGCCGCAAAGGTTCGTCCTACGGCCCCCGGGAACAGGGCCGCTACGCGCAGGAATTCTACACGACCGTGAAGACCGCCTACACGCTTCCGGCCTAGCCGCCGGAGGGTGGAGAATCGGCTGGCCGAATCACGGGCATTTTTCCGAGGTCCACTGCGCCGGGATGGCCGACGTCCGGCGCAGGCCGCGACGGGGGCATCGTCAGCACGCCGGTGCGAGCCATTCAGTCTCGACATGGCCTTCGGCTGGTCCCTGCCCGCACCTCGGTTTCGGGGCAGGTCTATCGTTGTGCCCTCTGCCAACTCTTGGTGCCCGCCCCAAACCTTCTCCAAAGCCATGTCATGAAGCCGCGTTGCTTGCTGCGGCTGTGGCCTGATCCACGCCGATACGCTTCGTTGCACGAACGCCCGCACGATCGGCGCATGCAGCATTGGCCATTCTGCAGCGCCCAGTTGACGCTTTCGCTGGCCCATGCCTTGCTGACGGCTGCTTGAGGGAAAAGCAGGGGGCGCAAGACCCCCGGAACATTATCAACGGCCTGTCGGCGGAGGGTATTTATGAACGAACACGACCTGCGAGGTTTGATCGCGGATGTGAAGGAAGGTGGCCTGTCGCGGCGCTCCTTCGTGCAGAAGATGGTGGCGCTGGGACTGAGCGCACCGATCGCAACCCAGATGTTGGCCTGGAACGGCGTCGCGATGGCCCAGTCGGCCGACGACTACAAGCCGACCAAGGCCGGTGGCGGCGGGCCGCTGAAGATCCTGCTCTGGCAGGCACCGACCCTGCTGAACCCGCATTTCGCCAGCGGCACCAAGGACCAGATCGCCTCGCGCGTTTTCTTCGAGCCGCTCGCCGGCTGGGACAAGGACGGCAATCTCGTTCCCCAACTCGCCGCCGAGATCCCGACCAAGGCCAATGGCGGAGTGTCTGCCGACGGCAAGGAAGTGATCTGGAAGCTGAAGCAGGGCGTCAAATGGCATGACGGCAAGCCGTTCACCGCTGACGACGTCGTCTTCACTTGGGAATATGCCGCCGATCCGGCCACCGCCGCCTACACCACCGGCGCCTACAAGGACATCAAGGTCGAGAAGATCGACTCCCACACCGTCAAGATCATCTTCAAGGATCCGACGCCGTTCTGGGCCGATGCCTTCGTCGGCGTCGCCGGCATGATCATCCCGAAGCACCATTTCGGCGATTACAAGGGCGCCAAGTCGCGCGAAGCCCCGGCCAATCTGAAGCCCGTTGGCACCGGCCCCTACAAATTCGTCGAGTTCAAGCCCGGCGACCTGCTCACGGGCGAACGAAACCCCGACTATCACGTCAAGAACAAGCCGCATTTCGACACGCTCGAAGTCAAGGGTGGCGGTGACGCGGTCTCGGCCGCGCGCGCCGTGCTCCAGACCGGCGAATACGACTATGCCTGGAACATGCAGGTCGAGGACGAGATCCTCAAGCGCATGGAAACCGGCGGGCGCGGGCGCGTGGTGGTGGTTCCTGGTGGCGACGTCGAGTTCATCATCCTCAACCCAACGGACCCGTGGACCGAGGTCGACGGCGAACGTTCGAGCGTCAAGACCAAGCATCCGACGCTCAGCGATCCGGCCGTGCGCCAGGCGATCAACCTGCTGATCGACCGCGACTCGATCCAGAAGTTCATCTATGGCCGCGGCGGCACCGCGACGGCGAGCTTCGTCAACGAGCCGAAGCAGTTCAAGTCGCCGAAGCTGAAGTATGAATTCAGCGTCGAGAAGGCCAACAAGATCCTCGACGACGCCGGCTGGAAGAAGGGCGCCGACGGCATCCGCGAGAAGGATGGCAAGAAGCTCAAATACGTCTTCCAGACCTCGATCAACGCGCCGCGCCAGAAGACCCAGGCCATCATCAAGCAGGCCTGCCAGCGTGCCGGCATCGATCTCGAACTGAAGTCGGTGACCGCGTCCGTGTTCTTCTCCTCGGACGTCTCCAATCCCGACACCTACACCAAGCTCTACTGCGACATGGAGATGTACACCACGACGCAGCCGCAGCCGGATCCGGAGCGTTTCCTGAACCAGTTCGTGTCCTGGGAAATCGCCAACAAGGAGAACAAGTGGCTCGGCCGCAACGTCTCGCGCTATGGCAGCAAGGAAGCGGATGAGGCCTACAAGGCTGCGCAGAAGGAGTTCGACCCTGTGAAGCGCGCCGCGCTGCTGATCAAGGTCAATGAGATCTTCTGCGAGGCCAACATCATCCTGCCGCTCCTGTCGCGCACGATCGTCGGCGCGTCGGCGAACAACCTCGTGCCCGATATTTCGGGCTGGGAAGTCACGACCTGGAACCTTGCGAGCTGGTACCGCACCTAGAGCATGCTGCGAAAAAGTGGCAACGGTTTTTCGCGCTAAGCATGCTCTAAACTATGAGAGTCGATCACGTTTTCTGCGTTTGGACAATTTGGTCCAAACGCAGCGTGATCTAGCCGTCCAGCGCTCCGGGACCGAATCTGGTCCATCGCTTCACCGCCCGCTCCCATTTGGATGGGAGCGGGCGGAACTCTGATCATCCGATGACAGGGGACGGAAGCCGGCTTGATCCGTCGGCACCATTCATGAAGGCTGCACCGTGCCCGACCTGATCCCGAATTTGCCCGATGTCGTTGCCGAAATCAGCGCATTGTTCGAACGCTACGAGCAAGCCCTGATCGACAAGGATGTGGCTGTGCTGGATGCCGCATTCTGGGACAGTCCACACACCATCCGCTACGCGTTGCACGAGAATGGCTATGGCTTCTCGGAGATCCACGCCCACCGCGTTGCTCGCCCGCCGGGGCCCGGCATCAAGGAAGAGCGGCTGCGGCTGGCGATTCTCACTCTGGGACGCGACATTGCCACGGTGAACCTGGAATTCAAGGTCCGCGGGCAGGACATGGTCGGCCGGCAGAGCCAGACCTGGGCGCGCTTCCCCGATCTCGGCTGGAAGGTGATCTCCGCTCATGTTTCAACGATGGAGGGACCGCGGCTCTGGTGAGCTGTTGCGACCCCTGTTTCGCTTTGACAGTCGGCCTCCCTGGTTCCCTCGTCAGCTTCCAATGGCGCTTGCCCTCAGCGCGGCAAGCGTCCGGCTGTCGACCGCCACGATCTCCTGCCGAAGCTTGGCGTTCTCCCATTTTGCCTGACCGGGGACACGGATGGCATTAGTACCGGGCGCGCGGCGCCCGCTGCTGATGCGCTCCCGCTCGGCGGCGGCACGGCGCGGCAGAGACTCAGCGCCGAAAGCCTGTGGGTTCAGGGTCAGGAACAGAAACGAGCAGTCATTCGGTTGCGCGGCGTCGCCGTAGAGCGCTTTCACCTCGGCTCCCACGGCACCACCGGACAGGAGCCCGCACAGCATGTCGACTGCGAGTGCGAGGGCAAACCCCTTGGGGCCGCCGGTAGGCAGAAGCAGCCCCCTGATTGCCTCGGCAGGGTCGGTGGTCGGAAGCCCCTCCGACGTTACGGCCCAGTTGGCCGGAATCGGCTCGCCGCGCTGCTGGTGATGGCGAATGCGGCCGAGAGCGCCTTCGCTCATGGCGACATCGACCACCACCGCAGGCTCGTCCGCAGTCGGAATGGCAATCGCGATCGGGTTGTTGCCGACAGCCGGCTCGGCCCCGCCGGGGGCCGGCATCAACGGCCGCGTATTCGACATCGCAATCCCGATCATGCCGGCCTCAGCGGCCTGGGCGGCATAGCGGCCGGCAGCGCCGAAATGAAACCCATGACGCACGGCAACCGCGCCGATGCCGAAACTCCGGGCCTTTGCGATAGCCAGGGTCATGGCCTGCTCGGCAGCCAGATGTCCAAGCATGTGACGGCCGTCGAGAACCGCAACGGCGCCATGGTCGCTCACGCACAGAGCTTCGTCATGCGGAGAGACGGATCCCTTGCGCAGGCGTTCGATATAGAGCGGCACATGCATCAGCCCGTGCGAGCTCAGGCCCTGCTGCTCCGCTTCGACCAGGGCTTCCGCAATACGGCTCGCGCCGGCGGGAGAGAGTCCGGCGCCGGCAAAGACAGCGGCAACCTCCGCGACAAGATCGGCAACGCGCATCGGAACGGCGCTTGGCATCTGCGACATCATCAGGCCTGTGACTGTGAAACTCGATCGATCCTAGGAGGGGCTGGATAGCAAAGTATGCGCAGCGCGCTCATTTCATCATGCGAAACGCCGGCGCTTTGAACCATCCCCCTGTCCGGGCCCGCTAGGTTGGGCAGAGATGAACTGGGCAGCGGCGCATGGCGATAACATATGATCTGGTGAAGGAGGTCACGGCCAATCTCTATGACTGGTCGCTGCGCCGGATCCCGGAGACATCGAAGAGCGCCCTGCGCAATGCGGTCGAGAGCGAGACCGTGCCTCATGCACGCAAGACGCTGGCCTTCATGCTCGACAGTGCGGAAACGGCGGAGCGGACCGGGCGCTTCCTGTGCTCGGATGCAGGGGTTCCGAGCTATGCCGTGAAGATCGGATCGGGTGTCCAGATGCGAGGCGACATCCGCCAGGCCATCGTCGATGGCTTCGAGCACCTCGTCCAGACGATCCAGCCGCCGATCCTGCGCTTCGTCACCAATCCGCTGACGAATGAGCGCAGCTACAAGGGCAAGGACATGCCGCTGGTCTCCTATGACCTGCTTGGCGATGTCGACTACATGGATATCACCTGCGCGCCGAAGGCGCTCGGCGGAGGCCGCTGGGCTGCGATCGAGACGCTGGTCAGCCCGAGCCTCGATGAGATCGAACGCTGCATCCTGGAGATGGTCATGCGTGCCGGCGGTCAGCACTGCCCTCCCGTGGTGATCGGCGTCGGCATCGGTGGCACCTTCGACCATGCCGCCAAGCTTTCCAAGGACGCGACGCTGCGGCCATTCGGCCACCATAATCCGGAGCCGATGGTCGCCGATATGGAGGAGCGCCTGACAAGGGCGGTCAACCAGACCGGTTTCGGGCCAATGGGCGTCGGCGGCTCGACCACGACCTTCGGTGTGCATGTCGAGTACGCGTCAGGCCACGGTTTCACCCCTGTCGCAGTCTCCTTCAATTGCTGGATCAACCGGCGGACGCGCGCGAAGATCCATGATTCAGGCGTTGTGGAGCGGATCGAATGAGCTCCTTCGACCTGCCCCGCCTGAAGCTGCCGCTGACACCTGCCGCGGCTCGGGCTCTGAAGCTGGGCGATCTCTTCCTGCTCGATGGCGACGCGGTGGCGACAGTCGGCATGCCCACGCAGAAGCGCATGGTGTCCGAGGTGGCGGCCGGTCGCGAGATGCCGACACCGATGCGGGGCAGCGCATTCTTCCATATGGGCGTCAGCTATGACGAAGTGGATGGCAGGCCGGGACGCCTCCATTATGTCAATCCAACGACCTCGAGCCGCTTCAACGGCCTGATGCCTGCCTTGATCCGGGAGCTCGGCCTGACCTCCGTCGGCGGCAAGGGCGGATTGTCACGCGAAAGCGCTGACGCCATGCGCGAGGTCGGCTGCGTCTATTTCTCCTTCGTCGGTGGCGCGTCGGCGCTGCTCAGCGAAGGCGTCGAAGAGGTCGTGGACAGCGCCTGGAACGACCTGATCATGCAGTTCCGGCTGAACCGCGTCAGGCTCGGAGGATTCGGACCGGTGACGGTTGCGATCGATGCCCATGGCAACTCCATCTATGAGCGCCTGATGACCTCCGCCCAGGCGCGCCTGCCGGAGATCCTGCAGGGCCTGCGGGCTCCCACCTCCCCCGTCGACGAGAAACACTGATGCAAGCGATTGAGATCACCCGGCCCGGTGGGCCGGAGGTGCTGGCCTTTTGCGAGCGCGCGTCCCCTGCGCTTGGCCCCAATGACGTCCTCATCCGGGTCCGGGCCGCGGCCGTGAACCGCCCGGATGTGCAGCAGCGGCGCGGGCTCTATCCGCCACCGCCCGGCGCGACCGACCTGCCTGGCCTCGACGTTGCAGGCATCGTCGAAGCCGTCGGCGCGGAGGTGGAATGGCCCAGGGCGGGTGACGCAGTCTGCGCGCTCGCCAATGGCGGCGGATATGCCGAGCTCTGCGCCGTGCCCGCGGTTCAGTGCATGCCCATGCCGAAGGGAGCGAGCTTCACTGAAGCTGCGGCACTGCCCGAGGCTTTCTTCACCGCCTGGAACAATGTGATCTGGCTTGGACGGCTCGCGGAAGGTGAAACGCTGCTCGTGCAAGGGGGCACCAGCGGCGTCGGCATGGCAGCGATCCAGATCGCCAAGAGCTTGCGGCAGGCCCGCGTGATCGCGACGGCAGGGACAGGCGCGAAGCTCGACATCTGCCGGGAGATCGGCGCCGATCACGCAGTGAATTATCGCGAGGACTGGGCGGCCGAGATTGTTGCGGCAATCGGCGCAGAGCAGGTCGACGTCGCGCTCGACGCGCAGGCCGGCCCCTACACCGAGAAGCAGCTGCAGCTGCTTGCGCCCGACGGCCGCGTCGTGCTGATCGCCAGCCATCTCGGCCAGATGGCGGAAGTCAATGTCCGCAACATCGTCCGGCGTCGCCTGACCCTGACAGGTTCGACCCTGCGCCCGCGTCCTGCGGCCTATAAGGGGCGGATCGCGTCGGAGCTTGTCGCCCATGTCTGGCCGTTGCTCGAGAGCGGTCGCATTCGCAACCACATCTGCGCAACCTTCGATTGGCGCGATGTACGGGACGCCCATGCCCTGATGGACGCCGGCGAACAGGTGGGCAAGGTCGTCCTCACGCTCGATAGCTGACACCAGCGTTTGACATCGCTTCGGGCAGCAGGTCTCCTTGGCATCGAGCAGGCGGATGCCCCAGCATCACGCATAACAATCCGTCTGGCTGGGACCGCCTCTTGCCCTCGTTCACTCCCGTCCAGTCCGTCGTCAAGGCGCTCGACCTTCTCGCTGAAATCAACCGCAGCGGATTGGCGACGGTCGGCGATCTCCATCGGCGAACGGGCCTGCCCAAGCCGACGATCGTGCGGCTCCTCGAAACGCTCATCGCCACCGGCTATGTCATGCGCGACAGCCGTGTGCGGGGATATCAGGTGACCTCCGGCGTGAACCGCCTAAGCGCCGGCTTCCACGGTGCGCCGATGGTGATCGAGGCCGCGCGCCCGTGGGCGACGGCCCTTACCCGGCAAATCAAATGGCCCTGCGCCGTCTGCGTCCTCGACTACGACGCCGTGATCGTACGGTTCAGCACCATACCCGACAGTCCGATTTCCCCGTTCCACGCCACGCTCGGCCATCGGCTAAGCCTGGGAGGGCGCGCGCTCGGGCGGGCCTATCTCGCATTCTGTCCCGAAGAGGAGCGCACGATCATGCGCTCTGCAATGCTGGCTTCCCCGGACCCCGAGAACAGCGGCCTCGGCGACGAGGATTTGGAACGGCTGATCGCCCAGGCACGCTGGCGCGGCTATACCGAGCGCGACCCTGCCGTCGAGCCGCGCACTTCTGCGACGATTGCCGTTCCCATCATGCTGGGCGAGCGCGTGCTCGCGACCTTCGGCGTCACCTTCTTCCGGTCCGTCGTGGCGACGCCCGATGACCGCGCGCGGATCATCCATCCCCTGAAGAAGGCGGCGGCAAGCATCGAGACGCAACTCAAGGCGCTGTCGCAATCAATGGGCGTCGCGTTTCAGGATGAGAAATAGGCCGCCTTCCCAACCTCCATCGCCAGGAAGCCGCGCATAGTTCCGGGGCACAACCGCGCCGAACGATCGGTTGCCGCTCCGGAGGAACAGCCACCATGTCATTGTATTCTCGCCGCGCGTTCGCGGCGTCGCTCGTCGGCCTCGGTGCTCTGGCGAGCACGCGGGGCGCGCTCGGTCAGAGCTGGCCGGCACGGCCGGTGACCATCATCGTGCCCTTCCCGGCCGGCGCGGCCACCGATGTCGTGGCCCGCCTGCTCGCGGAGAGGCTCCGCGCAGAGCTGGGGCAAGGTTTCATCGTCGAAAACAAACCTGGTGCCGGCGGAAACCTCGCCGCGGCCAGCGTCGTGCGCGCCGCCCCCGACGGGCATACGCTGTTCGTCTCCTCGTCTGGGCCGCTCGTCACCAACAAGCTGCTCTACAAGACACTCAGCTTCGACCCGCTCGTCGATTTCGAGCCGATCGCCATGATCGGAGATGTGCAGGTTGTGGTGGCGACGCACCCTTCCCTGCCAGTCAAGACACTGTCCGAGCTGATCGCCTACGGCAAAGCCAATCCGGGCAAGCTCACATTCGGAAGCCCGGGCTTCGGCCTGATGGGGCACATCGCCGGCGAACTGATCCAGCGCAAGGGCGGTTTCCAGATGACCCATGTGCCCTATCGCGGTTCTGCGCCGCTTGCGACCGATCTCCTCGCAGGAATCGTCAATGTCGCCGTCGATTTCCTTCCGCCCTATATTCCACATGTGAAATCCGGAGCCATCCGCGCACTCGCAGTCACGGCCGAAGAGCGGGCGCCGCAACTGCCCGATGTGCCGACCCTGTCGGAAGCGGGACTGACGGGAGTCAACGCCTCCTCCTGGTATGCGATCGTTGGTCCCAAGGGCCTTCCCGAGCCGATCTCACGCCGGATCAGCACGATCGTGAACGATTATGTGCTGAGCGCGGAGGGCCGCGCGAAGCTCGATCCGATCGGCGTGCGCTCGCTCGGCGGCGGACCGGACGTCGTCCGGAAAGCCCAGGCGCAGGAAATCGCCAAATGGAGCGAGGTCATCCGCACGGCTGCGATCGCCCTCGACTAAACCTTCGCCGCAAAGAAAAACCCCAGGTGAGCGCTACCGCTCACCCGGGGTTTTGCATGCTCAGGATCAGGCGGCGTTCGGCGAAACAACGTCGAGATTCAGCAATGCCGCCGCATGTCCGCCGATCATGGTCCTGATGTCCTTCTCCGCGAATTGCAGGTCGAGCAGCCCACCGACGATCTCGCGGTAGCCATCGACCGGGCGTGGCGAACCGAGCAAGCCGAGATCGGAGCACAGCAGGGTGCGTTCGACACCGGCGACCTCGATCAGATGAGCGAGGTCGGACATCTCGTATTTCTTCGAGCGCCCTTCGACGAACATGCAGATCGAGTGCTCCATATAGGCACCGAGCGAAACGAGCTGGCGGATGTCGGCATCCGTGCAGCCCACGATATAGGTCGGGTGGTTGACGATCATCTTGCGGACGCCGCGCGCACGCGCTTCCTCGAACACGAGGTGGAGTTCAGAGGCATGGAGGTGGCCACCCGCGAGAACGATGTCCCCCTCGGCAATCAGGTCGAGGATCTGCTTGACCGCGTCCGTCACCGTGCCGCTCGCATCGAGTGAGGTGAGCGGCAGCGCATCCAGCATCTTCCCTGCGGTCTTGGGGAAGGTCTTGACGGCGCCTGACGCCAGGACCGCGATATGGTTCGCGGCCGAGAGGGTCGGCAACCAGACGATCTTGCCGCCGATCTTGATGCAATGGTCGACGGCATGCGGATTGAACCCGCCCGAGGCATTGTTCAGCGCCACGCCGGAAAACAGCTTCAAGCCATTGTCGGGGAAGAGCTTCTCCAGCATCACGGCATGCGAGGTGCCGAGGTAGAAATGGTCCTTGTAGACAAGCGCGCGGAACTTCGCGGAGGCAGCGTCGAGCATGGCCTCATGATGGTCGAGGATGCGCGGCATCGCGGCGGGGCCGCTGTGACAGTGCAGATCGACCGCACCGACGAGCAGATCCGCGACCTGCCGGGCACGGTCGATTTGGGGGGCCTTGTCGAGAAGCATGCTGAAGTCCTCAGGGCGTTTCGCCGGGCATTGGATAATCTGCGGCGTTGATCACCCAACCGGGCTTTTCCGAGAAATCCATGCGTGGTGGTGAGAAGATGTCGATCATCTGATTCAGGCCGGGCAGCACCGACCGGGACGTGTGGATTGAAGGCGGGGGGATGACCGTCAGCGACGGAGCCGCCATCAACTCGTGCTCGTCCTCGCGCCAGATCCTCATATCCGGCGTCCAGGGCCAGCGGATATCGTGGATGTAGGCGCCGTCGATGACGAGTGAGCCCTGCTCGAAATCGTCATGGTGATGCGGCGAGAGCTTGGTGATGTCGCGCAGCCCGAGCCGCGGGTCGAGCACGTTCACCATCAGCGTCGTGCAGCGAAAAATCCGGCCGAAGCGGCTCTCGCCCCCCTCGCCTTCCAGGCTGTAGCGCCGCAGTTTCCAGCCACCGCGCGGCTCGGGCCAAGGCTCCAGGAGCGCGACATTGGCGTGCGGCTCGGCATAGGACGAGGCATTGGAGCAGGCCGCCGCCAGATCGGCCGCAGCAGTGGAGAAGATCCGGATGACGCGGCCATCCCCGGCTGCCGTGACCTCGGAATCTCCCGGCGGTACGAACAGGATGGATGCGCCTGGCGCGGCGAGGCTCTCCCCGCGGGCAGAGAGCGACGCGCCCATGGCAGCGTCCGGCAGGATCACGCAATACTCATCCGGCTGGCCAATGCGCGCCAGACTCGCCCCCGCGCGCACCTCCGAATAGGCGACGATGAAATTCTGCCCGCGCGCGATCCAGGTGCGGGCATCGGACCCGGCCTCCTGCGGCTCCTGCGCATAGAAGCGCGCATAATCCGCGCCGGCATAGGACGAAACGGGCGAAGCCTTGGCAGGCGCCCCGGTCGCGAGTTTGGCGCGGGGGTCGGTGGGGTGGAACATCGAAAATCTCTCCAGTTCAGCCGACGGCAGCCTGAGAAGCACGGGTTTTCATCGCCGACATCTCGCTGAATGCGTGGCCGGCCGCTTTCCTCAGGAAGCCCTGGTCGGACGAGACGATGAAGGCGCTTGCACCGCGCTCGGCAAAATCGGCGGCCTCATCGGCGCCGTCGGTCATGACGCAGACTGGCTTGTTCGCCCGTTTCGCTGCGGCGATGATCCTGTCCACCGCATCGCGGACCACAGGCGCGTCCCGTGTCGGCGCACCGAAAGCAACCGTAAGGTCGCCGCGGCCAATGAAGACGGCGTCGAGCCCATCGACGGCGAGGATCGCGTCGATCTCCTCGAGTGCAGCGGGATCCTCGATCATCGCGATGGCGGCCGTGGCGGCGTCGGCCGCATCGACATGGTTCCACATCTTCAAGGCGCCGTAACCGCCGGCCCGGGTCACGCCCGAAAATCCGCGCGCACCGCCCCGATAGCGGCAGGCGGCAGCAAGGATACGGGCCTGCGCGACACTCGAGACATGCGGCGCCAGGACACCGACTGCGCCGCAATCCAGGACCGACAGGATCGCGTCATGCGAAAGCACCGGAACACGCACGACCCCGGCGACCCCGGCAGCCCGGGCCGCGAGAAGCGCCACATCGGTAGAGCCCCTATCGAAGGGGGCATGCTCCTGGTCGATGACGACGAAGTCGAAGCCGACTGCGCCGAGGATCTCGATGGCGTGGCCGGTCGGTGTCTTGATGAAGCTGCCGATCAAGGACTCGCGATCGAGCAAGCGGCGCCGGAAGGAATTGTGGGGCGTGTTCTGCATGGACTCGGCACGGGATCGAGCGGCTGGGATGCGTCATCATCGCATCCGGCACCGGCGCAGCATGGCGATCTCCGCGCATTTCGCACTGTGAAATGGCGCGCGCGGCGCCCGTCGTTTCAAACAATGAAACGAACAAAGAACCCCGTTGTGGTCGGCCGATGGATCGCCCACCACCACAGACAAATGGGGAGGACCATCACATGCACGCTCGCTTGACCACGGCCTTGGGCTTCACTCTGGCGCTGGCGGTTTCCGCCCAGGCCGGCACACTCGAAAAGGTCCGCGAGCGCGGTCAGCTGCTCTGCGGCGTCAGCCCGGGTGTGGCGGGCTTCTCCGTCCCGGACGAGGCCGGTCGCTGGACCGGATTCGATGTCGACCTGTGCCGGGCCGTCGCCGCCGCCACATTGGGCGACGCAAGCAAGGTCAAGTTCATCCCCCTCAGCCCGAAGGACAGGTTCGTCTCGCTGCAGAGCGGCGAAATCGACGTGCTCTCCCGCCAGGCGACCTGGACGCTCTCGCGCGACACGCAACTCGGTCTGCGCTTCGCCGGGATCAACTACTATGACGGCCAGGGCTTCATGATCCGCAAGTCGCTCAACGCGGGCTCCGCCAAGGAGCTTGGCGGCGCGTCGGTGTGCGTACCGACCGGTACGACCACGGAACTGAACATCGCCGACTTCTTTCGCGCGAATGGGATGAAGTACGAGTCCGTCAGCTTTGAATCCGGCGACCAGGCTGCCAAGGCCTTCGAGTCGGGACGCTGCGACGTCTTCAGCAACGACGTCTCGGCGCTGTCGGCCTACAGGCTGAAGCTGGTCAACCCGGCAGAATTCGTGATCCTGCCCGAACTGATCTCGAAGGAGCCGCTCGGTCCAGTCGTGAGGCAGGGCGACGAGGCCTGGAACAGCATCGTCCGCTGGTCCTATTTTGCGATGGTTGCTGCGGAAGAGCTTGGCGTCAGCTCGGCCAATGCCGACCAGCTCGCCGCCTCCGGTTCCCCCGAGGTGCGCCGCCTGCTTGGCAGCGAGGGCAAGTTCGGCGAGCCAATGGGCCTGAAGAACGATTGGGCGATGCAGATCGTCAAGCAGGTCGGCAATTACGGCGAATCCCACGACCGCAATGTCGGCGCGGGCTCGCGGCTGGGGATCGCGCGCGGGCTGAACAATCTCTGGAGCAAGGGCGGTCTGCAATATTCGCCGCCGGTACGCTGACCATCCGCGTTGCCGCGCCCACTACGGAGAAAGCTGTGTCGAACCCCACCGTCATCCCGGTTCCGCGTATCGCACGCCTGCAGAACGTCCCGGCGCGCCGCACCCCCGCCCCCATTGAGGGAGCACCGCCGCCGGTGAGCCTGCATCTCAACGAGTCCTCGGAGCCGCCCGCTCCGAGTGTCGTGGCGGCGATGTGCGCCGCCGCCGGCCAGGTGAACCGCTACCCCGATCATGACGGCGCCTCGCTGATCGAAGCGCTGGCTTCGCGCCTTGCCGTACCGCCAGCACAGATCGTGCTGGGGGCCGGCTCGAACGAACTCCTCTTCGCCAGCGCCGAATTGGCCCTCGACGCGGACGACGAGGCGGTGGCGCCGCATCCTGGCTTTCCAGCCTATGCCAAGGGCGCCGCGATGCGCGGCGCAAAGCTCGTATCTGTTCCGAACCGGCGCGATGGCCTCGTCGACGTCGTGGGCACCCTGGGCGCCATCACCGACCGGACACGCCTCGTCTTCGTCGCCTCGCCGCATAACCCGACCGGCGGCATGCTCGACGAGGCCGAAGTGGAGCAACTCGTCGCCGGCGTCCCGGATCATGCCCTGCTGCATTTCGACGAGGCCTATTTCGAGTTCGGCCATCATGCCGGCGGGCCCGACGTGCTCGCCATCCTGCGCCGCCGCAGCGGCCCCTGGATCTCGACGCGCACCTTCTCGAAGGCATTCGGTCTTGCCGGCATCCGCGTCGGATACGGCATCGTCGGCTCACCGGCGCTGGCTGATTCCTATCGCAAGATCCGCACCAATTTCAGCGTCAACGCCGTGGCGTTGGCGGGAGCCGAAGCGGCATTGAAGGAGCCCGCCTATCTCACCGACCTGCTCAGCAGGACCGCGGACGGCCGCGACTGGCTGGCGGACCAGTTGAAGGATCTTGGCTTCGTGGCCTTGCCCAGCGCGGCGAATTTCCTGGCGGTCCTCACGCCCGCACCGGCCGCCGAATTCTTCTCGGCGCTGAAGGCGGCAAACATCCACATCATGATGTTCGATGTCCCCGGTACACAGGGAGCCCTGCGCATTTCGATCGGCGCAAGGGATGAGATGGCTGCCCTGGTCGCGGTGCTGAAGCGGGCCGTCGGCTGACCAAACGCAGGCGTTTCATTGTTCCTGGCGGCGCCCGGCAGGCGCCGCTTCGTGCTGCAGCGCTCCGGCGAGAGCCGACGCGAGGATGGCGCCTCCGCCAARGGCCATTACGGCACCTTCTTCGGCCACCGCGATGCTGTCCTGGGACAAACACATGCTGCTCCGCCCCACGTCGCGGAGCGTCAACCTGGAGCTTGACTAGCCGCGGCCTCACGCCGTCGGCAGCGACAACAGACCTCGCGCCTCTGCGACCGACGCCACGTGGCGGTCATAGCTGCCTGCCATCTCGGCGATGCGCTTCACGAGGGCGGCATTGGACGGCGCGAGCGTGTCGCGATCGAGGCGGACATTGTCCTCCAGCCCCGTGCGGCAGTGACCGCCGAGTTCGAGTGACCAGCGGTTCAGCGTGATCTGGTCGCGCCCGATTCCGGCGCCCGTCCAGGTCGCGTCGGGCGCCAGCCGCTTCAATGTCGCGATGTAGAACTCGAACGCAGCGCGATCGACCGGCATCGCGTTCTTCACGCCCATCACGAACTGGACATGCAGGGGCCCCTTGATCGCGCCCGCGATACCCATCTCGGCAGCCTTGAAGATCATCGAGAGATCGAAGGCTTCGATCTCGGGCTTGACGCCGTGTGTCAGCATCTCCGCCGCCAGCCAGTCGACGAGATCCGGGCTGTTCTCATAGACCCGCGTCGGAAAATTGCATGAGCCCGTCGAAAGCGAGCACATGTCCGGCTTGAGCGGGATCATGCCCCCGCGTTCCCTGCCCGCCCCAGAGCGCCCTCCGGTGGAGAGCTGCACGATGATGCCCGGGCAATATTTGCGCAGCCCCTCGAGCAGGCGGCCAAAGCGCTCAGGGTCGGAGGTCGGCGTGCCCTCGTCGGTGCGGACATGGCAATGCGCCAGCGTCGCCCCCGCCTCGAAGGCCTCCTGCGTCGACTCGACCTGCTCGGCAATCGTGATCGGAACGGCGGGATTGTCGCGCTTGGTCGGCAGCGAGCCGGTAATCGCGACAGTGATGATGCAGGGTGTGGTCATGGCAGCGCCTTCATGCATGGGTGGGCGCAGGCACGGTGATCGGACGGGACAGGCGCGCCTGCGCGGTCAGGCGGATGCCCGCATTGGCCGCACCATAGCCACCATAGCCATTGCGCTGGACGATCTCGAAGAACAACCCGCCATCGAGCGTCGCGGTATAGGCCTGCCAGAAATCGCCGCCGGCATCGCGGTCGTAGAGAATGTTGAGCGCCTTTAGCGCATCGATCTCCTCGGGAGGCAGATCGGACCGCGCTTCGAGGTCATCGTAATAGTTCTCCGGAATCGGCAGCATGGCGACGCCATTGCCCACCAACCGTTCGACGGTCGCCCGAATATCATTCGTGGCGAAGGCGATATGTTGCACGCCGGAGCCGAAGAAATCGGTGATGAAGCGGGCCGACAGCGTCCGGTGGCTTTGCGAGCCGTTGAGAATGAGTCTCAGGCCATGGCCGGCCTGACCATCCAGCCCGCTCTCGATGACCTGGCTCTGGACGACGCCCCCTGGATCGATCACCGCCTGGCTCGGCGTCTTCGTTGTCTTGAACAGCGACGAGTAGAACAGCAGCCAGCTCAGCATTTCCTCATACTGCATGCTCTGCGAGATGTGATCGACCCCCACCAATCCGGCGCTTGAGCCATTCGCGCCGGTGGGCTCGAAATCCACCTCCGACCAGCGTCCAAGGGCGGAAGACTGATCCAGGAAATAGAGCAGGCTGCCGCCAAGGCCGCGCACGGCCGGGATGTCGAGTTCGCCTGGCCCGACCGCGCCGGCATGAGGCACATCGAGCAGGGCCGTCGCGCGTTCTGTGGCCGCGCCCGCATCTGCAACCCTCAGCGCGATCGCGCAGACCGAGGTCCCATGCGTGATCTGGTAGCTATGGGCGAAACCGTCGATATCGCTGTTAAGCACGATGCGGATATCGCCCTGGCTCCAGAGATCGACATCCTTGGAGCGATGCGCGCCGACGCGGCTGAATCCGAGCGCGCTCAGAAGGCGCTGGAAGCCCGGCCGCTCGGCCTCGGCGATGGCGAACTCGATGAACTCGACCGCTTCGACCGGCTCGGGCGCCGGCATTTCGACCGCGCCGGGCACCGGCCGGCCGAGCTCCCGTGCCGTCTCGTCGAGCAGCCAGATCAGCGAACGATGGCCGTCGAGCGCCACCGAGCGGGCAGAGCCGGCCCGGAATCGGTCGTTGAAGATCTCGAGCGACAGGACGCCGTCATAGCCGGTCGACGCGAGCGCCCTCATGAAGGCCGCCAGATCGAGATCGCCCTGCCCCGGCAGGCAGCGCCAGTGGCGGCTCCAGGAGAGATGATCCATCTGCAGCTTGGGGGCATCCGCCATCTGCACCATGAAGATCCGGTCGCGCGGGATGGTGCCGATGCTCGCGGGATCGAGCCCGCGCGAGAGGATGTGGAAGCTGTCGAGGATGATGCCGACATTGTCGCGGCCGGCCCGGCGCACGATCTCCCAGGCATCGCGATAGTCGAAGACATGACGTCCCCAGGCCAGCGCCTCATAGCCGACGCGCAACCCTCGTTTGGCGGCCCGCTCGCCAAGCTCGGCGAAATCGCCGGCGAGCCTGTCGATGCCGCTCAAGCCCTCGGGCGAGACGCTCGAGCAGACGAAGAGCAGGTCGGTCCCAAGCTCCTGCAGGAGGTCGAATTTCCGTTCCGCCCGGTCGAATGTCCGCACCCGCCGCGCATCGGGCATGCCCTCGAAATCGCGGAACGGCTGGCAGGTCACGATCGCGAGCCCGAGATCGCTGCAGATCCGGCGCACCTCTGTCGGCGAGCCCGGAAAGGCGATCAGGTCGTTCTCAAAGATCTCGACGGCACGAAAGCCGGCTGCCGCAATGGCCTCGAGCTTCTCCTGAAGCGTACCGGAGACGCAGACGGTGGCGATGGAAGGGATCATGAGCGCGTCTCCTCATAGCCGAGCTGTGCGACCGAGCGCAGATCCTCCGATGTCGTGGTGGGGAATCCGAAGAACTCAAGATAGGCCGGGATCTGCTCGAACAACATGTCGACACCGATCTGGAATGCGCAGCCGCGGGCGCGAACGGCGGCCAGGAAGGGAGTGATCTCCTGCTTCATCACCACTTCCCCGACAAAGGCCGAAGGCGCGATGCGCGCAACGTCCATCGGCAAGGGATCGCCTGCCTTCATGCCGAGCGGCGTCGCATTGACCAGGATCTCGAATCCGGCCGGATCGTTCGAGCCGACAGTGACGACCAGTTTCGGATAGTGCTTGCGAAGCCTGTCAGCGAGGCCGTTCGCCAGAGGCGCATGGGTATCGAACAGGCCGAGTGCCGCGACGCCTGCCTTGGCGAGCGAGGCTGCGATGGCCGAGCCGACGCCGCCGGCGCCGACGACGAGCGCACGCGCGCCCTTGAGCACACGGCCCTTGCCCAGCACACCGCGCACGAAGCCCTCGCCGTCGAACATGTCGCCGACCAGCCGGCCATCGGCATCGAGCCGCACGGCATTGCAGGCTCCTGCGATCGCGGCCGTGGTTTGCACCTCGTCGACCAGCGCGGTCGTCGTCACCTTGTGCGGCATGGTGATAAGGGCGCCGTGAGCGTTGGAGAGCCTGAAGAAGAGCCTGAGGAAAGCCGGATAGTCATCCGCCTTGCAGCCCATCGGCACCACGACGGCGTCGATCCCTTCTCGCTCGAAATACGGGTTGTAGATCATCGGCGCCTTGAAGCTCTCGGTCGGATAGCCGAGATGGGCGATGAGTTTCGTCGTGCCGCGGATCATGACGAACTGGCCTTCCTAGGTGTTGATCTCGGCAGCGACGCTGACGGCTGCGCCCGACCGGGCGCTGGCCAGGATCGCATCCAGCGTCACCGCGATATCGATGGATTCCGCCAGGGTCGCGCCGGTCCAGTGCTCGGGTCCTTGCCGCACCAGCCGCTCGAACGACTCCGCTTCCGCGAGGAACCCATTGCCGGGCGCAACCTCGATGGTCTCGGGCGCGGTCTGAACGGTCGTTCCACGCCGGATCGTGAGCACCGGCGGCCCACCGAGTGGGGGATGGTTGAGATAGGTCGTCTCGATCGTTCCGGCATCTCCTGCGATCAGGGCGTGGCGGTGATAGGCCGTGGCAAAGCTGCACGAGATCTGCGCAAGCGCTCCGCTCGGAAATTCCAGCGTGGCCGCAACGCTGCGATCGACGCCGGTTTCGCTCCAGCGCGCCGTCGCGCTGACGCGCTCGGGCCGCGAGCCTGCGACGAGAAGCGCCAGGCTGACGGCATAACTGCCCGCGTCGAGAAGGGCGCCACCGCCGACTTCGGGCTTCAGGCGGATATTCGCCGGGTCGGAGAAGGCGACGCCAAAGCTCGATCGGATGAGCTGAACCTTGCCGATCGCGCCCGCGTTGAGCAATTCGCGCAGTTTCAGCGTCTGGGCTTGTGCGCGGTAGGGATAGGCCTCGACGAGATGGCGTCCGTGCTGGCGTGCAGCAGCGGCCATGGCGCGGACCTCGGTCGCATTCATCGCCAGCGGCTTCTCGCAGAGCACATGCTTGCCGGCTTGCATGGCCCGGATCGACCATTCCGCATGGAGCGAGTTCGGCAGCGGATTGTAGATCGCGTCGATCTCCGGATCGGCCAGCAAGGCTTCATAGGAGCCATGAAAATGCGGAATGCCGCATTCCATCGCAAAGCGTTCGGCCTTCCCGGCATCGCGGCTGGCGACGGCAGCGACCGTGACAGTCCTCGACGGCGCGACGCCGCTCGCAAAGCTGCGTGCGATATTCGCCGCACCGAGGACACCGAGACGCAGTGGCATCGATTGCAGATCGGCCATGCCGGCCTCCTCCTCAGTGATTGTGCAGGATCTCGCCGAGGAACTGCCGGGTGCGCTCGTGGCGCGGATTGGTGAAGAACGCAGCCGGCGGCGCTTCTTCGACGATCGCACCGCTCGCCATGAAGATCACGCGGTCGGCGACCTGGCGCGCAAACCCCATCTCGTGGGTGACGCAGATCATCGTCATGCCCTCCTCGGCGAGCCCGATCATGGTGTCGAGCACCTCCTTGACCATTTCCGGGTCGAGCGCCGAGGTCGGCTCGTCGAACAGCATGACCTTCGGCTGCATGCACAGGGCCCGCGCGATCGCGACGCGCTGCTGCTGTCCGCCGGAGAGCTGGACCGGATATTTTTCCGCCTGTTCGGCGATCTTGACCCGGCCGAGCAGGCGTCTTGCCGTGGCTTCGGCCTGCGCCTTGCTGGCGCGAAGCGAACGCATCGGCGCCAGCATGCAGTTCTCCAGCACCGTCAGATGCGGAAACAGGTTGAAATGCTGAAACACCATTCCAACCTCGCGGCGAACGGCATCGATGATCCTGGAATCATCGCTGAGAACCGTCCCACCGACGCGGATCTCGCCCTTCTGGTAGGGTTCGAGATGGTTGATGCAACGGATCAGGGTCGATTTTCCCGAACCTGACGGCCCGCACAGGACGATCTTCTCGCCCTGGCGGACCGACAGGTTGATGTCGGTCAAGGCCTTGAACTCGCCATACCATTTCTCGACGCCCGCCATTTTGATCATGGCGTCAGTCCCTTGAATGGTTGCAGTCGCGGACTGGCTGTTCATGGCCTCTGCTCCGTTTTGTCCTGCCGCGCTCAGCTTGCGGAGAAGGAGATGCCTTCGAGGCTGTCGGGGAACTTGTGGACGGGAACCTTCATCCACTTGTCGTAGACTTTCTGGAGCTCGCCATTGGCCCTGATCTTGTCGATAAAGGCGTTGAGGGCGGCGTTGATCTCCTTCTCGCCCTGCCGGGTGCAAGCGCCGTTGTAGAGGTTCTGGAATTCGAGCTTGTTCTCGAATTCGCCCGGCCGGGCCTGCTCGATACGCTGGATGTAGAAGATGTTGCCGCCAAGCGCCTGGACCTGGCCCGAGACCAGCGCCTGGATGCTGGGGGCATCGCCGTCATAGCGCCGGATCGTCGTGCTGGCCGGCGCGTTCTTGGTGACCTGGGTATCCTGGGCTGCGCCCTTGGCCACGCCGATGGTGAACTTCGCCATGTCCTCATTCGTCTTGATCACCGCCGATTTCGGCCCGATCAGCACGATCGTGTTGGCGACATAGGGCTTGCTGAACTGCACCACCTTGGCCCGTTCGGGCAGCATCGCCATCGTCGCAAACAGCACATCGACGCGCCCCGTGGTCAGGGTCGGGATGCGGTTATTGACCTCGAGCGGCACGAACTCGACGGGGACGCCGAGCTCCTTGCCGAAGAGCGCCGCGATATCGGCATCCAGCCCATCCTGCTTGCCGGCGCTGGTGACGAAGCCCCAGGGCGGATTGTCGCCCTGGATGCCCACGACCAGCTTGCCCTTCGCCTTGATCTCCGCCGGCGTCACCGCCAGCGCAGGCCGCAGCAGCAGGCTCGGCGCCGCAAGCCCGACCGCGCCGGCCAACAGAGCCTGACGGCGGTTGAGCAATCCCTTGTTCGAAGATGTCATGTCTCACTCCCTTGGTGGATCTTGCTTGGTTGATCTTGCTTGGTTGATCTTGCCTGGCTGGATTGGCGCGGTGTCTGGATATTGTTGCCGGCCTCGTCAGCGTGTTGCCGCGGCAAACTGGCGTTCCAGCCGCGCGCCGAAGAGCGAGAGCGGCCAGCACATGACGAAGTACAGAGCCCCCACAATCCCGAAGACGAGGAGAGGCTGGAAGATCTGGTTCGAGATGATGTTGCCGGCACGGGCCAGCTCGGTGAAACCGACGATGGCAGCCAGCGACGTTCCCTTGATCAGCTGCACCAGGAAGCCGATCGTCGCCGGCAGCGAGATGCGGATAGCCTGCGGCAGGACCACATCCTTCATCCGCGAGACATAGTTCAGGCTCAGCGCCTTGGCGGCCTCGGTCTGGCCCTTCGGCACGGCTTCGATTGAGCCACGCCAGATTTCGCCGAGATAGGCGCTGGCATGCAGCGTGAAGCCGATCGAGACGGCGACCCAGGAGTCGAGTTTCAACCCGATCAGCGCCAGTCCGTAATAGACCACGAAAAGCTGCATCAGCAGCGGCGTGCCCTGGAAGATGGCGATATAGCCTGAGGTTGCACGCTCCAGCAGCGGAATACCGGAGGTCCGCGCCAGAGCGACGCCGAGCCCGAAGATACCGCCCCCGACGAAGCCGATCACCGAAAGGAAGACCGTCCATTTCAGTCCGGTGAGGAGGAAGAGGAATTCGTTTGTACCCATGACGATCTCCTCACTTGACCGGATAGCTGAAATACCGACCGGAGATGAGCGCGAAGAAGCGCATCATCAGCCAGGATATGACGAGGTAGAACAGCGTCACCGTCCCGTAGACCTCGAAGCTGCGGAAGCTGTCCGACTCGATCCGTTGTGCGACTGAGGTCAGCTCATAGGCAGAGATCGCGGAGGCGACGCTGGTCGTCAGCGTCAGCAGCACGAACTGGCTGGTCAGTGAGGGAAAGATCGCGCGCAGCGCCGGCCGCAGAACGATCAGCCGGAAGACCTGCGCCTTGTGCAGGCCAAGCGCGAGACCGGCTTCGACCTGCCCCTTGCTGATCGACTGAACGCCGCCACGGATAATCTCGATGGCATAGGCGCCGCCATTGATGCCCAGCGCGATAATGGCCGTCGGCGTCGGGTCGAGCCGCACGCCCAGGAGCGGCAATGCGAAATAGATGAAATAGATCTGCACCAGGAAGGGCGTGTTCCGGATCAGCTCGACGAAAGCCATCACCAGCCAGCGCACCTGTTTGATCCGCGAGTCGCGCAGCACAACACCGCCGATGCCGATGACGATGGCCAGCACCATGCCGCCGAGCGCCAGGAACAGCGTTCCCAGACAGGCGGTCAGAAGGCTCGGCAACCCATCCAGTACAGGCGTGAAATCAAGCTTGTAGTTCATGGCGTTTCCCTGAGCGGCCGACCTTCTGAGTGGGTCGATCCGATTCCCGTCTTTGGCGGTAGCGCCTCTGGGTGGGCGCCTTGAGTATGAGCGATCGTTCGGCTTGCGCGATCGCCTGTCGATGTTAAATGTACGAAACGGTTCAATTGGTCAAGTCAATTGAACTGAACGGTTCATTTACAGCCGCACAGTCGGCGCCGGGGTCTGTCCATGCTTGGAAGCCGCAAGACGAATGAGATGCCGGCCTCGCCGGCGCGGCCGGCTGGCACGCGAAAATCCGCGAGCTGGACCCAGGACCCCGACGGCGTTCGCCGCAATATCCTGGCGGTCGCGCGTGACGAGTTCGTCGAGAATGGGCTGAGTGGTGCGAGGGTCGACGAGATCGCGGCGAAGACCTCCACCAGCAAGCGGATGATCTACTATTATTTCGGCGACAAGGAGGGACTCTACCGGGCCGTGCTCGAGGAGGCCTATGCCCGGATCCGCAATTTCGAGCGCAGCCTCGATCTGGCTGCCCTGCCCCCGCGCGAAGCGATCGTGTCGCTGACGGGTTTCACCTTCGACTATCACGCCGACAATCCGGATTTCGTCCGCCTAGTCATGGTCGAGAACATCCACCATGCCCGGCATCTCCAGAGCTCTCCCAAGATCGCGGATCTCAACCTCTCGGTCATCGACATGATCGGCGAGGTCTATGAGCGCGGACTGCGCGAGGGAGTGTTTCGGGAGGGTCTCGACCCGATCGACATCCATCTGACGATCAGCGCGCTGAGTTTCTACAATGTCTCCAACCGGGCTAGCATCCAGCAGGTCTTCGGGCACGACATGGGGGCGCCGGAAGCCCGCGAGCGCCGACGGCTCAGCGCGATCGAGACCGTGCTTCGCATGCTCTGCCGCTGACCGCATGGCGCGCAGGGATCAGCTGGGCCCGACCAGGCCGGCCATGGCCTGGATCGCCAGTTCGTAACCGGCTGCGCCGAAGCCGATCAGGATGCCGGTCGCCGTCCGGGAGATCAGCGAATTGTGGTAGATGCTCTCTCGGGCATGCACGTTGGAAATGTGCAGCTCGATCTTCGGACCGTCGAACATCTTGAGGGCATCGAGCAACGCGATTGAGGTGAAGGTGTAGCCGGCCGGATTGATGATGATCCCGCACGCCTCGATGCGGGCCTGATGCACGCTCTCCACCAGCTCGCCCTCGAAATTCGTCTGGCGGAAGTCGATCTCGAAACCCAGCGTCCCGGCTTTCTCGATACAGCGCTGTCGAACCTCATCGAGCGTGGTCGTTCCGTAGATCGCGGGTTCGCGCTGGCCGAGCAGATTGAGATTGGGGCCGTTGAGGACGTAGATGCGATTGCTCATGTCGATATCCTTGGCGCCTCGTCGCGCATGCGCGCCAAGGCGCGTGCAGGCCGGAGTCAACGCGGCCGGCCTGCAGGCAAAATCTGAAGGAGCGAGCGAGCAGCGCGCTCAGCTTGCGGTGAAGGAGATGCCTTCGAGGCTGTCGGGGAACTTGTGGACGGGAACCTTCATCCACTTGTCGTAGACTTTCTGGAGCTCGCCATTGGCCCTGATCTTGTCGATGAAGGCGTTGAGGGCGGCGTTGATCTCCTTCTCGCCCTGCCGGGTGCAGGCGCCGTTGTAGAGGTTCTGGAATTCGAGCTTGTTCTCGAATTCGCCCGGCCGGGCCTGCTCGATACGCTGGATGTAGAAGATGTTGCCGCCAAGCGCCTGGACCTGGCCCGAGACCAGCGCCTGGATGCTGGGAGCGTCACCGTCATAGCGCCGGATCGTCGTGCTGGCCGGCGCGTTCTTGGTGACCTGGGTATCCTGGGCTGCGCCCTTGGCCACGCCAATGGTGAACTTCGCCATGTCCTCGTTGGTCTTGATCACCGCCGATTTCGGCCCGATCAGCACGATCGTGTTCGCGACATAGGGCTTGCTGAACTGCACCACCTTGGCCCGTTCGGGCAGCATCGCCATCGTCGCAAACAGCACATCGACGCGCCCCGTGGTCAGGGCCGGGATGCGATTATTGACCTCGAGCGGCACGAACTCGACGGGGACGCCGAGCTCCTTGCCGAAGAGCGCCGCGATATCGGCATCCAGCCCATCCTGCTTGCCGGCGCTGGTGACGAAGCCCCAGGGCGGATTGTCGCCCTGGATACCCACGACCAGCTTGCCTTTCGCCTTGATCTCCGCCGGCGTCACCGCCAGCGCAGGCCGCAGCAGCAGGCCGGGCGCCGCAAGCCCGACCGCGCCAGCCAACAGAGCCTGACGGCGGTTCAATTTCGACTTGATCATTCTCGTTCCTCCCCGGGATGGCCGTTACGGCTCTGCCGTCATTGGGCGCCTCTTAGGCGACCTCGCGAGCACATTACATCTAGCGAAGCCGCCATCAACTTATAATATCATAATCATCCGATGATCTTGATTTCAGCCGTCACTCATTGGTTCTGGCGCGGAGGCCGCACGCGTCGTAGGACGGCCCTCTCGAAAAAGGTGCGCGCAGGGCATGGCGGACATCGTGACGGATTTTGCAGGCGACGACATCGCGCCGATCTCGACCGGAGAACAAGCTTATGAGCGCATCCGCACGGACATCGTCTTCGGGCGTCTCCGCCCCGGCCAACGCCTGCCATTGGAAAAATTGCGGACAGCGTATGGCGTCGGAATCGGCACCTTGCGCGAGATCTTCAGCCGCCTCACTCCGGAAGGATTGATCACGGCAGAGGGACAGCGCGGTTTCCAGGTTGCGCCGTGCTCGGCCGAGGATCTGAAGGAGATCGCGGCGCTTCGGCTGCTCATCGAGAGGAGCGCCCTGGCGCAGTCATTCCAGTCCGGCGACATGGAATGGGAAGGCCGCGTCGTTGCCGCCCATCACAAGCTGGCGCGGATGGAAGCGAGCCTGCTCGCGGGCGACCGCACGCAAGCGGAGCAGTGGAAGCGCTACGACTGGGAATTTCACCAGGCCCTGGTCTCGGCCTGCGGCTCCAAGGCCCTGCTGAATGTCCATTCCGGCGTCTATGACCGTTACCTTCGGTACCAGATGGTCTTCGTGATCTTCCGCGGCGCGATTGCAGCCGAAGAGCACAAGGCGCTGCTCGGCTGTGCACTGAGGCGGGACGCTGTGGAGGCTCAGGCTATTCTGGAGCAGCACATCCAGGGCTGCCTCGACTTCGCCTTTCACAATCAACTGATCACCTGATCCAGCAGACGCCATCGGCCCGGCCGTCGCAAGGCCGTTGGCGACAGCAGCGACGGACCGGCATCCAGCGTCCGGAGATGGCGCGCATTCATGTCGCGCATGGACGGGTTTGCCGCGGCCATCGTAACCAGAACGGGTGCGACTTTGGCTCTCCTAATTCTGGCAGGTGCAAGACTTATGGCTTCCTCCGACACCTTGGCCGCGGTTTTCGATCATATCGAGGCGAACCGCGCCCCTTTCCTTGATCGTCTGATCGATTATCTGCGCCACCCGAGCATCAGTGCCGAGAATATCGGCATCGCTGAAGTCGGAGAACTGCTGGTCAAGATGCTGACCGATATCGGGCTCGAGACCGAACTGGTGCCCACCGAAGGGCACCCCATGGTCATCGGGCGTTGGGAAAAGGCGCCGGGCAAGCCCACAGTGCTGCTCTACGGCCACTATGACGTGCAGCCTCCCGATCCGCTCGACAAATGGCTCTCGCCGCCCTTCGAGCCGACGATCCGCGACGGCCGGCTCTATGCGCGCGGGGTCGGCGACAACAAGGGCCAGCATTTCGCACAGATGATGGCGATCGAATCGCATCTTAAGGTGCATGGCACGCTTCCCTGCAATGTCATCCTCCTGCTGGAAGGCGAGGAAGAGATCGGCAGCCCGCACATCGCCGACTTCGTGCGGGCCAACAAGGACAAGCTGAGGGCCGATCTCGCCGTCACGGCCGATGGTCCGCGCCATGCCAGCGGTGCGGCCGCGATCAAGTTCGGCTCACGCGGCGTGATCTCCTTCGATCTGCGCTGTCGTCACGCCAATCGGGACGTGCATTCCGGCAATTTCGGTGGCGTGGTGCCAAATCCGATCTGGACGCTCGTACACCTGCTCGGCACCATGAAGGATGCTGCGGGCGAGATCACCATCGCGGGCCTCCACGACGATATCGAGCCGCCGACACCAGAGGAACTCGCGGCTATCGAGCGCCTCCCCCGCGCCGCCGAGGCGGTGAAGCAGAACCTGGGGCTTGATCGCCTGGACGCACCTGCCGACCGCCCCTTCTACGAGCGCCTCTGCTTTCGTCCGACACTGACCATCAACGGCTTCCACGGCGGCTATGGCGGGCCCGGCACCAAGACCGTGCTGCCGAACGAAGCTTTCGTGAAATGCGATATCCGCTTGGTCGAGGCGCAGGACCCGGAGGACATTCTGCGCAAGGTCGCGGACCATGTGGCCAAGCATGCCCCAGAGGTCGAGTTCATCGCTCAGGACAGGGGGATGCAGCCCTCGAAGACTCCCATCGCCTCGCCCTTTACGACGCCGTTGCGCCAGGCCTTTGTCAAGGCCCAGGGCGAAGAGCCACTGCTGATCCCCGCGGGGTTCGGCAGCCTGCCAGGCTATGTCTTCACCAAGATCCTCGGCATTCCCGCCTTCGTCACCCCTTACGCGAACCCCGACGAAGCGAACCATGCGCCAAATGAGAACCTGACTCTCGACTGCTTCTACAGCGGGCTTCGCACCGGCGCGGCGCTCCTGCACGAACTCGGTCAGTCGCCGGCACGCTGAACACCTGAGCCGGGCGAGCTGTAGCCCGCCCGGCCTTCACCGCAATCCACGATGACCACGGCTGGCCTCAGACGAAGATCGACTAGGCTCGGCGGACATGATTGAACCGCCGCCTGCTTCATGCGGGCTGCGGTTCAACCCTCACGTTCACGCTCGCGGCTTTCCAGGAGAACGCAATGTCCACGCCCCCCCTGAACGAGCTCGAGCAGATCGTTGGAGCCGACCATGTCCTGACCGACGCTGACGCCATCGCGCCGTTCTGCGAGGACTGGCGCGGCCGGCGACACGGACTTGCCCGCGCTGTGGTCCGGCCAGCCGACGTCCGGCAGGTCGCAGAGATCGCAGCTTGGAGCCAGCGCCACCGCGTTCCGCTGGTCCCGCAGGGCGGGAATACCGGCCTCGTCTTCGGGGGGATTCCCGATGACAGCGGCCAAGCGGTTGTCGTCCAGCTTGGCCGCATGAACCGCATCCGCGAGATCGACACCGTCAACGCCGTTGCCATCGTGGAGTCCGGCGTAGTTCTGCAGACTTTGCAGCAGCGCGCACGCGATGCCGGCCTGTTCTTTCCCGTCAGCCTCGCCGCCGAAGGCAGTTGCCAGATCGGTGGCACGATCGCCACCAATGCCGGCGGAACGGCGGTTTTGCGCTACGGCAACATGCGCGACCAGGTGCTCGGGCTGGAGGTCGTGCTGCCCGACGGCCGGGTGTGGAACGGCCTGCGCGCGTTGCGCAAGGACAACACCGGTTACGACCTGAAGCATCTCTTCATCGGTTCGGAAGGAACTCTCGGCATCGTCACCGCCGCCGTGCTGAAACTGCACGCTGCACCGCAGGCGCGCGCGACCGCCCTGGCCAGCGTCCGGGATTTCGCAGCGGCTTTGCGCCTGTTCCAGCTAGCCCGCTCGCGCGCTGCCGACGTCCTCTCTGGCTGCGAGTGCTTTACCGAGGACTGCCGCGCCCTGGTCGAAACCCATGCTCCGCATGTCATCCAACCGGCACTACGCGGCGGCGTCTATGTGCTGCTGCAACTCGATGCGGCGACGCCGGAAATTCCGCTCGAAGCGATCCTGGAGAGTGTTCTCTCCGAAGGCTTCGAGCAGGAGATCGTCGAAGACGCCGTCATCGCCCGTTCCCTGGCACAGGCCGAGCAGCTTTGGGCACTCCGCGAGAACATCACGGAAGCACAGAAGCGCGCAGGCCCCAGCTTCAGCCATGATGTCTCCACCCCGATCAGCGCCATCCCGGCTTTCGTCGATCGCTGCCTGACGGCGCTGAATGCGATCGACGCGCGCCTGCGCCCGATCGTTTTCGGCCATATCGGCGACGGCAATCTGCATTTCAATCTGTTGGCACCGGCCGGTGCCGACGCCACCGAGCGCCACGCACTGCATAAGCAGGTCGAGACGGCGCTCTATGATCTCGTCGAGGCTTTCGACGGCAGCATCAGCGCCGAGCACGGCCTGGGCGAGCTCAAGCGCGACCTCATCGAAATCTATAAGCCGCCATTCGACCTGGAGCTGATGCGAGGCGTCAAGCGCCAGTTCGACCCTGCGAACCTGATGAATCCGGGCAAGGCGGTGCGGCTGGTCTGACGCGGCCGCTCGATTTCGGGTCCGCGCGTCGCGGCATCACGGCACAATCGGAGCGGTAGCAGCAGGACGCGCGGCCCCTGCAAGGCAGCCTGCTCCGTTTGTCCTTCGTCAGGCGAATGCAACCAGCCAGACTTACTCGGCAAGCCGCGACAACACCTGATGCGCGGCCTTCACCCGCGCATCATTGGGGTAGTTCTTGTTCGCGAGCATGACGATCCCGATCTTCTTTGCCGGGACATAGGCGACGTAGCCGCCAAAGCCATTGGTCGACCCGGTCTTGTTGAGGATCACGTCGCTCCGCGGCGCCATCGGCGGCTCGATCGCAACCGCGGGGACGCCGTTCAGGATCATCTTGGCCGAGTTGCCGGCGACGAGTTTATCCAGCTCGACCGGATAGGGGTATTGCTCCCAGATCAGATCCTGGATGAGCTCGCTCGCGCGGAAATACCCGGTATGGGTCGCCCGCGCAGCGACGGCCGCCTTCCCCGGCACGGTGCCGATGCCCATGTTCACCTCCAGGAAGCGGATCATGTCGACGGCATTGGATTTGACCCCATAGGCTTCGGTCGCGAGGAGGCCCGGGGAGACCCGCATCGGCTTGTCCTCCCGGTTGTAGCCCCACGCGTAACTCTTCATTTCCGCCGCGGGGACGTTGATATAGGTCCGGCGCAGCCCGAGATCCGGGAACAATCGCCGCTCCATCAACGTCTCGAAGCTTGCTCCCATCGCCTTCGCGGTGACGACGCCGAGAAGACCAATGCTCGGGTTGGCGTAATTTCGGTATGTGCCGGGAGTGAAGCGCGGCTTCCAGGCGCGATAATAGGCCATGAGCTGCTTCTGATCCTTGACGTCGTCAGGGACCTGAAGCGGAAAGCCGCCAGCCGTATGCGTGCCGAGATCCAGCAATCGCACATCGTCCAGGGCACTGCCCTTCAACTCGGGCATGTGTTGGCTGACACTGTCGTTCAGCGACAACTTGCCCTCGATCTCGGCATAGGTCGCGAGCGTCGCCGTAAAGGTCTTGCTGATCGACCCCAGCTCGAAGAGCGTGTCCCGCGTAACAGGAACCCTGGGTTCCTTCGAGGCCAGGCCGTACTCGATGAAGTAGCGCTTTCCATCGATCGTCACGGCAACAGCCAGGCCGGGGATCCCGTGCTGCTCGATCACCGGCTTCACCGCTTCGTCGACGGCCTGGCGCACGCGGGCGTCCTGATCGGGGCCTGCGCCGTGGGCGCTGGACAGACTGCCCAGCGTGCCGGCGAGAACGCTGGCTGCCAGACCGGCATAGAGTCGTTTGGACAAGGGCATCTCCTTCCAATTCGGAATGAGCGCCGTTTATGACCCCTTCGAACTCCCGGCAAACGATGATAAGTCGGATCAGCCATAAGTTAAATTTGGGCATCGATGGTTCGACCTTTTCTGCCACTCAACGCGTTGCGGGCGTTCGAAGCATCGGCCAGGCATCTCAGCTTCACGCGGGCCGGCATCGAACTCGCGGTGACGCAAGCCGCCGTGAGCCAGCAGGTTCGCTCTCTCGAGCAGAGATTGGGCGTTCAGTTGTTCCGCAGGCTCCCGCGCGGCCTCAGGATCACGGCAGAGGGCGAAGCCCTCCTTCCCGTCGTGAGCGATGCCTTCGATCGCCTGGCCACGACGCTCGACAGGGTTGGGTCGGGAAAGGTCCGCGAACTGCTCGTGGTCGGAGCGGTGGGCACCTTCGCGGTCGGCTGGCTGCTGCCCCGGCTCGAGGACTTCAGGCGCGCTCATCCGTTCGTCGAGCTGAGGCTCTCCACGAACAACAATCGGGTCGATCTGGCTGCCGAAGGATTGGACTTCTCCATTCGGTTCGGCAACGGCGCCTGGCACGGTCTCGATGCTACGGAGCTGTTCGAGGCGCCCCTGACGCCGCTCTGTACGCCCGAACTGGCCGCCGCCCTCCATGCGCCGCAGGATCTCGGCACGCTCACTCTGTTGCGCAGCTACCGCATGGACGAGTGGAGCCGCTGGTTTGCTGCCACTGGCGCGGACATGCCGCCCAACATTGCAGGCGCCATCGTCTTCGACTCGTCGCTCGCGATGATGGAGGCCGCCGAACAAGGGGTCGGAGTAGCCCTCGCCCCGGCTCTCATGTTCTCGCGCCAATTGCGCAACGGCTCGATCCGGCGACCGTTCCCGGCCTCGATCTCGCTTGGAAGCTATTGGCTGACCAAGCTCAAATCGCGGAAGCCGACGGCTGCCATGCTGGCCTTCGCCGACTGGATTGCGGCCCAGGAACCGGATTCTCGGAACGAGTAATTCGGCAATTTGCGCCAGCAGCATTCGGCCGGCGGCCGAAGTGTCCAGTGCGCCTGCATTGAAGTGCCGGCAGAGGTTCGGCGATCGCACATCGCTCTGGAACGCGATACGCGAATGGCGATCGGCCAGGCGAGCAGGACGGGTGGAGATGGCCAATTGCGGACCCCAGACCCTGAGCTCACCGCAGGGCCTTCGTCCTTGGCTTCGAGGCCCAAAGCAATGCGAAAGGAGTGGAGCGCGAACCTGGCGCCCGCACTCAGAAGGGATGCCGGTCCTGCTTCTCATCCAGGCCTCATAGGCCTTGAGCCCGGTCTCGCGCTCGAAATTCTCGGTCACCGCGATGCAACGCGCAGACCAGGGTTTGGCAAAGTCCTCATACTGGAAGGCGTCGTCGAAGTCTCCGAACCAACTTGACCCCACCTTCACCATACGAAATCTGCCGTATTGACGGTGGGGAGATACGGCCGCAAAGCCTTGGACCGACGATCATCGACCGGACCGCCCGATTCCTGCCTTTGAGGCCTGCGTGCCGTCCTTGCCTAAGAAAGCCGCCGCTGCCCTGTTGCTGACGACGGCACTGGCGAGTGCTGCTTCAGCCCAGTCGGGCGGCCTCCTTACCGATCCCAGTATGTGGAGACCCCCCGAATACAAGGCTCAGTGGGGACTCGATTATATCAATGCCGCAAACGCTTATGCGCGAGGCGTCGACGGCACGGGCATCCTGGTTGGCGTTGTGGACAGCGGAGTGTTCACCGGGCATTCCGAATTCGCAGGCCGCTTTGGGGGTGGCTACGACTATATCGCGAACACCGCTCTTGTGACCGACCCCGGAGGGCACGGCACGGGCGTCGCCTCAGTAATCGCTGCCAATCGCGACGGCATCGGCATGCATGGCGTGGCGCCAGGCGCTACGATCCTCAGCGCGCGCGTCTTTGATCAGGATGGAATTCCGGCACCGTCTTCAGGCTTCGTTGCAGCCTACGATGGGCTCGTGGCCCGGGGGGTGCGCGTCATCAACAACAGCTGGGGCAGCTTCGATCCTGTCACGTCGGTGACGCAGAGCGAGCTTGCTCGATGGCAGGAGCTGCCGGCCTATCGTCGTGCAGTGGCATCTGGCGCCCTGTTGGTCTGGGGTACAGGGAATGACGAGCGGACCCAGCCGAGCATCGAAGCCGGCCTGCCCTATCATTTCCCGGAACTGGAGCGCGGCTGGCTGGCCGTGGTGGCCTACGGACCAGGCTACGAGCCATTGTACACGAACCGCTGCGGCGTGGCCAAGAACTGGTGCCTGACGGCTCCCGGCGGCGGGGACTGGTGGGGCGAATTTCCAGACGATCCCATCGTCGTCGCCGACAAGAACGGCGGATACACCAAGGTCAACGGCACGTCGTTTGCAGCTCCCCATGTCTCAGGTGCAGCGGCCCTGGTCTGGCAGATGTTCCCGTTCTTCAGCGCCGATCAGGTGCGCCAGACCCTGCTCGGCACCGCCCGGGACATCGGCGCTCCCGGCGTCGACGACATATTCGGCTACGGCCTGCTCGATGTCGGCAAGGCAGTGCTCGGACCTGGCCGTTTCGATTGGGGCGATTTCGTCGTCGAGCAGCCCGGCGGCCTCGCCGTCTTCGGAAACGACATCGTCGGGGCCGGCGGTCTCGTCAAACGCGGCGCGGGCGAACTCATGCTCACGGGCCACAGCTCCTATGCCGGTGCGACACGCGTCGACGGCGGCTTTCTCTCGATCATGGGCAGCATCGCCTCGCCGACCAGTATCGGTGCGGCCGGCACGCTCACTGGTACCGGCCTGATCACGGGCTCAGTCACCAATGCCGGCACCCTCTGGGCCGGCGATAGCCGCGGCGCTGGCACGCTGACCATCAGCGGCAATTACGTGCAGCAGGCCGGTGGCATTCTGGTTCAGCAGGTCAGCCCAATCGGTGGGCTGAACCACCTTGCCGTCACCGGCACCGGCAGCCTTTCCGGCCTCGTCGCCATGGGAGGCCGGGCGCAACTCTTGCCGCGCTTCCAGACCATGCCGGTGCTCAGCGCCGGACAGGGCCTCATCGGCCGCTTCGACGGCATCGAGGGGCCGCCGGGCGATGGTTCGGCGCCCTTCATCCAGGCGAGCCTGCGTTACCAGCCGAACACGGCGCATCTCGATATCCGCACCTTGCCCTTCGATACGCCAGGCGTCTGCGCCTCGGCCAACCAATGCGCCGCCGGCGCCGCGCTCGAACGCGGCGTTGCCGGTGCGGATCAGGATCTACGCGACGTAGCGGGGTTGCTGCAGGCCGCCGGCACGCGGGATGGCGCGCGACAGGCCCTTGCCGGCCTCTCCGGCGAGGCGCATGCCAGCCTTGGTACTCTCGCCCTCGGCGGCTCTGCCCCCTTCAGTGCCATGATCTCGCAACGGCTCAGCGATCTGCGCTCCGGCCAGGCCGAACCCACCGCAACCGGCACCGCAATGGCTTATGCATCGAGCGCCGCGGCGAGTCCCGCCGCAGCGCTGCTGATGCGCCTGCCGGCCGGGCCGGCTTCAGCCCAGAACAATGTCTGGGCGCGGGGCTATGGCATCATCGGGACGCTTGGTGGCGATGCCAATGCCGGCGGGGCCGAGTATCGCGGCGGCGGGATGATCGCCGGTTTTGACCGGCAGATCACTCCGGAAATTCTGGTCGGGCTCAGCGCTGGCTACTCCAGCACTGACGCCGAATTCCGCAACTTCTCCGGCAAGGGCGGCATCAAGGCCTATGAAGGCGCGCTCTATGGCGGCTACACACGCGGCCCGCTGCGCCTTGATGGTACCTTCGGTTATGCCCGCCTCGATTTCGAATCTGAGCGCAGCATCAGCTTCGGTGGGCTCTCTCGCCAGGCAAGGGCCGAATACGGTGGCGATCGCTTCACCGGCGCGCTCGAAGCCGGCTACGCCCTTGATCTCGGTTCGTCTAAGCTCGAGCCGCTGGCGGCACTGCGTTACAGCTATCTGCAGCAGGACGGATTCAGCGAGACCGGCGCTGGCAGCATTGGCCTGACGGCCGGCAAGCAATCCGCGGAAAGCCTCCTCGGCAGCCTGGGCCTGCGCCTGGCGAAGGAGTTCGATCTCGCCTCCAGCCGCGTCGCTGTCGAGCTTCGTGGCCGCTGGCAGCACGAGTTCCTCGACGATGCGATGGTGCTCGATGCCGCCTTCATTGGGGCGCCTGCGGCCTCCTTCCCGGTCCAGGGCGCGAGAGTGGCGCGCGACAGCGCCATCCTCGGCCTGGGCCTGTCGGCACGCGCTGGCCGCTACGCCACACTGTTCGCCGACTATGATGTCCGGCTCAATGCCGACGCCACCACCCATGTATTCACCGCCGGGCTGCGCGCCACATGGTAGCGACGCGTGATTACGGCCGCTCGCGCGCTCGTGGCGCTGACGGAATCCTGCTATCGCGCTCCTCGGCTCAGAGCAGGGATTCTTAGGCGATGCAGAACGGCACTCTCTCGATCGGGATCATTGGCGCAGGCATCATGGGCGAGCGGCTGCTGCACGCCATTCTCGACCAGTCCCAGGAACTGGTGAAGGTCAGCGGCGTCTGGGATCCGGCGCCTTCGGCAATGGAGCGCATGGCCGCAACCTTCCCGCAGGTTCCGCGGCTGACTGACGCCGCAGCGGTCGTCGCCGCCAGCGACTGCGTCTATATTGCCTCGCCTCCAGCCTCCCACCTCACCCACGCGCGCGCCGCCATCAGCGCCGGCAAGAGCGTCTTTTGCGAGAAACCGCTGGCGGTCGATGTCGCCGATGCGCGCGCCTTTGTTGCGGAAGCCGGCGACAGAGGCGCGGTCAATTTCCCCTTCGCGTCCTCGCTCGCCGTAGCGACATTGATGGAGTGGATCGCGCAGGATGCGGTCGGCACTCTGTCCCGCGTCTCGATCGAAGTCGCCTTCGCGACCTGGCCGCGCCCCTGGCAGGCCGACGCCGCGGCCTGGCTGGACAGAACCCCGCAGGGCGGTTTCACCCGCGAGGTCGTGTCGCATTTCCTCTTCCTGAGCCGCAGGCTGGTTGGCCCCCTGCATGGGCTCACGGCGAGCGTGGCCTTCCCGGAGGCGGGCAAATCGGAGCGCCGGATCGAGGCCAGGTTGCTGGCCGGGGACATCCCCGTCGCGCTCAAGGGCAGTGTCGGGAGCACTGGGAAGGATGACCACAATATCTGGATGCTGGAAGGTGATAGGGGCGCGGTCCGGCTTTGCGACTGGTCGATCGCCGAACGCCGTCTGCCCGATGGCAGCTGGGAACGCGCTGCCGACGCATTGTCACAGGCGGATGCACGCCCCGTCGCACTCAGGCGCCAGCTCGAGGGTGTCATCCGCCTCACGCAGGGCGGGCCGCATCATCTCGCGACGCTGCCTGAGGCCCTGAACGTTCAGGAGATCGTCGAGGCCATTCTGGCCAGCGAGCATGGCTAGGAATGGCGTTAGGGCGCGGGCCGCGCGCCTTCCCTCGCATTCTCATCACCGGCGCAAGGCTTCCGAAACCGTCCCCGCGCACACCCGCAGCGATTGCGACGCAGTGCCCCTCTCCCCAACGGAGTGTTAGGCACTCCGCTCGCAGGCTTGTGCGGTGAGTGCTTTGGAACAGGTCATAGACGCCGCGGAAAACGCGCCCCCGGCGCCTGCGCGCGACAGTTCCTATGCAAGGCAGCGCGCGCGAGGCTTCAAGCGCCTGCGCTTCGTCTCGGGGCTGGAAGACGAATACCGCCGCTATATGCGCATCGAGCAGCGGATGAGCACGCTGGTCTGCGCGCTCACCGCGCTCGGAATCTGGCTCGTCTTCATCGCGCTCGACATCGCACGGATCGACCCGCTGACGGAGTATCGGGCGCAGCGCTACGACGCCCTGGCCGCAGCCGCTCTGCGCTGGATCACGCTCGCCGTCCTGCTTTCCCTGATCTCGGTCCTCGTCGGCAAGCGTCTGCCCCGTGCCTATAACCGGCTGAGCTTCCTCGTTCTCGTGCTGATTGGAACGACGAGTGCAGTCAGCGCCAATGTCTTCAAGCTGCGCGGCCTCGCCCAGGCGGATCTGGCCGGCTTCGTCATCATCATGGCGGTGTTCCTGCCGGTCGGCCTGACCTTCCATCAAAGCGTCGCGGCAGCGATGCTGATCGCTGTCCTGAATGCTCTGCTCGGGTTCGTCATGCTCGATCCCGGCCATATCCATGAGCATATCCGGATCTCGATCCTGATGTTCTTTGCCGTCTTCGTCGGCGCGGTCGGCGCCTATCTGCGCGAATACACCCAGCGCGATCACTTCCTGCTGCGTCGGATGCTGCACAACCGCGCCATGTCCGACGCACTGACCGGTATCGGCAATCGGCGCTTCTTCGAGGAGCACGCCGCAACGGCCTTGCGCCAGGCCAGGCGCGAGCGCGCCGGTCTCGTCTTCGCCATTCTCGATGTCGATCACTTCAAGAAGTACAATGACCGCTACGGACACCAGGCCGGCGACCTGGCTCTGCGCAGCCTGGCCCGCGCGCTCGAAGCGAGATTGCGGCGGCCGATGGACATGGTTGGGCGCCTGGGAGGCGAGGAATTTGGCCTGATCCTCTATGGAGTCAGGCCTGATACGGCATGCGCCATGCTTGATAATCTCGTCCGCGCGGTCTCCTCGCTCGACATTCCCCATGACGCCTCGGACACTGCCCCTCACCTGACCGCCAGCGTCGGCGCGGCCCTCTTCGACGGCCTTGAAACACTGGAGCAAATCTACAGGCGGGCGGACGGTCTGCTTTACGTAAGCAAGGCGAAGGGCAGAGACCGGTTTACGCTTGGCTAGCGGCTGTGCAGGCGACGCGCTATGCTGGAGCAGGCCCGGTTTGAACGCGTAGAACGCGCGGGCACTCCTGCGGAGGTTCCGCCATGATCAGCGCAGCCCTTCTCTCACTATCACTATCAACCGGTCTCTTCGTTCCCGTTTCCGATGGGCCGCCGCGCTTCGATGTCGTCAACACGTGCCGCGACGTCGGCCGTTCCAGCATGGGGGTCGGTCGTACCGCCCAGGCCTGCCAGGACGACGAGAACCAGGCGCGCGCGACGTTGGTACAACGCTGGTCGGCCTATCCAGCGCAGAGCCGCAACACCTGCGTCGAGAGCGCGCAACTCGGCGGCCCGCCCAGCTATGTCCAGGTCCTGACCTGCCTCGAGATGGCCCCGCGCTAGCTGCGCAAGCCTGATGATCCTGGATTGAGCATTGGCAAAGAGCGCGCTAGGCTGCTCCCGCTCCGTCACGGGAGGCTGTCATGAAGCCCGCATTCCTGACCGATGCCCAGATCGATGCCCGCGCCTTGAGCCATCGCCGCGAACTCGGCTTCCGCGACGAACAGGGCATTGATTTCATGATCCTGATGGCGCGGCTGAAGGCCCGCTACCCGAATTTTGCCTATGAACGTGTACCGGACGGCCAACTCGCCGACGCCGAGGCGCAATGGGATTCTGAGACCAAGCGCCTTCGGATCCCGGAACCCGTGTTTCTCGCGGCCCTGCGCGGCGAAAGCCGGGCGCTGATGACCATCGCCCATGAGGTCGGACATGCCCTGCTCGGCCATGAAGGCATCCTGCATCGCGCCCCTGCCGGCTCGCAGGCCGAGCGCCTCTCGGCCAAGGTCCGGGCGATGGAGTATCAGGCCCGGCGCTATGCCGCCGCCCTGCTGATCCCGAATATCGAAGCGATCCGCCATATGAGTGCGGGCGAAATGAGCGAACATTTCGGAGTCAGCATGAGCGCCGCCATGCTGCGCAAGAGCGAGTTGAAATAGCCCCGCTTGCCCGGGCTCGTCCGGCGGCCCAATCTTGCATCGAGCCGACTCGATTCAAGAAGTGAACCATGCCGCACAAGACATTGATGATCATGGCATTCCTGACTTTGACAGGAATGCCTGCGCCGGCTCTCGCGCAGCAAACCTGCGATGAGCTCTGGTATGCCCGCAACGAGATCTACAAGGCGCAGGGCTACTGCTTCCGCACCCAGCGCGGTATCGCGGCCTTTGGTAATGCCGGCTGCCAATACGACAATGCCGAGGAACTGCCGCTGTCGAACACCCAGCGCCGCATGATCGCCGACATTCAGCGTGAAGAACGCGCGCGGCGCTGCCTGCGCTGATCTGCCGGGGCCGATAGTTGTGGAAGGCCGGCCGTATCCGGCCATCGGCCAGTTCCAGTGTGTTAGAAGCGCCGGTCCGGGAACAGGGCGGCAGACGGAGCAGCAAGACCAGAGCATGACGACGGGCATCGACATGGGCTTGACCCAGGGTGGACAACCCGCGCTGCTTGATCTCGCCGAATTGCTGGCGACGCGCCTGCTGGTCCAAGGCAATTCCGGCTCAGGAAAGTCGCATCTGCTGCGCCGGCTGCTGGAGCAAAGCGCACCGCTGGTCCAGCAAGCCGTGATTGATCCGGAGGGCGATTTCGTCTCGCTGGCCGGTCAGTTCGGCCATGTCGTGGTCGACGCCGCCTGCGGCGAGGCCGAATTGCAGCGTATCGCCATCCGCGTCCGCCAGCATCGTGTCTCGATCGTGCTCAACCTCGAGAATCTCGACGCCGACGAGCAGTTGCGCGCGACGGCCGCCTTTCTCGGCGGGCTGTTCGACGTCGATCGCAGCCTGTGGTTCCCGATCCTGGTCGTCGTCGACGAGGCGCAGCTCTTCGCGCCCGTCATGGCCGGCGAAGCGTCGGACGAAGCGCGTCGCCTCTCCCTCGGCGCCATGACCAATCTGATGTGCCGCGGCCGCAAGCGCGGCCTCGCCGGGGTGATCGCGACTCAGCGTCTCGCCAAGCTTGCCAAGAACGTCGCGGCCGAGGCCTCGAACTTCCTGATGGGCCGCACCTTCCTCGATATCGACATGCAGCGCGCCTCCGACTTGCTCGGCATGGACCGGCGCCAGGCCGAGATGTTCCGCGACCTCGAGCGTGGCCAGTTCGTCGCATTGGGCCCGGCGCTGTCGAAACGCCCCTTGCCGCTCAGGATCGGCGCCGTGTCCTCGGTCGATCGCGGCAGTGCGCCCGGCCTGATGCCCCTGCCCGAACAGGCCCCGGAGGATGCAAGCAAGCTGATTTTCGAAGCGGGCGAGAACGAACCTCCCGTCACCTCCTGGGTCCCGCGCCCCACGCCGCGGCCGCGCCCGGCAGCCAACGAGGTGCTCCGCCAGATCGAGAGCTACCGCCCTGCCCCCGCCGTCGAGCCGGAGCCCGAGATTCCGATGGAACCGGAAGAGCGCGAGGCGATCATGACCGAGATCCTGCGCGATCTGATGGAGGATCCGGAAACGCGGAGCCGCCAGGTCGCCGTGGTCTATCAGGACTTTACGGTGCGCTGCCGCATGCGCCGCGTCGGTCAATCATCGCTCAGCCTCGATGACTTCCGCCGGCGGCTCGCCGTAGCCCGCGCAGGCGCGAGTGAGGACATCACGGCGTCCCATGCCTGGCAGGTCTCGCTCGACGCCGCAGCCACCCTGCCGGACGACCTCCAGAGCCTGTTTCTCTACATTGCCCGCACCGCGATCGAGGGCGCTCCCGCCCCGACCGACGCCGAGCTCGCCGAGGTCTATGGCAGTCATTCGCCGGGCCGCGCCCGCCGCGTTCTGGGTTATATCGAGGAGCGTGGGCTCCTCGTCTGCCATGTCGATTTTCGCGGCCAACGCACGCTGGCATTGCCGACGATCGGCGTCGAGACTGCGCCAGGCCAGGCGCAGCCGCGCAGCACCAAGGGGACGCCGCGCGGTCTCAGGGCCTGACCCGCGGCTCAGTGGCCCTTGCCGGCCGGCAGAGTGATCTTGTCGACCCAGGCGATGCCCATGGCCGAGAAGATGAAGACGACGTGGATCACCGTCTGCAGGATGACCCCGGTCTCGGTGTAATTCGTCACCCGCCCCGTATTGCCGATATTGCCGGCCTCGATGAAGGTCCTGAGCAGGTGGATCGACGAGATCCCGATGATCGCCATGGCGAGTTTGATCTTCAGGACGCTCGCATTGACATGGCTCAGCCATTCCGGCTGATCGGGGTGACCATGGAGCTTCAGGCGCGAAACGAATGTCTCGTAGCCGCCCACGATGACCATGATCAGCAAGTTGGAGATCATCACCACATCGATCAGCCCGAGCACGACCAGCATGATCTGCTGCTCGCCGAACTGCGTCGCATGTGTAACGAGGTGGACCAGTTCCTTCAGGAACAGGAAGACATAGACGCATTGCGCGACGATGAGGCCGAGATAGAGCGGCACCTGCAGCCAGCGCGAGCCGAAAATGATCATCGGCAACGGCTTCATCGCCTCGGCAGGGGGCAGCGTCGGGTTCTGGTGCAGCATAGAGTGGTTCCGGATGCGGGAAGGGATCGTGTTGCGAAGCAACATCATGCCGTCGCTAGATGGTGCGGAAGCGCCTGCGAGACAAGCGCCAATCCTGAGCCGAACTTTGCATCGAAATGCTGAAATGCGATGACGAAGCGCTGTAAGGACGAAATTTCACGGATCTTGACGGCCGGGGCTTTCACGCCGTCGCCTTGCACTATAAAATTGCCATGGATTGGAGGAACACTGGCGTTCCTCTCACGTTCGAGAGGAAAGGAGAAAGTTTCGTCATGATCAAGACCCTCGCCATCGCCACCGCGCTGCTAGGAGGCGTCATCCTGACTGCCCCGGCGAGCGCCGCGCCGTTGAGCGCGACGACTGGCTCAGCAGCGGCTGTCGCCGAATCGGTCAAGGATCTGATTCAGAGTGTGCAGTACCGGAGATATTACGGCCCCGGCTACGGCTACCGCGGCGGCTATTATCGCGGCGGACGCGGTGCGGCCGTCGGTGCCGGCATTGCAGCGGGCGCCATCGGCGCACTGGCAGCTGGCGCATTGCTTGCGCCTGGTCCGGTCTACGCCGCTCCGGCCCCTGTCTATGGCGGCCCCGTCTATGGAGGCCCGGTTTATGCCTCCCCGGATGCCGATGCAGTCGCCTATTGCGCGCGCCGGTTCCGCAGCTACGACCCCGAGACCGGAACCTATATCGGCGCGGGCGGCGTGGTGCGCGCCTGTCCCTGAGCGCTGACGCGCATTCAGCGCCACGACATCGAGCCTCTCCATGGCGACATGGGGAGGTTTTTTGATGGGGAGATGTGCTGTTTGGGCACGGATGCTGACGCCATTTGGCATGACCGGCACCACTGCAGGGTTGTCAGCGGCCGATCTCTGACGCTTATTCAGCCCTCGACCTGACTCGGAGCCAGCCCGTTGCGCATTGCCACCTGGAACGTCAATTCGGTCCGCCAGCGGCTTGGCCATCTGCTCGATTTCCTCAGGGAATCCGAGCCCGACGCCCTCTGCCTGCAGGAGCTGAAATGCGTCGACGGGGATTTCCCGCGGCGCGAAATCGAGGAGGCCGGCTGGCAGGTCGAGACCCATGGCCAGAAGACCTTCAACGGCGTCGCGATTCTCAGCCGCGCCAGGCTCGAGGATGTCCGCCGCGGCTTGCCGGGAGACGATGCCGACGAGCAGACTCGCTATCTCGAGGGCGTGCTGCCCTATGCCGGTGGCGTAGTCCGTATCGCCTCGATCTACCTGCCGAACGGCAATCCGCCCAATACCGAGAAATATCCCTATAAGCTTGGCTGGATGCGCCGCCTGACCGCCCATGCGCAAATGCTGCTTGCCCAGGAAGAGCCGCTGGTCCTGGCCGGCGATTACAACGTCATCCCCGAGCCGCGTGATGCACGCGACCCCGCGGCCTGGGTCGATGACGCGCTGTTCCTCCCGCAGACCCGGGCCGCCTTCCGCGGGCTCGTCAATCTCGGTTTCACCGAAGCGCTACGCTCGACCACGGATTCCGGCGGGCTTTACACCTTCTGGGATTATCAGGCTGGCGCCTGGCAGCGGAACAACGGCATCCGGATCGACCATCTGCTGCTTTCGCCGCACGCTGCAGACAAGCTTGCCGCTGTCTCGATCGCCAAACATGTCCGCGGCTGGGACAAGCCCTCGGATCACGTGCCGGTCATCGTGGAGTTGAAGGCAGCGTGATCAGCGCGTCCTTGCGCGGCTATTGCCCGGACCAAGCGTCGTCCGCGCCGCATGGAACGGCTTGTCAGTAGCAGACCAAGACGCGGCGAGCGACAGCGTAACCCCACTGGTCGTAGTGCTGCTGCCACGCATAGTAGCAGCCGTCATTGTAATAGGTGTTGTAGTAATAGGGCGCGCCGACGCCGAATGCGAAGGCCGGGCCGACGAAGAACCGGTTATGGTTGAACCGCTGTTGGTGGAAGAAAACCGACCGACCGGCAAAGGCTGGGCGGGCAAAACCGGGATGGGCGAAACCGCCCCCTCCGAAGCCAGCCATTCGGCCGCCGCCGCCGTGGAAGGCCATGCCGCCACTGTGGAAGCCTCCGCCACCGCCATGGAAGCCTCCGCCACCCTGGAAGCCGCCGCCGCCGCCGAACCGCGCCTCGGCTGGCGCCGACCATGCGATGACACCGACTGCCATGACCGCGGCGAAAGCAGCGGCAGTCGTCTTGGTGATGCTGAGCATTGAGGTCATGACGAATCTCCCATCAAGTGAGCCTCGCCTTGTGGTGAATCTCCACCTTACCGCATGAACATACGATGAACATTGATCCGTGTTCAGGCCTCGGACAAGCCGGCGCCATCACATCTCGGTGTGCGCCCGTTTCGCCCGGTGCGGCCCGCTTCCGGAAATGTGCGGCCGCCGAAGAGCAGACGGCGTGCGCCAGAAAACCGGCGCGGTTCGCGGCAGCTCCGACTCGCGACATCAGGCGCCGGGGCGCGAGCAACGGTTTTCCCACGCAACGACAAGGCGAGGATGTATGCAGGGCTGAAGGAAAGAGCGATGCGGTGGGCACGTCAGGGCGTACTTGCCCGCCGCGGGTTACGCCGCCGCGTGGGGCGGCCAGAGACGTCGGTGTACGGCTTTCAGCGTTCGCTGGAGCGGCCTGCAACCTGCTGGCGCTCAACCAGCGATAGCGCCGCGTTGCGGTCACTCACGGAAGCCGCAGCGAAGGCCGCGTCATAGCGCTCGAAGATCCAGGCTTCACGCGCCGGATCGGCAGCATCGCGTGCCAGAGCAAGCCACATCAGCCCTTGTGAGACCTGACGCGGAACGCCATCGCTGCCACGAACCAGCATGTCGCCAAAAACGGCACGCGCCGGCACATGCCCCTTCTCGGCTGCAAGCTTCATCCAGCGCGCTGCCTGTCGCTGGTCGCGGCCGGTGCCCTGCCCGTTCATGTAGAGCCGGGCAAGATTGTACTGCCCGTCGGGATCGCCGAAATAGGATGCGGCATAGTGGAACATATCGAAGGCCCGGTCGATATTGGGCTTCACATAGGAGCCCTTGATGCCGTCCGTGAAATAGCTGCCGAGCGCTACGAAGGCGCTGCCAACGATACGCCCGTCGGCCGTGCCGGGAATCGCATCGGCATTCTCGTCCGCGATCTTAGAGAAGTACTCGAAGGCCTTCAGATCATTGCTGGGAACGCCTTCGCCACCGGCATACATCCGGCCGAGCTTGTACTGGGCCGTGAGGTGGCCGTGAGCCGCGGCATATTCGAGCGCGCGCACGGCGCCGGCCTGATCACCAGCAGTCGAATCGCGCATCCAGGCCTTCAGCGCATCGCGCGCGCTAGCGAAGGGCGCCAGCGGCAGCGCGGCATGCGCGGCGGGAGCGTTCGGCGCAGGCGCCAGCACGCGGCCATTGGGGAGGGCCTGCAGGCCCGCGGGAGGCGGCCCCTCGGGCTCCGGCAGCGGAGCGCCCGGAATCGAGCGCGGCGGGATCGGTGCCCGGCCCATGACATCCTGCGACCAGGCTGCCGACTGGCAGCCCAGGATCAGGAATGCTCCAGCTATGATGGTCTCAGATATCCGCATAGCAATGGGTTTCTGCCGCCCCTCCTGGGTGGGTCACGGCCCCGCCCTTGGCGGAGCCGACCGTTTGCGCGTATTTCCACAGCGCGCCCGAATTGTAGTCGGTCTTGCGCGGTTTCCAGGCCTTACGACGCTCCTCAAGTTCGGCATCAGAAAGGCGGCACGCGAGCTTTCCTGTGATGGCATCGAGCTCGATAATGTCACCATCGCGGATGAGGCCAATCGGCCCGCCAACAGCGGCTTCGGGGCCGACATGGCCGACGCAGAAACCGCGCGTCGCGCCGGAGAATCGCCCGTCCGTGATCAGCGCGACCTTGTCGCCCATGCCCTGGCCGTAGAGGGCCGCGGTCGTCGACAGCATCTCGCGCATGCCGGGGCCGCCCTTGGGGCCCTCATAGCGGATGACCAGCACGTCGCCGACCTTGTACTCGCGATTGGTGACGGCCCTGAAGGCGTCCTCCTCGCAGTCGAAGCAGCGAGCCGGCCCGGTGAAGACCAGGCTCTCGGCCGGCATGCCCGCGATCTTCACGATCGCGCCCTCAGGGGCGAGATTGCCCTGCAAACCGACGACACCGCCATTGTCGGACAGCGGCTTGTTGGCGGGGCGGATTACGTCCTGCTCATCGTTCCACTTCACCGAAGCGAGGTTTTCGGCAATCGTGCGGCCCGTCACGGTCATGCAGTCGCCATGCAGGTAGCCATGGTCGAGCAGGGTCTTCATCAACAGCGGAATGCCGCCGACTTCGAACATGTCCTTGGCGACATATTTCCCACCTGGCTTCAGGTCGGCGATGTAGGGGGTCTTCTTGAAGATCTCGGCGACGGCGAAGAGATCGAAATCGATACCGCATTCATGTGCGATCGCCGGCAAGTGCAGCGCACCATTGGTCGAGCCGCCCGAGGCCGCCACGACCATGGCCGCATTCTCCAACGCCTTGCGGGTGACGATGTCGCGCGGGCGGATGTTCCTGGCGATCAGCTCCATCACCATCTCGCCGGCGGTGTAGCAGAAGGTGTCGCGCACATCGTAGGGCGCAGGCGCGCCACAGGAATAGGGCAGCGCAAGGCCGATAGCCTCGGCAACCGTCGCCATGGTGTTGGCGGTGAACTGGGCGCCGCAGGAGCCCGAGGACGGGCAGGCCGCCTCTTCTAGTTCCTTCAGGTCCTCGTCCGACATGGCGCCGACGGAGTGTTTGCCGACGGCCTCGAACACGTCCTGGACGGTGACCGGCTTGCCCTTGAAGGTGCCCGGCAGGATCGAGCCGCCATAGATGAAGATCGACGGCACGTTGAGGCGAACCATCGCCATCATCATGCCCGGAAGTGACTTGTCGCAACCGGCAAGGCCGACCAGCGCGTCATAGCAGTGACCGCGCATGGTGAGCTCGACCGAGTCGGCGATGCATTCGCGCGAGGCCAGCGACGACTTCATGCCCTGGTGGCCCATGGCGATGCCGTCGGTCACCGTGATGGTGCAGAACTCGCGCGGCGTGCCCGCGGCCGAAGCAACGCCCTTCTTGACGGCCTGCGCCTGGCGCATCAGCGAAATATTGCAGGGAGCCGCCTCGTTCCAGCAGGACGCAACGCCGACGAAGGGCTGCGCGATCTGCTTCGAGGTCATCCCCATCGCATAGTAGTAGGAACGATGCGGAGCGCGCGCCGGCCCGACGCTGACATGCCGGCTGGGTAGCTTCGACTTATCGAAAACGCGCGCGTCCATTCTACCTGTCCTCGCTCCACCCTGCGCTTGAGCGCGCGGCAGATGTGCCACGCAGCCCGCGCCAGGCGCAACGTTCAGTCTCTTTGCAGGCTCGGGAAGGACATAATCTTCCAACCGGACAAACCCGACTTTAAATCATCTAAATCTCAGTGACTTAACGTCCCTCTTTGCTGGGGGCGCTTTGTGGCGGCATCGCGGCATCTGATCCAGCTCAGGACAGCGCGCATGCGATGCCTCAGCGGTGTTGCCACGATGTCACAATTTGAGGAACCGCAGCTCAGAGAACCATGGGCAGGACGAAGAACCCGCCAACGACCACCACGAGCAGAAGCGTCACGCTGAGCGGCAGGTGCTTCTCGATGAAGATGCGGATGTTGTCGCCGTAGAAGCGTAGCGCGAGCGCGATCATGGCGAAGAAGGTGACGCGTGAGATCACCATGCCGATGGTGAACTTCCAGATGTCGAAATGCAGGAAGCCCGACATGATCGTGACGATCTTGAACGGGATCGGCGTCAGCCCCTTGGTGACGAGCACCCAGAACCAGAAATCCTGCGAACTCGAGATCAGATGGGCGGCCTTGTCCTGAAGCCCGTAGATGCTGATCAGCCAGACGCCGACGGATTCATACAGGAAGGCGCCGATCGCATAGCCGAGATAGCCCCCCGTGACGGCGCCGAGCGAGCAGATCCCGGCGTAGAACCAGGCCCGGTCCGGCCGCGCGATGCACATCGGCAGCAGCAGCGGAATCGGAGGCAACGGGCTGACCGAGCTCTCGACAAAAGTCAGGGCGAAGAGCAGCCACGGCGCGGCGGGGTGGGATGCGTAGGAAACGCACCAATCATAAGCTCGCTTGAGCATGCGTCGGTTCAGTGTCTCGTGCAGTGGATCGAACGGCGCATGGCAGACTTGCACCCCGCGCGCATCTAATCGTGTCCCCGGGAATTTGCCAGAGGTCTCTTAGTTCAAGGTCAATTTGGCGACCGATTCATGTCCTGATACGGGCAGCGCAGACAGCGGTTCATTTCGGCGACATCCCCGGTTTTCCGGCCTCGACGACGAAGCTGGCACGGGTCGAGATCGCGGCTCCGGCAGTGATAACCCGGTCCAGCACGCGGTAATCGGCCTGCCAGCCGCCTTGTGAAAGGGTATGGCGCATGTAGCCGCGCTGATTGTTGAAGAACCCGATATGCGGGTTCTTTTGCAGGGCGACCTGTCCCGCCTTTGTCGTGTCGGCTCCGTCGCCGCCCGAGGTGATCGAGGTGGCGACGAACTCGACGCCAAGCGTCCTGGACTTGGGATCGTCGAAATTGGCCTTGAGCTCGCCCGCCCAGTTCTGGTGGATGTCTCCGGTGAGCACGACTGCGTTGGCCGTGCCAGCGCTCTCCAGCGTGTCGAACAGACGCTGGCGTGCCGCCACTGCACCGTCCCATTTATCCATGCTGTAGCCGACCTTCCTGGGGTCGGGATCGCGGTCGTGGCGCATCACCATGACCTGCTGAGCCAGCACGTTCCATCGCGCTCTCGAACTGCGCAGGCCCTCGGCAAGCCAGGCCTCCTGCTTTTCGCCAAGCATCGTGTTTTCAGGCTTCAGCGCGTCAGCGCAGGCTGCGTGCGAGCCATCTCCGCAAGGCTGGTCCGAGCGGAACTGGCGGGTGTCGAGCACATCGATCTGGGCCAGATCGCCATAGAGGAAGCGCCGATAGGCCTGGATCGAAGGACCGCTCGGGATCGACGCCCGGCGCAACGGCATATGCTCATACCAGGCCTGGAATCCGGCAGCGCGGCGCAGCGCGAAGATCTCCGGGGGAACATTCTGCTCGGAGACCAGGCCTGCAAAATTGTTGTCGACCTCATGATCGTCGAACGAGACCAGCCACGATGTCGAGGCATGGGCCAGTTGCAGGTCGGGATCGGATTTGTAGATCGCATAACGATGCCGGTAGTCGGCGAGCGAATAGATCTCGTCGGGATCTCCGGGCATGACGCGCGCGACAGCCAAGGGCCGCTCGTTCGGCCGCACCATGCGGTACTCGTAGATGTAGTCGCCGTAATGGTAGATGAAATCGAAGTGTTCATCCGCAACATGGCGAAAGGCGGTGAAATGGCCGTCCTCGTAGCGCTGGCAGCCGAGCACACCGAAATGGACCCGCTCAACCGACACATTCGCCGACGGGAAGGTACGGGCACGGCCCGTGATGGTGCGCTCGCCGCCGCACGTGAAGCGGTAGAAATAGTCGCGGTTCGGTTCCAGCCCGGAGACCTCGACATGGACGGCGTGGCCGAGCTCGGGCCGGGCCAGGGCCGAGCCGCGTTGCACGATCTGGCGCATATTCGCCTCGGCACCGATCTCGTAGGTGACCTCGACAGCCTTCATGGGCATGCCGCCATTGCGCGCAAGCGGCAGGGGCGCGAGCTTGGTCCAGATCACGAAGCCATCGGCAGACGGATCGCCCGAGGCGATGCCGAGCCCGAAAGGATAGGCAGCGAAGACCGGATTGGCCCAGACCCGCTGGTCGAGCACAGCGCCGCCGGTGAGCAACAGGCCCGAGGCCGCAAGCCCCTGCAGAAAACGCCGGCGCGAGGGCGTACCAGCTTCCGTCAGGAAGTCATCGACAAGGAACCGATCGAAGGCATTGCGGCGAAACATGGCAGGGCTCCAGCAAGCGCGTTTGGAACCCTACCAGTCTTTGCATAACGCGGGAGTGACGCGCTACCGGGCTATTGCAGCCGCACCAGCGCTTCGCCGATCTTGACCTTCCGTGCCTCGGCCTGCGCCTTGCGCTCGCGGTTTTCCTCGACGACCTCTTCCGGCGCACGAGCGACGAAATCCGGATTGCCGAGCTTGCGCTCCACCGCGAGAATGTCCTGGTCGAGCTTGGCGAGCTCCTTCGTCAGGCGCGCCCGCTCCGCGTCGAGGTCGATGATGCCGGCGAGCGGCAGAGCCGCGACTTCGCCACGCACGATGATCTGGGCGGATTGCGGCGGGGCGATCTCGGCGAAGCCGATCGCGGAGACGCGCGCCAGCCGTTCGATCATCGGAGCCCAGGCTTCGATCGTCGCCTTGGTCGCAGCACTCGCCTTGACCAGGACCAGAGGCGCTTGCGCGCCGGCCGGCACATTGGTCTCGGAGCGGACCGAGCGGATATCGGAGATCAGATCGACGACGAAGCCGATCTCAGCCTCGGCCGCCTCGTTCGTGAGGCCGGCAAGCTCGGGCCAGCGCGTCAGGCAGACCAGCGCGGCATCACCCTTGGCAAGCTTGCGCTGAGCCCCCTCTCCCGCCTTCACGGCCCAGAGCTCCTCGGTGAGGAACGGCATGAAGGGGTGGAGAAGCTGGCAGATCAGGTCGATGACATGGGCAACGGTCGCCTGTGTCTCAGCCCGCTCCGCTGCGGCTGCACCGTCGCCCTGCAGAACGGGCTTCGCCAGCTCGAGATACCAATCGCAGAACTCGTTCCAGACGAAGCGATAGGCGGCGCCTGCCGCTTCGTTGAACTTGAAACTGGCAATGCCGGCCGCGATCTCGTCGGCGGCCCGGGCCGCCTCGCTGAGGATCCAGCGATTGAGTTGCTGCGTGACCAGAGCGGGATCAAAACCCTCGACGCGCTGGCAGCCATTCATCTCGGCGAAGCGCGAGGCGTTCCAGATCTTCGTTGCGAAGTTGCGATAACCCTCGACACGCGAGGTCGCGAGCTTGATGTCGCGCCCCTGCGCCGCCATGGCAGCGAGCGTGAAGCGCAGGGCGTCGGCACCATACTTGTCGACGAGCGTCAGCGGATCGATGACGTTGCCCTTCGACTTCGACATCTTCGCGCCCTTCTCGTCGCGAACGATGGCGTGGATATAGACGTCCTTGAATGGCACCTCGTCCATGAAGTTGAGGCCCATCATCATCATCCGGGCGACCCAGAAGAAGATGATGTCGAAGGCGGTGACGAGCGTCGCCGTTGGGTAATAGCGCTTGAGCTCCGGCGTATCCTCCGGCCAGCCCAGCGTCGAGAACGGCCAGAGCGCCGACGAGAACCAGGTGTCGAGCACGTCCTCGTCGCGCGTCAGCGCAACCGGGCCGCCGTAATGGCCGACCGCCAGAGCCTGTGCAGCGGTCTCGGATTCGGCGACGAAGCACTCGCCATCCGGTCCGTACCAGGCCGGAATCTGGTGCCCCCACCACAACTGACGCGAGACGCACCAGGGCTCGATGTTCTCGAGCCAGTCGTTATAGGTCTTGGTCCAGCTATCGGGCGTGATCTTGGTGCGCCCATCCTTCACGGCCTTGAGCGCGCGTTCCGCCAGCGGCTTGACGTCGACATACCACTGATCGGTCAGCCAGGGTTCGATCACGACATCGGAGCGATCGCCATGCGGCACGGTATGCGCATGCGGTTCGATCTTCACCAGCAAGCCGCGCTCTGCCATCAGTGCAACGACGAGACGGCGGGCAGCGAAGCGGTCGAGGCCGTGCAGAGCCTGCACCGCCTGCTCGGGCTTGGCGCCGGCCAGGAAGTCCTCGTTCGCTTCGAGAAGCATGCGCGCTTCGCCGTCGAGGATGTTGATGACCGCAAGCTTGTGGCGCTTGCCGACCTCGAAATCGTTGAAGTCATGCGCCGGCGTGATCTTGACCGCGCCTGTGCCCTTCTCCGGGTCGGCATAGTCGTCGCCAAAAATCGGGATGACGCGCGCAACCAGCGGCAGGATCGCGTTCCGGCCGATCAGGCCCTTCAGCCGCTCGTTCTCGGGGTGCACCGCGACGCCGGTATCGCCCAGCATCGTTTCCGGCCGGGTCGTCGCAACCGTGATGAAGGTCGAAGCGTCGTCGAGGTCGTAGACCACGCCTTCGAGGGGGTAGTTGAAATAATAGAGATGCCCGCTCGGATCGCGGTTCAGCGCCTTGTCGAGCTTGGCGGAGTCGAATTCCTCCTCGCCGCCGCGCTGCCATTTATACGAGCCGGTCTTCTCGACCTGCAGGACCTCAAGATCGGAAATGGCGGTCTGGAATTTCGGATCCCAGTTCACCAGCCGCTTGGCGCGGTAGATCAGCCCCTGCTTGTGCAGGGAGACGAAGACCTTGAGCACGGCCGCGCTCAGCCCCTCGTCCATGGTGAAGCGCTCGCGCGACCAATCGCAGGAGGCGCCGAGCCGCTTCAGCTGGTTGACGATGGTGCCGCCGGACTCCGCCTTCCAGCGCCAGACCTCCTCGAGGAAGGCCTCGCGGCCCATGGTCCTGCGGTTGGTCTTGTTCTCGGCGGCAAGCTTGCGCTCGACCACCATCTGGGTCGCGATGCCGGCATGGTCGGTGCCCGGCTGCCAGAGCACGTCCTTGCCGCGCATGCGCTCGAAGCGGCAGAGCACATCCTGCAGCGTGTTGTTGAGCGCATGGCCCATATGCAGGGAGCCAGTCACGTTCGGCGGCGGAATGACGATGCAATAGGGCTCAGCGCCCGGCTCGGCGCCACGCCCTGCCCGGAAGGCCTCGGCCTCTTCCCAGGCCTTGCTGATGCGCGCCTCGACGGTGGCGGGCTCGAATGTCTTGTCCATCATTGCTTCGCTCGAACGCAAAATGGCCGGGGAAAGCCCCGGCCGAAGGTCAGGCCAAAAGGTCGTTGGTCTTAAGAGCCCATGCGTGGGCGTCCCGTCAACGCTTTCGACAATGCGGATGTCAGGCCGCGCTCGACTCCAGGAACCAGAGCGCCTTGTCGAGCGCCCGAGAATAGCCGGTCAGGATATCGGCCGTGTCCGCATCTCCAGCCTCAGCCGCGGTGTCGATCGCGGTGCGGACGGTCTTGGCGGTCTCGGCGTAGCGCTCGATCAGTTCGGCGAGGTGATCCTTCACCGCAACGATCTCTGTCGGATAGGGCTTCAGCGTCGTGCCCGACGCGACAGTCTGCGTTGTGCCCAGCGCAATCCCGCCAAGCTGTGCCACGCGCTCTGCGACTGTATCGACATGGGTATCGAGCTCGGCGCGGAAGCCATCGAGCATCTCGTGGATAGCGATGAAGCCCGGGCCCTTCAAATTCCAGTGGGCCTGCTTGGTGACAAGCGCAAGATCGATGCCGTCCGCCAGGCGGGCATTGAGCAGGCTGATCATTGAGGTTTTGGTGTTGGACTTCAGATCGATGCGTGACGTGGGCTTCTTCATAGTCAGTCCTCGCGTTGAGACTCGCTGAAGGTGGCGTCGGGCTCGCGAAACTGTCTGCCCCCGAGGACGGCTTCGCACTCCTTCGGATCCGAATCAGGCACGCCCCGGCGCAATCGTCAAACGACGGAGATACGGAACCACGACCTGTCTCAGCGGTTAGGCCTTCATCGATCAGATTGTCCCCGCCCCTCAAGCACAGCAGGATGACCGGATGAAGCTCCTCGTTCACAGTCTCGGAGCATGGCTCGCCGTCGAAGCGGCTTCGGGACGTTTTTCACGCCCTGTCGCGGTCGGCCTGGCGATGCTGGTCTCACGACTTGGCGGGCCAACCGCCGCGTTGACCCTCGCCGGGTTCGCCATCAAGCAGTTGCACGATGCCGGCGCCTTTGACGACATCAGAGTGCCACAACGGGTCCACGGACGGCTACGCGGGCGTTAGATCATCGGACTGGATTTCGTATCCGGGCGGATGAACCGACCTTCTGTGTTTGCATCGAGACTGCAATCCACCTTTCAGGCCGATACCTTAGCCGACCAATCTCGTCCTGGTGAGCGGGAAATGCCTCAGTGCCGGTTACCGCGGGCGACGCGTTCGATTTCGGCGCGCACCAGACGTTCCACCATGGTCGGCAGATTGTCGTCGAGCCAGGTCTTGAGCATCGGCTTCAGCATGTCCTTGACCAGATCCTCGAGCGTACGCGCGTTGTTGGTCAGGACTGTGTGGGCGAGCGCACCGAAGGCATTGTTCACGGCCGAGCCGGCCTGTTCCGAAATCAGAGCAGCCATATCGAGCGATGGCGGTGCGGACTGTGCCGGAACGAAGGCTGGCGGCACGAACATCTGCGCCGGCGGCTCCGGTTGCGGCTCCGGCTTGAACTCGGGCTCGGCCGCTTCGAGGAAATCGACATCCAGGCTGGGCTGAATGGCCACAGCCGGAGGCTCGGGCTCAGCCATCGTCGGTGATACGACCAGGCTCGCCTCGGCTCCGAGATCGAGCACGTCGTCATCGATCTCCTCGACGAGCTGCAACTGGGGCGCCGCGGGTGGCGGCTCTGGCGTCGGCGCAGGTGCGCTAGCCTCGGCGGGCTTGACCTCGTCATCCGCGATGATCCGGCGAATGGAGGCGAGAATCTCCTCCATCGACGGTTCGTTGGGCTTGGGTTGCGCGCTCATGCTGGGTCCGACCACTCGACACCGGGCGCGCGGATCGAATCAAACGCAGCCCCAACGTTGAGTATTCCACGCAAAGAGCGCCAAGCAAGGCAGGTTCCGGCCCACCCACAGGAGAAATCCGGTCTGTTGCCGGAATGTCTCCCATCGATCAGCGCGCAAGCCCGCTGCAAAACAGAGCGGGCGGACCACAACAGAAACGGGGGCCTTCAGCCCCCGTCATTAACACTCAAGGCTGCCTCAGCGACCGTCAGGAACCTGGGTGCCCCAGAGCAGACCCTTGACCTGATCGTAATGCTTGCGGGAGTCATAGACCGCGGTCTTGAGCTTCAGCGTCTCAGCCGAAAGCCGGCCAACGGCCGAGAGCACGGCATAGGATGCGACGACCCGATCTCGCTGCGCCGTCACCAGCGTCGACCGGGCAATCACCAGTTCCTGCTGCGCGTTGAGCACGTCGAGCGTGGTACGCTGACCGACCTTGGCTTCCTCGCGGACGCCTGCAAGCGCGGTCTCAGCCGCCTGAACCTGTGCCTGAGCCGCAATGATCTGCGCCTTGGCGGCATCAAGGGCGCCCCAGGCGGAGACGACGGCAGCACGCACGGTGTCGCGCGACGTGTCGACGTCGATCCGGCGCTGGCCGGCCGTCTCCTTGGCCTGCCGGGTCCGTGAGTAGACCTGGCCGCCCTCGTAGATCGGGATTGTCAGCGTCGCCACAGCGCTCGCCGAGAAGCGATTGTCACCAAAAAGCTGGCTGTCATAGCGCTGCGCAACCAAGCCGCGCACACCCACGGTCGGATAGAGGTCCGCTTCCGTGACCTTCACCTGCAACTCCGCCGCATCGACGCCGTGCAGAGCCGCGATGACCGCAGGATGCCCTACCAACGCGATGTCAAGCGCGGCCGGCAGCGACTTCGGCAGCAGGTTCTCAATGGGCCGTCCGGGCGCGAGCTGCTTTGGCTCGACACCGACATTCTGGCGAAAGCGCGCGATGCTGGTCTTGAGGTTCGATTCCGCCAGAATCTCCGCGGATTGCGCCTGCGACAGCCGGGCTTCTGCCTGCGCCACGTCGGTCCGGGTTACTTCGCCGACTTGAAATCGGTCGCGCGTCTGGCGCAGTTGCTCCTCGAGAACCTCGACGTTGTTGCGGTTCAAACTGAGAATCGCCGTGTCGCGCAGCACGTTCATGTAGGACGTGGCGGCATCGAGCAGCACGTTCTGCTCGGTATTGCGCAACGTCGCCCGCGCACCCAGCACCTGCGATTCCGCCTGGCTGACGGAGCTGCGGGTCTTGCCACCGTCGAAGATGTTCTGGTCGATCTGGACGCCTGCGCCACGCGGCGCCAGGCGGGACGTGCTGTTGCCCTGTCCGGGCTGATTGGCGTCAAGCAGGCTCGCGCCGATATCCGCCGAGGCGGTGATTCGCGGCCGGTAGCCGGACAGTGCCTGGGGCACGTTCTCGTTGGTGGCGCGCACCAAGGCGCGCTGCGAATTCAGCGTCGGGTTGCCATTATAGGCCCGCGCCAGCGATGCATCCATCGTCTGCGCAGAAGCCGTCGTGATCTGGCTGGCGGCCAAAACGGTGGCCAGAACCGCAGCGAGACCGTATCCGGCCGACTTCCGCCTAATTTCTTTTTCGTTCACGTGGACGCCTCTTGTGCGGACTCAAGTCTCGCCCAGGCATCGCCCCAGCCTCGGCATAGTTGTAGTGATTCATACCCGGAGCCGCGGCCCGCGCCAATCTCACCAAGGCGCGAACAATCGTTTCCATGGCGCAGTGCCGCATAAATGCGACACTGCCGAATCAAAATTCGAAACTCGGAACGCGGCGGAATTCTTCCAAAACAGGCGCGGCAGCATCGAAAACCGGCCTCGCCGACATGGTTTGGGCGCTCTTTTGATAAAGCTGCACCCGCGCGGCCCGCCCCTGCCCCTCGACCAGGATCAGCCGGCCGTTATCGTTGACGAGACCAAAAAGGCTCTCTGGAACGGTCTCGCAGGCGCCGCTGACGAGAATCGCGTCGAAATGAGATTCGGCAGGCCGTGTGGCGCTGAGCGTGACGCCAACAGCGCCAGCCAGCGCAAGCGCGCCACGAGCCTGATCCAGGGCAGCCGCATCAGGCTCCCAAAGCGTGGCGACCGCGCCCATATCCGACATCAATGCAGCGCCATATCCCGTGCCGCCGCCATATTCGAGCACGCGCTCGCCAGGCTGAATGCCGAGCATCTGGATCATCCGCACGATCACCATCGGCGTCATCAGCGCCCGGCTCGTACCCGGCAAGGCGACAGACTGATCGAGATAGGCAAGGTGGGAGAGTTCGGCGGGAAGAAATGCTTCGCGCGGAACGCGGTCGGCAGCCGTGAGAACCGCACGGTCCGTCACGTCATAGGTCCGCAACTGGCAATCGACCATCATCCGGCGCAGCTCGGTGAAGCTGTCCATATCCTCAATCTCCGTCTGCGCGGCGCGTGTTCGCCGTCCTCAGCTTTTGTTCGAGGCGGTCGCAAAAGGCAAGATGGCCGCGGCAGGACACCGGTTCGGCTGCAGCGAGTTCTCACGGCCGAGGAGCACATGCGCGCCGCATCCACAGACGACCTGACGGCGTCGTCGCGAGGCAATCCGGCCAAGATTCGACCGGCAGGATTCTGCCGGCGACATCTCGATTGATCTGCGATCGCGGCCTCTGAATCAGACCGGTTTGGATTCGGTCATTCTGCCCAATAGCGATCGCTCAGCGATCCCTCGATCCTGATCATGACATCGAGAGGGCTCGGCCCATCCTCTCCACGCAGCTCCGCGCCCGCGCCGTCGATCGGCGCCTGGCGGCCACGCCCTGATCAACGAACCTCGGCGGATCGTGGTGAGGGGATCGCGCAAGGGCGGACGCGCATTACGCGCCGACATGCCGAGAGCTCGGATCAGCAAAAGCGCATAAGATTCTGAAATCGCGAGCCGACACGCTGCCGCCCCCTCGTAGAGGAGATGGCACACGGGCATCAATTTCATGAATGTAAGAAGTGTTGGCTCCCGGAGCAGGATTCGAACCTGCGACCAATCGATTAACAGTCGATTGCTCTACCGCTGAGCTATCCGGGACCGATGGCCGGGGTAATAGCGACGCCTTTGTCCGGGCGCAAGCCCTTTAAGACACTTCGATGGCAGGAATTCCGCTCATCCACAGGTGACCATAGGTCATCATGACGAATGCTGCTGTTCCCGGTTGCGGGCCGGCGCGCCATGTGGTTATAGGCGGCCCTAGGACATCACCGCAGCGTGACTGTCCCCGGATGGCCTCGTGGCGGAGTGGTTACGCAGAGGACTGCAAATCCTTGCACCCCGGTTCGATTCCGGGCGAGGCCTCCACCTCCTTAACATAATGCGCTGACTGCCCTGATCCTCGCGAAAGCGAGGCATCTGTGCCTTGCGCGTCATGAACGGTTCCGGACAATCCCGTTCATCACCGGTTCGAGCCCGATCGGCTTCCATGCTGTCGATCCGATTCACCTGGAGACGAATCATGCGAAACTTTTTCCTCGCCTCGGCCCTGATGCTGGGCCTGACGGCTGCCCTGCCCGCAGCCGCACTCGCAGCGCCACCGACCACGGCTGGCGACCTGCTGAGCGGGACGTCCGACATTCAGCAGGTTCAGTATCGCGACTGGCGCCATGGCCGGGGACACTATTCTCACGGTTATCGCTACGGTCCCCCACGCGGCTATTACGGCCGCCGCCATTACGGCCCGCCGCCCTATGGCTATGCACGCGGGCACTGGCGCCATCGCCAGTATTACGGCCGGCCCTATTACCGCTGATAGCGCCGCATACCGGCCCGGAGGTCGATTCTCCCGCCCAGAAGCAATGCCAGGATCGGCGCCTTGACGGCGCCGATTTCGCGTGAGCCGCTGGTGCAGGCTATCGGGAGGCAGGCTATCAGGAGGGATGAGCGCCTCCTCCCTGTTCTGGTTCCGCGACGATCTGCGTCTCGCCGACAATCCTGCCCTTTGCGCAGCTGCGGCCCATGGCCCCGTCCTTTGCCTCTACATCCTCGACGAATCACCGAAACGGCGCGTGCTGGGCGGCGCAGCGCGCTGGTGGTTGTCACGCTCTCTCGCCGCGCTCGCCGAAGAGCTGGGCGCGCGCGGCGGCAGGCTCGTCCTGATGCGGGGAGACCCTGCCAGGTTGATTCCCATGGTCGTGGCCGCAACAGGCGTCGACCTCGTCACCTGGAATCGTCGCTACGAGGCCGCCGCCATTGCGCTTGATTCTGAGGTGAAGCGCGAACTGACCCAGGCCGGCACGACCGTCGCGAGCTACAATGCCAGCCTGCTCAACGAGCCCTGGCAGATCGCAACGGGCTCCGGCACGCCCTTCAAGGTCTTCACGCCCTATTGGCGCGCAGTCCGGGCGCGCGGCGAGCCGGCAGCTCCTGCCCCAGCCCCCACACAGCTGAGACCGCTGCCTCTCCCCGAATCGCTGAAACCGCTTGCCCTCGATCATGAGAGGCTGATGCTGGAACCGACCGCGCCCGATTGGGCTGGGGGCATGCGCGAGGCCTGGATTCCGGGCGAGGCTGGCGCGACGGGCGCCGTCTCCTCTTTCCTCGGCGAGGCGATCGCAGGCTACAGCGAGGGTCGCAATCGTCCCGACAAGGTCTCGACCTCGCGCCTCTCTCCGCATCTGCGCTTCGGTGAAATCGGGCCCCGCCAGCTCTGGCACGCCACGCTGGCAGCCCGGCATGCAGGAGAAATCCCGGGCAGCGCCGGTGATGCAGAGAAATTTCTCTCCGAAATCGGCTGGCGTGAATTCTCCTACCACCTGCTCTTCCATCACCCTGACCTGGCGACGCAGAACTTCAACGCGCGTTTCGACGCTTTTCCATGGCGACAGGACGATGCCGCGCTGCACGCCTGGAAACGCGGGCTGACAGGCTATCCGATCGTCGATGCCGGCATGCGCGAACTCTGGACGACCGGCTGGATGCATAATCGCGCGCGGATGATCGTCGCGTCCTTCCTGATCAAGCACCTGCTCATCGACTGGCGCGAAGGCGAGCGCTGGTTCTGGGACACTCTGGTTGACGCCGACCCCGCCAATAATCCCACGAGTTGGCAATGGGTTGCGGGATCGGGCGCCGATGCCGCTCCCTATTTCCGCATCTTCAACCCAGTGACGCAGGGCGAGAAATTCGACCCCGACGGCACCTATGTCCGACGCTGGATTCCGGAACTCGGTCAGCTTCCGGCTCCGGAGCTCCACAGCCCCTGGACGCTTCCGCCTGGCAAGCTCGCGGCCGCTGCCGTCCGGCTCGGAGAAACCTATCCACGCCCGATCATCGATCTCGGCTTTGGCCGGCAGCGGGCGCTCGATGCCCTTGCGTCCCTGGGCCGCGCATAGCCTGCCGTGCTTCCTACCTCACCCTTCGAGCGCGAGCACGGCAAAGCTCGCGAGCCAGTGTTCGCCCATATAGTCGCCGGCGATATGGGGAAGCCCGGCCGCCAGGTGCCGTGCGGCAGCGTCCTCTGCCAGGGTTCGGCGCGGATCGCCCGGCGGCAGCGCCGCTGAGAGCGAGCGCCAGCACCACGCCCGGCTAAGGTTCAGACCATCGAGATGGGCGATCTTGCCATCCGTGCGATCGCTGACAGTCGCCGGCCGGAACAGGGCTTCCGGTCCGCTGTCGGCCAGCCTGGGCAGGAAGCCGTCGAACCAGGGCAGAAATTCCTCCCCTGGCAGGAGACGCCTCATGCATTCCGCCTCGATCAGCGCCGAGGACAGGAAGTCATCGCCGCTCGGCTCGCCCCAGGCCGGGCAATCCGCATCCCCGCCGTACCAGCGCCTGCCGGTGTCTCGCAGCAGCGCCATGAACGCGTCGTCCCGCGTCACCGCAGCATAGTCTGCCGCCATCCTGAGGCCGAAGGCCGTGTTGAAATGCGTGCCCACGCGGACCGGATAGGTCGCGAGCGGGAGAAAGTCGCGAAAGCGCTCAGCGAAAGCGTCCGCCAGCGGCGCGAGCATCTGCGACCAGCGCTGGTCGTCATGCAGGTGCAGCTCCTCCGCCAGCTTCAGAAGCCATGCCCAGCCATAGGGACGCTTGAAGCCGCGCGCCGTCGGCGCCGCAAGATAGGCGCACTCGACCGCGACCTTGTCCGCGACGAACTGTTCGTCGAACAGGGCGCAGATATCTCCGGCATTCGGAAGGTCCGGAAAGCGGCGCAGCAGCCGCGCCAGCATCCAGTAGCTGTGGACGCAGGAATGCCAGTCATAGCTGCCATAGAAGACCGGATGGAGTTCACGCGGCGTTCGGGCGTCTTCGGGGCCGGCCAGGACATGATCAGGCTTGTTGGGGTATTCGCGCCGGACGTGCCCCAGCGCAATGGCGGCGAAGCGAGCCGCCAGTTCCGGCGTAAGATCAGATCGTGTCATCGGCATTCCCTTCGATTGTCACGGCACGACCGGAGATTCCGGTGACCGGACAATCCTTGCGTGACCTTGCGAGCAGCGCCTCGAGCAGGCGCGGCATGATGTAGATCGGCAGCTGAGTCGCCGCGAAGTAAAGTGCCATCCGCGGAGTTGCAGCAGTACCAAGTGCCGACCAGGCTAGACCGACATTACGGTTTCCGAGAATCAGGCCGACAGCCAGGCGTTCGCGCAAGGAACCCGGCAGCACCAGGGCCCCGCCGAACTGCATGGCGAGATTACAGGCGAAGGCAAGCGCCAGGCAGATGATGGCCGCCTGAGGATCATTCTCGATCTGGCTGCGCATGCCGGCCATGGTCGCCAGAGCGAAGACCAGCAATGCTGCGACAGTGATGCCATCGACCGCGGCGCCATGGGCAGCCAGCGCGGCTGCGGCGTGCCGCCTCAGGATGAGCGCGACGCCCTCAGCCCCTCCGATCAGCAGCGCAAGCCTCAGCGCGAGGTCAAGAGGCGCGACGGAGAGCCCGCCGGACCAGCTTGCCAGTAATGGTATGGTGACGGGCGCCAGCGCCATGGACAGGAGCGTGACGACCAGCGGCACCGCACCATCCAGCCCCAGCATTCTTGCGACCGCCGCGGTGCCACTCGACGGTGGCACTGAGGTGGCCAGAACCAGCGCCAGTGCGAGCTCAGGGGCAAGGCCGATCAGATGCGCGGCGATGCCCGCGAGGATCGGACATGCGATCATCGCGACGCAGGGCAGGAAGACCGACAGCGAAGGACGCCGGATCACGGCGACCACTGCGATCATGTCGATCCGCAGCAGCGTCCCGAGCACGATCAGGAAGATCGCCGCCGGCATCAGCGGGCGCGCCAGCTCGGCCAGCGTGGGAAAAATCAGCCCGAGCATGACGCCGAGCGCCAGCAATGTCGGCCCGCGCGGGATCAGGCGCGGAAGATTGGATCGCATGAGACGCGCCTGTTTGCCTGGGGCGCAGACGATAGGCAGGCATATCGCCATCTTGGAAATCGATTATCGGCATGACCATAATCGTCGCCATGAATTTGGCTGCGATCGATCTCAATCTCCTCGTCGCCTTCGAGGCCCTGATGGAGGAGCGCCACGTGACCCGTGCCGGGCAGCGCATCGGGTTGGCGCAGCCCTCGATGAGCAGCGCGCTGGCGCGCCTGCGAGCCCTGTTCGACGACGACCTGCTGGTCAGGACTGCCGAGGGCATGCAGCCGACCGCCAGGGCGCTTGCCCTGGCCCGACCGGTCAGCGAGGCGCTGGAACAGATTCGCAGAACGCTGGATTCCGGGCGGGGCTTCGATCCAGGCTCGGCACGGAGGCATTTCACCATCGCAGTGACGGATTACGGCGACCTCGTCATCGTGCCGGCCCTTGTCGAAGCGCTGCGGCGCGACGCGCCCGGGGTCGATCTCACCGTGCGTCCCATCACCGATGCGATCGAGAGCCTGGCGCGGCTGGAACGCGGCGAAGTCGATGCTCTGATCGGAGGCCATCTGCCCGTCTCCTCCCGCACAACCCGGCAGTTCCTGCTGATGGAGCGCTTCACCTGCGTTCGCGATGCATCCCGCGCAGCTCCGGGTATCTCGCTCGACCGTGCTGATTTCGTGCGCCTGCCCCATGTCCTGTTCTCGTCGATGGGAGGCGATGGCTCACCGAGTGCCGTCGATGCCATTCTGTCGGAACACGGACACAAGCGCAGGGTCGCGGTCACGCTTCCGCATGTCGTGGCGGTGCCCTTTGTACTGGCAGGGACTGATCTCGTGGCGACCATGGCGGAGCGAATCGCCCTGCGCATTGCCGACGTGGCAGGTGTGGCGATCCTTCCCCTTCCCTATGAGGTTCCGGCATTCGCGATCGACCTCGTGCATGGACTGCGCGCAACGTCGAACCCGGCGATGCAATGGTTCGTCGATCTCATCGTCAAAACCTGCCGGACAATCTGAAACGCGCCACAATCGTCCGTCACGGCCATGACGTTGAGTCAGCGCCGGATCAATTTCGCATGTCGGACACATTCCCCGCCTTCCTCACCCGCGCGGCCCTGCGTGCGGACCTCCAGCGCCTCGGCCTGCAGCCCGGCGACACCGTGATGGTTCATGCCGCGATGAGCCGCATCGGGCAGTTGCTGAACGGTCCCGATGCCTTGATCGGCGCCCTGCTCGACACAATCGGCGCTCAGGGAACGCTGCTGGCCTATACCGACTGGGACGGCGCCTATGACGACCTGCTCGACAACGAGGGCCGCGTTCCCGAAACCTGGCGCGCGCATCTCCCGCCCTTCGATCCGGCGTCGTCACGTGCCATTCGCGACAATGGCGTGCTGCCGGAATTCCTGCGCAGCACCCCCGGCGCGAAACGCAGTGGCAATCCCGGCGCTTCGGTTGCAGCACTCGGTGCCAGGGCGGACTGGATCACGCAGGATCACCCGCTCGACTATGGCTATGGCGAAGGTTCTCCGCTGGCGAAGCTCGTCTCCATCGGCGGCAAGGTTCTCATGGTCGGCGCCCCCCGCGACACACTGACCCTGCTGCATCACGCCGAACACCTCGCGCAGATTCCGGGCAAGCGCATCCTGCGCCGGGAAGTCCCGTTCGCGACCGCATCCGGTACGCTGTGGCGGATGATCGAGGAATTCGACACAGGCGATCCCATCGTCGCCGGGCTCGATGAGGATTACTTTGCCGAGATCGTCGGTGCATTCCTTGCCTCCGGACAGGGTCGGCAGGGACAGATCGGCGCCGCAGCAAGCATCCTCGTCGACGCTGCGGCGATCACCCGCTTCGGCGTCGCCTGGCTGGAGAGCCGCTTCGGCGGGCAGCTTACGCCTGCTCTCGCTTCGCCCGGCCGGTAAACCACCCGATCGCCCGGAAATAGACCGGGTAGGGCAACAGGTTGATCAGCTTCACCGCCCATGACAGCCGGCGTGGAAAGCTGATCTCGAAGCCGCCGCGCGCGAAGCCGTCGACGATGCGTTTTGCTGCAACCGCCTCGGTCATCAGGAGCGGCATCGAGAAATCGTGCTGGCGCGTCAGGGGCGTATCGACGAAGCCCGGATTGACGACCTGAAGACGAATGCCGAGCCTGTCGCAGTCGAATTTCAGCGCCTCGCACATGTAGATCGTTGCCGCCTTGGAAGCGCCATAGGCGGCTGCTCTCGGCAGGCCGCCGAAACCGGCGATCGAGGCGTTGACCGCAATATGGCCACGGCCCCGCGGCTTCATCCGCTCCAGCACGGCGGCCAGCCCCTTGGCTGCTCCAAGGGTGTTGACCGCCAGAGCAGCCTCGAGAGCCGCGATGTCAAACACGCCGGGTCGGGTGACTGGCGCGACGCCGGCATTCAGAAAGGCCAGCGCGATCGGCCCATGCACGCTCTCGATGGCATCGACCACCACGCGCATGGCTGCGGCATCCGTCACGTCGCCGGCATGGGCAACGATACGACCGGGCAATCCGGTAGCGCGTCGTGCGAGATCCTCGAGTTGTTCCAGCCGTCGCGCCGTGATCGCCACCGTCCACCCGCGAGAGGCCAGTTCGAGTGCGACGGCCTCGCCGATGCCGGAACTCGCGCCGGTGACCCAGGCGACGCCGTCCTGCGGCTGCATGCGCGGCAATGACATGGTTTCTCCCGACGAGAGGCCCCCGGACATACAGCCCCACAAGTGATCGGCGCAACCTTGCCGCCCTGCCCGTCCCGCTTCTGCAGCGCCTCGATCGCCGCAATCCCCACACGTCGTCATGGCATGTGGCGCACGCCACGCAATCGGTGCAGTCTGCCGGCCGCGCCAGCCGCCGATGAATCAGGGCCACGACCGATGCCGACAGAATTGCTCTTCCGCCAGGACGCCTACCTCGCCGAGACCCCGGCCAAGGTAGAGGCGCTGAACGAGCGCGGCGGCATCGTTCTCGATCGCACGGTGTTTTACGCCACCGGCGGCGGCCAGCCAGGCGATGCCGGGCGGATCCGCCTCGCCGACGGCAGCGAGATCGCCATCGGCACCACGATATACGACCCCGAGGACAAGAGCCGCGTCATCCATGTGCCACTCGAGGGCCAGGCCGCACCTCAGCCCGGCGACACTGTCACCCTGTTGCTCGACTGGGAGCGCCGCCTGAAGCGCATGCGCATCCACACTGCCCTGCACCTGCTCAGCGTCGTGCTGCCCTTCCCCGTCACCGGCGGCTCGATCGGCGATGGTGACGGCCGTCTCGATTTCGACATTCCGGAAGGCGGGCTCGACAAGGCGGAGATCGGCGAGAAGCTGAACGCGCTGATCGCCCGCAATGCCGCCGTCAGCGAGCGCTGGATTACCGACGAGGAGCTCGACGCCAATCCCGGCCTGGTCAAGACCATGTCGGTGAAGCCACCGCGCGGGTCCGGTCGCGTCCGGCTGGTTTCGATCGAAGGCATCGATCTCCAGCCCTGCGGCGGAACCCATGTCCGCAACACCTCCGAGATCGGTGTTGTCGCGGTCACCGATATGGAGAAGAAGGGCAAGCAGAACAGGCGCGTGCGCATCGCGCTTGCCTGAGCCCTCCAGACTTCGCCTCATCAGCAGGAAACGCCGACCATGGCCAGCAACGATGTTTTCGTCTCCACCGAATGGCTCGCCGAGCGCCTGAACGCGCCCGATATCGTGGTGGTCGACGGCTCCTGGTATCTCCCCGTGCATGCCCGCGATCCCGCCGCCGAATACGCCGCGCGGCGCATTCCTGGTGCGGTGCGCTTCGACATCGATACAGTGAAGGACGCCAAGTCCGATCTGCCGCACATGCTGCCACGGCCGGATGCCTTCGCGGCCGCTGTCGGCGCCATAGGTATCGGCGACGGCATGCGCATTGTGGTCTATGACGGGCTCGGCCTGTTCTCGGCCGCGCGCGTCCGCTGGACCTTCAAGACCTTCGGGGCGAAGGACGTCGTCATCCTCGAAGGCGGCTTCCCGAAATGGCAGGCCGAAGGCCGCCCGATCGAGGAAGGCCCGCCCCGTGCCCGCGCCGCCCGCACCTTCACTGCGCGGCTCGACCACTCCGCCGTGGCCGATGCCGGCGATGTCGAGCGTGCGCTGAATGGCGCTGCGATCCAGGTCGTCGACGCCCGTCCGGCCGACCGCTTCCGCGGCGAGGCGCCGGAGCCGCGCGCCGGCGTGCGCTCGGGCCATATGCCGGGTTCGCTCAACCTGCCCTTCCCGGCAATCATCGCCGATGGCAGGCTCCGTTCGCCGGAGGCCATCGCTGCCGCCTTCACCGAGGCTGGCGTCGATCTGGACAAGCCGATGATCACCAGCTGCGGCTCCGGTGTCTCGGCCGCAATCCTCTCGACCGCGCTCGAGACCATCGGCAAACCGGCGCGCGCCATCTATGACGGCTCCTGGGCCGAATGGGGCGCGAGCGACCGGCCCATCGCAACGGGGCCGGCCAGGAAGAGCTAAAGCACCGGCCCGAAAACTGGATTGCGGCTTTCGGGAAAGCCGATGCAAACACTGAAGGCTGGGTCGTCGGACCGGACACCAATCCGATCCGACGATCTAAGAAAGCGCTGGAGTTTAACTCAGTAAGTCGCTCTGCCGCCTGACAGATCGAAAATTCCCCCGGTCGAGAAGGAGCACTCGTCGGAGGAGAGCCAGAGCACCATTCTGGCCACCTCGTCGATCTCGACGAAGCGGCCCATCGGGATACGGCCGAGGATGTCTGCGCGGCGCTCAGCCGAGATTTCCTTGGCCATCGCGGTTTCGGCAGCGGCCGGCGTGATCGCCGTCACGATGATGCCGTCGCGCGCGGTTTCCTTGGCGACGCTCTTGGTCAGCGCGATCAACCCCGCCTTGGAGGCGCTGTAAGCTGCCGCCATCGCCATGCCTTCCTTGCCCTGAATCGAAGCAATGTTGACGACATGGCCGCGCAACGGGTGCGGGTTCTGTGCGGTGTGGCGCGCTGCTTGTGCCCGCATGCGCCCGACGACCGCGCGCGTCACGAGATAGGCTCCGAACAGGTTCACCTGCAGCACGCGCTGAAAATTCTCCGGCGAGGTTTCCCAGACCGGTTTGACCTCGCCGAGCACACCGGCATTGTTGACGAGGATATCGACCCGGCCACCGGCAAAGACGGTATCGGCGGCATGTTCGACCGCCGCCACATTCGTGATGTCGACCTCCCGGACGCTGATGGCCGGGCCGAGTTCCGACCGCGCCTGCGCCAGCGCCGACGCGCTCATGTCCCAGAGCTCGACTTCGGCGCCGGCATCCATCAGCGCCTTGGCCATGCCACGCCCCAGCCCGCCAGCCCCACCGGTGATGATCGCGCGGCGTCCGCCGAATTCGTAGGTCGCAGTCATTAGCCCGCACTCCAGGCAGTCTTGGTTCGGGTGGTCTGGTGACGATAGAGCCCTAGATCGAATGGCCCCTCGCCGCCAAGCGCCGTGAGTTTCTCAGCCGCGAGCTCCGCCTTGGCCAGTCTCACGAATTCCGCCTCGTCTCCCCAGCCTTCGAGCAGCAACACCCAGCGTGGGACGGCATTGGCGACGCCACGGGCCTTCTGCTCGGCGGTGGCGACGCCGCTCGCCTCGGCATCGGCGGTGAGCACATGCACGCCGGCGACGCCTGGTCGCCCCAGCAGATCGGGAACCAGCTGCCGAAGCAAGGCAGCCTTGTGTTCCGCCGCCTGTACGTCCGGCACATCATAGCGCAGCGTCGCGATCAGCCCACCCTGCGCCGGCCCGGCGCTATGCGCCACACGGCAGATCGAGCGGGCGACCGAGCGGAAATGCGTGACCGCGGCAAGGGTCCAGGGTGTCGGCGCGTTCACGCGTGCCGTGTAATCCTGTCCCTTCAGAACCTCGACGCTCAGCGTCTCGTAGAGATTGAAGAATTCGAGATCGGCCTCAATGGCGACATAGCGCCGGCCGCGCAGGAATCCAGGAATGCCGACCCGTTCCGGCATGTGCTCCTGACCATGCCAGGCATAGAAGACCTCGCGTCCTTCCGGCGCGATGTCGTGCCAGATTGCGACCGCCCCCTCGCCTGCCAAACTCATGGTCGCTCCCCTCTCCAGCCATCGCAGGGCCGTTGACTCGGCCTGTCCTCGCTCATATACGAAATCAAATTCTGAAATGGAATGCTATTCCAAAAAAGAAGATATGAGGGTGGAACGGTGACGATCGCAGCGGTGGACCGCGCGCTGAAGATGCTGGAAATGCTGTCGGGAGAACCCGCCGGCATCGACCTCGGCGCCCTCGCCGAGCGGCTCGACCTGCCGGCCAGTGCGACCCACCGTCTGCTGACCACCTTCGCCGAGCGCGGCTTTGTCGCGCAGGATCCCGCCAGCGGCGCCTACGCGCTGACCCTGAAGCTCTCGCTCCTCGCCTTCCGCAATCTCGACCTGCGCCATCTGCCCGATGCCGGTCAGATCGTGCTCGACCGGCTCGCCCAGGCGACGGGCGAATATTGTCGACTGGCCGTGGTCGAGGGGGAGAATCTGGTCTGGATCGCGCGGTCGCAGGGCGCGACCGCCGGCCTTCGCTACGAGCCGCCAATGGGCTCGGAAATCGTCCTGCATGCCACGGCGACCGGCAAGGCCTGGCTCGCCTCCCTGCCCGAAGACCAGGCGCTTCGCATCGTTTGCGCGCGTGGCTTTCAGGCGGAGGGGCGCACGGGTCCCAATGCCGTCACCGGCGTCGAGGCCTTGCGCAGCCATCTCGCCGAGACGCGGCAGCGCGGCTTTGCACTCGCCGTGGAGGAAGGCGAGATCGGCACTGTGGCGATGGCGACGACCTTTCGCTCCGCGCCTGGAGCCGAGGCGCCGATCGCCGGCACATTGAGCGTCGCCGGCCCTGCGGCCCGGATGCAGGCCGCGCGCCATGGCTCGATTGCCGACGCCCTGCACAGGGCCGCAGTCGAGATGGCCGAGATCTGGCCGTTGCGCCGCCGCCAGAGTTCATCGCTGCAGAGCCCTTCGCTGAATGGCCGGCCGGGCCCTCTCCTCCAGACAGGAACCCAGGCATGAGCAACGATGGTGCCATCGCGCCTGCCGCGGCATCCTCCGCGACACCTGTTCCGGCCACCGGCCATGCCCGCGCCTGGGTCTCCGCGATTGCCTGGCCTCTTGCCAGCTTTGCCGTGCTGCTGCTCGCCTGGCAGTGGTTCGTGCCGATGGCCGGCATCCCGGAATACATCCTGCCCGTGCCGAGCGCCTTCTTCGAGCGGCTCTGGATCGACCGGGCCCTGATCGCGCAGCACACGCTGGTGACCGCCAATGAAATCGTGCTCGGCTTCCTGATGGCGGCGGTGATCTCGATCCCGCTCGGCTACATCATCGTCTCCGTGAAGATCCTGGAGAAGGCGATCTACCCGGTCATCGTCTTCTTCCAGCTTGTGCCCAAGATCGCGATCGCCCCGCTCTTCGTCGTCTGGTTCGGCTTCGGCCTGTTCCCGAAGGTGCTGCTGACCTTCCTGCTCTGCTTCTTCCCAACACTGGTCGCCAGCATGACCGGCTTCAGGGCGCTGGACGAGCGGGTGCTCTACCTGACGCGCTCGATGGGCGCCTCAGCCTGGCAGACCTTCCGCTATGTCCGGGTGCCGGCAGCGCTGACCTATATCTTCTCCGGCCTGAAGGTCTCCGCCGTCTTCGCTGCCACCGGCGCCATCGTCGGCGAGTTCGTCGGCGCCAATGCCGGCCTCGGCTATCTGCTGCTGCGCGGCACCAGCTTCCTCGACATGCCGCTGATCTTCGCCTGCCTCGTTGCGCTCAGCCTCGTCGGCATCGTCTTCAGCTATCTCGTCGACGGGCTCGAAGTGCTGCTGATGCCCTGGCAGCGAAAGGGCTGACCTATCCAAGACCAAGAAATACCCGGCTCGAACCGGGGCACCGGACAATGATCATGGGAGGAACCAACATGAACCGCCGCAGTCTCATCGCCGCAGCAACACTGATCGCGCTCAGCGCCACGACCGCCTTCGCTCAGGGCGCCGGCAAGCCGATGAAGATCACGCTGAACTTCCTCGCCGCAGCGCCCAATGCCGGCTTCATGATGGCCAAGCAACTCGGTCTCTACGAGAAGGCCGGCATCAACCTGACCATCGAGGAAGGCAAGGGCTCAGGCACCACTGCGCAGATGGTCGCGACCGGCCAGACCGATATCGGCTTCGCCGACGCGCCTGCCGCGATGCAGCTGCGCACCAAGGGCGCGCCGGTGAAGATCATCGCCCCGGTTCTGCAGACCAACGGCTTTGCCATCATCTCGCTCGAAGAGAGCAACATCGCCTCCCCCAAGGACCTGATCGGCAAGAAGGTCGCGGTCCAGCCCGGCACGGCCCAGACGACGCTGCTCGATGCGATCCTGGCCAGCAACCAGATCGACAAGACCAAGCTCGACATCATCAATATCGATCCCGGCGCCTTTGTCGGCGCGCTGCTGGAAAAGAAGGTCGACGCCATCCTCGGCGGGGCCGATTTCCATTCGATCCAGATTCGCGAGCGCGGCTTCAAGGTGCGCGACATCTTCTATCGCGATGTCGGCGTGCCGACCGTCGGCCTCTCGATGATCGCCCGCGACGACCGGATCAAGGCCGATGCCGATCTGTTCAAGAAATTCGTCGAGGCGAGCCTCCAGGGCTGGGACGCCGCCCGCAAGAACCCCGACGCTGCGGCCGATGCAGTGGTGGCGCAATTTCCTTCGGTGAAGAAGGCCCAGGTGCTGGCGCAGTTCGACGTCGTCAACAAGCTGCTCTGCGCACCGGGCGCGACGTCACTCGGCAAGGTTCCGGAAAAGAACTGGACCGTCAGCTTCGACCTGCTGACGCAATATCTCGGTCTGCCCAAGGACAAGCCGATCACAGACTATTACTCGACCGAGCTGCTGCCCGCCTCGGCACCAGCCTGTTCCTGAGGATTCCATGAGCCTCGCGACTCAAGCCCCGGGCTCCGGCGCCGCCTCCATCCAGGGACGCGGCGTCATCAAGACCTTCGGCAGCTTCACCGCCGTCGACGGTCTCACCCTCGATATCCGGAGCGGCGAATTCGTCAGCCTGATCGGCCCTTCCGGCTGTGGCAAGAGCACCTTCATGCTCATGGCGGCCGGGCTGATGCCGGTCGGCGCCGGCGAATTGCTGGTCGACGGCCGGACACTGACCGAACCGCTCACCGATATCGGCATCGTCTTCCAGGACCATCTGCTGCTGGAGTTCCGGACCGCTCTGGAGAACGTCATGCTCCAGGCCGAGATCCGTGGCCTGCCCTTGGCGCCGGCACGCGCCCGTGCGCTCGATCTCTTCGCCAAGCTCGGCATCTCGCATGCGGTCGATCGCTATCCGAAGCAGCTCTCGGGCGGCATGCGCCAGCGCGTCTCGATCGCCCGGGCCCTGATCCACAATCCGTCGGTGCTGATGATGGACGAGCCCTTCGGCGCCCTCGACGCCATCACCCGCACGCAGATCCGGCACGATCTCGAAATGCTCTGGCTGGAGACCGGCAAGACGGTCGTGTTCATCACCCACAGCATCGACGAGGCGATCGGCCTTTCCGACCGCGTGCTGGTGATGTCGCCGACACCCGGGCGCATCGTCGACGAAATCGCGATCGAGCTGCCGCGGCCACGCCCCGCCCATCTCGGCGACTACCCGAGCTTCAACGCCTATGCCGACCGCATCCACGACGCCTTCAGGCGTTTTGGCGTGATCCGGTATTGAGGCTTGCCAGCAGCGCCCATCGGACTAGCCTTCCCGGATGGAAGGAGCCTGCGATGGCCGAGCACGATCACCCGCATTCGCACGACCATGACGAGCCACGCTGGAAACATGACGGCGTGCGCGTCATCACCGGCGACAAGCTCGATCCCAACACCGCCCAGACGCCTGGCATGTTCCGGCAGGCTGCGATCAACCACGCCCGGGTCGGTGCGCAAAAGATCTGGGCCGGCACGGTCTCGATCCAGCCCAATGCCAAGACCGGTGTGCATCATCATGGCGAGCTGGAAAGCGTGATCTATGTCGTGCGCGGCAAGGCCCGCATGCGTTGGGGCGAGAGGCTCGAATTCGTCGCGGAGGCCGGGCCGGGCGACTTCATCTACGTGCCGCCCTTCGTGCCGCACCAGGAGATCAACGCCAATCCGGACGAGCCTCTCGAATGCGTGCTGGTGCGTTCCGACAACGAGGCCGTAGTGGTCAACATCACCGATGTCGACCCGGTCGAGGCGCCTGAAGAGGTCTATTGGATCGACCCGATCCACAAGCACCCACCGGGCGGCGGCTCCCGAGACTAACCGCCGACCTCGAAATCGCCCGGCTGAGCGGGCGCGATCGCCGTGAACAGCGTGCGGTCGGGCTTGAGGTCGAGCAGCGGCGTCCCGTCGAGACAATCGAGCCCACGGACCAGCAGCACCGGCCCCTCCCGGGCGGCCAGCGTGACGATCGAGGTGCCGATCGGATTGGGCCTGACGGGGGAGCGAAGCGCGAAAGTGCCGTGGGTCTGCCCATCACTTGCAGGACTCTGAAGCACGAGGTCGCGTCGGGACCGGTGCAGCCAGTACAGCACCTCCAGGCGCTCGAAGCGCTCGATCCCGGCAAGCGCCGCATCCCAGGGCTCGAACAGCTCGATCCGACAGAGCGGCCCATCGATCCGCCCCTGGCGCGGGCAGGTCAACCGAGAACTCCACGGCGTCCGGATTCTGCCAATGAAGACCAGTCCGGCATCGCTCGCCACGGGCGGCGCGACCGCAACCTCGTGGTCGCGGATCTCGTTCTCGCGCACCATCGCCGTCAGTCGATCGCGACCATCACGTCGGAGGCCTTCACCACGGCGTAGGCCTGCTGCCCGACCGTGAGCTTGAGCTCGTCGACCGCTGCGTTGGTGATGGCCGAGGTCACGATCGCTCCGCCGATGTCGATGCGGACATGGGCGGTCGTCGCGCCCTTCGTGATCTCGACGATCTTTCCCTTGAGCTGATTGCGGGCGCTGATCTTCACGAGCTTTCTCCTCAGCATGTCCGGAGGGCCATCCCCTCACTCATGGTGATTGACACGGCTCTCGACGCCACGCAACGATCGCTATATTCCACGATGCACAGCGATTGCGATTTCGAGGGAACGCGACCATGACAACCCGCCGCCACGTACTCGGCCTTGCCGCAGCCTTCCTTTTCGGAATGGCCACTGTCTCTGGCAAGGCCCAGGCACAGAGCAAGGAGCTCGTCATTTTCGCGGCTGCGAGCCTCAAGAATGCGCTCGACGAGGCCGCGGCCAGCTGGGTCAAGGAAAGCGGCAAGCCGGCGCCAAAGATCTCCTACGCGGCGAGCAACGCGCTGGCCAAGCAGATCGAACAGGGCGCACCAGCCGATATCTTCATGTCGGCGGATCTCGACTGGATGGATTACGCGGCCTCGAAGAACCTGATCAAGTCTGACACCCGCGTCAGTCTGCTGGCCAACCGGATCGCGCTCATCGCCGCCAAGGATTCGGCTGCCAAGGTCGAACTGAAGCCAGGCGTCGATCTGGCCACCGTGCTCGGCTCCGGCCGGCTCGCCATGGGCAATGTCGATTCCGTGCCCGCCGGCAAATACGGCAAGGCTGCGCTCGAGAAGCTCGGCGGCTGGGACAAGATCAAGGACAAGGTGGCACAGGCCGACAACGTTCGTGCCGCCCTGCTGCTGGTCTCGCGCGGCGAGGCGCCGCTCGGCATCGTCTACACCACCGATGCCGCCGCCGACCCGCAGGTCAAGGTTGTCGCCACTTTCCCCGAGGACTCGCACCCGCCGATCATCTATCCGGTCGCGGTGACCAAGGACTCGGCCAATGCTGACGCCCAGGCCTTCCTGACCTATCTGCGCGGTCCCGCGGCAAAGGGCGCCTTCGAGAAGCAGGGCTTCACGGTGCTGAACAAGGCTGCCAGCTCTTCGTGAGCGACTGGCTGTCCCCTGAGGAGTGGACGGCGGTCAGGCTCAGCCTGCTTGTCGCAACGACGGCCACGATCGCGAGCCTGCCGATCGGCATCGCGATCGCGTTCCTGCTGGCGCGAGGCCGTTTCTGGGGCAAGTCGCTCCTGGACGCCCTCGTGCATCTGCCGCTGATCATGCCGCCTGTCGTGACCGGCTACCTGCTGCTGATCGGCTTCGGACGGCGCGGCCCGATCGGGCAGTTCCTCTATGACTGGTTCGGCATCGTCCTGTCCTTCCGCTGGACCGGTGCCGCGCTTGCCGCCGGGGTGATGGGCTTTCCGCTTATGGTGCGGGCGATCCGGCTCTCGATCGAGGCCGTCGATCGCAAGTTGGAGGATGCCGCCGGCACCCTTGGCGCCAGTCCGCTCTGGGTCTTCCTCGCCGTGACCCTGCCGCTGTGCCTGCCCGGCATCGTCGTTGGCATGATCCTGAGCTTCGCCAAGGCGATGGGCGAGTTCGGCGCAACCATCACCTTCGTCTCGAACATCCCCGGCGAGACCCAGACTCTGCCCTCGGCGATCTACACCTTCACCCAGGTGCCGGGAGGCGAGGCCGGAGCCATGCGGCTGACGCTGATCTCGATTGCCATATCCGTCATCGCACTGTTTGCCTCCGAGGCGATGGCGCGGTTTGTCGGGCGCCGGATCGCGATCGAATGACACCGGCTCTCGATGTCGCGGTTGAGCATCGGCTCGGGAACTTCCTGCTCGACGCCCGCTTCACCGCGGATGGCGGTCTGACGGCTCTCTTCGGGCGCTCCGGCTCGGGCAAGACCTCGCTGGTCAATGTCATCGGCGGCCTGATCCGCCCGACACGTGGCCGGATCGTCGTCGCCGGCGAAACCCTGGTCGATACCGACCGCGGCATCTTCGTCCCCAAACATCGCCGCCGGATCGGCTATGTCTTCCAGGAAGCGCGGCTGTTCCCGCATCTCACCGTCCGCCAGAACCTGCTCTTCGGACGCTGGTTCGCCCGGCACCACGGCCATGACGGCACCGAGATTGCAAGCGTACTCGAACTGCTCGGCATCGGCCATTTGCTGGAGCGCCGCCCCGCGGGGCTCTCCGGCGGCGAGAAGCAGCGCGTGGCGATCGGCCGAGCCCTGCTGGCAAGGCCGCGCCTGCTCTTGATGGACGAGCCGCTCGCTTCGCTTGACGAAGCACGCAAGGCCGAGATTCTGCCCTATATCGAGCGATTGCGCGACGAGATGGGCCTGCCGATCGTCTATGTCTCGCATTCGGCGGCCGAGGTCGCACGCCTTGCGACGAATCTGGTCATCGTCGACCAGGGCGCGGTCAAGGCGTCGGGCCCGACGGCCGAGGTGATGTCGCGGCTCGATGTCGCGATGCTGCCCGGGGCGCCGGAAGCGAGCGCCGTCCTCGACGCCGAAGTCACGGGTCTCGACCCTGTCCATCACCTGGCGACGCTGTCGACCCAGGCAGGCCGGCTCTTTGTCGCGCGTCCCGGTCTGCGCGCGGGAGCGCGGCTGCGCGTCCGCATCCTCGCCAGCGACGTTCTCCTCAGCCTCAACCCGCTGGAAGGCATCAGTGCACTCAATGTGCTGCCGGGTACCATTGCCGAGGTCGGCATGGGGCGCGGAACGGAGGGAGCCGCCGTCGACCTGCGCATCGATTGCAATGGCGCCATGCTCGTTGCCCGGCTGACCACGAAATCGGTGTCTCAGCTTGGGCTGAAACCGGGCAGCCCGATCTATGCGGTCATCAAAAGCGTCTCGGTCGATGCGCCCTGACGATGTCCTGCCGCATGCAATGGAGACTGGCGGTGCCATTGCGCTGTAGTTCGGCATATATGGCTATGCGGCGGGAAACGACGATGCGGGCCTGACCGAAGCCGGCTAGACTGGTTGCGCAACAAGGACGCCTGAATGCCCGAAACGCCGCCGCCCCCCGCCGTCGAACTCAGCCTCAGGCTCGACTTCTCGCCCGGCGGCCGACTCGGCCCGGGCAAGGTCGAGTTGCTCGAAGCTGTCGAGCAGACGGGCTCGATTTCTGCAGCGGGACGGGCGATGACCATGTCCTACAGGCGAGCCTGGCTATTGGTCGACGAACTCAACAGGATGTTCCGGCAACCGCTTGTGGAAGCCCAGCCCGGCGGCAGCAAGGGCGGTGGAGCGCATCTGACGCCGCTCGGACGCGAGGTCGTGGCGCATTACCGCGCTGTCGAGAGCAAGGCACTGAAGGCGGGCAATCTTCATATCGAAGCCCTGCGCGGGCTCGTCGACGAGCGGGGCGGCAAGTCCTGATCGGCAAGTCCTGAAACGAGAACGGCGCACGGTCGAACCGACCGCGCGCCGTGGAAGCCGGGCCTCAGGCTCAGCGTTCGATCATCTTGTTCCAGCGGCTGTTCCATTCCGGGCGCTTGGCGTTGATCGCATCCCAGTCCAGCGTCACTGCGGTCTTCATGTTGGCGTGGAAGGCCTTGAGCTTCTCCTCGGCCTCCGGCGTCGTGGCCTTTGCCTTGGTGTTGGAAGGCACGACATTGCCGGCAGCCAGCGCCTTGCTCTGCGCATCGGCCGAAAGCAGATAGGCCGCCAGCTTCTGTGCCAGCTCCGGCTCCGAGTTATTGGCGATGACGCATTGCGCCACCATCAGCACGACGGACCCTTCCTTCGGCTGGGCATATTCCGCCGCAATGCCCTTTTCCTTCAAGGTCGCGACCGCCGTCGGCGTCAGCGGGAAGATCGCAGCTTCACCGGTCTGGACCATTTCCGAGATCTTGGCCGAGCTCGGGATGAACTCGAGCACGTTCTTGCCGATCAGGTCGCGGAACTTGCTGAAGCCCGGCTCGACATTGGTCTCGTTGCCGCCCTGGATACGGTTGAACATCAGGAAGGCGTGCAGACCGAAGGACGACGCCGAGGCCGACTGGAACACGACCTTGCCCTTGAACTTCGGGTCGGCGAGATCCATCCACGAGGTCGGTGCGGCCCAGCCCTTCTCGTCGAACATCTTCTTGTTATAGGCGAGCCCGGTCATGCCGAGGTCGATGCCGACTGCCATGTCGTCCTTCATCCGGGTGCCCTGAGCAAGCTCGGCCAGCTCCGGACCGGGCTTCAGCTTTTCGCAGAGGCCGGCGCCGATCGCGCGCACCATGACGCCGTCATCGAGGAACATCACATGCATCTGCGGCTTGTCCTTGGCCGCTGTCGCCTTGGCCAGGATGTCCGAGGAGGTGCCGGGCACGACGACGATCTTGACGTCATTGGCTTTCTCAAACTCGGGGAAGACAGCCTGCGTGAAGGTGCGCTCGAAATTGCCGCCATTCATGCCGACATAGAGCGTCTTGGACTGCGCCATGGCGGCGCCGGAGGCGACGACGGCAAATGCGGCGACAGTGCTCGCCAGAGCGGTGCGGCGGTTGATCATGAACGTGTCTCCCTTGGGTGTTGTGGCTATGATGCTTCTCCCGCACCCGAGCCTCGGTCTGTGCGGGTCGAAATCGGAACGGGCGCGAAGCGTCCGATCGTGAAGGCGTCGATGGGCGTCGTGCTGCGCCCATCGCGGACGAGTTCGGCGAGGACCTCGCCGACGCCGGGTGCGATCTGAAAGCCGGCCCCGGTGAAGCCGAAGGCGTGGATCAGGCCGGGTGTCGTCAGGCTCGGACCGATCACCGGGTTGCGATCGGGTATCGCTCCCTCGGTGCCGCTCCAGAAGCGGATGGCATGGGCGTGGCGCAGGCCCGGGAAGAGTTCGGCCGCGCGGTTCATGATGGCAAGCGCGCCCTCGCCGCGTGGGCGCGAGAAATCGGGATCGTCCAGGGGCAAGGCGCGTTCGCCGCCGACGACGCAATTGCCGCGCTCGACCTGCCGGGCATAGATGCCGCCGCCCTCCATGCCGATATTGGCGGTCATGATCGCCTCGAGCGGCTCGGTCACCACCATCGAGGGATAGATGCGCGCAAGCGGCACAGGCTCGCCAAATGCCGCAGCGAAGCTGTCAGCCCAGGCGCCCGCGCTGTTGATGACGAAACGCGCGCTCAGCGAGAGATCATCGCCCGCTTCCAGCGCGAAGCCCGCACCGTTGCGCGTTACGCCCTTCACCGGCGTGTTCTCCAGCACATGGACACCGACACGGCGCGCTGCGCTGGCAAAGCCGGTCGAGACCAGTCGCGGATTGGCATGGCCGTCGCCGGCGCAGAAGGAGGCGCCGAACACGTCGCCGCCGACCCAGCCGAAGCGCTCGCGCAGGCCGTTATGGCCAATCAGCTCGAGGCCGAGCCCCTGTCCGGCAACTGTCTCGGCATAGGCTTCAAGTGCAGCCATGTCGGCCTCGTCGCGCGCCAGCTTGAGGTGGCCGGAGCGCAGGAACTCGCCATCGATGCCGATCAACGCCTGCAGCCGCGGCCAGATGGCATGCGCGCGCTGAGACAGCGGCAACTGCTCGAGCGGCCGTCCCTGGCGACGCACACCGCCATAGTTTACGCCGCTCGCCTGCGCGCCACAAAAGCCCTTGTCGAGCAGCGCCACCGACATGCCCATGCCGCGCAGCGCAAGAGCCGCCGAACTGCCGACCAGGCCGCCGCCAATGATGGCGACATCGACATCAAGACGCCGGCTCATTCCGCGGCCTCCGCACCGGTCTCGGCCATCGTCAACGCGAGGGGGATCGGCTTGACCGGCGCCTGGCTCCGCAGGCGGCCGACAGCGTCGATTCCCCGGCCCGTCTCTCCGGCGAGAAGCTCGGCCGCCACGCTGCCGCAGATCCGCCCCTGGCAACGGCCCATGCCGATCCGGCTGACGGCCTTCAGCCGATTGAGCTCGCTGATCTCGAAATGACCGACCGCGCGGCGAACCTCGCCAGCGCTGATCTCTTCGCAGCGGCAGACGGGGGTCTCGTCGGCAATGTCCTTCGCCCAATGCGCCGGGAACGGGAACGCGGCTTCGAGGACATTGCGGAAGCGGCCGATGCGGGAAAGCGCGCGCCCAATGGCCTCGGCGCGCTCCGGGTCATGCGGCAAGCCGCGATCCTCGAGCAGGGCTAGCCCGGCGCGCTCGCCCGCGAGTTCCGCCGCATCGGCACCCGCAATGGCAGCCCCGTCACCCGCGAGATAGACGCCTGGCACGCTGCCACGACCGGCCGCATCGCGTTCAGGGAGCCAGGCACGGTCACGCTCGTCGAACCGGAAGCGGCAACCGGCGAGATCGGCGAGCTGGGTTTCCGAGCGCAGCGCCAGGCCGTAGCCGATGCCATCGCAGGAGAGCCTCCGCGAGCGCGTGCCCTGGCGCCACAGGATCGCCTCGACGCGCCTGTCCCCTTCGACGCGGACATCCTCCACGCCATAATGCAGCGCGACGCCGCGCAGCCTGAGTTCGGCCGTCATCCGCATGCCGCGCAAGATGACCGCAGGTTCGAGCGCAAGGCCGCGCAGCAGGTTGAGCTTCGCGTTGAAGGGAGCGGTATCCAGCACCGCGGCGACGTCGACGCCAGCCTTCAGATACTGCCAGGCGACGAGATAGAGCAGCGGCCCGGAGCCGAGGAAGACGACGCGCGAGCCAATGGCGCAGCCTTGCGCCTTCAGTGCGATCTGGGCACCACCGAGGGTGAATACGCCCGGCAGGGTCCAGCCCGGAATCGGCAGGATGCGATCGGTCGCCCCGGTTGCCAGGATCAACCCATCATAGGCGATCTGCCGGTTGGTTCCTGCCACTGCGATATCGGCCTGGCCGTCCCGCAGGTTCCAGAGCAGCGCCTGCGGCCAGTAGTCGAGCCGTCCGGCAAGGGCGGCGAAATCGCTGTGCAGCCGCTCGGCCTTCGACGCTTCGGAGCCATAGAGCGCCGCGCTGCTGCGTTCGTCGGCAACCAGCCTCTGGCGATAGATCTGACCGCCGCAGGCGGGCGCCTCGTCGACGACGAGCGGTCGCAGGCCAGCCTTGACCAGTGCCTCGGCGGCCCGGACGCCGGCGGGCCCGGCGCCAACGATCAGCGGTTGCGCACGCGCCGTCACGCCACCCTCCCCTTGGCTGTCACGATCCGCATGCCGGCGGCGAGCGCCGTGGTGCAGGCGCGCAGGCGTTCCCCGCCTTCGAGACGGACCCAGCAATCCTGGCAGGCGCCCATCTGGCAGAAGCCGGCGCGCGGCGAAGCCGAGAACTCGCTCACCCGCAGCACCTCGCTGCGATTGAGGATGGCGGTCAGCACGGTGTCTCCGGCCCGCCCCTCGCAAGGCTCGCCGTCGAGAATGAAGGCGATGACCGGGTGGCTTTTGCGTGCGATGCGGTGAAGCAATGGCATCCGTCCGCGCTCACTTCTGTCCGACGAGGATCTTGTCGAGCCCGAACGCGCGGTCGAGCACCAGCATCGCGCCGGCCGTCAGCGCGATCATCAGCGCCGAGACCGCCGCCATCATCGGGTCGATGGATTCGGTCGCGTACATGTACATACGGACCGGCAAGGTCACGGTCGCCGGCGAGGTGACGAAGATCGACATCGTCAGCTCGTCGAAGCTGTTGATGAAGGCGAGCAGCCAGCCGCCGGTGATGCCCGGCAGGATCATCGGCGCGGTGACGCGGCGGAATACCGTCCAGTGCGAGGCGCCGAGCGTCATCGCCGCCTGCTCGGCACTGCGATCCATGCCCGAGAGCGCCGCAAGGACCAGCCGCAGCACATAGGGCGTGACGATGATGACATGGCTGACCACCAGCCAGGTGAAGCTTCCGGTCGCGCCGATCAGGGCGAAGAGCCGCAGGAAGGCCACGCCCAGGACGAGATGCGGGATGATCAGCGGCGACAGGAAGAGCGCGTTCAGCCCATCACGGCCGGGAAAGTCGTAGCGGTCGATGGCGAGCCCGGCCGGCACGGCGAGTGCGATCGCGATCGTTGCCGACAGTGTCGCGAGCCACAGGCTGTTGACGAAGGAGGCGACGAAATCCGGGTGCACGAAGATCTCGCGGAACCAGCGCAGCGAGAAGCTGGTGGTCGGGATCGAGAGCGTGTTCTCGGGCGTGAAAGCGACGAGGCAGATGACCAGCAGCGGCGCCAGCACGAAGGCGACGACGAGCGTGTGGAAGGCGAGCGCGATCGGACCATTTTTCTGCATGGCGCTTATCCCAGGGTCCGGCGGGCGCGGGCTTCGACCATGCGGTTATAGGCCAGCATGATGATGAGGTTCGCGACGAGCACGATGATCGCGATCGTGGCGCCGAGCGGCCAGTTCAGCTCATGCATGAACTCGTCATAGACGAGCGTCGCCGCCATCTTGAGCCGGCGGCCACCAAGCAGGCCGGGGATCGCGAAGGCGCTGGCCGAGAGCCCGAAGACGATCAGGCTGCCAGATAGCATGCCCATGCTGACCTGCGGCATCACCACCCGGCGCAGCGCGGTGAAACGCGAGGCGCCAAGCGTCCAGGCGGCAGCCTCGACGGAAGGATCGAGCTTCTGCAGCGAAGTCCAGACCGGGATGACCATGAAGGGCAGCATGACGTGGACAAGCGCGATCACGATCGCCGTCTCGGTGTAGAGCAGCTTCACGGTGCCAAGCCCAAGCGCCTGGAGTGCCTGGTTCACCAGTCCGGTCGAGCCAAGCAGCATGCTCCAGCCAAAGGCACGCACCACCACCGAGACGAGCAGCGGCCCGATGATCACCAGCAGGAAGACGGAGCGCCAGGGATCGCGCATCCGCGCCAGGATATAGGCCTCGGGCACACCGATCAGCGCGCAGAGCAGTGTCGTCAGAGCAGCCACGCGCAGCGTCCGCAAGAAGATACCGAGATAATAATCGTCCGTGACCACCGCGAGGTAGTGGGCGAACGTGAATTCGTTCTTGATGCCCGTGCCGTGGTCATAGACGTGGAATGACAAAATCACCGTCAGCACCAGCGGGACGATGACCAGAGCCAGGAACAGCAGGGCGCCGGGCGAGACCAGCAGCCAGGGCGTCAGCGCCGAGCGGGCCCGACTCATGCCGCGGCTCCGGTCGTAGCGGTAACGGCCTCGACCCGCAGGCTCGCAGGCGTCCAGTCCAGTGCAACGGCATCGCCCTCGCCTGCCGGCTCTTCGCCATGGTTGGGAACCGAGACAGAGAGCGCTCCAACCGGCGTCTCGACGGTGAAGAGCCAGTAGCTACCGAGGAAGAAGCGATTGACGATGGTACCGTCGAGCCGGCCCTGGCCCTGCGACCGCAGCAGGATCTTTTCAGGACGCAGCGAGAGCGCGACCGTCTGGCCGTCCGGGAAGCTCGCCTGCTCGCAAGGCAGGGACACGCCGTTGATCTGCGGTGTTCCGGCGGGGCCGTGCCCTCGCCAGATGCCGTCCAGCCGGTTCATCTTGCCGACGAAGGAGGAGATGAAAGCCGTAGCCGGGCGCTCATAGAGCCGGTAGGGCGCATCGATCTGGGTCATGCGACCCTGCTCCATCACGACCACCCGATCGCTGATCGACAAGGCTTCCGCCTGGTCATGCGTGACCATGATCGTCGTCGTGCCGACGCTCTGCTGGATCCGGCGCAGTTCGAACTGCATTTCCTCGCGCAGCTTGGCGTCGAGATTGGAAAGCGGCTCGTCGAGCAGCAGCACCGGGGGCACGATCACCAGTGCACGCGCGATCGCGACGCGCTGGCGCTGGCCGCCCGAAAGCTGGCGCGGATATCGGTCGGCAAGCTGGGCCAGATGCACCAGCCCGAGCATCGTCTTGACGCGCTCGTCGCGCTCGGCGCGGGCGACCTTGCGCATCTCCAGGCCGAAGGCGACGTTCTGCGCCACGGTCATGTGCGGAAACAGTGCATAGCTCTGGAAGACGATGCCGAGACCGCGCGTGTTCGGCTTCTCACGGGTGATGTCGCGCCCGTCGAGAGCGATCTTTCCGCCTGTCGGTTCGACGAGGCCGGCGATCATCTGAAGCGTCGTGGTCTTGCCGCAGCCGGACGGACCGAGCAGCGAAACGAACTCGCCCTTGGCGACGCTGAGGTCGACATCGCGCACCGCGGCGTGATCGCCATAGACCTTGCTCAGCGACGCCAGCGTCAGGAAGCCCATCTCCACCTCGCCTGGTAGACACCCCGGGAGCATCGAACGGGGCGCCGATCTGCAACGGCGCAAGGAGGCGGCAGGGGCACGAATTCGTCAATTTATAATTTCATAGAAGAGAATTTCATTTGACTTAATTTCGACATATGGAATTTTCTAAAGGACATCGAAATGCAAATTCGGACAACCGAATGAACGATTCAGCCGAAGCGACATCGAGCCTGCGTCGCGCGCTCGGTCTCCTGCGCATCCTCGCGGCAGCGGATCCGGCCGGTATACGCCTGAAGGACCTCTCCGAGGCGGCAGGCTGCAGCCAGCCGACGGCGCATCGCGCCTTGCAGGACCTGATCGCGGAAGGTTTCGCCGAGCAGGTCACCGGTGGGAAGCGTTACCGGCTGGCCCTGGACTTCTTCGTGCTGGCGGCCCGCGCCGGCCAGGCCAGCGGATTGCGCGATCTTGCACGGCCGGTACTGCTGCGCCTCTCGGCGACGCTGCACGACACCATCTTCCTGCTGGTCCGCAACGGCTACGATGCTGTCTGCCTCGATCGGGTCGAAGGCCCCTTCCCGATCCGGTCCTTCACGGGCGATATCGGCGGCAAGGTGCCGCTCGGCATTGGACAGGGCAGCCTCGCCATTCTCGCGCATCTTCCCGAGGACGAACGCGAGGCCGTGATCCGCTTCAATATCCCGCGTCTGCTCGATCGCGGCTTTCTGGACGAGGCCGGCCTGCGCATCGCGCTGGCCGAGGCACGCGAGCTGGGCTGGGTCAGCCTCAATACCGGGCTGATCCCGGGCATGGCCGGCCTCGGCGTGCCGGTCTTCGATGCAGAAGGCCGCGCCGTCGCGGCGCTCAGCATCGGCACTCTGGCGGAGCGCCTCAGCGACGAGCGGGGCCCGAATGTCGCGCGGATTCTCCAGCGGGAGGCCGCGACGCTCGGCGCGAGCCTCAATCCGTTCGATGTTTCGCTGCGCTATCCCTCACGCAGCCTCAGCAGCACGGCCCGCCAGTATCCCTGAGAAAGCGAGGCGGGCGCGATCACTCCACCTTGGCGATCGCTTCGATCTTCTCGATGCCGCCGAGCTTCGGGGCGAATGAGATCCAGACCTTGCGGGCACCGGCCTCCCAGCCTGGACGATCCTCCGGTTGGACGAGCTTGCCCCCCTCGGATTGCGCCTTGGCCATCGATGCCTCCTCGTCGGCAAGGATGAGGTCATCGAAATAGGACGTGCCTTCGGCTGCCGCCTCGGACAGCGCCTTGCGATCCTCCGCCGTAAGCCCCTTCCAGAAGGACGCCGAGACATAGACGACGCCGCTCGCCCAGATATGCCCGGTCTCGATCAGATAGGGCACGACCTCGTGCAGCTTGAAGCCGACATAGGCCGATTTGGTGAGGTCCATGGCATCGACGACGCCGGTTTTCAGCGCGTTATAGGTTTCGGGGATCGGAATCGGCGTCGGATAGGCGCCGAGTCCCGACCAGAGCTCGGTATGAAGCGGGCTCTGGATTACGCGGATGCGCTTGCCCTTGACCGATTCAGGCGTCGTCAACGGCTCCTTCGCCAACAGGTGGCGCGCGCCGTAATTGATGAAGCCGAGCACGACAAAACCCTGCGCCTCGTATTTCGCCTTGAGTTCGGCGCCAAGCGCACCATCAAGCACGCGCTTGAGATGGCCACGATCGCGGAACAGGAAGGGCAGATCGAGGATCTGGCCGTCCGGCACCCAGGAGGAGAGCGCCGAGATCGTCGAAAGCGAGGCCTGGACCGAACCGAGCCTGATCCCTTCCGCGACCTCCTTCTCGCCGCCGAGTGCCGCGTTGCCGACGATGCGCAGATCGAAGCGGCCGGGCGCGGTCCTGTTCAGCGTCTCCGCGATCCTGCGCCAGATCTTCGTCTCTGGCTTGTCCTCGCCGAAGAGCGAGGCGACGGTCACCGGCCGGCCAGCGGCATGGACCGCACGAGCCGAGAGGAGCGCGGGCGCGGCAAGCAGGCCTGCGGCGACTTGGCGGCGGGTCAACGACATCAGAAGAACTCCTTGATGGAAAGCGGGAGCGACGGCCAGACGGCTGCACCGAGCGAGAGAACGGCGAGCGCCACCAGCAGCGAGCCGAGCAAGGGCAGCACAGCGCGGAAGACCGAGCCCGCGGGAATGCGCAAGATGCCGCTGACGACATAGACGAGGATGCCGAGCGGCGGCGTCAGCCCGTGGATCATCAGGTTGACGACGAGGATGACGCCGAACTGGATCGGGTCCAGTCCGGCCGCGACGGCGACCGGCAACAGCAGCGGACCGAGCAGCAGGATCGCAGCGCCGATATCGAGGAAGAGCCCCGCCGCCAGCAGCACGAGATTGGCGAGCAGGATCACCGCATAGGGACCGGCGCCGAGAGCGGTCACCAGGGCTGCCATCTGGTCCGAGACCCGGTCGACCGCGAGCATGAAGGCAAACGGCGCGGAGGCTCCGATGAGCAGGCCGACGGCCGCTGCCTCCGTCGCCGATTTCCGCAAGGCGGCGAAGACGGTGCGACCATTCAAGCTCCGTAGCGCGAGGCAGGTCACCAACGAATAGGCCACCGCGAGCGCAGACGCTTCCGTCACGGTCACCACGCCGAAGCGGATGCCGACCACCACGACGATCCCGAGTCCGATCGCGGGCAGCGCCCCGACAAAGCTTCGCACGCGCTCGACACCGGTCGCCTTCGGCGCAGCGTCGACGACATTGCGCACGCTGAGATGAATGCCGATGGCGAGAGCCAGCGCCAACACCCCACCAGCGATAAAACCGCCAACCAGAAGCGAGCCGACCGAAAGGTTTGTCGCAGTCGCCAGCAGCAGGAACGCGATCGAGGGCGGGATGATATTGTCCAGCATCGAGACGCCGGCGACGATCGCGCCAGCCTGCGCCGGCGGATAACCACGGGCGATCAGCGTCGGCGCCATCACCTTGGCCCCGAAGGCGGCATTCGCCACCGAAGAACCCGACGCCCCTGAGAACAGGACGCTCGCGACGAGCGCCGTCTGGGCGAGGCCCGCCCGCAGGTGCCCGACGAGCGCGCCGGCAAAGCGCACGAGCCGTTCCGCAAGGCCGCCTTCGGTCAGCAACTCGCCCGCTAACAGGAAAAACGGCACCGCGAGCAGCAGGAACTTGCTGATCCCGGAGACCGTGTTCTGCACGATCGCTGGCTCGGGAAGCAGCCCGCCAAAGGCCCCTGTCAGCGAGACGCCGGCCAGCAGCGCGAATGGCAGAGGCGCGCCCAGGATCAGGCCAAGCCCGGCAAATCCGGCGGCGATGAGGCTCGGTGGCTCGACGAAGAGCCCGGTGACCTGCTGCGCCAGCAGGTAGGAGCCGGTCCCGACCGCAAGCGAAAGCGCTGCCGAGAGCCAGGAGCGGTCCAAAGCAGCGCGAGCCAGAACGACCAGCAGCGTCAGTCCGCCCCCGATCGCGAAGACGCCGAAGCGCAGCGACTCCGGCAAGCCCAGCACGGTCGAGACGCCGCCGACCTGCGCCGCGACCCCGGCGCCGCCAAGCGCGAGCACGAGTGAGCCATGCACGGCAAAACCATCGGCCAGGATCGCCGCCCCTCGCTGTCCCGAGGCCGGCAACAGCCTGACGATGACATCGAGCCGCATGGCAAGCGCGCTGGTCGCGGCAAGCGGCGCTCCGATGGCGATCAGCGCGGCATGAAGCCAGATCGCCAACTCGTCCGACCAGACGAAGCCGCCGCCGAAGACATACCGACGAATGACAGCCGCAATGACCACGCTGAACAGGATCGCGAGCAACGCCGCGCCCGCAATCTCGAGGACCGAGACGAGGCGCGACAGCGCGCGCGCGGCAGGGCGACGCAAAAGCCCGGGCGTTTCCGCCCTCACATCAGCCAAGGTTGTCATCACGCGTTCGCCAGGAGCTTAGCGCAGGGGCGAAAAGGCGGTCGGCCGCAGGATACGGCTTCGCATCTCGAGAACATAGGGCGCAGCCTTGGCGCGAAAGGCCTGCCAGGCAGGGTCGGCTTCCATTGCGGCACGCCGACGTTCGCGGTCGCCGGCATCCTCGAAGCGCCACATATGCACGACCTCGTTGACCACGCCGGTATCGGTGGTGAACCAGCCGATCAGATGGCCGAGATGCGAGACCTGCAGTTCCATGCCTTCGCGGACATAGAGGTCGAGATAATCGCGCACATGGGCGGGCTTGATGGCATAGGTGCGTTCGTCGAGGATCATGACTTAGCCTGCGGCTTTCGCTGAGAGGTCGCGGTCGAACAGGTTGGACCAGGTGAAGGCCGAGCCCGCCCGGGGAGTTCTTGCCACGTCGAGATGCGGCAAGACCAGTTCGGCGAAGCGGTAGGCTTCCTCGAGCAGCGGCATGCCGGACAGAATGAAGGTCTCGATGCCCGCCGCCTGATAGGCGCGCAACGTCCGGATCACGGTCTCGGGCGAGCCGACGATTGCAGTGCCGGGCCCGGGACGCACGAGCCCCAACCCAGCCCAAAGTCCTGGCGCAATCTCGAGGTCACGCGCGAATTTGGGCTTCAACCCGCCATGCAGTGCCGTCATCTTCTGTTGCCCGACTGAATCCGTGCCGGCCACGAAACGGGCATTGGCCGCGATGGCGGCGTCGTCCATCTGATCATGGAGATCCTGAGCCGCCGCCCAGGCCTCCTCGTCGGTCTCGCGGACGACCACATAGAGCCGGATGCCATAGTTCAACTCGCGGCCATGGGCCGCGGCGCGCGCCCGCACATGCCCGACCTTTGCAGCCATCTCGTCCGGGGTTTCGCCCCAGGACAGATAGGTATCGACATGCTTGGCAGCGACCTCGATCGCAGCCTCGGAAGAGCCCCCGAACCAGAGATCGGGCTGCACGATCGGATCAGCACCCGAGAGAGCGAGCTTGGCCTCGATCGTCTCGACATGGCGTCCCTTGAAGGTCACCGTTTCGCCGGCGAGGATGCGCCGGAACACAGTGAGATATTCGTCGGCCATCACGTAGCGCTCGTCATGGGGCAGCAGCATGCCATAGGCGCCGAGCATCTTGGCGTCGCCCGAGACGATGTTGAGCAGCAACCGCCCCTTGGAGAATTCCTGGAAGGTCGCGGCCATCTTGGCCAGCAGCACCGGCGGGATCAGCCCGGGGTGGATCGCCGTCAGGAAGCGCATTCGCTCGGTGAAGGGCAGCAGCGATGCGCCGAGAACCCAGACGTCATGCGCACCGGTCGCCAGCAGCGCGCCAGTGAAGCCGAGATGATCATAGGCCCGCGCCAATTGCTGCAGATAGGCATGATCCATCTTGCGGGCGCCGTCCTTCTTCCAGGGATAGCGGCCGTCAGGGGCGGTCAGATACCAGAGCACATTCATAGGCTTTGTCTCATGATTTGCAGTGATGCTTAAGCCGAAGCGGCGGCGTCTTCGAACCGGGAGAGGCCGAGCGCTCGCCGAAGAATGCCATGGCGGACGAGGCAGGCGGCCTCCTGCTCCTGTTCGGCCAGAACGGCGGCGTCGATCGCAGAGATGCGCCAATCGCGCGAGCGCAGAACGGCGAGCCATTGCGCTTCATCGACATCCCCCGATGCCGAGAGCTGGCGAGCAGCCGCTTCTGCATGGTCCTCAACGAAGCTCGCGATGCGCGCGATGTGCTTGTGGAAGGCGGCGATCTGGTTCGGCCGCCGATCGAGGACCGGACGATGCGTCCAGAACAGAGAGCGATTTGGGATGACGCCTCGCGTATCCGCCATGGCGACAAGCCCGCCTCGATCCAGCTCCACAGGCAGGTGAGGATCCATCGCGATCCAGGCCGCGACCTCGCCCTGCCGCAGAGCCCTTGCCGAAGCCACTGGCGAAAGATCGATGCGGTTGAAATCCGCAAGGCCCAGGCCAGCCCGTTCGGCGAGATGCGCCAGCAGATAGGTATGGAACGAGCCCTCGACGAGGGCGATCCGGCAGCCTTTGAGGCCTGCCAATGCGACCTCAGCCTCGTCCTTCCGCCTCAGGATGGCACCATTGGCCGGGCGCGGTTGAGAGGCCGCGAGATAGACCACCTCGAGCCCCAGATCCTGCGCGGTCAGCGGGGGCGTCGAGCCGGTGCCGCCGAGTTCGATCTCGCCGCCGGCGAGCAGTTCTCCGGTCGCGCGGCCATCGGCATAGTCGACGAACGCCCAGCGCTGATCGCCCTCCCTCTCCGCGAGCAGCCGCGCAAGGCGCAGATGCAGGTTGTTGGCATGGACCCCGACGCGAAGGCGGCCAGGCGAATGAAGACCGCTCATCTCGTCCCCTCAGCCAGCCGGGAAGGCGCCTTCGAAGACACTGGCCGAAAGCGGATTGCGCTGGCTCGGAACCTCGCGGGCCTGCAGTGCCTCGGGCAATTGCGCCTTGTCGCCCACCTTGCCGATGGCGACGGCCGCCTCGACCCGATAGCCGCCGGGAACATTCAACTCCACCGCAGCCCGCTCAAGATCGAGCCCCGCCATGCCATGCGCCTGCCAACCCGAGCGGGTCGCCTGCAATGCGAGATGGGCCCAGGCCGCACCGGCATCGAAGGAATGAGTGTGGGAGGCGATTTCCTCGACCTTGCCCGGAACGGCAAGCGTCGACTTCGAGACGATCACGACGAGTGCCGCCGAGTCCTTGGCCCATGACGCATTGAACGCATTCAGCAGGCCTAGCAGCCGATGCCAATGGGCGGAGGCACGCCGGGCATAGATGAAACGCCAGGGCTGGGAATTGTACGAGGATGGCGCCCAGCGCGCGGCTTCGAACAGAGAGAGCAACTCGGCTTCGCTGATCTCATCGTCACTGAATGCACGAGGCGACCAGCGTTCGAGAAAGAGTGGATCGATCGCATGGTCAGCGGCGCGGTCATTGGCAGTCGTCGGCATGATCCGGATGTCCGTGAGGCAGTATTGAGAAGTATGACACCAAAGCACTGAGGCAGGTTCGCCGCAGAATTGCGAACGTTCGGGCAGGGAACGTCCGCGATAACGCTCTCACGACTGGCCGAGCGAGCCTTCGCCGCTTACGAAGACCGCCTGAGATCGTGCAGAAAGCATCGAGCTTGGACCGGCCCCGGTCAATAGAATTGTCTGTTTAAACGAACGATCGATTTGGAAGATTCTTTACGAACAGCCTCTAGATACGAGCAACCAATTCTCAATTGCCGTTTGCCGTTGGGGAATGCAGCCCAAAAACCCAAATCTGCCGCACGATCACCGCACAAGAATCCGTCATGCCGAACGAACGTGAACTTGCCCTTCCTTCCTCTGACGCTCCGCCCGGGTTCTTCTCCGGCCGCCGCGAGAAAAACTCCGACAGCAGGCGGAACCTTTGCGTCGCTGCGGCGTTTGCGGCGAAATGCGGGAGGTTGCAGTCATGAATGGCGTGGTGTTCGCCTCGGCAGTCGTCCTTTGCGGAGGCATCGTTTCGGTCCTCACCGGGAGTATTCCCACCCACGGATTTTTCGCTGAGTTTGTCTGGTCAGGGCTAGCCTTGGCTGGGCTGATCACCATCGCAGGCATCGAAGCCTCGAGCTGAATTCTTGTCTGCTCTTTGGTGTGAAAGGCGCCCTTCGTTACGAAGGCTCGCGCTGCATCCTGCTTGCTGCTTCGCCCCGGCCAGAGTTGAGCGTAGGATCGTCTGCGCTGTCCGAGCCTTGCCACCAGGCATAGGCGGGTTTTGACCAGACTTGAGGTGGCGGCCGCCGCCGGCCTCGCAGCCCACGGTCCAGATGGGAGTTCGCGATGAATACAGCCAACCTGCAGCTAGAAGGCCTGCTTGTCGCCGTAGCCGAACTCACGCGCCTGCTGGTTCGCAAGGGACTTGTCGAGGAAGCCGAGGTCGAGTGGGCGCTGGACCGTGCGGAAACGAGCCTCCGCTCCGACCACAGACGCATGGGCCAACTCCGGGAGAGCAATGCCGACGCCGTCACATTCCCCGTGCGCTTTCTGAGCGCCGCCTTGAGGAATACCGGGGACGCCCCGCTCTCCTTCTCGGAACTGGCGTGTCATGTCGGGCAGTCGAAGCCGGCCCGGGTGCCGCAGCCTCCTCACCCTGCATCCTGACATCGGCTTCGACTTCAAATCTCCACCACCGCAACGCCGAAATGCCGCAATCGCCTCCATACCATGAGCTAGCTTATGATATGGAGGCCTGAGCATGCGGCGCCCACTCAAGCGCGAACTCGTTTTCCAGCTTCTCGAGACCTCCCGACAACTGCGCAGCTATGTCGACCAGCGCGCACGGGAAAATGGCACGACCCGCGCGCAATGGAGCGTGCTGGCTCGTCTGCGCCGCGCGGAAGGTCTCAATCAGGCCACGCTCGCCGAGATGCTCGAGCTGCAACCGATCTCGTTGACGCGCCTGCTTGACCGGCTGGAAAGCCAGGAACTCGTCGAGCGCCGCCTTGATCCCCAGGACCGACGCGCACGGCTCCTGCACCTGACCTCTGCGGGTCGAAAGCTCGTTGACGATCTCGATGCGCTGCGCGCAGAGATCGCCGGCGAGGTACTCGACAGTATCGACGAACCTTCTCTCTCGACGACCCTCGCGACACTCGCATCTGTCCGGGACAGGCTGAGGCACGGAGCCCCGGAGCGCGCCGAGACGAAGCCAGCCGCGCGTCGCGTGCCTGCTGGCAGCGCCCTTTGAGTTGCGCGGAGTAGGCTCGATGAAAGGCTCAAAATCACTCTGGGTGATCGCCATTCTCGCCGTGGGCGCCGTCGGCGCCGGCCTGTGGCTGAAGCTCCCAAGCGCAAACCAGGGCAAGGACGGCGCCTCCCGCGCCACCACGACGCGCAGCGAAGCACCCGTTTCGGTCGTGACCGCCAAGGCAACAACGGACGACGTCCCCGTGCATAAGCGGGCTATCGGCTTCGTAGAATCCCCTGCGATCGTCACCGTCAAATCGCGGCTCGACAGCCAGATCATGGAGCAGCACGTCAAGGACGGGCAATTCGTTAGGGCCGGCGACCTGCTCTTCACACTCGACGACCGCGATCTGCGCACTCAGATTGCCAGGGATCAGGCTGCTCTCGCCCGCGACCAGGCGACCCATGACCGTGCCCAGGCCGACCTTGCCCGCTTCCAGCAATTACTGGCGAAGAACGCCGGCACGCAGCAATCCGTGGACCAGGGTATTGCCGATGAGAAGACGGCAGCCGCGACGATCCTGGCGGACAAGGCAGCGCTTGAGTCAGACATGCTCAAGCTGAGCTATAGCAAGATCACCTCACCGATCGATGGACGAGCGGGCGCCGTGCTGGTCACGCCGGGCAATCTCGTCAGCGCCAACAGCGCGGGCCCGGGTCTCGTCACGATCACGCAGGTCAAGCCGATCCGCGTCGCCTTCACCTTGCCCGAACGCGAGGTACCGATGCTGCAAGCGGCGCTCACGGCCGGCAAGGTTCTCAAGGTCACCGCGAAACCCGCCGACTCGCCGCGCCCGCCGGCAGAAGGAACCCTCACCTTCGTCGATTCCAGTGTGGACATCGCTTCCGGCACCATCGCGGCCAAGGCTGCTTTCGCCAATGCCGACCTCTCGCTCTGGCCCGGCCAGTATGTCGATGTCGCAGTCGAGGCCGACAGGCTCGACAATGCCACGATCATTCCGACGGTCGCCGTGCAGGTGGGGCAGAAGGGCTCCTATGTCTATGTCATCAAGCCGGACGACACGACCGACCTGAGGCAGGTCAGCATCGCCCTCGTCGACGGCGACAGGACGGTGATCACGGACGGTGTTGCGGTAGGCGAGCGCGTGGTCGTCGACGGCCAGATGCGGCTCAAGCCCGGAACCCGCGTCCGCGAGCGCGCTCCCCCCGGAGCCGATACCAAGCCCGCGGCAGGCAAGGAGACCATCGCCGACGGAGGTCGGTCATGAGCATCTCTGGATTCTGCATTCGCCACCCCGTGGCGACCATCCTGATGTCGGTCTCGCTGGTCCTGGCGGGGCTCTTCGCCTATCGTTTCCTGCCGGTTGCAGCCCTACCCCGCGCCGAATTCCCCGTGGTGAACGTCTCGGCGCAACTGCCCGGCGCCTCTCCCGACACCATGGCGACCTCGGTCGCGACGCCCTTGATCAAACAGTTCGCCACGATCGCCGGCATCGACAGCATTGCGACGACAAATTCCCAGGGCGCGACCTCGATTGCCATCCAGTTCGTACTCAATCGCAACATCGATGCCGCCGCCGCCGATGTGCAGGCCGCGATTGCGCGCGCCCAGAAGCAGCTGCCGATCGAGATGACCGCGCCGCCGAGCTATCGCAAGGTGAACCCGGCCGACGCGCCGATCATCCTGCTAGCGCTGAAGAGCGATATCATCCCGCTCTCGCAGCTCGATGCTTTCGCACAGCAGGTGATCTCGCCTGCCCTGTCGACTGTCGACGGCGTTGCGCAGGTCCTGATCTTCGGCAGCCAGAAATATGCGGTGCGCATCCGCATCGACCCGACCGCGCTGGCGGCTCGCGGCATCGGCGTCGACACCTTGCAGAATGCGATCACCTCCGCCAACGACAATTCTCCGGTCGGCACGGTGCAGAACGACCGGCAGCAGCTGACGATCCAGGCCAGCACACAGCTCGCAAATGCAGCCCAGTTCGCCGATGTCATCATCGCCACGCGCAACGGCAAGCCCGTGCGCCTCGGCGATGTCGCGAAGGTGATCGACTCGGTCGAGAATACGCAGACAGCCAGCACCTATGACGGCATGCCGGCCGTCGTGCTCGCGGTGCAGCGCCAACCCGATGCCAACACCGTCGACGTCGTCGACAGGGTCAAGGCCATGCTGCCGGCGTTCCGCGAGCAGTTGCCGGCGGCAGCGCAACTGGCTCAGCTCAATGACCGCTCGATCTCGATCCGCGCCGCGGTTGAGGATGTTCAGTTCACGCTGGGGCTGACCATCGTTCTGGTCATCATGGTGATCTTCGTCTTCCTGAGAAGGCTCACCGCGACCCTGATTCCGGCAGTTGCCGTACCGATCTCGATCATCTCAACGCTCGCGGCGATGTATGTGCTCGGCTTCTCCATCGACAACATCTCGCTGCTTGGCCTGACGCTCTCGGTCGGCCTCGTCGTCGACGACGCCATCGTCATGCTCGAGAACATCGTGCGGCACATGGAAGAGGATGGGCTCTCAGCCTTTGACGCAGCTCTCAAGGGCTCGCGCGAAATCGGCTTCACCATCATCTCGATCTCGCTCTCGCTTGTCGCGGTCTTCATCCCCGTGCTGTTGATGGGTGGCGTCATTGGCCGGATCTTCAACGAGTTCGCGGTGGTCGTCACCGTCGCAATCCTCGCCTCGGCCTTCGTGTCCCTGACACTGACGCCGATGCTCTGCTCGCGGCTGTTGACCAACGCCGACCAGCACGCTCCCGAGCACGGCCTTGGCCATGTGCTCGAACGCGGCTTTGAGAGCGTGCTCCGCGGCTATGACCGCGCGCTGACTCTCTGTCTGCGTGTGCAGCCGCTGATGCTTGCTGCCTTCTTCGCAACAGTGATCGGCACGGTCTGGCTCTTCCAGACCGCTCCCAAGGGTTTCTTCCCGCAAGAGGATATCGGCCAGCTCCAGGTCGCGACGGAAGCGAGGCAGGATATCTCATTCGCCGCGATGCAAAGGCTGCAGAAGGAGGTTGCCGACGTCTTCCGCAACTCGCCCTATGTCAGCCATGTCGCGTCCTCCGTCGGAGGCGGCGGCGGAGGTGGTGGCAACGGCGCGCTGAATGCCGGGCGCCTCTTCGTCGAGTTGAAGCCGAGAACCGAACGTCCTGCTTTGCAGACCGTACTCTCCGACCTGCGCAGGCAGCTCGCACAGGTCGCCGGCATCAACGCCTTCATGACACCGGTTCAGAACCTCAATATCGGCGCGCGCGCCTCCAAGAGCCAGTATCAGCTCGTAGTCCAGGGGCTCGACCAGACGCAGATGAACGATTGGGCGCTGAAGCTCGCCGATGCGATGAGCCAGGATCGCGCGACCTTCACCGACGTCACAACCGATCTCCAGAACAACGCCCTGCAAGCGACCCTGGTCATCGACCGCGACAAGGCAAACTCACTGCAGATCGGCGCCGACACCCTGCGCTCGACGCTGTATTCCGGCTTTGGCGTTCGTCAGGTCTCGACCATCTTCACCACCGGAGACAGCTATGAGGTGGTTGTCGAGTTTGACCCCGCTCTTGGCTGGACGGCCGACAAGCTCGACGCGATCCGCGTGCGCGCCAGCAATGGCCTGCTTGTCCCGCTCGGCTCCTTCACCCGCGTCGAGCGCACGGCGGGGCAGCTGACGGTGAACCAGCTCGGCCAGCTTCCGGCGGTGACCATTTCCTACAACCTCCCTGCGGGCGTCGCGCTCGGCGACAGCGTGACCAGGATCAACACCATCAAGACGGAGCTTGGGTTACCGACGACGCTCTCGACGACCCTTGCCGGCACCGCCAAGACCTTCCAGGATTCGCTCGCCAACCAGGGCCTGCTGATCGCCGGCGCGATTCTGACGATCTATATCGTGCTCGGCATCCTCTACGAGAGCTTCATCCATCCGCTGACGATCCTGACCGGCCTGCCATCGGCGGCCATCGGAGCCCTGGCCGCGCTGCGTCTCTTCGGCCTCGACCTGTCGGTGATCGCGATCATCGGCATGCTGATGCTGATCGGCATCGTCAAGAAGAACGCGATCATGATGATCGATGTCGCGCTCGTGCTGCAACGCGAGGGCGTGCCCTCTCAGGATGCGATCCACCGCGCCTGTCTGATGCGCTTCCGCCCGATCCTGATGACGACGCTGGCGGCGCTGATGGGCACCTTGCCGATCGCACTCGGCGCCGGCGCCAGCGCCGAGCTGCGTCAGCCCCTTGGCATCGCGGTCGTCGGTGGCCTGCTGATCTCGCAGGTGTTGACGCTCTTCATCACGCCGGTGCTGTTTCTCTACATGGAGCGGGTGTCGAAGGCCCTGACCATCGCGAAATGGGCGTATCCCAAGCCCACTATCGCTTCCGTGCCGGATAGAACACGTCGGACATGATCAGCGCATCCGCCGTGCTCGGGCTGAACGCCGCGGGGATATCATAGACAAGGACGAGGCGAAGCAGCGCCTTGACGTCCACGTCATGGGGCATGGCGGCAAGCGGATCGGGGAAGAAGATCAGCACGTCGATCTTCCCCTCGGCGATCATCGCTCCGATCTGCTGATCGCCGCCAAGCGGGCCGCTCTTCACGGTCTCGACGCCGACATCCGGATGGCTCTGCTTCAGCACCGAGCCGGTCGTCGCCGTGGCGATGAGGCGATGCGCGCTCAGCACCTGGATGTTGCGTGTCACCCAGGCCGCAAGATCGGGCTTCTTGCGGTCATGGGCGATCAAGCCGATGCCGAGGCGTTTCGTCATGTCCGCCTTCCCTGTTCCAGCCCCGCGCGGGCTCAGACGACGCTGTCGCGCTCGGGCACGGGCTCGCCGCGCGAGACACGAGCGATGTTGTCGAACATCCGCTTGACCGTCGGGGCGAAATTGTCGGATGCGATCGCCGCCAGATGCGGCGTCACCACCAGATTATCGAGCCCGAGCAGCGGGCTGTCAGCCGGCAGCGGCTCGATCTCGAACACGTCCATCGCGGCGCCGGCAATCTCCTTCGCGCGCAAAGCCTCGATCAGGTCGTTCTCGGCGACGACGCCGCCGCGCGCCACGTTGATAAGCACCGCCGTCTTCTTCATCGCAGCGAAGGCAGACTTGTCGATCATGTTCGCCGTCTCCGGCGTCAGGGGGCAATGCAGCGAGACGACGTCGGACTTTGCCAGCAGCTCTGCCAGCGAAGCGTGCTTCACGCCCAGTTCGGCTTCCTCTGCGGCGGAGAGTGGCTGGCGCTTCGAATACAGGATCGTGCAGCCAAAGCCCTTCAGCAGCTTCGCGACATTCTGGCCGATGGCGCCAAAGCCGACGATGCCAACCGTCTTGCCGGACAGGGTGAAGGTGTCGCCCGGCAGGCGCCCGCCACGCCAGTCCCCCTTCTTCAACTCGGCATGGCCGAAGGAAATGTGACGCAGGGCCGAAAGCATCAGCCCGAGCGTGAACTCGGCGACCGGCACGGCATTGCTGCCCGTGGTGCGGGCAACCTTGATGCCAAGCTGCTTGGCGGTTTGGGTGTCGAGATTATCGACCCCGACGCCCCATTTGTGCAGCAGCTTGAGCTTCTTCGCCGCCTTCAGCACCTCGGCATTGACGCCGACCTGTCCCGCGATCGCGTATTCGGCCTCCGCGATGATCTCCTTCATGTGGTCGTCGCCGCGCGCCGTGCCATGCGTGAGGACGAAACCCGGCGGCAGGAGCGCCCTGAGCTTGTCGGCGCGTTCAGGCGCCATGGGATCGAGGACGACGATGGTTTCTGACATGATGATGGTCCGATTGGCTTGAACGAAATCAGGCAATGGTGAAGCGGACGCCGGCGCGCGCCAGCCCGCCGGAGATCGCGACGGGCGTGCCATCGGCGCGCCAGCAGGCGGCGCCGGTGAGCGTTCCGTCGGAATTGAAGCCGATGGCATTCATGCCGCCGGCGACACGCTGCACGCGTGCGATCTGATGGCCGCGCGCAGTCAGTTCGCTGGCGACCGAATCCGGAATCGCGCTTTCGAGTTCGAGCGCTCCACCCTCCGTCCAGACACGCGGCGCCTCGACGGCCTCCTGCAGGCTCATGCCGTGGTCGATCAGGTTGACGATCGCCTGCAGTGCCGAGGGGAAGATGCGCAGGCCGCCGGGCAGGCCGAGCGCGAAGGCAAGCTTGCCATCGCGCAGGACCATCATCGGCGCCATCGAAGTGAAGACCCGCTTGCCTGGCGCGATCGAGAGCGCGCGGCCGGGATGTGGATCGAAATTATACATATAGTTGTTGGTTAGCATCCCGGTGCCGGGGATCTGGGTGCAGGCGCCGAACAGGCCGTTGATCGTCTGGGTGGTCGCAACCACATTGCCAGCCGCATCCGCTACGGTGACATGAGTGGTGTTCGCGGATTCCCCGGCGCTGAGACCGGCCGCCCAGGCCTTGGTATGGGCCATGTCGATATCGGCGCGGCGCTCATCGGCGTAGGACTTGGCCGTCAGACGCTCGATCGGCACCTTGACGAAGGCCGGGTCCGCAGTCGCCACCGCCCGGTCGGCGAAGGCGATCTTCAGGGCCTCGGCAACGAGATGCACGGCATCGCTCGAGCCGAAGCCGAGCGCACCGATATCGTAGCCCTCGAGGATGTTCAGCATCTGCACGATATGGACGCCGGACGAGGATGGCGGCGGCGGACCGAGGATCTCGAAGCCGCGATAGCGACCCCGAACCGGCTCGCGCTCGATTACCTTGAAGGCGGCGAGGTCGGCCTGGTCGATCAGCCCGCCATTGGCCGCCATGAAGGAGGTTAGCGCCGCGCCGAGCGGGCCATCATAGAGCGCCGAGGGGCCGGTTTCGGCGATCAGCCGCAGGCTCGCGGCATAATCGCCCTGAACCAGCCGCTCCCCCGCCGGCAGCGCCTTTCCGCCGGGCAGGAACAGTTTTGCAAGGCCCGGATCGCGTGCGAGATCCGGCGCGCAATCCGCGATGCAATCGGAGAGATAGGGGCTGACCACGAACCCGCGTTCGGCCAGCCGGATCGCAGGTTGGAGCACATCGGCGAGCGGCAGCGTGCCGAAGCGCGCCAATGCCTCGCACCAGCCGGCGAGCGCACCGGGAACCGCGACGGCCTTGGGGCCGACGAGGTTCTCGCGGTCACGCGTATCTCGCGCCTTGCCGACCTCGTGCGACAGCGCCTCATACATGTCGGCACTGGCCTTGCCCGGCGCGGTCGACAAACCGTCAAGCACGAGATGACGACCGTCAGCCAGCCGGATATGGGCAACGCCGCCGCCGAGCACGCCGACCATCATCGGCTCGACGACGGTGAGCGCGAACAGCGAGGCGATGGCCGCATCGATGGCATTGCCGCCCGCGAGCAGCATGTGCGATCCCGCGGCCGAGGCGAGCGGATGATTGGTGACGACCATGCCGCGCGAGCCGGTGGCCGACAGCTTCTCGCAGGTGAAATTGGCGACGCGCGGGCCGCGCAGCTGGGCGTTCATCGTGTCTGTCCTCAGCCGTTCTGCTTCAGCGCCTCGAGCACCATCTTGGTGGCGCCGGAGATGTCGCCAAGCTTCTCGCCGGCCTTGACGCGCGCCTGAGTGCGCTCGCCACGCTCCTGCCGGGCCAGCGCCGCGTCGGCAATCGCCTCGGCCTCTCCTGCCGGCAGCACCAGCACGCCGGACTCGTCCGCGAGGATGATGTCCCCGGCCCTTACCGCGACATTGCCGCAGGAGATCGGCAGGTTCAGCGTGCCGCCGAGATTGTAGAGCCGGGTCGTGATCGGCGACATGCCGCGGCACCACATCGGGAAATCGCTGTCTTCGATCTCGGTCAGATCCGTGCAGGGGCCATCGACGATGCCGCCGATCGCGCCGGCCGCCTTGGCCGCCACGGTGACGCCGCCGCCCCAGCAGGCATGCTTGTCATCGCCGAGTCGATCGACCACGAGGATGTCGCCGGGGCGCAGAAGTCCGAGCGCGTGGTGCAGCAGCGTCGAATCCTGCCCGGGAATGGCAAGCGTCACGGCTGCGCCGGCGATACGCTTGTTGCGCAGCAAGGGCTGGATGCCGCGGTCCATGAATCCCCAGTGCTGGGAATGGCCGATGGTGGCGGTTTCGACGCGGCTGAGCTTCTCGGCAAGGGCCGGCGAGATCTGCTGCGGCATGGGTTCGATGCGGTAGTCGGGCATGGTTCTCTCCTATTGGCCGACGGCGCGCGCGACGCCGACGAGACGTTCGACCAGAACGACGATGATGAGGGTCGCGACGATCAGGATCACCGACAGGGCCGCGACGAGCGGATCGGTGCGTCCTTCGACATAGCGCACCATCTCGACCGGCAGCGTCGAAGCGCGCGGACCGGAGAGGAAGAGCGAGATCACGGTCTCGTCGAAGGACAGCAGGAAGGACAGGGCACCGCAGGCGATCAGGCCGGGCGTGGCAAGCGGCAGCGTCACGCGCCAGATCACCCGCCAGGGCTTCGCGCCCAGCGTCGCGGCAGCCGCTTCGATATCATCCGGCAGCGTCGAGAACGCCGTCGTCATCATCCGGATCACGAAAGGCAGGGTCACGGTCATGTGGCCGAGCACAAGCCCGGGCAAGGTCGCAGTCAGCCTGAGCGGGGTGAAGAACAGCAGAAGCGCAAGGCCGACAATCAAGGTGGGCAGCAGCAACGGCGCGAGAAAGAAGTTCTTCAGCGCCTCCTGGCCGCGAAACCGCCCCTTGTCGAGCGCCAGCGCCGCCGGCACGCCAAGCAGCAGCGACAGCGCCGTGACCACACAGGCGATCTGAGCGCTGAGGACGACGGCATTCAGCAGCGGTGTGTTGCCGGCGAGTTGCTGGAACCAGCGCAGCGAATAGCTGGACGGCGGGAACAGGATGAAATTGTCCGCCGAGAAGGCGAGAGCCACGACGACGACGATGGGCGCCAGGATCAGGGCGTAGACGACACCTGCGAGCGTCGAGAGTACGGGTCCGGCGCCATTCATCGTTGCAGCCTCCGCGCCGCGACATTGGAGAGCACCAGCAGCGCCAGCAGCAGCACGAGCGTATAGATCGCCAGTACGGCGGCGACCGGCCAATTGGTGTTCGTCGTCGCCTGCTCGAAAATCTCCGTCGCCAGCACGAAGACCCGACCGCCGCCGAGCAGTTTTGGCGTGATATAGGCCGACATCGAGAGCACGAAGCCCAGGCCCGCCGCGAGCGCGAGCGCCGGCAGGCTCAGCGGCAAGGTCACCCGCAGGAACGTGCGCAGCGGCGTGCAGCCCAGGCTGCGCGCCGCCTCCTCCAGCGTGCGGTCAAGCCGGCCGAAACCGGCGAGCAGCGCGAGGATCATGTAGGGCATGATGCTCTCGGCGAGGCCGATGGTGACGCCCGTCCAGTTGAAGACGAGGCGCATCGGCGTCGAGATCAGCCCAAGCCACTGAGCAAGGGAATTGACGAGCCCACGATCCCCCAGGATGGCGAGCCAGCCGAAGACACGCACCACGCCGGAGACCAGCATCGGCATGATCGCGATCACGGCCAGCAGGCCACGAAAGCGCGACTGCGTCCGGAACAGGAACAGCGAGACCGGATAGGCCATGCACAGCGCGATCAATGTCGCGCTCAGCGAGAGCCAGAGCGAGTTGAGCGTCAGCTCGATCGTGAAGGAATCAGCGAGGACTTCGCTGGTCGTCTTGAGCGACCAGGCCTCGATCATCGCCCCCGTCGGCCCGACCTCGTTGAAGGCGGTGCGAAACAGGCCAAGGGTCGGCCAGACATAGACGGCGAGAAGAAGGAGCGCCGCCGGGACGACCAGCCAAGGCAGGCGCGAGCCGGCGGTCATGTTGCCTCGCGCGGGAAGAGCAGCGTGTCTCCGGCCCGCCAGAGCACGGCGACCTCGGTCCCGGCCGCTGGCGGCTTCGTGCCGGATTGCATCTCGACGCTGAGCTGCCCCCCTGCCCCCTCGACGATGACCTCGACATGATCTCCGACGAAGACGCTGCGCAGAACCCGGCCGGTCAGCCGGACCATGCCCTCGCCGGACGGTTCACCGGTTGCGGCGAGCCGGATGCGCTGCGGCCGCACGAAGACGTCGATCTCGCCGCCGGCCGGAGCGGTGGCCGGCAAGGTCACTCCCCAGACGCTGATGGCGCCTGCCTCATTTCGCAAGGCCGGCAGCACATTGGCGCGCCCGACGAAGTCGGCGACGAAGCGGGTCGCGGGCCGCTCGTAGATATCCTCCGGCGTGCCGATCTGTTCGATCCGCCCGCGCTTCATCACCGCGATCCGATCGCACATCGTCAGCGCCTCGACCTGATCGTGAGTGACGAAGAGCGTGGTGATGCCGAGCGAACGCTGGATGTCGCGAATCTCGTGGCGCATCGCGTCACGCAGCTTGGCGTCGAGATTGGACAAGGATTCGTCGAGCAGCAGCACGGACGGGCGAATGACGAGCGCCCGCGCCAGCGCCACGCGCTGCTGTTGACCGCCAGACAATTCGCGGGGGCGCCTGCCCTCGAGGCCGGCAAGGCGCACCATGCCGAGCGCCTCTTCGACGCGCCGCGACGTCTCAGGGCGCGGCACGCGCCTTTCCTCGAGACCGAAGCCCACATTGTGGGCAACGCTCAGATGCGGAAACAGCGCATAGGACTGGAAGACATAGCCCATGTTGCGCTTATGAGCCGGCTGGCGCGTGATCTCGGCACCGTCGAGGCGGATCGAGCCCGCGTCGGGATCGATCAGGCCGGCAAGCATGCGCAGCGTCGTGGTCTTGCCGCAGCCGGAGGGGCCGAGGAGAGCAACGGCCTCGCCCTTCTCGACCGAAAGCGCGACGTCATCGACAGCGACGGAATCGCGGTAGCGCTTCTGCAGGCCGGCGAGTTCGAGATAGCTCATGGCAGGCTGCGATCCCGGCTCAGCGACCTGCCGTAGCGATGACTTCGCGCCGCCAGCGATTGTTCCACTGGTCGCGCATCTTCAGAACCTCGTTCCAGTCGACGCCGATCATCCGGCCCCGGCTTTCCGGGGCTGCAGCGGTGCGCGCCAGCGCCTTGGCGTCGATCGCTGCCTTGGCGTTTGTCGGTGCATAGAACATCCGCTCGGTGAAAGCCTTCTGCGCAGCTTGCGCCAGCGCAAAATTGACGAAGGCAATCGCGGCGGCCCTGTTCTTCGAGCCGGCAGTGAGGTTGATGGTGTTGATCTGGAAGACCGATCCTTCAGGCGGCAGCAACGCGGCGATCTTGCCGCCGGTCTGGTCGCCATAGAGCTGCGCACGGGCGTTCCAGCCGGTCGCGACTTTCACCACTCCGTTCAGGATCAGCGAATAGCCATCGGGATTGGGCTCGAACGTATTCACCGAAGGGGCGAGCGCGCGCAGCTTCTTGATCGCCGCATCGATCGACTTGCGGTAGTCGCCGCCCTCCATCTTCTCGACCATTGCGGTGAGCGCGAGCCCCTGGATGTTCGGCGGCGCCGCAAGTGCGACCTGCCCCTTGAGGTCCGGCCGCCAGAGATCGGCGAGCTTCTCGATCGGCGCCTTCAGATTCTGCGTATCATAGACGAGCACGAGATGGTCGAAGGTCACGGCCGGGCCGTAATCGCCTCCGGCCGCGCGGGCCTCCGGATGGAGTTCGTTCAGCGACGGAACTTCGGAGGGCGTCAGCTTCTCGAACAGTCCCTCGATATTGCCGATGCTGGAGGTGGTGACATCCATGATTGCCACATCGACCTGCGGATCAGCCTTCTGGGCTCGGACGCTGCCGACCATCTGGGCCGAGGTGCCGCCCGGCACATAGTTCACCTTCACGCCGGGAAAGGCCTGCTGGAACGGCTCGACCACCGCCTTCACGTAGTTGTCCTGGAAGATCCCGGAATAGGACATCAGCGTGATCGAGCCGCTGAGCCCCTGGGCCCTGACGAGAGCCGGAGCGGCGATGGTCGCAAGCCCGGTCTGAAGAACAAGACGACGTGTCGGCATGGAAGCTTCCCCTCTTGTCATGGCCGCATGCGAGGCGGCCGCAATGTCGTAGCCAGCGCCCACTGGCTTGTCATGGCGCGGCGGCGCTGGAGACCCATGCGCCGCCGTAGGGATATCTGCGGGTCAGGCTCAGCCGTCGACCTTGCTGGCGAAATGGGCCACGAAACGGGCGCAGATCTCGGTGAGCTTCTCGGAGAGCGCAGCCCCCGTTTCGGCCGAGCACAGCTTCGGATCCCCCTTGGCGACGCCAAGATTGTAGACCTCGTCATACTCGTTGGGCATCGCCACCTCGGCGCCCTCGAAGCTCGCCGTGCCAAGCCCGGTGAACTGCAGGTCGAGCACGGGATCGCGCTTCAGCGGCTGGCCAGCCGGGATCAGGTCCTTGCGCATCAGCTCCGGGAACAGGTGCAGCCCGAGGCTGGTCAGCGGATCGGCACCATGTCCAGCGACCGCAGCCGCCTTCTCCGCGCCGAGAATGCCCGGCAGCAGCCCATAGGCGATGCGCCAGAGATAAAGGCTGGGCAGGACGATCTGCTCGCGCTGGTAAAGCTCGCGCGCCACGTCCGAGATCGGGCCGACATTGCCGCCATGGCCGTTGATCACGATGATGCGCGTTAGGCCATTGCGATGCAGCGAATCCACCATCTCGGCGATCACCGCCGTCAAGGTCGACTGCGAAATGGCAATGCCACCGACCATCGGACCGAACCAGTCGGCGCCGCCGAAGGGCAGGACGGGAGCAACCAGCGTGCGCACGCCGCGCTCCGAGGCGCGAATGGCCGCGAGCTCGGCGATCTTCTCGGCGAGAAGATAGTCGCCCATCGGTGCGTGCGGGCCCTGATCCTCATGGCTGCCCATCGGCAGCAGGATGACCGGGTTCTCTTCGAGAATCTCCCGTGCCTCTCCGCCGGTGATCGTGCCCATGTGAACGAGGGGAGTAGTCTTGGTGGCCATTGGCTTCATCCTGGATATGCGAGGGAGTTCGCGGTGAGGATCGTCATGGGAAGGCTCTGCCTCTCAGCGGTCGGCGGTTCGGGGATCGACCGCGTCGCGCAGGGCATCGCAGAGCAGGTTGATGGCGAGGATGGTCAGCGTCAGCGCCGCGCAGGGCCAGAGCAGCAGCAGCGGCGCCTGCTCCATCGTAGCGCGCGCGCCCCTGATCATCAGTCCCCAGGAGGGCGCCGGCGGAACGACGCCAAGTCCGAGAAACGACAGGCCGCTTTCGATGACGACAGCGGCCGCCACTGTCAGGGACAGCTGAACTAAGAGCGGGCCGGCAATATTGGGAAGCACGGTGCGGAGCAGGATGCGTCGGGGCGTGGCGCCGAACGCCCGCGCCGCCTCGACATATTCGCGCGACCGCACCGCGAGCACTTCGGCATAGGCCACGCGTGCGAAGCCCGGCAGATAGAGAACCGACAGGACCAGGACCAGCGTCGCCGCGCCCGGCCCGAGCAAGGTGACGACCAGCAGGGCGAGCAGCACCGGCGGAAAGCACATGATGATCTCGACGCTGCGCACCGTCAGGAACGCGCCGAGCCCCTTGCCCCAGCCCCCGATCAGGCCGATCGCGGTGCCGACTGTTCCCGCAACCAAGGCAGCGACGAAGGCGACGCCCAGACTTGTGCGCGCGCCCCAGATCAAGCGCGACAGCACATCGCGGCCGAATTCGTCACGGCCGAGCCAGGAGCCTGCGCTCGGCGCAGCGAGCCGCCGGGCAATGTCCTGCCTGACCGGATCCGGCAGGCCGAGAAACGGAGCGGCGAGAGCGACGAGGATGATCAGCGCGACAAAGGCGCCGGGAAGCCAGAGCCGTTTCATCCCGCCTGCACCCTCGGATCAACGATCGCGTGAAGAATCTCGACCACGAGGTTGATCAACAGGAACAGCACCGAGATGGTGAGAATGATTCCGACCACCATCGGATAGTCGCGCGCCTCGACGGCCCGCAGCAGCGGCGTCGACAGGCCCGGCCAGTTGAAGACGTATTCGACGAGCACGGTGCCGCCCAGCAGGGTTCCCATTTGCAGGCCGAGCACGGTCAGCACCGGGTTGAGCGCATTGCGCAGCACATGGACGACCAGGATGCGCGCCTGCGACAGGCCCTTTGCGCGAGCGGTGCGGACATAGTCATTGGCGAGCGCATCCAGCATCGAGGCGCGCGTCATCCGGAACAGGATGGCGGCCAGCCCCTTGCCGACTGCGATGGCCGGAAGCGTAAGCAGTTTGAGATGCTGGACCGGGTCCTGTGTGAAGGGCACAAACCCGCCGGCCGGCATCAGCCGCAGGGTCTGCGCCATCAGCAGCACGAGCAATGTGCCCACCACGAAAACAGGCACGGCCAGCAGGAGCGCCGTGACGCCAGAAGCGATGCGATCGAAGCGCCCGCCCCGATGAAGGGCCGCATAGACGCCGGAGGGCACGCCGACCGCGATACCGATCAAGGTGCCGGCAAGGATGAGCTCCAGCGTGCGCGGCAGGCGCAGCGCGATCTCGCTCAGCACCGGATAATCATCGACCAGGGAATGCCCGAGATTGCCTTGCATGAGGCCGGCGAGGAACGCGCCGTACTGCGCAAGCAGCGGCCGCTCGAGCCCAAGCTTTTCACGCAACTCCGCGACAGCCGCTGGATCGGGTGAGATCCCTCCCGTCGAAAGCAGCAATTCGGCGGGGTCGCCCGGCACCATGTGCAGGGCGAGAAAGACGATCGTTGCAACGACCCAGGCGAGGCCGAGCGAAACCGCAAGGCGGCGCGCGAACCAAGTCACGCTCATCCGAAATAGGTCTCTTCGAGTGTCGCGCCCGATGAGGTGGTGAGCGCGCCGGGCAGGTTGGTGAAGCCCATCACGCTCTTGTCCATGCCATAGCCTTGCGAGCGCCAGGCGAGGCCGACCAGGGGCACCTCCTCGAGCGCCGCGCGCTGCATCTCCTTGTAGATCTCGACCCGCTTGGCCTGATCGAACTCGGAACGCCCCTTGGCGAGTGCCGCAATCGTGCGCGGAGCATCGACCTTGAATGAGCGGCCATGGGTCGGCGACAACGAAGTGTCGAGGACCACGGTAAGGCCATCAGGGTCGTTGTTGTCCGACGAGACGCCGTGGATCGCCATGTCGTACTGGCCGCGCGTGCCGCGGCTCACCCGGGTCGACCAATCCGGCAGCTGCAGCTCGCACTGGATGCCGACGGCGGCGAGATGCTGCTGCACCACCTCGGCCGTATCCTTGTGCATGCCGAACTGCGAGGTGGCGAGCAGCGTCGACTGGAAGCCGTTGGCGAACCCGGCCTCGGCGAGCAGCGCCTTGGCCCGGGCCGGATCATAATTCCAGCCATGCGCCAGTTCCTTGTCATACCAGGGCGTGCCTTCGACGATCGGCAGGCCCTCGAGCGGCTTGCCGCGCCCGAAGAAGGCGGCCTTGACGATATCGTCGCGCTTCACGGCATGGGCGATGGCCCGGCGCACGCGGGGATCGTTGAAGGGCGGCTTGGTGCCGTTGAAGAGGATGTCCATGAACGGCCCCTCGACCGAATCGAGCTTCAGCCTGGAGTCGGCCTCGACCGCGGACATCGACTGCCACGGCACATACTCGATCATGTCGACATCGCCGGACTGCAGCGCGGCGAAGCGCAGGTTCTCGTCGGCATAGACGACGAACTTGATGCGCTTCACCTTCGGAAAACCCGGCTTGTAGAACTTGTCGAAGGCGACGAGATCGAGCGAGGTCCCGCGCTCCTGTCCGGCCAGTTTGAAGGGGCCTGCTCCGACCGGCTCATTCGGCGCCGATTTCCGCCAGATCACGAAAGTGTTGTAGTTGCCGAACCAGCTCGGCAACGTCGCCTGCGGCAGCGTGGTGACAAGCCGGATGGTCTTCGGGTCGGGAATCTCGATGCGCTCGATCCCCTGAAACTGGGTGCGCATATAGGCGGTCGACTTCTCGCCGGCGATCTGCTCGATCGACCACTTCACGTCCTCGGCCGTGACCGGTTCGCCATTATGAAAGACGCAGCCCTGCCGCAGCTTGAAGACCCAGGCGCCATCGCTGTCGCGCGACCAGGACTCGGCCAACTCGCCTCGCAACTCGCCCTTGCTGTCATAGGACACGAGGCTGCGATGCGTGAGCATCTTCACCGTGCCGGCCGACGCCCCGGTGCTGACCCAGGGCTGAAGATTGGGCGGAAAGGCGGAAAGCCCGTAGCGCAGGATACCGCTCGCACGCTGCGCGCGCCCCGGCATCGACATGAACGGCAGGGCAAGCCCGGCCTGGAGGATGGCACGACGCGTCGTGGTCATGAAACGATCTCCCCGCACCGGGCCTCGAAGGTCGCCGGTCCCTTTACAAGTAGCGAGTTGAAAACTTGTCTGTCAACGCACGCCTTGCGTGATTATGCGCCCCTGCACGCTCAAAAATAGCGCGATTCGATAGTCGTAGAGCCAGGTCGCTTTGCAGGTGCAGCAAAGTATGTAAATCTGTTTACAAGTGAACTTGCCAAGTTCGTGATGACCTGGAACAGAAGGCGCCCGTGTCTCACCGCCCGAAACTGAGCGACGTACTCTATGCGGACATGCTTGAGCGCCTCCGGCGCGGCGAAGTCTTCGCCGATGGAAAGCTGCCCTCGGAGAACGAACTGAGCCAGGAGTTTGGCGTCTCGCGGCCGACGGTGCGCGAGGCATTGCGGCGCCTGCGCGATGACGGCCTGATCCATTCCCGGCAAGGCGCCGGCAGCTTCATCGCGGCAGTGCAACCGCAGCTGACTGCGCCGCCGCCCCGCGCTCCCCTGAGCAAGGACGAAGGCATTCGCACGATCTCGAATGTCAGACGCGTCTATCAGTTCCGGATCGCACTCGAAGGCGAGGTTGCCTATGCGGCCGCGCTGCGTCGCAGCGAGGCCGATATCGCCGCGATCCAGAAGGAACTCGACGCGATCCACCTCGCGATCAAGACGGGCCGGATCGGCGTCCAGCAGGACAGCGATTTTCACGCAGCGATCGCACGGGCAACCCAGAACCCCTATTTCGAGGCCGCTCTGGCCGCTGTGAGGTCTCAGGTCGATTTCGTCATCGACCTCGCCCGCAGCTTCTCCGTTCTGCAATCGGCCGAGCATCTCGCCATGGTTCAGCGCGAGCATGCGGCCGTCTTCGAGGCCATCCGCGACGGCGACGGCGTCAGGGCGCGCGAGGCGATGCAGGCCCATATCCGCAATGCCCAGGAACGGGTCTTCGACGGCATCCATTTCTGAAGATCCACCGGACGGAGCCTACGGCTCACTCAAGCTGGGGATCGCATTCTCATGCACGCTTTCATGCTTGACGCGCATCATGACATAGTTAGCATTCAAAATGGGAATGGTACCATCCAATGGATCTGCGCCAGCTTGAAGCGTTCGCCGCCGTCATATCCGCCGGGAGCATCACCGGCGCGGCGCGGCTGCTCGGCCGCTCGCAGCCAGCCCTGACCCGGCTGATCCAGGAGCTCGAGGAGACGCTGGGTTTCAGCGTGCTTCACCGCAGCGGCCCGCGCGTCACCCCCACCGAGCGCGGACTGCGCTTTCACCAGGAAGTCGAGCCCGTCATCACCTGGCTTCGGCAGCTGCGCGAGCGTGCGGAGGCCATCGCCGCCGACAAGCCGCGCTCGCTCGAGATCGCGGCGATCGCCTCCTTCGCCGCCGGCATGCTGCCCGCAGCCCTGGCGCGGCTCGGCCAGAATGCCTTGCCGGAACAGGTCCATATTCGTGCGGCGCTGGCCGAGCAGGTCGTCCAGTCGGTCGCGACCCATGTCGCCGAGATCGGCGTGACCAGCCTGCCGGTAGATCACCCCGCCCTCGAAATCCACTGGATCGGCGAAGCACCTTGCGTGGCCGCTATCCGCGCCGACGACCCTCTTGCCGCGTCCGACACGATTCCGCTCGCCTCGATCGAGGGGCGGCGCCTGATCACGATGGCCAACCCATTCCGCTGGCGCAGACGTGTCGACGTCGCCCTCGAGCAGGTTGGCGTCAGGCCGGCCTCGGTCCTCGATGCCAATACCTCCAACACGGCGCTGATGGCCGCGCGCGCCGGCCTCGGCATCGCGATCCTCGAACCGGTGATCGCCTATGGCATGCCGCTCGAGGGCGTCGCGATCCGCAAGCTCGACGTGCCCATCTCCTTCTTCTGGGGCGTGGTCACGCCCTATGGCCGTCCGTTGACGCCCCTCGTCGAAGGTCTCGTCGGCGCGCTGGAGGCCCTCGCCCGCGAGACGCTGCCCGGCTTCGTCAAACACCCTCCCACGGCACGTGACCGACTCCTGGCCGATATCTTCGGCCCGGCCCCAGTCGCAGCCAGAGCAATCGGAAGAACGGCATGAATGCCGCATTGCCGGCCCCGATGGGCCTCCCCGCATTGGAGCAACGCCTCCGTCAGGACCTTGAATGGCTGGAATGGCCGGCGAAGGACTGGGTGCCGCAGCGCGCGTTCAACGGCCAGCGTGTTCGCGACGTCGTCGTGATCGGAGCCGGCATGTGCGGCTTGGCAGCCTCGGCCGCGCTCAAGGGGCTCGGCCTCTCCAAAGTGACCGTTCTCGACCGCGCCCCCGCCGGCCAGGAAGGCCCCTGGGTGACCTATGCACGTATGGAAACGCTGCGTTCGCCCAAGCAGCTCACCGGCCCCGCACTCGGCCTGCCCGCACTGACCTTCCGCGCCTGGTATGAGGCGCAGTTCGGCCGCACGACGTGGGACGCCCTCGGCAAGATCCCGCGCGGCCTGTGGATGGACTACCTCGTCTGGTACCGGCGCGTGCTGAGCCTCCCGATCGCGAACGCGACCTCGCTCGACGCGGTGACGCCGCTGGCCGACGACATCCTGGCCCTCGACATCTCGGATGCTGAGGGAACACGCACCATCTTCACGCGGCATCTGGTGCTTGCCACCGGACGCGATGGGCTGGGCGGCCCCTGGGTGCCACCGATCGCACATGGCATCGACCGCAAATTCTGGGCCCATAGCGCGGACGATATCGACTTTGCGGCATTGAAAGGCCTGCGGGTCGGCGTGATCGGCGCCGGCGCCTCGGCCATGGACAATGCGGCGACCGCGCTGGAGCATGGCGTTGCCAGTCTCGATCTTATCGTGCGTCGCAAGGATCTGCCGCGGATCAACAAGTTCACCGGCATCGGCAGCCAGGGCGTGGTGCATGGCTTCGCGGGGCTGCCGGACGACTGGAAATGGCGCTTCCTCGACTACGCGCTGAAGGCGCAGACCCCGCCGCCGCGCGACAGCACCTTGCGGGTCTCGCGCCATGCCAATTCCCGCTTCCATCTCGGCAGCCCGCTGCTCGATCTCGCGGAGCAGGATGGCCATCTCGTGCTGACCACGTCGAAGGGCGTGCATCATCTCGACTTCCTGATCTTCGCGACCGGCTTCTCGGTCGATCCCGCGCAGCGGCCGGAACTCTCAGCGGTCGCGCCCTTCATCCGCTTCTGGAAGGATCGCTATACGCCGCCGCCAGGGAGCGACAGCGCCGAGTTGCTGCACGCGCCCGATCTCGGCCCCGCCTTCGAATTTCAGGAGAAAGTGCCGGGCACCTGCCCGGCCCTCTCGCGCATACACTGCTTCAACTATCCCGCGATGCTGAGCCACGGAAAGCTCTCGGGCGACATTCCGGCGGTCAGCGACGGCGCCGAGCGGCTGGCCCGCGGCATCGCCCGCGCACTCTTCGTCGCCGATCGCGAGACGCATTACCGGGCCTTGATGGCCTACGACACGCCCGAACTGCTCGGCGACGAATGGCAGGATGCGGACACCGAGCTGGAGGCCAGCCATGCCGGCAGGTGAGCGCCCGCTGGTCGAGGCCTTCTACGGCATCTCCTCGCCCTGGGCCTATTTCGGCGCGCCCAGGCTCTACGACATCGTCGAACGCACAGGCGCGCGTCTCCGGCTACGGCCGATCCGGATCATCGAAGCGAATGGCGGGATTCCGCTCAGGACCCGCCCCGATCCACGCCAAGCCTATCATGCGGTCGAACTCGACCGCTGGCGTCGCCATCTCGGCATGAAACTCAACCTGAAGCCGCGCTTTTACCCGTGCCGGACGATCGAACTGGCGGCACAGGCCGTGATCACCATCGACCGCGCCGGCCTCGATGCGCGCAGCTTCTCCTTTGCCATCCAGCGCGCGCTCTGGGCGGAAGACCAGGATATTGCCGATCTCGATACGCTGAAGGCGATCGCCCGCGAAACGCTTGGCGAAGTCGCGGTACCGCTCGTCGCCAATCCCCAGCAGCCGACGATTATCGCGGCCTGGAACGACAATCTCGCTGAAGCCGAGCGTCTCGGCATCTTCGGCACTCCCACCTACGCCGTGAACGGGGAACTGTTCTGGGGCCAGGACAGGCTCGGGTTCGTCGAACGCGCATTGCTGACCACCTCTCCAACGCCTGCCCCAGCCCCTTGAAGGAGTCGACCATGAAGTCGTTGTCGATCGTTGCCGCACTAGGAACCGCGCTCCTCTTCACCGCAGCGGGCGCTCCGGCCCGTGCCGACTATCCGGACAAACCGATCGAGATGATCGTTGCCTTCGCGCCAGGCGGCGGGACAGACGTCGCCGCCCGCTCGATCGCCCGCTACATGGAGAAATATCTCGGTCCGGGCGCCCGTATCGGCGTCGTCAACAAGCCCGGTGCCGGCGGTGAGATCGGCTGGACTTCGGTCGCCCAGGGCAAGGCGGATGGCTACACGATCGGCTTCATCAACGCGCCGGCGATCAACGCGCTGGTGGTCGAGGGCAAGTCGAAGTTCAAGATGAGCGACTTCCAGCCCGTCGCCAATCTCGTCTACGATCCCGGTGTCCTGGTCGTTCCGAAGAACAGCCCCTATTCCTCATTGAAGGACCTGGTCGACGCAGCCAAGAAGGCCTCGGGCGCCGTCGTCATCGGCACCTCAGGCGCCAGCGGCTCCTCGGAGCATATCGCGCTCCTGAACTTCCAGCGCCTCGCCGATACCAAATTCACCCCCGCCTTCTTCGGCGGCACGGCACCGGTGCGCCAGGCCGTGCTCGGCGGCCATGTCCCGGCCGCGACGATGAATCTCAGCGAGGCCCTGCAGATCGCGCGCGAAGGCACCATCAAGGTCATCGGCGTGATGAGCGCCGAGCGCTCGTCGTATTTGCCTGATGCACCGACTTTCCGCGAAGGCGGCTATGACGTCGTCGTCGGCGCCTCGCGCGGCATCGCGGCCCCGAAGGGCATCCCGGCCGATGTCATCGCCAAGCTGGAAAAGGCGATCGACCAGGCGCTGAAGGACCCCGAATATCTCGATGCCGCCAAGAAGGCCGAGATTCCGCTGCAATATCTCGCCTCGTCAGACTTCAAAGCTTTCCTCGACCGCGCCTCGACCGATCTCGAGGCCACCTGGAAGGCAACCCCATGGAAGTGACGCCCGAGGCATCTGCCCCGCAGGGCCGGTCGCGAAGCCTCGCAGAAATCGGATTCGCCACCATTCTGGTGGCGACCTCCGTCACGGTGATCGCCACGGCCTCGACCTATCCTGCCGAGAGCGCGGCCTATCCGGTTGCGATCGGCATCGGCATGGCCGTGATCGGCTGCTGGATCGCCCTGCGCGAACTCCTCCGGCGGCAGCGGGGCAATCCGATGCAAGGCAGTTTCGCCGAGCACGCCCCTCGCCTCGCCGTCGGTATCGCGGCGCTTGTCGCCTATTTCGCGGCGGTCAGCCTCATCGGCTTCATCCTGCCGAGCCTCGCGCTCTGCGTGCTGCTGCCAGCCGCCGTCGGTTTCCAGCGCTGGCGCCTCTCGGCCATCGTCGCCGTGGTCTGCGTCACCTCGATTCTGGTGATCTTCGTCTATGCGCTTGAACGTCCGATCCCGCCGGATGTCCTTTCCCCATTTCTGGGACGGCTGAGATGATCGACGCGCTCCTCCACGCCCTTCCGCTTGTCTTCGCCCCGATGAACATCCTTGCGATGTTCATCGGCCTGATCGCCGGTCTGATCGTCGGCTGCCTGCCGGGCCTGACCGTGGTGACCGGCCTTGCCGTGCTGATCCCGCTCACCTTCGGGCTCGATCCGATGTTTGCACTCGGCATGATGGCCGGTATGTACAATGGCGGTTCCTATGGCGGCGCCATTCCGGCCATCCTGATGCGGGTGCCGGGCACCCCGGCTTCGGTTGCGACCGTACTGGACGGCTACAAGATGACCCAGAAGGGTCAGGCAGCCTACGCGCTTCAGGTGGCGCTCCTGTCCGGCGTCATCGGCAGCGTCCTGTCCTCGATCTCGCTCATCCTGCTCTCGCCGCCGCTGGTTTCCTTCAGCCTGATGTTCGGGCCGATCGAGTATTTCTGGCTCGGCATTCTTGGTCTTGCGACAGTCTCGTCGCTGCTCGGCGACGATCTGCCAAAGGGGCTGATCGCCTGCGGCATCGGCCTGCTGATCGGCGCCGTCGGCCAGGATATCTCGAACGGCACCGAACGTTTCACCTTCGGCCAGCTCGACCTGCTCGACGGCTTCAGCGCCATCGTGCTGCTCACCGGGCTATTTGCCGTTCCGCCCGTCCTGCAGATCATCGAGGAGGCGGTGAAGACCGGCATGAGCGGCGACAAGCTCAAGCTGCACCGCCAGGGTTCGGCCCTCAGCCAATGGCGCTTCTTCACGCCGGTCTGGATCCGCAGCTCGATCATCGGCATCATCATCGGCATCTTGCCGGGCGCGGGCGGCAGCATGTCGTCCTTCCTCGCCTATAACGAGGCCAAGCGTGTCGCCCGCAATCCGGAAACCTTTGGCCATGGCAATCCGGAAGGCGTCGCAGCCTCCGAATGCGGCAATGGTGCCGACAACGCCGCCTCGCTGATCCCGGCGCTGGCGCTCGGCATTCCGGGCTCCGGCGTCGCCGCCGTCATCCTCGGCGGCCTGCTCGTGCACGGCCTCAGGCCCGGCCCGCAGCTCTTCCGCGAGCATCCGGACATCGTCTACGGCTTTATGCTGCAATTCCTGGTGACGTCGTTCCTGCTCGCCATCGTCGGCGGCCTGGCTGCAACGCGGATCTTCGGCCAGGTGCTGCGGCTGCCGCGCATCGTGCTCGCGCCGGTGATCTTGCTCTTCGTCACCGTCGGCGTCTATTCGGTCAACAACTCGCTGTTCGACCTCTGGGTGCTGCTCGGCGTCGGGCTGATCGGCTACGTGCTGGAGCGGCTGGACTATCCGAGCGCCCCGATCGTGCTCGGCCTGCTGCTCGGCCCGATGATCGAGAGCCAGCTCCGGCTCGCCTTGACCATCTCCGGCGGCAAGACGACGGCGCTGCTCTCGACCCCGATCGCCGTGACGCTCGCCCTTCTGAGCGCCGCCATCCTGCTGACCCCGGCCTGGCGGATGTGGCGCGAGCGCGGCAAGACGCCCGCCGTCGAGGGCGCGGAAAGCCGCTAGCCTTAGCTTTAGCGGCAGGCTCGAGAGTATTTGTGAACCCGGTTCTGGTTCGTCCCGAGCCGGGCTCGCGTCTCAGCGAATGCGGCCTGGAGAATGTCTGCATGAATGCAGGCATTCTCCAGGCCGATCGGAATTATCCGCTTGAACCTGAAGCCACTGCAGGTCCTACAAGCCCTGTCTCTGATGAAACCGACCGGAGACGAAGGTGATCCCATCCAGACAAATCCGCCTCCCGACGAGGGCGCAGCATTGATGCGTCGTCATCTCGGGCGCGCCTTGCTGTGGGCGGCCCTCGCCTTCGCCCTCGATCAGGTCACGAAATGGCTGATCCTCGATGTCGTCATGGCGCCGCCACGCGTGATCGAACTCACCCCCTTCCTGAATCTGCGCCTCGGCTTCAATTACGGCGTCAGTTTCGGACTGTTCAGCGATACGCTCGAGGCCTGGCCGGAAGTGCTGGCGGCATTCAAGCTGATCGTGGCGATGGGGCTAATCCTCTGGGCTGCCCGCTGCGACGATCGGCGGGAGCGCATCGGCCTTGGCCTGATCGCCGGAGGCGCGCTCGGCAATGCGCTCGACCGCTGGCGGCAAGGCGCGGTCACGGATTTCATCGACCTGCATTACCAGGGCTGGCACTGGCCGACCTTCAATGGAGCCGACATCGCCATTTCGGCAGGCGTCGGGCTGATGCTGCTCGCCGCATTTGCGGCCGCTCAGCCTGCACCTGAGCCGCGCACGTAACCGTGAGCTGGGCTTGATCCTGCTCCGGGGTCAGCCTGTAGGAAAGCGTTAACCGCACTTCTTCACCTTCTGTCAGCCCTGATCGTCCACGCTTCCCAGCATGTCTGCTCGTCAACCCCGCTCGATCCTCGGTCTCGCCTTTGCATTGGCGCTCAGCGCTGCTGCGCTGAGCGGCTGTGTCAGCGGCGAAGGCGATACGCGCCATCTCCAGCCGCTTCCGCCCCGTCTCGTCGCCGAGATGTCGGGCAAGGGCATGACGCAGGCCGACCCGATCCTGGTGCGCCTCTTCAAGCAGGAGAGCGAACTCGAAGTCTGGAAGCGGGATCGCAGCGGGCAATACGCCCTGCTGAAGACCTATCCGATGTGCCGCTGGTCAGGGCAGCTCGGCCCGAAGAAGCGCGAGGGCGACCGGCAGGCTCCGGAGGGATTCTATACCGTCACCGCGGATCTGATGAATCCGCGCTCGCAGTTCTACCTTTCCTTCAATCTCGGCTACCCCAACGCTCTCGAGCAGGCGCAGGGCTATACGGGCTCGGCCCTGATGGTGCACGGCGCCTGCACCTCGGCCGGCTGCTATGCTATGACCGATGAGGGCGTCACGGAGATCTACGGCTTGGCGCGCGAGGCCTTTGCAGGCGGACAGCGCAGCTTCCAGGTTCAGGCCCTGCCCTTCCGCATGACGCCGCAGAACATGGCCCGGCATCGCAACAATCCGAACATCGCCTTCTGGCGCAATCTCAAGGAAGGCTCCGACCATTTCGAGGCGACAAAACAGCCGCCGGCGCTCGCCGCCTGCGGCCGCCGCTATGTCTTCAATCCCGGTGCCGGAGCTGGGCCCTTAAGCCCCGACGCGCCCTGCCCTGCCTATGAGGTCGAACCGACCATCGCCGCGGTCGTGGCGCAGCGCCAGTCCCGCGACGAGCAGCGCTTTACCGAACTGGTCGGCAGCGGCCTGCCCGCGATGAATTACGCCTATCTCGATGGCGGCATGCACAAGAGCTTTCGCGGCCTCCTGCAGAAGCTGGGGCCGGAGCGGATGCAGACCATGGTCGCAGGCAAGATCGAGATCAGCCGGCCGGAAGCTGCATTGGCCGACCCGTATGGCGGCGGGGATCAAGCCGCCGAGGTCGAGACGACCGCCTCTCTTGTCAAACAATAAGCCGGCGAACGCCGACAGAACCGACATCAAGCATGCAAGCCCTTAAATTCATTCGCTATGGCGCCTGGCTCCTGGTCGGCGTCATCACCTTCGTCAGTGCCGCGATTCTGCTGGGCTGGTGGCAGGTCGACGGCCCTGGACGCCCATCGACGGAATTGGCGACGGGCCAGGGTGTCCCTCAAGTCGGCGGCTCCTTCACGCTGGTCGACCACAAGGGAAAGCCCGTTACCGACGCCGATTTCCGCGGCAAGCCAATGGCGGTGTTCTTCGGCTTCACCCACTGCCCCGAGGTCTGCCCCACGACGCTGCTCGATATGACCAACTGGCTGTCCAAGCTCGGCCCCGACGCAGACAAGCTTCAGATCCTGTTCATCACGGTCGATCCCGAACGCGACACGCCGGAGCAGATGGCGCTCTATCTGCAGTCCTTCGATCCCCGGATCGTCGGTCTCTCCGGCAGTCGCGAGCAGGTCGAGGCCGCGATCGGCGCTTACAAGGCCTATGCCAAGCGCATCCCGACCGAGAGCAGCTACACGATGGACCACACCGCCTCGGTCTACCTGATGGACGCGCAAGGTCGCTTCAAGACCATGATCGACTATCACGAGGACGAAGCCACCTCGCTTGCCAAGATCAGGCGCGTGCTCGACTAGTCCGTTTCTCGACAGATCCACGAGCGCACGGAAGGCGCGTGGCCGGGAGCCGCATCATCAGGGCAAATTCCGGCCCCTTGCGCTATGCTGCCATTTCGATTCCGGGAAAGCGTCAGCGACCATGTCAGATAGCGACAGCCAGGACAGCGTCATCACGACGGGCCTGACCGTCCGGCTTTACGATGCGCTTTCGCAGGCCATCGTCGCCGGTGAACTTGCGCCCGGCGAGAAGCTGAGCGAACCCGTCATCGCGCGGCGCTACGGTGCCAGCCGGGCGCCTGTGCGCGAGGCCATCCGCCGCCTCCAGGAGCGCGGCCTCGTCACCTATGTCGCCAATCAGGGCGTCCGTGTCGCCGAGCCCAGCGCCGCAGAGTTCCTGGCGCTGCTCGATGTCCGCGAAGCCACCGAGGGCATGGCCGCCCGCCTCGCCGCCGAGAATATGAGCGATGCGGAGGTCACGGCGCTGGAAGAGCTCGTTGCCGGCCATCGCGACGAGATCGAGCGCAATCCGCTCGGCGCCTATCTGCAGGACGAGCCGGAGGCGGATTTCCATCGCCGCATCGCCAATGGCAGCGGCAATCCGATTCTCGCCGAATTGCTGTGCGAGCAGTTCTATCCGCGCCTGCGCCTGTGCCGGCGCCTGCATTCGACCGTTCGGGGACGCGGGCGCGAAGCGTGGCGCGAGCATGTGCGCATCACGGAAGCGATCAGCCATCGCGACGGCGAGTTGGCCGAGATTCTGATGCGGCGTCACATCCGCGCCGCCAGGACTGCCTTGCAGGCGGCGCTGTCCGCGGTCGAGGCGATCAGGCCGACAAAGCGCCGCGCCGGGACCAGTGAAGAGCGCTCAGCCGGCTGAGATGGCCGGCTCGCTCTTCGGCCGCGCTCGAAGCCGGACCAGGATTGGCGGCACGACGAGCACGAGCAGCGAGATCGAGAGCAGCGTCGTGGCGATCGGCGTGCTGATCAGCACGCCCCAGTCGCCCTGGCTGACCGCGAGCGCGCGCCGCAGCTGGATTTCGGCCTGCGGCCCCAGGATCAGGCCGATCAGCACGGGCGCAATCGGGAAATCATAGACCCGTGCCACATAACCGATGAGCCCGAGACCGCACATCAGCAGCAGGTCCATCCAGGAGGTCGAAAGCCCCCACACGCCGACCAGTGCGAAGACGACGATGCCGCCATAGATATAGTGCCGTGGGATCAGCAGAAGCCGCACCCAGATGCCGACCAGCGGCAGGTTCAGGATGAGCAGGATCAGATTGCCGATATAGAGTGAGGCAATCACGCCCCAGAGCAGGTCGGGATTGGTCGCAAACAGCATCGGCCCCGGCTGCAGCCCGTAATTCTGGAAGGCGGCGAGCAGCACCGCAGCCGTCGCGGTCGAAGGCAGGCCGAGCGTCAGCAATGGCACCAGAATGCCGGCTGCGGCAGCATTGTTGGCGGCTTCCGGGCCGGCGACACCTTCGATCGCGCCATGGCCGAACTCCTTCGGATGCTTGCTCAGGCGGCGCTCCAGCGCATAGGACAGGAAGGTCGGGATTTCCGTACCGCCGGCCGGCAATGCGCCGATCGGAAAGCCGATTACGCTGCCGCGCAGCCACGGTTTCCAGGAACGCGCCCAGTCCTGCCGGGTCATCCAGCTCCCGCCCGACAAGGGGTTGATCGCTGCCGGAACCGAGCCGCTGCGGCTTGCGACGTAGAGCGCCTCGCCGATTGCAAAGAGCGAGACCAGTACGACCGTGAAGGAGACACCGTCGAGCAGTTCGAGCGTTCCGAAGACCATCCGGGTCTGCCCGGTCTGGGTGTCGATGCCGATCGTGCCCAGCGCCAGCCCGAAGAACAGCGCCGTGAAACCGCGTACCATCGACCGGCCCATCACCACGGCCACCGAGGTGAAGGACAGGACCATCAGCGCGAAATAGTCCTCGGGCCCGAAGACGAAGGCGAGTTCCGCGATTGACGGTGCAAGAAAGGTCAGAGCCAGCGTGCCGATCGTGCCCGCGACGAACGAGCCGATCGCCGCCGTCGCCAGCGCTGCCGCGCCGCGTCCGTTGCGCGCCATGCGGTTGCCTTCGAGTGCCGTCATCACCGCCCCGCTCTCGCCGGGCGTATTGAGCAGGATCGAGGTCGTCGAACCGCCATAGAGTGCGCCGTAGAGAATGCCGGCGAACATGATGAAGGCCGAGGCGGGAGCGACCTGCGCCGTGACCGGCATCAGCAGCGCGATGGTCAGTGCCGGCCCGATCCCGGGAAGCACGCCGACTGCGGTGCCGAGCGCGCAACCGATCAGCGCCCAGAACAGGTTCATCGGCTGCAGCGCGACGGCAAATCCGCCCATCAGCTGGTTCAGGATGTCCATGACTTCACCCAATCAAAGGCAGGAATGGACCCAGGCTGATGCCGAGGCGGGAGAAGCCAAACCATGCGGCACTGCCCAGCGCGGCTCCGACCAGAAGGTCGAACCCGGTCCGGCGCGAGCCGAATGCATGTGTCACCAGCGTGAACGCGAGCATCGCCGTCAACGGGAAGCCGAGCCAGCGGATCGTCAGCAGCGGAATGCTCACCCCTGCCAGCGCGAGCAGGAAGGCCGAACGCGAGGGGGGCGCTTCATCCTCCCCCTCCGCAGCCGCGACAAGCTCTCCTCGCATCGCCTGGGTGATCAGGATCACCCCTAGGATGGTGAGCCCGATCCCCACTGCCAGAATGATGGCCGCCGGCCCGACCCCGATATAGTTCGTGGTCGAGGCGATGCTGCGCGCGCCATTGAGCCACAGGGCTCCCATCGCGAGCACGCCAAGCCCCAGCCACCATGGGCGCGGCTTGCGGGCATCCTGTCTGCTTGGATTGACCGACATCGTTCGGGCTCCGCGAGAGCAAGTGTCGGCGACGGCGCGCAACCATCGGTCACGCGCCGCGCCGACAGGCCGTCATTTCAGGATACCGACTTCCTTGAGTGCGCTCGACCAGCTCGCATCCTCGGCCTTGAGGAAGGCAGCGAACTGGTCGCCCGGGAGGTAGGCGTCTTCCCAGCCCTGGGTCTTCAGGGTTTCCTTCCAGACCGGTGTCTGGTGCAGCTTGGCGAAGCGCTCGAGCCAGGTCTTCTTGGCCGCCTCGCTCATACCAGGCGCGCCGACGAAGCCGCGCCAGTTGCCGATCTCGACCGGAATGCCGGATTCCTTCAACGTCGGCGCATTGAGTCCGTCGACGCGCGTCGGGCCCGAGACCGCGATGATGCGGATGCGACCGGTTTCGGCGAACTGGCGAAATTCCGAGGCGCCGGAGATCGCGGCCTTGATCTTGCCACCGCCGAGAGCAGCCAGGATTTCCCCACCCGAGAAGGACACGAAATTGATCTTCGCGACCGGAGCCCCGGCATGCTTGGCAAGCAGCGCCAGCATGACGTGGTCTGCGCCGCCGGCCGAACCGCCGCCAACGGAGAGCGCGCCGGGATCAGCCTTCATCGCCGCGATGAAATCCTGCGGCGTCTTGATCGGCGAATTCGCGGGCACGGCGATCGCGTTGTACTCATTCGTCAGGCGCAGCAGCGGGGTAGTGTCCTTCAGGGACACAGGCGTCTGGTTGGTGATGACGCCACCGACCATGATGACGCCCGTCACCAGGAGCGCGTTGTCGTCACCCTTGGCGGTGCGAACGAATTCGGCAAGCCCGATCGTGCCGGCAGCGCCGCCCTTGTTGGTGAAGGACGCGCCGTCCGTGAAGACCTTCGACTGCGCGAAAGCCGCCATCGTGTGCCGGCCCGCACCATCCCAGCCTCCACCCGGATTGGCAGGGATCATCACCTTGGCCGGTTCGGCAACGGCCATACCCGTGCTCAGGACCAGCGCCAGCGCGCCAGTCGTCATCAGACGCCTCAACATCTCGTTTCCTCCCGTTGGTTGTCGCCGCCTTGTCTGGCTGGTCGTGTCTTGCCGCGCGACGCGCGGAATTGATCCACCGGCTACGCCCCGGCTCGCATAACTGTCGTCAGGCGCTCCGCTCATGCTGCGGCATGGCTTCCGGTGTGATGGTCGCGACGATCGAAGCGTCGAGCGCCTCATAGTCATGCAGCCCGATGGCCGCGTAGAGTTCGGCGCGGGTCTGCATCTGCTCGACCATGCCATGCGTGCCGCCATCCCGAGCCAACGCAGCGTAAAGCCTCTCCTGCGCCTTGTTGGCGACGCGCAGCGACGAGACCGGCCAGATCACCATGCGGTAGCCCATTGCCTCGAACTCGGACGCGGTGAAGAAGGGCGTGCGCCCGAACTCGGTCATGTTGGCGAGCAGCGGCACGCCCGGCACACGGCGCGCGAACTCCTTGAACATCTCCGCGGTGGTCAGTGCCTCGGGAAAGATCGCGTCCGCACCGGCATCGAGGTAGAGTTGTGCGCGCGCGACCGCGCCATCGATGCCCTCGCTCGCCGCGGCATCGGTGCGGGCGATGACGTAGAGATGCCGGCGCGCCTTGACAGCAGCCGCAATCTTGGCCGCCATGTCCTGGGCGTCTGCGAGCTTCTTGTCGTTGAGATGCCCGCATTTCTTGGGCAGCAACTGGTCTTCGATATGGACCGCCCCCGCCCCCGCGTCCTCGAAGGCGCGGACCATGTTCATGACATTGAGAGCCTCGCCATAGCCGGTATCGCCATCGACCAGCACCGGCAGACCACTGGCCCGCGCAACCTGCCGGATGAAGAAGGCAACCTCGTCGACCGTGATGATGCCGAGATCGGGCAGCCCCATCGAAGCCGTCATCGCCGCGCCTGAGAGATAGAGCGCCTCGAAGCCGGCAGCTTTCGCCTGCAGCGCTGCCATGCCGTTATGGCTGCCGGGCAACCGGACGATACCACCCCGCCCGACCAGCGCTCGAAAGCGCTCGCCGGCCGGTTGCGAAGGACAGTCGGAGGCAACGAGATAGGGCATGGGGCCTCAGTTCGCGTAGAGATCGACGTAGTCGTGCACCGGCATGGCCTCGAGCCGCGCCTGATCGAGCGAGACATCGAGAATCTGACGCTGGCGCTTCTCGACGAAGCGGCGCGCGAGATTGCCGCGGAATTTGGCCTCGAGCAGCGGGATGCCGTCGCCCCGGCGGCGCTTGTGGCCGATAGGATATTCGACCACCAGTTCGGGCAGCACCGTCCCGTCATTCAGCGTGATCGTCATGGCGTTGGCGATCGAGCGCTTTTCCGGATCGTGATAATCGCGGGTGAAGGCAGGATCCTCGACGCATTCGATCTTGTCGCGAAGCGCGTCGATGCGCGGATCGGCGGCGATATCGTCTTCGTAATCGCCTGCGGTAAGCCGTCCGAGGATCAGCGGCACGGCGACCATGTACTGGAGGGTATGGTCGCGGTCGGCCGGGTTATGCAGCGGTCCGCGCTTGTCGATGATCCGGATGCAAGCCTCGTGCGTACGGACGCGGATCGAAGCGATATCCTCGCTGCTGCGCCCGATCTTCTGGAGATGGGCCTGCAGCGTCATCGCGGCCTCGACGGCCGTCTGCGCATGGAACTCAGCCGGATAGGAAATCTTGAACAGCACATGCTCCATCACATAGGAGCCGTAGGGCCGCTGGAACTTGAATTCCTGGCCACGGAACGAGGCGTCGTAAAAGCCCCAGGTCTTCGCCGTCAGGGCCGAGGGATAGCCCATCTCGCCACTCCCGGCGATCAAGGCGAGCCGCACTGCCCGGCTCGTAGCATCACCGGCCGCCCAGCTCTTGCGCGAGCCGGCATTGGGTGCATGGCGATAGGTTCGCAGGGCTTGCCCATCGACGAAGGCAAGTGACAGCGCATTGATGATTTCGTCGCGGTTCAGGCCGAGCAACCCGGCAACCACGGCCGTCGAGGCGACCTTGACCAGGATGACATGATCGATCCCGACCTTGTTGAACGCATTCTCAAGCGCGAGACAGCCCTGGATCTCATGGGCCTTGATCATCGCGGTCAGCACATCATGCATGGTCAGCGGCGGCCGCCCGGACGCGACCGCGGTCCGTGACAACCAGTCGGCCACGGCCAGGATGCCGCCGAGATTATCCGACGGATGGCCCCACTCCGCAGCGAGCCAGCAATCATTGAAATCAAGCCAGCGGATCATCGTGCCGATATTGAAGGCGGCCTGGACGGGATCGAGCTGATAGGGCGTGCCGGGCACGCGCGCGCCGTTCGGAACCACGGTTCCCGGCACGACCGGGCCGAGCAGCTTGGTGCAGGCGGGATATTCCAACGCCTCGAGCCCACAGCCGAGCGTGTCCAGCAGACAGTTGCGGGCGGTCTCGTATGCGAGCGAACTGTCGACACGATAGTTCAGGACATAATCCGCGATATCGGCGAGCACGCCGTCCGGAGCCGGACGTTCATTGTTGTTGAATCGAGCCATGGACAGGCATTTCCTCACGCCGATCCGGCTGGTCGCCAAGCGCCGCCGGAGATTTATTGTCGACATATGTTTCATGCGAACGGCCGAAACGCAAGCTTCAGCGCGCATAAAATCAAATACTGTCGACACATGATCGAGCGCCAGCCGATTCAGGCTCCCTGTTGGCGGCTCTCGTCCTGGCTGAGGGCTTGGCAAATCGGTGCCCGACCACATCCCTTCGTGCGGGGCTCCAGGCCGACCTTAGGAAGTCGGCGTAAGATTCAGGGAACCCGGGGGAATTAGAACAGGATGCAGCCGCAACGATGGCGGCTGCATCGCAACCCTCAAGGCCGCTTCGGGATTTCGAGCCCACGCTGAACGGCGGGGCGCGCAAGCCCGCGCTCGAGCCATGCCGGCACGTGCTTCAGGCTGGCATAGTCGACCAGTTCGCCCGCCCCATAGAATCCAACCAGATTGCGAACCCAGCCGAGCAGGGAGATGTCGGCGATCGTATAGGCATCGCCCATGATCCAGTCGCGCCCGGCGAGGCGCGTCTCCAGCACACCGAGCAAGCGCTTGCTCTCGGCCGCGTAGCGGTCACGTGGACGCTTGTCCTCGTAGTCACGCCCTGCAAACTTATGGAAGAAGCCGAGTTGACCGAACATCGGCCCGATCGCGGCCATCTGGAAGAATACCCACTGGATCGTCTCATAGCGTTCCGCCGGATCGGCCGGCAGGAACTTCCCCGCCTTCTCGGCGAGATAGATCAGGATCGCCCCTGACTCGAACAGGCCGATCGGCTTGCCGCCGGGCCCGTTGGGGTCGATGATCGCAGGAATCTTGCCGTTCGGGTTGAGGGACAGGAACTCTTCGGTCCAGGTCTCGTTTTGCCCGATATTGATCGTGTGCGGTTCATAGGGCAGCCCGGTCTCCTCCAGCATGATCGAGGCCTTCACGCCATTCGGCGTCGGCAACGAATAGAGCTGGATGCGGTCGGGGTGCTGGGCCGGCCAGCGCAGGGTGATCGGAAAAGCGGAAAGGTCGGACATCCGGGGCTCCAAAGGCTCGAATCAGGCACCCGGGAACGGATTCTCCCGTGGTACTGCGCGACCTTACCCAGATTCACCCGCCACCAATGCGACGATCTCGTGAGCTGTTACCAGGTCCGACCCCGCATCCGAATTCGTTCGAGCGCAAAACCCCGCTGCTCCATGGCGACCTGGTCCTGCGCCCAGACGGCCGAGGGCTCGAGCTCGAGCGCAATGGCGGGAAGATTGAGATCGCCGGCGAGAGCGTTGGCGAAGCGCATGAGGGCATCGATCAGGACGGTCCCAGGCAGGCGCACCGAGGCCAGTTCGGAGACATTGAGCGTCGCCTCCCGCGAAAGCGGCTGGGCGACCTCGTAAGCGAAGATCCCGTGGATGCAGCGACGCCGGTCATAAAGCGCAATCAGGCCGCGCTCCTGGCCTGTCTCCTTCTCGTAGCGGCGCAGGTAAGCCGCCCAGTCACCGATGCTGAGGCCCGGGTTCGCCATCGCCATCAATGCATAGGCCGCTTGTGCCTGCTGCGATGTGACGCGTACCGCCTCGAAAATATCTTCCATTACGATTGCCGAACTGCTGAGCGGAGATAGGTCAGCAGAGGTGAACACCTGAACGTCTGCATTGATGCAGATCAACGAGCGCCCTCGCCCTTCCGGCTAGGGTCCGAATGACTGGGAACAAGGCATGATGCTCCCTTGTTCACGGAGGTACGAACGCGTGGACTGCCAGCAGGCCGCTTGCGGCAATGATTCGAGACGTGACAGCGGATGCCTTGCCTGCAAGGTCCGCCTCGCGAGCGTATGCGCGTCGCTTTCCGTCGAGGAACTGGAGGAGCTCAACGCCCTCTCCCACCACACCTCGTTCGACGCCAAGGAAACGGTCTTCGTTCAGGACCACCCGGCCCATTCCGTCTACAACATCATCGAAGGCATGGTGCGACTCTACAAGCTGCTGCCGGACGGACGCCGACAGATCATCGGCTTCGCCTTGCCGGGCGATTTCCTTGGGCTGGCGATGCGCGATGCCTTCGGCTTCTCCGCCGACGCAGTCGACTCGGTGTCGGCCTGCGCCTTCTCGCGTTCGTCATACGCCGCCTTGGTCAACGCCAAGCCGCATCTGCTGCGTCGCCTGCATGAATTCGCGACCCATGAACTCACGCTGGCCCAGGAGCAGATGATGCTGCTCGGCCGCCGCAGCGCAGAGGAACGGGTGATCTGCTTCCTGCTGACCATGCGCGATCGCTGGGCCAAACTGGGCAAGCCGTCGGTGACGGTGCCGCTGCCGATGAGCCGCCAGGACATCGCTGACTTCCTCGGCCTGACGATCGAAACGGTGAGCCGCACCTTCACCAAGCTCGCGAAGGACAAGACGATCCTGATCGTGCCGGATGGTGTGCGCCTGCTCAAAACCGACCATATGGAATTGGTCGCAGCAGCCTGATCGCAGCTCTCGCAGCTTGAAGGGCGCCGTCCAACCGGCGCCCTTTCCTGATTCCGCAGCGCAACACAGGAGCCTTCCTCAGGTCGCGTTGATCTGCATCAAGGCCCGCCTCGCTCCGCTTCGCTAACGCTCTCGATTGGCAGCATTGATGCGCTGCAGCAAACGAGGGCTGGCCATGGCGGCGACAGGGTATCCGATCAGGCGCGCGACGACGGGAGAAATGGGAGGTCTCGTATTGGCGGCGGGCTGCGTGTTGCCGCTCCTCGTCATCGCCGCCCTGACACCCGATCCTGCCTATGCCTTCCATATCAGCCTTGGGGCGGTCGCCTCGCTTGTCGCGGTGTTCCTGATCGGCAATCGCTGCTTCAGCCCGGCGCCGAGCCCCGCGCCGCAGGAGGTCGACGGCAAGCCGAACTACAATATGGACCCGGTCAAGTTCGCGACCGTGGCCGCAATGGTCTGGGGCATCGCCGGGTTCACCGTCGGCCTGATCATCGCGCTTCAGCTCGCCTTCCCCGACCTGAATTTCGACCTGCCCTGGACGAATTTCGGCCGGATGCGGCCGCTTCACACCTCGGCGGTGATCTTCGCCTTCGGCGGCAACGTGCTGATCGGCACGTCCTTCTACGTCGTGCAGCGCACGTCACGCGCGCGCCTGGCGGGCGACATCGCGCCGTGGTTCGTCGTGCTGGGCTACAACTTCTTCATCGTGCTCGCCGGCACCGGCTACCTGCTCGGCATCACTCAAGGCAAGGAATACGCCGAGCCCGAATGGTATGCCGATCTCTGGCTGACCATCGTCTGGGTGGTCTATCTGCTGGTCTTCCTCGCGACTTTGGCCAAGCGCAAGGAGCCCCACATCTATGTGGCGAACTGGTTCTATCTCGGCTTCATCCTGACGATCGCCGTCCTGCATATCGGCAATAATCTGGCGCTCCCGGTCTCGATCCTCTCGCCGAAATCCTATGTCGTCTGGTCGGGTGTCCAGGATGCGATGTTCCAGTGGTGGTACGGCCATAACGCGGTCGGCTTCTTCCTCACCGCCGGCTTCCTCGCGATCATGTACTATTTCGTGCCGAAGCGCGCCGGTCGACCGGTCTACAGCTACCGTCTCTCGATCATCCATTTCTGGGCGCTGATCTTCCTCTACATCTGGGCCGGCCCGCACCACCTGCACTACACCGCCCTGCCCGACTGGGCGCAGACCCTCGGTATGACCTTCTCGATCATGCTCTGGATGCCGTCCTGGGGTGGTATGATCAACGGGCTGATGACGCTGTCCGGCGCCTGGGACAAGCTGCGCACCGACCCCGTGCTGCGCATGATGGTGGTCTCGCTCGCCTTCTACGGCATGTCGACCTTCGAAGGTCCTCTGATGTCGATCAAGGCTGTCAACTCGCTCTCGCACTACACCGACTGGACGATCGGCCATGTCCATTCCGGCGCGCTTGGCTGGGTTGCCTATATTTCCTTCGGTGCGATCTACTGCCTCGTTCCCTGGCTTTGGAATCGGCGCGAGCTGTATTCGCTGAAGCTCGTCAACTGGCACTTCTGGATCTCGACGCTCGGAATCGTCTTCTACATCTCGGCGATGTGGGTCTCCGGCATCATGCAAGGCCTGATGTGGCGCGCCTACACCTCGCTCGGGTTCCTCGAATACTCCTTCATCGAAACCGTAGCGGCGATGAAACCCTACTACGTCATCAGGGCGCTCGGCGGCGGGCTCTTCCTGACCGGGGCTCTGATCATGGCTTTCAATCTCTGGATGACGGTCAGGCACGGGACGGTCGACGCCCCGAGCGATGACCATGTGCTGCAGCCGCAGCTCGTCCCCGCGCAGTGAGGAACGCTCAGATGTCGAGCACTGATAACCGAGCTCCGCGCAAGTCGCTCTGGCTCAAGCACAAGATCTTCGAGACCAACTCGATCATCCTGGTCATCGGCGTGCTGCTGGTGATCTCGGTCGGCGGTCTCGTCGAGATCGCGCCGCTCTTCTACCTGCGCAACACGATCGAGAAAGTCGAAGGCATGCGGCCCTATACGCCGCTGGAGCTTGCCGGCCGCGACATCTATGTCCGCGAGGGCTGCTACAACTGCCATAGCCAGATGATCCGGCCGCTGCGCGACGAAATCGAGCGCTACGGACCCTATTCGCTGGCGGCCGAGAGCATGTACGACAAGCCCTTCCAGTGGGGCTCGAAGCGGACCGGTCCCGACCTCTCCCGCGTCGGCGGCAAGTATTCCGACGAATGGCAACTCGGTCATCTCAATCAGCCGCGCGCGCTGGTGCCGCAGTCGATCATGCCTGGCTACCCCTTCCTGGCGAAGACCGAGCTGCGTTTCAATGACATCGCCGATCACCTGCGCGCCAATCGTGGCGGCGGCGTGCCCTATACCGACGAGATGATCGCGCAGGCCGCGAGCGACCTCGAGGCCCAGGCCACGCCCGACCACCCGAGGGCAGCCGAGTTCGAAGCGCGCTACCCGAAGGTCCAGATCCGCGATTTCGATGGCGATCCCAAGCGGATCACCGAAGCCGACGCGCTGATTGCTTACCTCCAGGTCCTCGGCACGCTCGTCGACTTCAAGCTCTACGACACCAAGGCCAACATCCGTTGAGCGAGGGCACCATGGAAACGACCTACCATTGGCTCGCGGGCTTCGCCCAATCCGCCGGCCTGCTCTACTTCGTCGGCACCTTCCTGGCCGTTTGCCTCTACGCGCTCTGGCCGAGCAACCGCGCGCGCTTCGACGAGGCCGCCCACACTCCCCTTCGGGAGGACTGAGCCATGAACAAGCATCAAGATCCTGCCTCCGAATTCGATGCCGTCACCGGCCAGTCGACCACCGGCCATGAATGGGACGGCATTCGCGAGCTCAACACGCCGCTGCCGCGCTGGTGGCTCGGCATCTTCTACGCCACGATCATCTGGTCGGTCGGCTATTGGGTCATCTACCCGGCTTGGCCGCTGCTGACCGACGCCACCAAGGGCGTCATCGGCTATGCTTCGCGGCAGGAGATCGAGGATGATCTCGCGATCATGCGCAAGGACCGCGCCGCACTGGCCAGCGGCCTCGCCGACGCCTCGCTCGAGCAGATCAAGGCCGACCCCGCCCTGTTTCGCGTCGCAATGGCACAGGGCAAAGCCGCCTTCGGCGACAATTGCGCAGCCTGCCACGGCGTCGGCGGCAGCGGCGGCAAGGGCTATCCCAACCTGAACGACGACGAGTGGCTCTGGGGCGGCTCGCTTGCCGCAATCCAGACAACGCTGCAGCACGGCATCCGCGTCGCCGGCAACAACGACACTCGCGTCAGCCAGATGCCGGCTTTCGGACGCGACGGCATGCTGAAGAAAGAGGAGATCAGCGCGGTCGCCAACCACGTGCGCGAGCTGGCCGGCCTGTCGACGCAACCCAAGGCCAACCTCGCGCTCGGCCGCAAACTCTTCGCCGACAATTGCGCCGCATGCCATGGGCCTGCCGGCAAGGGCAACCAGGAACTCGGAGCGCCGGATCTGACCGACGCCATCTCGCTCTACGGCATGGATCTCGCGTCGCTGACGGAGACCATCACCAACAGCCGCAACGGCGTGATGCCCGCCTGGGGCCAGCGGCTCGACCCGACCACGATCAAGGCCCTGACCATCTATGTCCACTCACTCGGCGGAGGCCAATGACATGGCACTCGCGGAAAGCGAAGACGCTCCGCTCTTCGCACCGTCGAAGAAGGTTTATCCGCAGAGTGTGTCGGGCCCGTTCCGGCGCGCCAAGTGGATCATCCTCATCCTCTGCCTCGGCCTCTACTACCTCCTGCCCTTCCTGCGTTGGGACCGCGGCCCCAACCTGCCGAACCAGGCAGTCCTCGCCGACATCGCCAATAATCGCTTCTACTTCTTCTTCATCGAGATCTGGCCACAGGAGGTCTACTACTTCACCGGCCTGCTGATCCTGGCCGCCTTCATCCTGTTCCTGATGAACGCTGTCGCCGGCCGGGTCTGGTGTGGCTATCTTTGCCCGCAAACGGTCTGGACCGACCTCTTCCTCGCCGTCGAACGCGCTTTCGAGGGCGACCGGCGCGAACGGATGAAACGCGACGAGGGTCCCTGGACGGCCGACAAGCTTGCAAGGAAGACCGGCAAGCACCTGGTCTGGCTCGTGATCGCCTGGTGGACCGGCGGCGCCTGGGTGCTCTATTTCGCGGATGCGCCGACCCTGGTGCGGGAGCTCGCGACCTTCACCGCGCCGCTCTCTGCCTATGTCTGGATCGGCATCCTGACCTTCACAACCTATGCGCTCGCCGGGATCATGCGCGAGCAGGTCTGCAACTTCATGTGCCCGTGGCCGCGCATCCAGGCGGCGCTGACCGACGACGACGCCCTCAACGTCACCTATCGCTACGACCGCGGCGACCCGCGTGTCTCGGTCAAGCAGGCCACCCGCCTGCGTGCCGACAATCAGCCGGCCGGCGATTGCATCGACTGCTTCCAGTGCGTCGCAGTCTGCCCGACGGGCATAGACATCCGCGACGGCTCGCAGATGGACTGCATCCAGTGCGGCTTGTGCATCGATGCCTGCGATACGGTCATGCTCAAGATCAACCGCCCGCTGGGATTGATCGCCTATGACACCGACGACAACGTCAAGCGGCGGATCGCCGGCCAGAAGCCGGTTTATCGCCTGATCCGCGCGCGCACGCTGATCTACGCCGCGCTGATCGGGCTCGTCGGCGGAGCGATGATCTACCAGCTCGCGACCCGCAGCACCGCGGGCATCTCGGTGCTGCACGAACGCACTCCGCTCTTCGTCACGCTCAGCGACGGTTCGATCCGTAATGCCTACACCGTGCGCCTGCTGAACAAGCGACCGGACTCCCGCCCCTTTGCGCTCACCGTCGCCGGCGTACCCGGCATCCGGGTCGAGACCGTCGGAACTCAGGCGACGGCCGATCTTCGCCCGATCATCACGGTCGATCCCGATTCCTCGCGCGAAATCCGCGCGCTGGTCACGGTGCCGGCCGGCATTCCTCTCGACAAATCCCAGCCGATCACCTTCACCGCGTCCGATCTGTTCGCCGGCGAGGTCGTGACCGCCGGGGATCATTTCATCGCTCCCTAGAGAACGCATCATGACCTGTTGCGGAGGCTTCATCATGCCGATCGATTTTCCAGCCCCGCCGGCGCCAGACCGGCGTCGCCCCTTCGAACTGAGCGGGCGCGCCGTGCTCTTCTGCATGATAGGATTCTTCATCGTCGTCGCGGGCGTCAATGGCGTGATGATGGTCTCGGCCATCCGGACCATGCCCGGCGCCGATGTGAAGAGCGCCTATGAGACCAGCCAGCGCTTCAACAGCGAGATCGCGCGCATGCAGGCGCAGGCCGCGCGCGGCTGGCTGGCCCAGAGCGAGGTCGCGCGCGCCGGCGCCGATGCGGTTGTTTCGCTCGCACTGAAGGACAAGACGGGCGCAGCAGTGACCGGACTCGCGGTCGAGGCGAAGCTGCAGCACCCGGCGACGCGGCAGCAGGACCGCGACGTGACGCTGACCGAAACAGCGCCGGGCCAGTACAGCGCCAAGGTGCCTGGCCTGCATGCCGGCGCCTGGACCCTGGTGGTCGAGGCAACGAACGGTGGCGAAGCGGTCTTCTCCTCACGCAGCCGCATCATGCTGAAGGACTGACCGCATGGCCGCGCAGCAGGATCTCTCGGTCTTCGTCCGCCATCGTGAGAGTGGGGTCGCGGGCATGGAACTCGCGGTGGAGAACATCCGCTGCGCCGGCTGCATGCACGCGATAGAGAACGGCCTCGCCCGCGAGGCCGGTATCCTCAGCGCCCGCGTCAATCTCGCGCTGACGCGCGTCACGGTCGAGTGGACGGAAGGCGCGCTGCGCCCCGAGGCCGTGATCGAGCGCCTCTCCCGGCTCGGCTTCAAGGCATACCCCTTCCTGCCGGCCTCCGGGCGGGATGACGACACAAGCGAGGAAAGGCGGCTGTTGCGCTATCTCGGCGTCGCCGGCTTCGCCTCGATGAATATCATGCTGCTCTCCGTCTCGGTCTGGTCGGGCAATAGCAGTGACATCAATCCGGTCACGCGCGACTTCTTTCACTGGCTCTCGGCCCTGATTGCCTTGCCGACCGCCGCCTATGCCGGCCGCCCCTTCTTCGAGAGCGCTCTCCGGGCACTGCGCGCCGGCGCCGTCAACATGGACGTGCCGATCACGCTTGGCATCGTGCTCGCGCTCGGCATGTCGGTGGTGGTGACCTGGAACCACGCCGAGCATGCTTATTTCGACGGCGCGGTGATGCTGATCTTCTTCCTGCTGATCGGGCGCTATCTCGACCAGCTGATGCGCCGCCGCACGCGCGACCTCGCCGGCAATCTCGCCGCGCTGAAGGCGGAAACAGCGACCCGGCTGATGCCGAATGGCGAGGCGGTGGTGATGCCGATCGCGGCGATCGCCACGGGCGACCGTGTCCTGATCCAGCCCGGCGAGCGCATCAGCGTCGATGGCGTCATCGAGACCGGCCATTCCGAAATCGACCAGAGTCTGGTCACGGGCGAAACCCTGCCGCACGCCGTCGCGCCCGGCGCACAGGTCTATGCCGGTACCCTCAACCTCTCCGGAGCCTTGACGGTAAAGGTCGCGGCTGCCGCCAGCGGCACGCTGCTCGATGAGATCGATGCGCTGATGGCGCGCGCGGTCGAAAGCCGGTCGCGCTATGTCAAGCTCTCCGACCGGGCGGCCAGGCTCTACGCCCCTCTTGTCCACGCCACTGCGCTCGCGACTCTCTTGGGCTGGATCGCCTTCGGTCTGCCCTGGCCCGAAGCCCTGATCATCGCCATCACCGTTTTGATCATCACCTGCCCCTGCGCGCTCGGGCTCGCGATTCCAGCCGTGCAGGTCGTTGCCGCCTCAGCCCTGTTCAAGCGCAAGGTCATGTTGAAACAGGGTGATGCGCTGGAACGCCTCGCCGAGGCTGATGTCGCAGTCTTCGACAAGACCGGCACACTCACCTTGCCTGACCCCGATCTGGTCAATGGCGACGAGATCGATGCCGCAACCTTGCAGGCCGCCGGCCGATTGGCTGCCGCGAGCCGCCACCCTCTCGCCCGCGCCATCGCCCGTGCCGCCGGCAATCCCGCACCTGCGAGCGATGTCAGCGAAAATCATGGCGCAGGCTTGAGCGCGATCGTCGGCGGGATCGAAACCCGCCTCGGCAGTGTCGGCTATTGCGGGGTCGGGGCCGAAGCCGCAATCGTCGCCGCCCGCCATCCGGCTGCCTCCCTGATCGCGTGGCGCCATGGCAATGAATGCGCCGTCTTCGCGGTTGACCAGCAGATACGGCCGGAGGCGCGCGACTGCATTGCCGCGTTGCGCGAGCTTGGCCTCGAGATCCGTATCCTCTCCGGCGACCGGAGCGAAGCTGTTGCGCCTGTCGCGTTGGCCCTCGGCATCACGGAGGCCGAATCCGGCCTGCGCCCCGACGAGAAGCTCAAGGCCCTCGACCGGCTCAGCGCCAAGGGGCGCAAGGTGCTGATGATCGGGGATGGGTTGAACGACGCCCCGGCCCTTGCCAAGGCCCATGTCTCGATCTCTCCGATCAGCGCGACCGACCTGGCGCAGGCATCGGCCGACATCGTCTTCATCGGCGACAGCCTGATGCCGGTCGCCGACAGCCTGCGCATCGCCCGCAGCGCCCGCAACCTCATGCTGGAAAACCTCTGGTTCGCGGTGTTGTACAATGCCGTCGCGGTGCCGATTGCCGTCGCGGGGTTCGCGACGCCGCTGGTTGCTGCCGTCGCGATGTCGGGCTCGTCGCTGGTGGTCACGCTGAACGCCCTGCGCGCCGGGCGCGGCCTGCCCGGCCAGAATACGGGAGCAAGCGCATGAACATCCTGGTGATCCTGTTCCCGCTGGCGCTCGGTCTCGGACTGCTGGGGCTGGCAGCCTTCTTCTGGTGCATGCGCACCGGCCAGTTCAGCGATCTCGAGGGGCCGAGCTGGCGCATCCTCAGGGATGACGACCTGCGCTCACCTGGGGACACCAACCTCAACGATCATTGACGCCGCTGCCGTTCCGGCCTTACCTCGCCGGCGACGGTTCCCTTAGGGGATCAAAAGGGAATGCGGTGCGGATGGTTCGCCATTCAATGCCGTGGCTGCCCCCGCAACTGTAAGCGGCGAGCCTTTCGCCACACGCCACTGGGCCCTCGGACCTGGGAAGGCGGCGTCAAGGCACCGACCCGCGAGCCAGGAGACCTGCCGTCAGCCGTGGTCACACGCGAACACGTTCGGACGGGGTGTTTCGATCGCTTGTTGAACTGCACGCTGGCCAAGGGCAGCGGGCGGGGCCTCGCGTTCGCGGTGACGTGCCACTGACGTCAACGCCCGAGGTTTCACCAGTGATCCGCCTTTCCCCGACCGCCCGGCGCGGCCGGCTGCTCATAGTCCTGCCGCTTCTCGTCTCTGCCAGCTCCCTGCCCGCCGGCCGGAGCTCGGCCCAGTCCGCTCCGGAAGCGATTTCCCTCGACGAGATCGTCGTCAGCGCGACGACGCGGCCCACGCCAGCCCGCGAGATCGCCAATTCCGTGACCGTCATCACCGCCGGCGATATCCAGCGCGAGCAGCGCCGAACCCTGCCGCAGGCCCTGGCCGCCGTTCCCGGCCTCAATATCGTGCAGATCGGCGGCCCGGGCGGGCAGACCTCGGTCTTCATGCGCGGCACCAACTCCAACCACGTCAAGGTCCTGATCGACGGCATCGAGGCCAACGACCCGTCGACGCCGAACCGCTCCTTCGATTTCGGCTCGGTGCTGACCGACGACATCGAGCGCATCGAAGTGCTGCGCGGTCCGCAAAGCGGCCTCTACGGCGCCAATGCACTGGGCGGTGTCATCTCGATCACGACCAAGCGCGGTGACGGTCCGCCAAAGCTGACGGCCCGCGCCGAGGCCGGCTCATACGGCACCTTCAACCAGGCGGTCAGTCTGAGCGGCGGCGACGACCGCTTCAACTACGCCCTCAGCATCGCCCATTTCAAATCGGATTCGACCCCGGTGACACCTGCCGGTCTCGTTCCACCCGGGCGCCGCATCAATCCAAACTCCTACGACAACTGGACCTATTCGGCCCGGTTGGGCGTCGCGCTGTCCGATACGCTGTCGCTGAACTGGGTCGGCCGCTACACCGACGGCTACCTGCTCTTCACCGGCGATTCCGGTTTTCCCAGCACGCCCAGCGGCTTCCGCAGCAGCCAGGACTATAAGCAGGCCTTCACGCGCGGAGAGGTCGTCTGGGATCCGCTCGGCGGGCGCTTCGTCAATCGCTTCGGACTGTCCTACAGCAACCAGGACCGTTCCAACCGCATTCCCAATGCCATTGGTATCCTCGGCCTGCCGACGGAGAATCTCGGCGAACGCACCAAGGTCGACTGGCGCGGCGACCTGGAGCTGATGAAGGGCCAGACCCTGGTGATGGGCCTGCAATATGAGCGCGAGCGGCTGGAAACCCGCGCCCTCACGGCATCCAATGGCAATACTGGCGCCTTTGCCGAACTGCAGTCGAATTTCAGCGACAGGCTCTTCATGGTCTCGAACATCCGCTACGACGATGACGAGACCTTCGGCGGCCACACGACCTACCGCATCGCGCCGGCCTATATCGTGCCGGGAACCGAGACCAAGCTGAAGGCGAGCTACGGCACAGGTTTCAAGGCGCCGACCCTGAGCGAGCGCTTCAGCGATTCTCGCCCGGCCTTCAACTTCTTCGGCAATCCGGACCTGAAGCCGGAGGAAAGCCGCGGCTGGGATCTCGGCTTCGAGCAGCCCTTGCTCGCAGACAAGGTCCGGTTCGGCGCCACTTATTTCCACAACGACATCGAGAACCTGATCGTCACCAACGCAGCACGGAACTCCTATGCCAATATCGGCAAGGCCACGACCAAGGGCGTCGAGGCCTTTGCCGCGCTCGAACTCTCGCCCCAGTTCAAGGTGCGGGCGGACTACACCTTCACCATCGCCAAGGACGACATCGCCCGGCAGGAGCTGCTGCGCCGTCCCCGTCACAAGGCCAGCGTAACGGCAAGCTGGACGCCGGTTGACAAGCTCACCCTTTCGGCGACGCTGATCTATGTGGGTGAGCGCGTCGACGGAAACCGAGACTTCTCGATATCGCGCATGCGGGCGCCGCGAGCTGCCATCGTCAATCTCGCCGCCGAGTACAAGGCAACCGATACGCTCAGTGTCTTCGGCCGCATCGATAACCTGCTGGACAAGCGCTACGAGAACCCCGTCGGCTTCCTGGTGCCGGGTCTCGGTGCCTATGGCGGGCTGAAGGTAACCCTGTGAAGCGCCGGGCAACCCACGCGATCACCGGCCCTGCGCTGGCGCTTGGCCTCTTGCTCGGGTTCGGCGGCCCGATTGCCGCCGAAACGCCGGCAAGGCCTTCCCGCATCGTCTCGCTGAACATGTGCACCGACGAACTGGTGCTGCGGCTCGCCGAGCGCGACCGCATCGCCTCGGTCACCTGGCTCTCCCAGGACCCGCGCAACGCCAACATGTCCGAGGTTGCCAGGACCATCCCGGCCAATCACGGCCTTGTGGAAGAGGTGCTGAGCTACAAGCCGGACCTGATCATCGCTGGCGCCTACACGACGCGCAGCACCGTCGCGCTGCTGAAGAAGGCGGGCGTACCCGTCCGCGAGTTCGGCGTGCCGCGCAGTCTCGCCGAAATGCGCACGCAGATCGCCGAGATGGCGGCCTTGCTCGGCGAGGAGGAACGGGGCAAGGCCCTGATCGCCGCGATAGACCAACGCCTCGAGGCACTCACCGCAAACCCGATCGCCGGCCATCCCAGGGCGCTCGTCCTGCGGCCGAACGGTTTCACGGTCGGGCGCGGCTCCCTCGTAGACGAAATCCTGACCCGCGCCGGTCTGACCAATCTCGCCGCCGAGCTCGGCATCGACAGCTATGGCCAGATCGCACTGGAGACGGTCGCGCTCGGCCAGGCCGACATGCTGATCCTCAACACCACGCCGGACGGCCCTCCCTCGCTCGCCCACGAGATCCTCGGCCATCCGCTGCTGGCGAAGCTCGGCGCGCGGCTCAGGCTTGTCGCCCTCCCCTCGAAACTCTGGACCTGCGCCGGACCGGCCGTGCTCGATGCCATTGAGCTGCTGGCCGCTTCCCGCAAGCAAGGATCGCGCTCATGACAATCGCGGTTCAGGGCAGGATACGGGACAGGGCGCCAAAGCTGGGGCGGCTCATTGTCATGCTGGCCCTGTTGATGCTGGCCATGATGCTCGTTTCCATGGCGGTGGGTTATGCCCCACTCGACATCAAGGCGGCCCTCGCCGACGCCCTCGCCGGACGGAAGACCCTGCCGGCGCTCGTCCTTGTCGAGCTGCGCTTGCCGCGCGCGCTGCTGGGCGCGCTCGTCGGTTTCAGTCTCGGGCTTGCCGGCGCCGCCATGCAGGGCCTGCTGCGCAATCCGCTTGCCGAACCCGGAATCCTCGGAATTTCAAGCGCCGCCGCCTTCGGCGCGGTCGTGGTCTTCTACAGCGGCTTGTCGGCGACGATGGCGCTCGCCCTCCCCTTGGGCGGCATGGCCGGCGCCGCAATGGCGACGCTTCTGCTCTATGCCTTCCTGGGGCGCGGCGCCGGAACGATGACGCTGATCCTCGCCGGTGTCGCGATCAACAGCTTCGCGGGTGCGATGACGGCGCTTGCGCTCAACCTCGCGCCAAATCCTTACGCAGCGTTGGAAATTGTCTTCTGGCTGATGGGCTCGCTCGCGGACCGCAGCCTGCTCCATGTCTGGCTCGTGCTGCCGCCGATGATCCTCGGCTGGCTGTTGCTGCTGTCGACCGCGCCTGCCCTCGACGCACTCACCCTGGGCGAGGACACCGCAAAGAGCCTTGGCTTCGACCTGGCCTGGCTGCGTGCCCGGCTGATCGGCGGAGCTGCACTCGCCGTCGGCAGTGCGGTCGCAGTCACCGGTGCGATTGGTTTCGTTGGTCTTGTCGTGCCGCATCTGCTGCGCCCGCTGGTCGGGAACCGACCGGGCCGGCTGCTGCTCGTCAGCGGCTTCGGTGGAGCGATCCTGACACTCCTCGCCGATACCGCGCTGCGCCTCACCCCGATCCGTCCCGAGCTGAAGCTCGGTGTGGTGACGGCGCTGATCGGAGCCCCCTTCCTGTTCCACCTGATCCATCGCCTGCGGCGGGAGGTCTGATGAAGATCGAAGCCTCGGGAATTTCGCTCACGCTCGGCGGGAAGCCGATCCTGCGCGACATCGATATCGCGCTTTCGGCAGGTGAAATGGTCGGGCTGATCGGCCCCAACGGCGCCGGCAAGACGACCTTGCTGCGTGTGCTCGCCGACCTCGTCACACCTGATTCCGGCGAGGTGCACTATGACGGGGTGACCGTTCGGACGCTCGGGCGCAAGGAGTTGGCGCGGCGCATCGCCTTCCTTGCGCAGGGCGGCGCGGTGCACTGGTCGATGCGCGCGGCAGCGCTCGTCGGGCTTGGGCGGTTGCCGCATCGCCAGCCCTTTGCCGGAGAGAACGAGGCGGATCGCGCCGCGATCATGCGGGCCATGGCAGCAGCCGACGCTACCGCCTTTGCCGACAGGACAGTCGAGACCCTCTCGGGCGGGGAACGCATGCGCGTGCTGCTGGCGCGCGCGCTAGCCGTCGAGGCGTCGATCCTGCTTGCCGACGAACCTCTGGCGGCGCTCGACCCGCTGCATCAACTCGAGGTCATGGAGCTTCTGCGCCGGACCGCCGCCGGCGGAACCGGGGTGGCGGTCATTCTGCATGACCTGACACTGGCGGCGCGCTTCTGCGATCGCCTGATCCTGCTCGACCGCGGCAGGCTCATTGCCGACGGGTCGCCCGAAACCGTCCTCAGCGACGCCAATCTTGCTGACGTCTTCGGCATTGCGGCGGCCCGCGGCCTGGAAGCAGGCATGCCCTATCTGTTGCCCTGGCGGCGCCTCACATCGGAACAATCTCGACATGACAGCCCGTGACGACATCCGTGCGCTCCTGCGCGCCCATCTCGCCGATCCAGCCTCGCAATGGAATCTCGGCACCTTTGGCGCCATTGCGGAGTTCATGCGCGATTCGAACGAACCCGTTCAGTTCACTGATAAGACTCACGTCCTTGCGGCGACGACTGCACGCGGCGGCATCGGCTTCGGCGATCTGACGGATGTCACGCCCTTTGCATCGGAATCCGCGACCGGCCAGGGCTGGAACCACCGCATCGCGCTCTGTCTGCCCGACGCAGCCTGCGCAATGAACCGGCGCACCGTCCTGACCGAGATCGGTCCCGATGGCGACGCCCTGCGCGAGCAGGATCGTGAGGGCATTCTCTTCGACATGGGCCTCGATACCCTGCAAGTCGATATCTGCATCCGAACCAACACTCCCGTGCTGATCGAGGCCTTGCGCGTCGAATGCGGTCGCCCGCTATTCGAGGCCGGCAACACCGCCATGGCCGCCATCGTCGCAGCCGGGCCGCATCGCGTCTTCATCACGCGCTTCGGCCGTTGCGAAGTCTACCAGCCAATCCCCCCGGCAGACGGCAGGAGTCCCGAGGGGCCGCATACCCATGTCCTGCCCAAACTGATGCGCTCCGGACGGACCCATGCCGCCACGGAGCCGGTACCGGAGGGGCTGGTGCCCTGCGCGCATCTCGTGCCGGCGCATCCGATCAAGGACGCAATGGGCTTGCCGACGCCCTTCGATGCGAACGCCCACGGGCAGTTCCAGGACCTTCTGGAACGCTATGGCGACGCCGCACTGGTCAGGTTGAAACAGAGGGTGCTGGCCGCCATTGCCGCTGGAGCCGCCCCCTCCACCATTCCAGCCCCACGGGATCGTTTTGCCCGACACGCGCTGCGGGCGACATTGCGCCAACTCGCGCTGTCCGGCGACGCCCTGCCCGGGCTTTCCGCCTGGATCTCAGCTCATGACGAGCGGCGGGCAGATGATGCCGGGGTGGAAGGCGCTGGCGCGGATGACACCGCTGATGCCTATGGCCATGCGAGCTGAGGAGGCAGAGCATCCCTCAGCCTGGCGCTCTCGGCTTCAAGCTCCTGGTCGCTCCGGTGCCGAAGGAAGGCGAGACGGAGCGTCAACTCTACCCACCCACATGTGCCGGTGGCTCGTATGGCTGGCACGACGGCCCAGCATTTCGAAGGTGTCGGACATGTCGCGTCGATGCCCTTCGGACAGGCGCGGTAAGCGCTTCCGCCCCGGGGTCAGCCTCGTGCGCCGGAGAGGATGATGCGCGATCCCTTGCGGTCGACGCGTTCGAGGCGCTGACGGAACCCGCCGGTGCCGGTCTCGAACGAACGGGTCTCCTGCTCCATCGCCGGCTGCGCCAGATTGCGGCCCAGCATCGTCCGTGCCGGAGAAAGGCCGAGGATGCCGAGAACGGTCGGGCCGATATCGATGATGCCGCAGGCGCGGGCATCCTTCGCCCCGGTTTCGAAGCCGGCGCCGCGGATGGCCAGGACCGTGTTGAGTTCGTGCCGGTTGAGGCCGCCGTGCATGCCGCCCCCGACCGGGACATCGGCCTTGGTCAGGAGCCCGAACCCGGGATTGCCATAGCTGTCCGGCTCGTCGTCCGACCGCAGAACATAGACGAGATCGGGCTGGCGAACATGGTCGAGATCGACCAGCGAGAGCGCAAAACTTCCCTCGACCTCACCCTCGACCTCGTTGCGGGCCTTCGAGAAGAGCATGCCCAGGAAGTCCTGCTCCCGGAGCCAGGCGGCAATCGCGTCGCGCCGGGCCGCTCCTCCCTCGAGGATGCGGATCTCCCCCATATTGCCGCCGGTCATCGAGAAGCTGGCGCCCGCCAACGTGCGCTCGGCGGCACGGCGGCCGGCATGGCCCTGACCACGTAACAACTCGGAGAGGGCGAGCTCGCCCTTGGTCGAGATCTGACCGTGATCGGAGGCTGCGATGACGGCATAGCGCTCGGCATCGGGCTGCGCCTCGATCCATTCAAGCAGCCTGCCGAAGGCGGCATCGACATGCTTCAGCACCGCGAGCGTCTCGGGCGAGCCGAGAAAGCGGTAGTGGAAGGACGTGTCGGGCTCATTGAACCAGATCAGCGCGACGTCGGGCTTCATCTCGGCCAGCACATGCTCGCGCAGCACGCGCTCGGCATAATCGATCTCCTCGAAGCGGGGCAGGCTGCGCGGCGGCAACGCACCGAAGCGCGCGACGACCTCGTCCACCGCCTCTGGCGTCTGGCTGTGCTCGCGCCCGAGGATCGAGAAGGTCCAGTGGCCATTGGCCCTGGCGCGCGGATTGATCAGGTAGGCCGAACCGGCCGAACCCGTATGGACCACGGCGAAGCGCTTGCCCGCCTTCGCGAGCACATCTCCGAAGCTCTCGGCCGCGACGAGGCCTCCGCCGGTTACAGCCTCTGCCAGAGCGATATCGTCTGCGCGGCTCATGTCGAGCGCATGCTCTCGCGTCACCTCAGGGAACAGGAAGGCGTTGCCGACGACGCCGTGCACCTTTGGCGGCGCGCCGGTTGCGATCGAGGTGGTGGCCACACGTGTCATTGAAGGAAAGACGCTGCGCGCCTCGCGGAACCAGGTGCCTTGCCCGGTGAACCGCGCCAGGTTCGGCATCAGCTCGGGCGTGATGAAGTCCGGACGCAGGCCATCGAAGACGCAGATGACAACGCGGGCGGCTGCAGCCCTGGCGGAATCGATCACGCGCTCCTCCTCAGGCCGCTGGTCAGCGCCTGCATCGCAAGCGCCCGGGTTGCGGCCACGCATTCATCGACCGCGTACCAGAAACGCGGATTGAGCTCGATGTTGAAGAGTACGCCATCCGGGAAGACACAGGCCTCCACGAGCTCCTGCCAGGGGATGTCGCCCCAGCCGACCGGCAAGTGCAGGTCGCCATGCCCGAAAGCGAGCTTCTCGCTCAGGCTAAAGGTCTCGATCGCGTCGGCCCGGCCGAAGGAATCGTGCACGTGCAAATGCTTGGCGAGCGGCGCGAGCGCCTTGATCTCCGAGAGATAGTCGCCGCCGAAATAGCCCGTGCGCAAATAGGAATGGCTGAAATCGAGCGTTGCCCAGACGTGGGAATGGCCGATCTCTGTGAGTTCCTCGGCGAGCCTCGACGGCATCGAGGCGTGCATCCTGCCATGGTGGCCACCGAACATGGTCTCGACGCAAAGCAGCAGCTCGAACTCGCGCGCCACATCTCCCGCCCGCGACAACCACTCGCGCTGGCGATCATAGGCAGCCTCGACCACCTCGCCGGGCTGGGCCGGCATCACGCCGGAATGCATCACGTAATGCACGGCGCCGACCTCGGCCGCGACCTCCAATGAGGCTTTGAGCACCTCGAAATGGCGCGGCAGACGCGCGGGATCGTCGAAGAAATTGATCGCCAGCGGACCATGTGCGGAATAGGCGAGCTTGCGCCCGGCACAGGCCCGCTTGAGCAGTTCAAGATGCGGACGGCGGATTCGCCCGCCGATGATCAGGTCCATATCGAAGATCGGCAACTCCGTGGACTCGACGCCGAGCGTCTCGACCTTGTCGAGGATCGCGGCGAAATCGGAGAGGTCGCTCTTCGGACGCGGTGCCGTGATGCCGAAACCGCGGACGCCATTGGGATGCATGTTGTCTCTCCAGGATCAGCGCAGGGTCGGATCGAGCCGATCGCGCAGCCAGTCACCGACGAGACTCACCGCCAGCGTCGTCAGCACAATGGTGCAGGCTGGCGCGAGCATGATCCAGGGGGCACGGGTCAGATATTCGCGACCATAGCCGACCATGTTGCCGAGGCTCGTCATTGGGGGCTGAACACCGAGCCCCAGAAAGGACAACCCGCTCTCCAGCAGGATGACTTCGGGAAAGGTCAGCGTCATCGAGACGATCAGCGTCGAGGCGATGTTCGGCAGGATATGGCGCAGGTAGACGCGCGCCGGACTAGCCCCGATCTGGCGCACCGCCCCGGCATAGCCCTGCGCCCCTGCCGAGATCGCCAGGCCGCGCGAGATGCGGGCATAGCGCTCCCAGCCATAGAGCCCCATCAGCCCGATGAAGAGCGGCAGTGCATTGCCGAAGAAGGCAAGCACCGAGAGCGCCAGGATCAGGAAGGGCATGGCCGCCTGGAAATCGGCCAGCATCAGCACGAACTGCTCGACCCAGCCGCGGAAATGCGCGGCGAGAAAGCCCATCACGGTGCCGAACACCGCCGAGATCACGGTCGCACCGAAGGCGACCAGCAGCGAGATGCGGATCGAAACGATCAGGCGCGAGAGCACGTCGCGGCCGAGTTCGTCGGTACCGAGCCAGTGCAGCACATGGCCGGGCGGCGAAAGCCGATTGCGCAGGTCGTAGGCCGTGAAGCGATAGGGCGTGATCCAGTCCGCCGTCAGCGCCACGATCAGGATGAAGCCGATCCAGATCAGCCCGAACCAGACCAACAGCGGGATGCGGTTTTTCGGCTGGGGGGCGACCTTGTCGACGGTGGCGGCCGCAGGGCCAGCGGCTGTGATGTCGGCCATCTCAATGCGCTCCTGCCTTGGCGCCGCTGCGCAGGCGTGGATCGAGCACGCCATAGAGCAGATCGACGATCAGATTGGCGCTGACCATGGTGATTGCGACCAGCAGGAGGATGCACTGCACGATGGCAAGATCGCGGTTGGCGACGGACACCACCAGCAGCCGCCCGACGCCCGGCCAGGAGAATACGCTCTCGACCACAACAGCGCCGGCGATCAGGCTGCCGACCATGAAGCCGACGATGGTGACGGTCGGGACTGCGGCGTTGGGCAGCGCGTGGCCGCGCACCACGGCAGGCCACGGCACGCCCTTGGCGCTGGCCGTACGGATATAGGATTGGCCGAGCACCTCGAGCATGGCGCTGCGGGTGAAGCGGGCAAGGACTGCCGCGCCGCCAATGCCGAGCGTCAGCACCGGCAGGATGGCGTGGCGCCAGCTCTCCTGGCCGCCGGAGGGCAGCCAGCCGAGCTGGACCGAGAAGATCAGCACCAGCACCAGGCCGAGCACGAAGCTCGGTACTGTGAAGCCGGCGACTGCCGTGACCATGACGATGCGGTCGATCAGGCTGTCGCGGTGGAGGGAGGCATAGATGCCGGCGGGGATGCCGATGCCGAGCTTGAGGGCAAGCGCCGGCAAGGTCAGCGCCAGCGTGGCCGGGATGCGCTCGGCGACGAGTTCGAGAGCCGGCCGGCCGTCGCGCATCGACTGGCCAAGCTCACCCTGCCCGATCGCCGAGAAATAGCGGAGATATTGCAGCCAGATCGGATCATCGAGGCCCCAGGCCTTGCGGAAGGCGGCGATGGCCTCGGGCGGCGCATCCACGCTCATGATGATCAGGGCCGGGTCTCCGGAAAGCCTCAGCACCACGAAGGCGAAGGTCACCACGAGGGCAACGGTCAGCGCCGCGCGCCCGAGACGCAGAAAGAAGAAACGCAGCATCAGCTCGCAGCCTTCAGGAAATTGGCCTGGTCATGTGCAACATGGCAGGCAGCAAGCCGGCCGTCCGGCATCGGCTTCAGCAACGGGCTCTCGACCTTGCAGCGCTCGCGCGCCGCGTGACAGCGGGGGTGGAAGGCGCATCCGGACGGGCGCGCCGCCGGGTTCGGAGGGTCGCCCTGCAGCACGATTCGGGGGCGCGCGCGGCGGCCGGGCACCGGAGCGGCCGAAACCAGGGCCTCCGTATAAGGATGCGCCGGGTCGGAGAGCAGCAGATCGGCTTCGCCCTCTTCGACGATCCGGCCAAGATACATCACCGCGACGCGATGGCTGACCTGCCTGATCACCTTGAGATCGTGGCTGATGAAGAGCAGACCCAGGCCGAGCTCCTCCTGGATATCGACCAGAAGATTGATCACCTGCGCCTGAATCGAAACGTCGAGCGCCGAAACCGGCTCGTCGCAGACCAGGAGGTCGGGCTTGGTGGCGAGCGCACGCGCGATCACGGCGCGCTGGCGCTGCCCGCCGGAGAGTTCATGCGGGTAGCGCCGGCTCTGGTCGGCGCGCAGGCCGACCGATTGCAGCAACGCGAAAGCCAGCGCCTCGCGCTCCTTCGGCTCGCCGAGCCCATGCACGTCGAAGGGCTCGCGCACCTGTTCGACGATCTGGAGACGCCGGTCGAGCGCGCCCAGCGGGTCCTGGTAGATCATCTGCATGCGCGCGCGCATCTGGCGCCAGGCCAAGGTGTCCGTGGCCGGCATCGGAGCGCCGTTGAACAGAACATCCCCCGCGTCGGGCTTCTCGAGCCCGAGCGCGAGCCGGCCCGTGGTCGATTTGCCGGAGCCGGATTCACCGACGAGGCCAAGCGTCCGGCCACGCTCGACCGTCAGCGAGACGCCGTCGACGGCGCGCACCTCGATAGATCGGCCCAGCAGGCCTTTGCGCATGCCGTAGCAGCGCGCGACATTTCTCGTCTGAAGCAAGGGAGCGCTCATGCGTAGACCGGCTTCCGCGGACGGACAGGTTCCGCTTGAAGCGCCTTGATGCAGGCCGCAAAGCGTCCCGGCGCCTTCCAGGCCAGCGGTGGCACGCCTGCGTCGCAGGCCTCGCCCCGCCGTGGGCAACGTGGCGCGAAGGCGCAGCCGGGTGGCAGGTTCCAAGGCTCGGGCACATTGCCCTCGATCGGGTCGAGCCTGCGGCGCACGCCTTCCAGCGGCGGCAGCGCCGCGATCAAGCCCTGCGTGTAGGGATGCAGCGGCTCGTCGAACAGCGACTGAGCCTCGGCGGTCTCGATGATCCGCCCGGCATACATCACGCAGACCCGGTCGCAGGTCTGCGATATCACGCCGAGATCATGGCTGATCAGCACGAGCGCCATGTCGGTCTCGCGCCGGATCTTGGTCAACAGCTCGAGGATCTGCGCCTGGATGGTGGCATCGAGCGCCGTGGTCGGTTCGTCGGCCACGAGCAGGTCGGGTTTGCCGGCGAGCGCCATGGCGATCATTACGCGCTGGTTCTGGCCACCCGAGAGCTCATGCGGGAACGCGTCGAGGCGGCACGCCGCGTCTGGAATCCCGACGAGATCGAACAGGCGTTTCGCCTCCGCCCTGATCGCCGCACCCGAGAGGCCGCCATGCAGCGCCAGGGCCTCGCCCACCTGCTTGCCGAGGCGAAGGACCGGGTTGAGCGCGCTCGCCGGATCCTGGAAGATCATGGCAATGCGCCCACCACGCACCGTGTCCAGCACGTCCGGTTCGGCGTCGATCAGTTCCGTGCTGCCCAGCCTGACATTGCCGGAGACGCTCGCCTTCTTCGGCAGCAGGCCGAGGGCTGCCAGCCAGGTCACCGATTTGCCGCAGCCGGACTCGCCGACCAGGCCGACCGCCTCGCCGCGTGCGACCGAGAGATCGATGCCGTGCAACACCTTCACGCCGTCGAAGGCGACCGTCAGTCCATTGATCTCGACCAGCGGGTCAGCGACGCTGCCGAACCTGTCCAACATCGTGCTCACGAGCGGATCCCGCCCCAATTGCGCGCCCTGAAATCCATGACGAAGGCCTGTGCCGCCTTCCACTGGATATCCCGGCGCTTCGCCGTGAAATTCGCTGTCTGGTGCAGCACGGTATAGGCGGGGTCCTCACGCTCGCAGATTTCCAGGATGCGGCGGAACATCGCCTTGCGCCTGGCACGGTCGGTCGAAGTTTCAAGCTCGTCGGACAGCTTGCCCATCTCGTCGTTGCGCCATTCGCCAATCTGCCATTGCTGGCCGGTCGGGCCGTGCTGGGCGGTGATCGAGGCGACAGGATCGTTGAAGGCGGCGCTGTTCGACCAGTCGCGTACCGCCCGCGTCGGCCCCTTTGCCAGAACCTGCGGGAAGTTCTCCTTGCTTTCGATTTCGACGTTCAGGCCGATCTCGCGCCAGCTCTCGATCAGCACCTGCGCCGTTGAAACCTGGCCGGTATAGTAATTGTTGAGCAGCCGGTAAGGAATCGTGTCGCCCTTGTAGCCCGACTGCTTCACCAGTTCGCGGGCGAGTTTGGGATCGAAGGCCGGGACCGCCCAATCGGCGATGAACATGTCGCCGTAGAACTCCCATTGCAGGCCCTTGGGCACGCGGGTGCGCCCGCCCCAGAGCGCATCGACGATGGTCTGGCGGTCGATGGCATGGGTCATGGCCCGACGCACCAGCGGGTTCTCGAGCTGCGGGTGCGTCTTGTCGAAGGTCGTCAGGCGGTGATTGGCGATCAGGCCGCCGAGCACCTCATGACGCGGGTTCTTCTCGATCTCGCTGATCTGGTCAGGCGGGATATCGCAGGCAAAGTCATACTCGCCCGAACGCAGACCGTTGATGCGGGACGCCGTCTCCGGCACCTCGACAAACCGGATCTGCCTAAGCGGCGGCCGGCCGCCCCAGTAGGCGTCATGCGCGACGAGCGTCAGCGACTGGTCCGGCTTGAACTCGGCGATCCCATAGGGCCCTGTGCCGACGGGCTTGCGCGCCCAGTCGAGCCAGCTTCCAGCCTCGGCAAAGGCCTTGCGCGAGACGATGATGCCGACATTGCGCGAGATACGGCCTTCGAGCGTCACGTCGGGTGTCTTGTTGACGAAGCGAACGGTCTGCGGATCGACGATCTCGATTTTCTCGAAGCCCGGGAAGGCTCGCCTCGCCACCGCCACCACCTCGGCGGGCGGCTGCTTGCCGGCGGCGCCGGCAGTCACCGAACCGAATAGCCCGGCCGTGCCCGCCTGCCCCGCTCCGCCCCACATCCGTTCGGAGCCGAAGGAGAAGGCGACGTCCTCGGCAGTCATGGTCTCGCCATTATGAAACGTCACGCCCTGGCGTAGCGTCAGCTCGACGGTGCGGTCGTCGATGCGGCGCCAGGCCGTGGCGAGGCCCGGCCGGAGCGACAGGTCGCCGGCCCAGTCGGTATCGATCAGGCTCTCGGCATAGCTGTAGAAGGTGCGAGTGCCGACATTGGACTGCTCGCGCAGCGTTTCCAACGTGTTGGAATTGGCGATCTTCTGGACCGCGATGGTGATCGAGGGCCGGTTATCGGCCTGCGCGATCGCGAAGCGCGGCAGGATCAGGGCACCGGTCGAGGCCGCGCCGAGGCCAAGCGCATGGCGGCGTGTCAGATGGGTCAAGGAACCCTCCAGAAGTCATCGGAAACAGAAAACGGCGCGCCCTTTCGGGGCGCGCCGCGATAAGACTGCGTTCAGCTCCGGCCGCCCCAGTTCTCGGCGCGGAAATCCATGGCGAAGGCCGGCGAGGCCTTCCAGGCCAGTGCCTTGGGCTTGGCCGTGAAGGTCGCGTTCTGGTGCAGCACCGTATAGGCCGGGTCCTCGCGCTCCGTGATTTCCAGCATGCGGCGGAACGCAGCCTTGCGGCGGGCGCGGTCGGTCGAGGTTTCGAGTTCGACCGAGAGCGTGTTCATCTCGTCATTGCGCCATTCGCCGGCCTGCTGCTGCTGGCCGTTTGGACCGTGCTGGGCGACGATCGAGGAGACGGGATCGTTGAAGGGCGCCGAATTCGACCAGTCGCGTACCGCCCGGGTCGGCGTGCGCTCGAGAATCTGCTGCCAGTTCTCCTTGACCTGGATTTCGACGTTGAGCCCCGCCTCTTTCCACATCTCGACCAGGACCTGCGCCGTGGCAGTCTGGTTGGTGTAGTAGTTGTTGAGCAGCCGATAGGGGATCGGATCGCCCTTGTAGCCGGACTGCTTGACCAGCTCGCGCGCCAGCTTCAGATCGAAGGCCGGCACCGCCCAATCGGCGTGGTACATCTCGCCATAATAGGGCCATTGCAGCCCCTTCGGCACGACGGTACGGCCGGCCCAAAGCGATTCGACGATCGCCTGCCGGTCGATCGAATGTGTCATGGCGCGGCGAACCAGCGGATTTTGCAGCTGCGCATGGTTCTTGTCGAACACCGTCAGGCGGTGATTGAGGATGGTCCCGCCCTGTACCTCGAAGGCGGGATTCTTCTCGATCTGCGAGATCTGGTCCGGCGGGATATCGCAGGCGAACTGGTACTGGCCGGAGAGCAGCCCGTTGATGCGGGACGCCGTCTCCGGCACCTCGACAAAACGGATCGACTTCAGCGGCGGGCGGCCACCCCAGTACTCGTCATGGGCCTCGAGCAACAGCGAGACGTCCGGGCGATACTCGGCGATCCGGTAGGGGCCTGTCGTGACCGGCCTGGTCGCCCAGTCGCTATAGGTCTTCGCCTCTTCGAAGGCGCGACGATTCATGATCTCGCTGCCATAGCGCGAGATGCGGCCCTCCATCGTCACGTCGGGCGTGCCGTTGACGAAGCGCACCGTGTATTTGTCGACGATCTCGATGCCGAGCAGAGCCGGCCAGGAGCGGCGCGCCACCGCCGGCACTTCCGCCGGCAGTTCCTTGTTGGCGCGGCCACCACCCACGACGAAGTCGACCGAGATCGTCTTGCCTTGCGACGGCTGCGTGTCGCCGAACATGCGCTGTTTGCTGAAGGAGAACGCGACGTCCTCCGCCGTCAGCTCATCGCCGTTATGGAACTTCACGCCGCGGCGCAGCTTGAGCTCGACGGTCTTGTCGTCGATGCGCTTCCACTCGGTGGCAAGACCGGGAACCGTCTCGAGATTGCCGAGCCAGTTGCGGCCGATCAGCCCCTCCCAGATCGACGAGAAGAAGACACGCTCACCGACATTGGACTGCTCGCGCAGCACGTCGAGCGTGTTGGAATTGGCGATCTTCTGCACTGCGATGGTGATCGAGGGCCGGTTATCGGCCTGCGCGATCGCAAAGCGCGGCAGAATGAGGGCCGAGCCGCCGAGCGCTATTGCGCCGCGACGCGTGAAGGAACCGACCATTGTTCATCTCCTGAGGGGGTGGCGTTGGGATCGCGCTCCTCGAGCCCGCGCGGGCCGGAGCGGAAATGGGTCAGGGTCCGGTCGGCATGGATCAGCCGCCAGGACAGCGCCTTCTGGGCATAGTCGCGCACCAGGGCGGCATAGGCCGGGTCCTCGGCCAGATTGACGAACTGGTGCGGATCCTTGGCGAGGTCGAAGAAGAGCGGCGGCAGCGCGGCGAAATGGACGTATTTGTAGTGCTCGTCCTGGATCACGCAGAGGCTGGACTGATCCATGTGGAGGCCCAGCACCTGCTCCGGCTGGGAGTAGTGCACGTCGCGGAAATCGTATTCGTAGTGCAGCTCGCTGCGCCAATCCGCCGGCCGTCCCTCGCTGAGGAACGGCATCACCGAGCGCCCGTCGCAGGCGCGCGGCGCCTCGCCGCCGAGCCAGTCGAGAATGGTCGGCATCACGTCGACACTCTCGGTGAAGGAGGCCTCGATCGCACCGCGACGCTCATCCGCTCCGCGCGGGTCCTTCACCACCAACGGAATGCGGAAGCTCTCGTCGTTGAAGCCGATCTTGCCGAGCAGGTGGTGGTCGCCGAGCTGCTCGCCATGATCGCTGGTGAAGACGATCAACGTGTCGTCCCACTGCCCGGTCTCGTCGAGATAGGCGAAAACCCGGCCGAGGCAGTCGTCGATCTCGGTGATCAGGCCGCAATAGGTCGCCCGCATCTGGCGGATTTCAGCCTCGTCCAAGGTCGCGCCCGAGCCTTCTGCGCCGTGGAAGAAGGAGCCGCGCTTGATCGAGTCGATGTAGAACTTGGTCAGCGGATGCTGAGCCGCCTCGGCTTCCGGTGATTCCGCCCGCACCAACCCGGGCATATCCTCCGGGCGGTACATCGCGTGATAGGGCGCCGGCGCAACGAAGGGCGGATGCGGACGATAATAGCCGAGATGCAGGAAGAACGGCCGGCCGGCGCGCCCCTTCAGATAGGTCAGCGCGCGTTCGGTGAAGAAGGTCGAGTCGGAGAATTCCTTGGGGATGCGCGACGGCTTGTCGGTCGCGCCCGGCACCGAGTCCTCGCCCTCCGGCAGCCAGATATCCTCGCGCTTTTCCGGCAGTTCGAAGCCGTTCTGCGCCACCCAGCCGAAATAGCCGTCCATATTGGGCTCGAAGGCGCCGACCGAACGGAAACCGTCCATCAGGTCGCCGAGCACGAGGAAGCGCGGGTCGTTCTTCGAGGTCGCACGCGGGTCGGGCGTCGTCGTGGTGTAGCCGATCAGCGCAGGATCATAGCCGATGGCGCGCAGCGCCTTGCCGAGATTGAAATGGCGCTGGTCGAGCGGCACCGTGTTCTGCACGGCGCGGTGGTTCATCAGGTAGAGGCCGGTGAGCAGGCTGGCCCGGGCCGGACCGCAAGGCACGCAGGCCGTGACATGGTTGCGGAAGGTCACGCCCTCCGCGCAAAGGCGATCGAGATTCGGCGTCTTCAGGAAGGGATCGCGCCCCTCGGCCCGCATCAGATGCGGTATGAAATCGGCGCGCCATTGGTCGACGACGATCAGGAGAACATTCTGGCGTTTCATTCTCGGCAATCCAGCTGTGAGGCCGCCTGCCTAGGTCGCCTGGATGACGCCGGGATGACTGTTGGATGAAAGCCAGGGCAGCCATCTTGCGAGTGTTCGCCAAGCTGGAATGGTGACCTTGCGTCTCTGCCCAGCGCGCTGCCGGTGCGCCAGCAATGTCGGAGTTGCGCGCTGACGAAGGCGGGATGCCCCGCAGGTCACGTACGTCCAGCGCATGAGGCAAAGCCTTTCGAGCACCTCGCCGTCCAGAGGCGTTTATCCCGGTTCGAGAGCGATCTTTGAAAAGACGTTTCATTGACCGAAGCAACCTGATGCAGAATGATCATAGTATCGACGGTGTCGATCGCGGGATTTGCTGGAGCAGCTTGCACCGCGTCACCAAAGCTAAAAGCACCACGAATGCATTCGTGGGCTCCCGATTGCTGGAGACACGTTCATGACTGAATCAACATCGAAGAGAATTCCACTTTATATTCATAAAACTGCGTCTGATCGGGCGCATCGATGTTGAACACTCCTGCGTGCCGGGCCTGAACGGCACCGCGCCCCGCTCCTCCTGATCCCGCGTGGGTAACGCCGCTCAGCTCGGCCGCGGCGGAGCCATGCCGAACACCGTCGACGCCTCGGATTTGGGTCAGACAGTGTTCTGGCCCGCTCGGAACGTCCCACCACCCCTCTTTTCGGCTCGGCCGCTGGCCGGCTCGGTCGGCGAACGCACGGCTTGATCGACAGCCGTTGCGAGATCGCTGCGTCCAAACCCGCCCGCATGGCTTGAAGGATTCCCCATGAGCATCGTCACGCGCTTGCCAACAGCTTCGCCCACGATTCGCGACGAAGCAGCAGCATTCCGTGCCGCTTTCCGCCACCTCGCTGGCGGGGTCAGTGTCATCACGACCGGCGCAGGCGAGGATCGGACCGGCCTCACGGCGACCTCGGTCGCCTCGCTCTCGGCCGAGCCTCCGACCGTCATGTTCGGACTCAACCGCACATCGTCGAGCTATCCGACCCTGCAGCGGTATCGCACCTTCGGCATCAACTTCCTGAATGCGGCGCAGAAGCAGATCGCGGATCGCTTCGCCGGACGGAACGGCGAGAAGGGCGTCGAGCGCTTCCGGCACGCCGAATGGACCACCGCCGCAACCGGCGCCCCACTCCTGGTGGGCACGCTCGCCTCCCTCGACTGCGAAGTCGAGGAACTGATCGAGCGCCATTCCCACAGCATCGTCATCGGCCGCGTGCGGGCCGTCAGATTCGGCGCCGACGAAGCGGCCCTCGTCTACTGGCGCGGCGACTACGAGCGCCTCGGCTGGATGGCGGACGAGGCCGCGGCGGCGCTCGGCCTGCGGGCGCTCTGATTCCACCCGCCCCAAACCCGCACGCAGACCTGCATTCACGAAGGCCGCTCCAATGACCTATCGCCTCAGCCTGCTCGAAAAGAGCCCCGTCTTCGACGACGAGACCGGCAGCATCGCCCTCGCCCGCTCGGTCGCACTTGCTCAGAATGCGGAGCGCTGGGGCTATCACCGTTTCTGGCTCGCCGAGCATCATGGGATGGCGGGCGTCGCCAGTTCCTCTCCGGAAGTGCTGGCGGCCTATATCCTGGCCAGCACCTCGCGCATTCGGGTCGGGTCGGGCGGCGTCCTTCTCCAGCATTACAGCCCCTACAAGGTGGCGGAGAACTTCCACGTCCTCGCCTCACTCGCACCGGGCCGGGTCGATCTCGGCATCGGCAAGGCGCCGGGCGGACTGCCACTGGCGACGCGCGCGCTGCAATGGGGACATGATCCCGCCGTCCGGCGCGAGTTCGGCACGCAGTTGCGCCAACTCGGCGCCTATCTCGATCACGGAACGGACGCTGGCCAGGCCCTCGACCGGCCCCTTGTAGCGCCAATCCCGCCCGAGGTGCCGCAGCGCTTCCTGCTCGGCGGCAGCCCGGAAAGCGCGCGACTTGCCGCCGAACAGGGCTGGCAGTTCGTCTTTGCCGGTCAGCTCAATGGCGATCACGCAGCGATCGAGGCAAGCATCGAGGCCTTCGCCAATGCAGGAGGCCCTGGCACGCCGCTCCTCGCGGTGACCGCGCTGGCCGCCGAGAGCAACGAGGAAGCCGAACGGATCGCGGACGGGCTGCAGATCGTGCGTCTCTACCTCGACGATGGTCAGGCTCTCAATGTCGGCAGCGAAGCGCAGGCCGCGGAATACGCCCGGCAAGCGGGCGTGACCTCCTACCGCACGGAGTTGCGCCGCCCGAGCATCGTCGCCGGCACGCCGGGCCGGGTCCGGCGCGAGCTCGATGCGCTGCACCGGCGCTTCGGCATCGCTGAATTCATCCTCGATACGCCGGCAGCCGCCCGGCAGCAGCGGCTCGCGTCGATCGCGCTGCTCGCCGACGAAGTCCTGACGGCCGCGGCCTGACCACTTTCTCCACCGGAGCACGTTCCATGAGCAAGAAACCCATCACTTTCGGCATCATGTTGCAGGGCCCGGGCAGCCATATGAACTCCTGGCGCCATCCCAGCAGCCCTGCCGATGCCAGCGTCAATTTCGACTTCTTCGTCCGCACCGCGCGCAAGGCGGAGAGTGCCGGCATCGCCTTCGCCTTTGTCGCCGACGGGCTCTACATCAACGACAAGTCGATCCCGCATTTCCTGAACCGCTTCGAGCCGCTGACGATCCTGTCGGCGCTGGCTGCTTCGACCAGCAAGCTCGGCCTCGTCGGCACCGTCTCGACCTCCTACAGCGATCCCTTCACCATCGCGCGCCAGTTCGCCTCGCTTGATCTGATCTCGGGCGGGCGCGCCGGCTGGAATGCGGTGACCTCGCCGCTCGAAGGCTCGGGCCGCAACTATAGCCGGCCGCATCCGGAGCATGCCCTCCGCTATGAGATCGCCACCGAATATCTCGATGTCATCAAGGGCCTTTGGGATTCCTGGGACGACGATGCCTTCCCGCGGGACCGCGAGAACGGCGTCTTCTTCGACAAGGCCAAGCTCCACACGCTGGGGCACAAGGGCCGCTTCTTCCAGGTCGAGGGGCCGCTGAACATTTCCCGCTCCGCGCAAGGGCAGCCGGTCGTCTTCCAGGCAGGCGCCTCCGACGCTGGGATCGGGCTTGCCGGCAAGCACGCGGATGCCGTCTTCAGCAACAATGTCGCACTCGAGGAGGCCCAGGGCTTCTATCGCAGCATCAAGAACAGCGCCATCGCCCATGGCCGCAGCGCGAGCGACATCAAGGTCTTCCCGGGCATCGGCCCGATCGTGGGAGCGACCGAGCGGGAAGCCGAGGAGAAATACCGCGCCATCCGCGACCTCGTCTCGATCGACGAGGCCCTGCTCTATCTTGGCCGCTTCTTCGACCATCACGATTTCAGCACCTACCCGCTCGATCAGCCATTCCCCGAGCTGGGCGAGATCGGCAAGAATAGCTTCCGCTCGACCACGGACCGCATCAAGCGCAATGCGGCCCTGAAGGGCCTGAGCCTGCGCGAGGTCGCTCTCGAAGCCACCACACCGCGGACCGATTTCATCGGCACCGCCGGGGCCGTCGCCGAACGGATCATCGACCGCGTCGAACAGCAGGCGGCAGATGGCTTCATCCTGGGCTTTCCCGTGATTGCCGAGGGTTTCGACGACTTCGCCCGACTCGTCATCCCGGTGCTCGAAGAGCGCGGCGTCTATGACCGCAGCCTGCCCGGCACCACGCTACGCGACCATCTCGGTCTGCCGCGCCGGGAAAGCCGCCATGTTGGCGAACCTGCGCCACAGCAGGCCGCGCTGGCGCGCTCGGCCGGCTGAGCCGGGGCAAGGACATGACCTTTCACACACCCGGCATTGGCCAGCAAGAGCGCGAAGACGCGGCCCGAGGCGTCGCAGCCTTCGCCGACGCGTTCATCGCATTGCGCCGCGATCTTCATCGCCACCCCGAGCTCGCCTTCGCGGAAAAGCGGACCAGCGCACTCGTCGCGGAGCACCTCGCCGGATGGGGCTACGAGGTCACGACAGGGCTCGCCGGCACCGGCATCGTGGCGACGCTCCGGCGCGGCAACGGCGAGCGTCGACTGGGCATCCGTGCCGATATGGATGCTCTGCCGATCCAGGAAGCAACGGGCCTGGCCCATGCCAGCATCCATGCCGGCGCGATGCATGCCTGCGGCCATGACGGGCATACGGCGATCCTGCTTGCGGCAGCGCGCTATCTCGCAGAAAGCGGGCGCTTCTCAGGCACACTGACCCTGATCTTCCAGCCCGCCGAGGAGATCGGCGCCGGCGCCCGCAAGCTCATCGAGGAGGGGCTGTTCGAGCGTTTCCCCTGCGACGCCGTCTTCGGCCTGCACAATTGGCCGGGCGTTCCGGCCGGACAATTCGGCTTCATTGCCGGTCCGGCGATGGCCTCGGTCGATCAGGCCCATATCACTGTGCTCGGCAAGGGGGGACACGGAGCCGCTCCCCATGAGACGGTCGACCCGGTCGTTGCCGCCGCCGCGGTGATCACGACGCTGCAGAGCGTGGTCTCCCGCAACATCGACCCGCTGGAGGCCGCCGTCGTCACAGTCGGCTCGATCCATGGCGGCACCGCCTCGAATGTCATCCCCGACAGCGTCGAGCTCAGGCTGACGATCCGCTCCTTCAGCAGCACGGTCCGCGAGCAGTTGCAGCAGCGCATTCCGGCGCTGGTGCGTGCCCAGGCCGAGAGTTTTGGTGCAAGGGCCGAGGTCCGCTACCGGCTCGGCTTCCCCGCGCTGGTCAACCACGATGCGGAAACCGCCTTCGCACGCGAGGTTGCGGTGGCGGCCTTCGGCGAAGAACGGATCGAACGGAATTTCAGGCCACGCACTGCCAGCGAGGATTTCGCCTTCATCTCGGAGGCTCGCCCCGGCAGCTACCTCTTCGTCGGCAACGGCGACAGCGCACCCCTGCACAGCCCTCACTACGACTTCAACGACGCCACCCTGGCGCCCGCGGCGACCTACTGGGTCGCGCTGGCGCAGGCCTACCTCTCCTGAACCCGCCGGAAAGGCAGCCCATCATGGCCGACAGCTTCATTTACACCACGCCGCTCGACGCGCGCTCGCAGCCCCTGATCGAAGCGCTGACCTGGGAATACGCGACCCGTTATGGCAGCATTTTCGGAGAGCCGCCTGGTGCCGAGATGAGCCGCTATCCGGCCGAGCTGTTTGCGCCGCCGGATGGCAATTTCGTCCTGCTCGTTCGCGATGGGCGCACGATCGGCGGCGGGGCCTTCATGCGCCACGACCGGCACACGGCCGAGCTGAAGCGGATCTGGACCCACGCCGATTTCCGTCGCCAGGGCTTGGCCCGCAAGGTGGTCGAGGAACTTGAAGCGCAGGCCCAGCGCCAGGGCTACAGCAGGATCTACCTGACGACCGGCTTCCGGCAGCCCGAAGCCAAGGAACTCTACCTGCAGACCGGCTATCGCCCACTCTTCGACATCACGGTCCATCCCGAGGTCCATCTTAAGCTCCCCTTTGAAAAGGAGCTCGGCCCGCTCGCCGGGCATCTGCCGCATGCGTCGGCCAGCGAACGGCCGGGTGCCGCCAGCGCGGCCTGAGCGCCTCCAAGCCGACAGAGCGCGGGTCAGACCGCCCCCAGACTCCCGACGAGACCTGACATGACCCTGACCACCGATTTTCGCGCGCTTGATGCGCCGCCGCCGCAACCCGCGCGAAAGAGCGACAACGCGCATTATCGTATCGTGCCGGCGAAATACCCGGCGCGGACCGTCGGAACCGTCTTCTCGGTGATCGTGATCTTCGCGATCCTGAACTCGGTCCTCTCGAACCCACGTTGGGGCTGGGACGTTTTCGCCGAATGGTTCTTTGCCGAGCCGGTCCTGGCCGGCCTCGGACGCACCCTGCTGCTGACCTTGCTCGGCGCCACTTTTGGCTTCCTGCTCGGCACGGCGCTGGCGCTGGCGCGGGTCTCCGGTTCGCCCCTGCTGGGCTCGCTCTCCTGGGGTTATGTCTGGCTCTTCCGCTCGATCCCGCTCATCGTGCTGCTGCTGGTGCTGAACAATCTGGGCTATCTCTACGAGACGATCACGCTCGGCGTACCGTTCACCGAGATTTCCTTCTTCAGCTACCAGACCACCCAGTTGCTTACGCCATTCGCGGCAGCGGTGCTCGGGCTGGCGCTCAACCAGGCGGCCTTCTGCTCCGAGATCATTCGCGGCGGAATTCTCTCCGTCGATCAGGGTCAGTTGGAAGCCGCAGCCGCACTCGGCCTGCCGCGCTCACGCCAGGCCTCGCGCATCATCCTGCCGCAGGCGATGCGCACCATCCTGCCGACCGGCTTCAACGAGATCATCGGTTTGGCCAAGGGCACCTCGATGGTCTACATCCTGGCGCTGCCGGAGCTGTTCTACACGATCCAGATCATCTATCGCCGCAATCTGGAGGTGATCCCGCTGCTGATGGTCGCGACCGTCTGGTATCTGGTTATCCTCAGCGTCCTGTCCTTCATCCAGCATCATATCGAGCGCTATTACTCGAAGGGCGCGCTGCGCAATCCGCCGCCCTCCCTGATCGGCAATGCCCTTGCAAAACTGCGTCGCTCGGCAAGCCCGGCCGTGGCGCAGGTGCCGGTCGCGACATCGGCCCCGCTCCTTCTGCGAGAAGCGGGCACGCCGGTGAGTTGGGCCTCATTCGCCCGCAGCGGCGGCGAGGTTCGCATCCAGGCCGTCAGCAAGAGTTTTGGCCCGCTGAAGGTGCTGGACGATGTCAGCCTGACCATCCCGCGCGGCAGCGTCACCGTCATCCTCGGCCAGTCCGGCTCGGGCAAGTCGACCCTCCTGCGTGCGATCAACCATCTCGAGCGCGTCGATGATGGCTTCATCTCGATCGACGGCGAGCTGATCGGTTACCGCCAGGATGGCGACACGCTCTATGAGCTCAAGGAAAAGGATATCCTGAAGCGCCGCGTCGATGTCGGCATGGTGTTCCAGAACTTCAACCTCTTCCCGCATCTGACCGCGCTCGAGAACGTCATCGAGGCACCGATCACGGTGCGGAACATCGGCCGTGACGAGGCTGTCGCCCAGGCGCGCGAACTGCTGGCCCGCGTCGGCCTCTCCGAGAAGGCCGAAGCCTATCCGCGCCAGCTTTCCGGCGGTCAGCAGCAGCGCGTGGCTATTGCCCGCGCCCTCGCACTTCGGCCGAAGGTCCTGCTCTTCGACGAGCCGACCTCGGCGCTCGATCCCGAGCTGGTCGGCGAGGTGCTCGACGTCATCAAGGAACTCGCCAGCTCCGGCACCACGCTGATCGTGGTCACGCATGAGATCGGCTTCGCCCGGGAGGTCGCCGACCGGGTCGTCTTCATGGAGCAGGGCCGCATTCTCGAAACCGGCTCGCCCGAGAAGGTTTTTGGGGCTCCCGACCACCCGCGGACCCGCGAGTTCCTCGCCAAGGTTCTCTAGCGCCTGGCCAGAACCGGCGAGCGCAGCGGGACCTGCGCTCCCCCCGATGATCCGAGCCTGTCCCGATCCCTCGCATGGAGTTTTCAGCATGGCCGCAAGGACCAGATCCCTTTCGCTCGGCTTCGGCGCGCTCGCCGCAGCAGCCGCCTTCCTCACCGTCCCTGCCATAGCCCAGCAGGTCTTCGATCTCAGCCCGGAACAACCCAGCCGCCCCCGTGCGGAGAGGAACGAGGAGGCACTCAAGCTGGTCGCCAAGGACGCCAAATTCGCCAGGGATGGCGTCTTCACCGTCGCCATCGCCTCGCAGCGCCTTCCCTTCGGCGCCTATGGCACCGACACAAGGACGCTGGTCGGCTCCGAGCCCGACATCGCCCAGCTCGTCGCCGACAGTCTTGGCCGGAAGCTCGAGATCGTCAGCGTCGCCTGGGCCGACTGGCCGCTTGGTGTCGCCTCCGGCAAATACGACGCCGCAATCAGCAATGTGACCGTCACCGAACAGCGCAAGGAGAGGTTCGACTTCTCCACCTATCGCAAGGACCTGCTCGGCTTCTACGTCAAAGCCAGCAACCCGATCACCATCACGGAGCCCAAGGATGTTGCCGGACTCAAGGTCATCGTCGGTTCCGGCACCAACCAGGAGCAAATCCTGCTGCGCTGGAACGAGCAGAACCTCAAACAAGGCCTGAAACCGGTCGAGGTGCAGTATTACGACGACGACGTCGTGCTCTATCTCGCACTCGAGACAGGCCGGGCCGACGTCTATCTCGGCCCCAACGCCCTGCTCAGCTTCAAGGCCGCCCGCGAAGGCAAGACCAGACTCGCGGGCAATTTCAGCGGCGGCTGGCCGCTGCTGGCCGAGATCGCGGTGACGACCCGCAAGGGGAACGGGCTGGCGGAAGCGATCACCCATGCCCTCAACACCCAGATCGCAAACGGCAATTACGGCAAGGCGCTGACCCGCTGGAATCTCGGCCCAGAGGCGGTCGAGAAATCCACCACCAACCCGCCCGGCCTGCCCAAGAGCTGAGGCCCTTGCGCCGCCGCGCGACAGCGGCGGCGCTGACGTCCTTTAGCGAAGCGGCCAATTCTGGAACTGGAAGGACGATCATGATCGGGCGACGAGCCATTCTCTCGCTGCTGCTTGGGGCGGCGACCACCTACTGGAATTCTGCCCCCGCCCTCGCGCAGCCCTTCGATCTCGGCCCGGAGCAGCCGGGCAGGCTTCGCGCCGAACGGAACCCCGAGGCAATCAAGGCCATCCCCAAGGGCTTTGTCTTCGTCGAGCCGGGCTCGCTCACCGTCGCGATAAGCCCGAGCGGCCCGCCGCTCGCCACCTATGCGACCGACGCCAGGACCGTCGTCGGTGCCGATCCAGACTTTGCCCAGCTCATCGCCGACAGCCTCGGCCTGAAGCTCAATCTTCTGCCGATCGCCTGGGCCGACTGGCCGCTCGGCCTGGCCTCGGGCAAATACGATGCGGTGATCTCGAATGTCGGCGTCACCGAGCAGCGCAAGGAGAAATTCGACTTCTCCACCTATCGGCAAGGCCTGCACGGCTTCTATGTGAAGGCCGAGAGCCCGGTGACGTCCATTAGGGAACCCAAGGACGCGGCAGGCCTGCGCATCATCGTCGGCGCCGGCACTAACCAGGAGCGCATCCTGCTCGCATGGAGCAAGTTGAATGTCGCAGCCGGGCTCAAGCCACTCGACCTGCACTATTACGACGACGAGCCGACCAAACTGATCGCACTGCTCGCCGGCCGCGCCGACGTCATCGTCCAGCCGCATGCTCAACTGGTCTTCATCGCCGCACGCGACCGCAACATCCGGCGAGCCGGCACTCTCAGCGCCGGCTGGCCTCTCAAATCGGACGTCGCGATTACGACGCGCAAAGGCAGCGGTCTCGTCGACGCGCTGACTGCCGCCACCAATGGCCTGATCGCCACCGACAAGTACCGCCAGGCGCTCGCGCGCTGGGGACTTGAGGAAGAGGCTCTGGAGCGCTCCGAGACCAATCCGCCAGGCTTGCCCAAGTCCTGAAGCCGACGCCCCCAATGCCTTGTGAGTTCATCATGCCCGCCACTCCGCTCACGATTAGCCGGATCGGCTTCCTGACGCCCGGCAATTACCGCGACGACGCTCCACTGGTTGGATTGGAGGACACCCTCCAGCTCTTCGAATTCGGCGAACGGCTCGGCTTCGACAGCGCCTGGGTGCGCCAACGCCATCTCGAACCCGGCGTCTCCTCGGCCAGTGTCTTTCTGGCCGCTGCAAGCCAGCGGACTCGACGCATCGAGATCGGCTCCGCCGTGATCCAGATCGGTTACGAGAACCCGTTCCGGCTGGCCGAGGACCTGTCGCTTGTCGACGTACTCGCACATGGGCGCCTCAATGTCGGCCTCAGCGCCGGGCCACCGTCGTATGCCGAGCTGTTGGGTCAGCGCTTCCTCGACGGAGACCGGACAGATTCAGACTATTCGCATCAGCGTGTCGCCCGCCTCGCAGCCAATCTCGACGGCGCCTATCTCGGCGACGACGAGACTTTCATCACATCGGCGGCAGGGCGGTTGCGGCCGCGTATCCAACCGCACGCACCGGGGCTGCGTGAACGGCTTTGGTATGGCGGAGGATCGCTGCGTTCAGCCCGTTGGGCCGGGGAGAACGGCTTCAACCTTCTCGTCGGCAACATCAATATCGGCGAGGAGACCGACAATTTCTTCGAGGCCCAACTGCGTCAGCTCGCTCTCTATCGCAGCAGCTGGCAGGCCCAGCATCAGCCACGCATTGCCGTTGGCCGTGTTATCGTCCCGCTCGACGGGGCCGATGCAAAGACCCGCAGTCGCTATCGCGATTACGCCGCCAGCCGGCATGAGCGCACCCTGAAGCCGCAGGGCGAACGCCGAACCCAGTTCGCTCCGGATCTCATCGGCACATCGGAGCAGATCCTGATCGCATTGTTGCAAGACCCAGTGCTGCGCGCGGTCGACGAGTTGCGTCTTGAGTTGCCCTATAATTTCGAAGCGGAGGATTATGAGCAGATCATCGACGACTTCATTCGCCTGATCGCGCCGAACCTTGGTTGGCTCAGAGGGCGGGCAGGCAAGCCGGACCTCGCCAGGCTGCCGGCCTGATGACAGCCGCTGACTGCCTCAGGCTCCGCTACCAGCGCACGAATCGCGGAAAAGCGAGGGCTCCGACGACAGCCATCAGGCCCATCGCCAGCGGATACCAGCTTGCGATGAAGGGGATCGTATCCTCAGGGCAATGCACGCTGTAGGCGATGGTCGCCAAGGCCGCGGATGCAACTCCGGCGGCAGCGCCAGTGAGGCGCAAATCGACCGGCGCGCCGCGCCGGGCGACCGCGATCATGGCAGCGAACGGGATCAGCCCGTAGAGCACAACGGAGATCAGGCAGGCCTGCCAGCTCCTGCCAAAGGTCAAGTTGGCCCATTCTCCGGCAGGCGCCCGAGCCAGAACGACGAGAGCCCACAGCATCACGGCGGTGATCGGGAGCAGGATGAAGGACAGATGTCCTCGCGGACTGAGACCGGGCCGCAGGCTGCGCTGGAAAACCGCCACGGCGATCCCGGCCACACTCGCTCCGAGCAGGACCTTGCCCAGCACCGGCGCGCTGGCCCAGGCCCCCGCCAGGTCCCGGCGCGCGCCGAGCGTCAGGAGCACGGCAAGCGTCGCCCCGATCATGGCGAGGAACGCAGCAAGCCAGGTGATACGGCGCAGCCACCCGGTATCAACCGGCTGGCTGCTCGTGGCCATGAGGGAAATCAGCTCGTCTGTCTGCATGTCGGATCGGTCATTGTACTGTGATGGACGGGATTTCGCAGCAAACAGGCGAAAGGTTACAGCGTCGGGTGCGCTCACGCTGCCGCAGCACGCGCATCGCGGTCACGGTGCCCTGCGCATGGTCAGGAGGCGCGCCATGGCCCGCAGGCCGCGATGGATTGCGACCTTCGCTGCCGTCTCGGTCATGCCGGCAGCGCTTGCGGCTTCAGCGACCGAACAGCCCTGGACCTTGACCTGGTCGATCAGCGTTCGCGTCCGTTCAGGCAAGGATTGCAGGGCTCGCGTCAAGTCCAACCGGGCATCGGAGGCAGGCGTGTCTGGCGCCGCCAATTGATAGGCCTCGTCATCGATCGGCAGGTTGGACGCGTGCCGCCCGGAGCGGCGCAAATGATCAACGAGTTTATAGCGCGCGATCGCATGGGCCCAGGCGGTTACGGGGCTCGCCGGATCATAGCTGTGCCGGGAGAGATGCAGGGCGAGCAAGGTCTCCTGCAAGACATCCTCCGTCTCGCTCGGCTCGCTGCGCCCCGCTCGCGCCAGATGGTGACGCAAATAGCCGCGCAGGCGCACGCTGATCGCCTCGAGGAACGTGCGATAGGCCGACGCATCGCCGGCAAGTGCGGAGAGAAAGACGGGACGCAGCTGCGTTTCAAGATCGGCGAGAGACACGGGAAGCGGCGATTCTCCGGGGCCGTGCAGGCGGGTGTCCAATCCGTCGCATGATGATGCAGGGCTCACAAGCCCGTGACTGGCAGATGCTGACCTCGCCCCGCCCCGATACGCTCGCATACGCGCAGAGCGCGGCCTTCCGGGCCTTTCGCGGGAAAGCGACGAACATGGCGACAGCAGCGCGCTTCGGCCTGGCGATCATAGCGCTCGCAATGGCGCTGACCACGACGCTGACATCCGCCGCCATCGCACAGGAACACGCCAGGACGGAAGCGCGCCTCACGCCTTGCCCGGCCGAGGGAGGCTGCCCGGTCGAGGGCGGATTCTATCGCATCCTGCTGCCTGCGCAGGCCGCGATCGGGCATCTGCGCGGCGCGATCATGTACTTTCACGGCTGGCAAGGCTCGGCCGAGGAGATCATGGCCGATCAGGGTCTCGTCGCGGTTGCGCAACGCCTCGGCGTTGCGCTGATCGCCCCTGACGGGATGGGGCGGACCTGGTCCTATCCCGGTTCTCCCGGACACCATCGCGACGAATTCGCCTTCATCGGCCAAGTTCTCGACGACGTCGCGCAACGCTTCCCCGTCGATCCCCGCAGGATTCTGGCCAGCGGTTTCTCGCAAGGCGCGTCCATGGTCTGGAATCTGGCCTGCCGAATGCCATCGCGCTTTGCCGCCTTTGCGCCAATCGCCGGTGCGTTCTGGGAGCCATTTCCGCAGGACTGCGTCGCCCCCCGGCCCAATCTGATCCATGTCCATGGCACGAGCGACACAACCGTGCCGATGGCGGGGCGCCCACTCCGGTCCGGGTACAGGCAGGGTGATCTCTTCAGGAGCCTCGCCGTCCTGGCACCCGGCTGCACCTCATCCTGGGCGGATGAGGTCCGGAAGGCGCCGCAGCCGGAGGCCCTGACCTGTCGGCTGGCAACCGACTGTCCCGGGCCTGCGCGGCTGGAACTGTGCCTCCATGGCGGCGGTCATATGGCCGACCCGGCCTGGGTCGAGCGGGCCTGGCAACTTGCGATGCCTCCCAAGATGCCGACAGCCGCGGCGGGCGCCAGGCTCACTTTTCCGTGAGGCCGTAACCAGCAGCTCGCCTCGCGCGATCTCTCCTGCCGATACCGAGGGAGACACCATGCGCCAGGATACAAGCCTAACCGAGATGACGCCGAAAGCGGCAGAAGCAGCATGCGTCCGAGGCGCCGATCTGATGGCGCAGCAGCTGGCTGCCGCGGGCGCGACACATGCCTTTGGCATTCCCGGCGGCGAGGTCCTGGCGCTGGTCGATGCGCTTGAACGTGCCGGCATCCGCTTCCTCCTCGCCAAGCACGAGAATGCGGCGGGTTTCATGGCCGAAGGGCTGTGGCATGCGACAGGCGCCTTGCCGGTTCTGGTCGCGACACTCGGGCCCGGCGTCGCCAATGCGGTCAATGTCGTTGCCAATGCCCGGCAGGATCGCGTCCCTCTGATCTTCATCACCGGCTGCGTCGATCAGGCCCTGGCTGAAAGCTACACGCATCAGATCTTCGACCATCAGGCCGTGCTGCGGCCGCTGGTGAAGGCAAGTTTTCGCGCCGCGCAGGGCACCGAGGATCTGGTGGTGCAGAAGGCTCTCGCCATTGCCGGGAGTGGCCGGCCCGGCCCGGTCCATATCGATCTGCCGATCGCGGTCGCCGAGGCGAAGACTGTCCAGCGCGCGGTCCAGATCGTGAAGCCTCCCGACAACAGCGCCCCCACCGATCTCAGTTTCGCACGCGAGATGATCGCGACTGCGAAGCGGCCGCTGGTCATTGCCGGGCTCGACCTGGTGAATGAGGGCTCCGCCGCCGCACTCGACCTATTCCTCACCCGGACCGGTGCCCCGCTGCTCACCACCTACAAGGCCAAGGGCCTGGTGCCGGAAAGCGATCCGCGCGTGATCGGCGGAGTCGGATTGTCGCCGAGGGCCGATGCGCTGGTACGGCCGCTGCTGGACGAGGCCGACCTCGTCGTGCTCGCCGGCTACGACCCGATCGAGATGCGCCAGGGCTGGCGCAATCCCTGGCCGACGGGCAAACGCGTAATCGACATCGTCGCCGAGGATGTCCACCACGGCATGCATAGCGCGACGCTGCTTCTCGAAGGTCATGTCGGCACCATCCTGTCGCGGCTCGGCGAAGAAGCAATGGTGGACGGCACCTGGCCGGACGGGCGCCCCGCCGCCATTCGCGCGGCGCTCAGCGAGGCCTTCGCTCCGCCATCGGACTGGGGTCCCCATGCCGTCATCGACATCCTGCGCGAGGTCGCGCCGGTGAAAACCATCGTCACGGCCGATTCCGGAGCGCACCGGATTCTGCTCAGCCAGATGTGGAGGAGCGACGGGCCGCGCCGCCTGCTGCAGTCGACCGGGCTCTGCACGATGGGTTGCGCACTCCCACTGGCGACTGGCGCGGCGCTCGGCACGGGGCAGCCCACACTCTGCTTCGTCGGCGATGCCGGCCTCGAAATGGTCCTGGGCGAGCTCGCGACCCTGCGCGATCTGGCGCTGCCGGTTGTCCTCGTCGTATTTGTCGATGAGAGCCTTGGCCTGATCGCACTGAAGCAGCGCCAGCTTGGCCTAGCCCGCGCAGCAGTCGATTTTGGCGGCACCGATTTCGCGGCGATTGCCGGCGCGATGGGCGGCCACGGCAGCACGATCTCAAACCCGGACAGCCTCAGGCGCGAGGCACGCGCCGCATTCCAACGCAGTGGTTTCACGGTGCTCGCCTGCAGGATCGATGCAGGCAGCTACGAAGGAGCCTTCTGATGCGCACGCTTCAACAGAAGGCAGGCAAGCGCCCGCGCGATGAACGGCTCGACTTCTTCCGCGGCCTGACGATGCTGATCATCTTCGTCGCGCATTGGCCGCAGAACAGCTGGAACGCCTTCATCCCTGCTCGCTTCGGCTTCTCGTCAGGCGCCGAACTCTTCGTCTTTTGTTCCGGCATTGCCAGCGCACTCGCCTTCGGCAGCGTCTTTGTTCGCCGCGGCCTGTGGCTTGGAACCGCGCGCATCATGCTGCGCATCTGGCAGGTCTATTGGGCGCAACTCGGACTCGTTCTGGCGCTGATCGCGCTCGCCGCGCTGCTCGATCACAGTTTCGGCCTTGGCATGCTCGCGTCCCAGTTCGCGCCGCTCCTGAGCTCCCCGGACACCGCACTGCTCGGCCTCGCGACGCTGACCTGGCAGCCGGATTATCTCGATATCCTGCCGATGTATCTGGTGATCCTGGCCCTGGTTCCGGTGGCCATGGCGCTGCACCGGATCAATGCTGGGTTGCCCTTCCTGATGGTGGCGCTGCTCTATGGGCTTGCCTGGGCTGTCGACCTCAATCTCCCCGGAAATCCCTGGAACGGCGCCGGCTGGTTCCTGAACCCCTTCGCCTGGCAGCTCATCTTCTTCATCGGGTTCTTCATCGGTATGAAATGGTTGCCGGTACCGCGGCTTGGCGAGCACAGGCTGATGCTTGCTGCCGGCGTCTTCCTGCTCCTTTCCGTACCGTTCTCCTTCTGGGGTTTCCTGGAGCACTGGCCGGCGGCGCAGGCGCTACGCGACCTGATCCTGCCCGCCAGCGAGAAGAGCAATCTGCACATCCTGCGCGTGCTGCATTTCCTGGCATTGGCCTATCTCGTTCTCAGCCTGGTCGAGCCCTGGCGCCGGAATCTGGATCAGGGCGTTGGCCACTTGCTCATCTTGATCGGACGGCAATCGCTCGCCGCATTTCTTGCCAGCGTCGTGCTGGCACGGCTCGCCACCACCGCAGCCGATATGCTGGGCCGGACCGAGTTGAGCATGGCGCTGCTCAATCTCGTCGGCTTTGCAGCGATCCTCGGCGTCGCGGTCGTGGTCGGCTGGTTCAAGAGCGCACCCTGGGCTGGTCATGCCGCGCCAGCGAAGGCTGAACCGCAACGCATGGATGAGACGGAAGCGCCCAAGCACGGCCTGTCAACACGGGTCCGTGAAGCGAGTTGATCGCCGCTTGATCGGCCGCCAGCGAACTCCCCGAGAGACGCCCCTTCAAGGGCTCGAACGGAGTAGCCTCATGTATCACGATCTCTCAGGCGAGCGCGTCACTGTCGCGAACGACGCTGCACGCCTCGCCTGGAACGACACGCTCGAAGCCGTGCTGGCCCATGCTGCCGCGACACCTGAGCATCTCGCCCGCGTGCTGGCAGCGGATCCGGATTTCGCACTGGTTCATGCGGCCAAAGGCCTGATGCTGCTTTCGCTTGCCAGGTCAGAATTGCTCGGAGCGGCGCGCGACTGCCTCGTCAAGGCCAAGGCGGCCATCGCGTTGCGTCCCGTCACACAGCGTGAGCGCATGCTGGTCGAGGCATTGGCGTTCTGGCTGGCCGATGCACCGCGACTGGCCGCCGGGCGCCTGGAAGCGATTCTGGAGGCCCACCCCCTCGACGTGCTGGCGCTAAAACTCTCTCACGGCCTGCGCTTCATGCTCGGTGATCAGGACGAGATGCTGGCCTGCCTGCGCCGCACCGCGCCGGCTTTCGGCGAAAGCCATCCGCTTGCCGGATATGTCCATGGCTGCCACGCTTTCGCGCTCGAAGAACAGGGTTTCTATGCCGAGGCCGAGCGAGCGGGCCGCCGCGCCGTCGTCCTTGCGCCACGCGATGCCTGGGGCCGCCACGCCGTCGCGCATGTGCTGGAAATGACCGGCCGCGCCGACGAGGGGATCACCTGGCTCGGGAATGCCCGGAACTGGTCCCATGCCAATAACCTGCGCTTCCACATCGTCTGGCACCTCGCCCTGTTCCGGCTCGAGCACGGAGAGACCGCGGAGGTGCTGCGCCTCTATGACAACGATATCCGGGGCGAGCCCACCGACGATTATCGCGACATAGCCAATGGCGCCTCGCTGCTTGCCCGGCTCGAATATGCCGGCGTCGATGTCGGGACGCGCTGGGAGGAACTGGCCGCACTCGCCGAGGGCCGGATCGATGATGGCCGCCTGGTCTTTGCCGACCTGCACTATGCTCTCTCATTGCTCGGCGCCGGGCACTCAAGCGGCGCGGAGGCGATCGCCCGCACGCTCGTTGGGGATAGCCGGGCGCATCGCAGCAGCGAGCGCAGGCAGGCGGCCCATCATGGTGCGCTCGCGGCCTTCGGCCTGCTCGCCTTCCATGAAGGCGACTACAGCGAGGCGGCGAGGCTGCTGGGCGCCGCGCGCGACGGACTGGTCGCGATCGGTGGCAGCCACGCTCAACGCGACCTCTTCGAGCAGGCCTATATCGAAAGCCTGATCCGCTCGGGCAACCATGAGCGCGCGGCCCCGCTACTTAGCGAACGCATCACGAAACGCAGCGGCTCCAACCTCTTCGCCGCGCGCCGGCTGGCGTTGCTGCGCAACCGGCCGGCCGCACGCACCGCCGCGCTGGCCGTCGCGGCGACACCGCTCGCGCTCGCCCACTGAACGCCACCACAGGAATAGCAGCCATGATCACCACCACCCTGCCCTGGACCACCGCCCTTCCATCAGCGCGCACCATCGCGAACCTGGCCCTTGGCGGCTTTGCCGGGCTTGGCTTCTGGGAACTGTTCTCGGCCGTCCCGACCGCGTGGTTCGCGGAATTCCCCCTGGAGCCGCCCGAGTTGGTAAAGTCGCTATTTTCCCACCAGCTCGGCCTGACGCTTTCGACGCCGGTCGCGAAGCTGCTGCATTTCCTCACAGGCTTCCTGTTCTACCCGCTCGGCTATTACGCGCTGACGCGTTTCGTGAAGAGTTTCGGCATGCCCGCCGATGGTTGGATCTGGGGGGTGATCACCTACTTCATCGCGCTCGGCTTCTTCGCGCCCCTGGCCGGTCAGGCCTTCCTTCTCACCGACGTGCCGCGCCTCTCCCTCATGAGCCTGATTGGCCACGCGATCTATGGCTACCTTGCGGCCTTCGTCTTCGAGCAGCTCGAAGCGTCTTCTGCGCCGGTTCGTTCCCGCTGAGGATCTGACCGGGGCTCTTGTCGATGACCGGGCACATAGCGCGGTTTCAGCGCCCTGTGCCCGGCTCTCCCTCACCAGGATTCGCAGCAAGCTCAACGGCCAGTCGCGCCGCGACTGCCGGCACATCGGGGCTGGCATCGGCCAAAAGCACGGGTGGCGCAACGGAGGCTGCGAAGCTTTCGGCAATGGCTGGCGAGAGCGTGATCGCACGGCCGGCCAGGGCCACCGGCTTGAGGCCGACACGCCCACGCAGTGCCAGAGCGAGGCGGGCGAGTTCCCATCCTGCCCCCGCAAAAATCCGTCTCGCTTCGGGATCCCCGGCCTCATCGGCAGCGCTTACGGCACGGGCCAAAAGCCCCAGGCTGCCGCGGTCGCCGCCATAGATATAGACGCGGGCCGCTTCCCAGGAGCTGCCGCCAACAGCTGCGGAGAGCGCCCGGCCAATCACTGTGCTCCAGCCGGAACCCGGCGCTTCATCTTCTCGCCGCAGGACGAACCGCAACGCCTCGGTCGCGATCCAGGTCGCCGCCCCGCCATCGTCGACCAGCACGCCATAGCCGCCGGCTCGGATGATCTCGCCGCCTGCCGCGAGGTGGTAGCCGATGGAGCCGGTACCGGCATAGACGACGATGCCCTCGCCGGGCGCAAAGCGGGCGCGATAACCGAGCCACATGTCGTCCACGACGAGCACGGATGTCTCGGCGCATTGGAAGGCACCCGCGAGCATCCGTGCAAAGAGGGCCGTCGTCGGCGAAGCCGATCCAATGCCCGTGACGCCGGCCACGATGGCGCTGGGCCGGCCATGGCCTGCGAGTTCCGACGCGAGCCCCGCAAAGATGCCTCGCACGCGCTCATGGTCCGCCTCGCTGAAGACATGGCCCGTCATCGGTGCCACGTCGCCTCGTGCCATGACCTCGCCAGCTGCGGAGACGAGACACCAGCGCGACGCCGTCCCGCCCGTCTCGATGCCCAGGCCCAGCGGGTGCTCAAGCCCGGGCATGCGCGACGAAACGGCGGGTGATCTCGCGGGGATTGGTGATGGCCGTGCCAACGACCACGGCGTGCGCACCGGCTGCGAAGGCCGCATCAAGCTGCTCCGGCCGCTCGAAACGCCCCTCCGCCACGATCGGCGTCGATATGGCGCCAGCGAGGGCAGCGATCAGCGCGATATCCGGCCCCGCCGCCTTCAACGCAGCGGTCTCATCGGTGTAGCCGGACAAGGTCGTGGCAATGTAGTCGGCGCCAAGCCTGGCCGCACGGACACCGTCCTCGAACGTCGCGCAATCCGCGAAGACGGGCTTGCCCAGTTCACCGCGGATGCGCGCGATCAGAACCCCGAGTGGTTCGCCATCGCGGGGCCTGGCGGTTGCATCGAGCGCAATGATGTCGGCGCCCGCGGCAGCAATCAGCGCAGCCGCGGCGAAATCGGGCGTGATATAGACCGGAAAGTGATCGTCCCAGCGTTTGAGGATGCCGATGATCGGCAGCGTGCTGACCGCGCGGATCGCAGCGATATCGGCAGGCCCATTGGCACGCAGGGCGAGCGCCCCGCCCTGCTCCGCCGCCTGGGCCATCGCCGCCATGAACACCGGCCCATGCAACGGGTTGGCCGCCCGCGCCTGGCAGGACACGGCGAGGCTGCCGGGCGGTATCAGGTTCTGATTGTCTAGAAGTGTCACTTTACCGCCCCTGCGGTCATGCCCCGGATGAACTGGCGCGACATCACGATGTAGATGATGGTCAGTGGCAGGGCTGCGATGGTGAGGCCGGCAAAGAGCATGCCCCAGTCGGTGGTATATTCGCCCATGAACACCGAAAGGCCCTGAGGCAGGGTCTTGCGCGCATCGGTCTGGATGAAGACGAGCGGGAAGAAGAAATCGTTCCAGGTCGGCACGGCATTCTGAATCGCGGAGATGACCATCGGCGGCACGGATAGCGGTAGCATGATGGACAGCATGATCCGCGGTTCGGACGCCCCGTCGATGCGCGCGGCCTCCTCGAGTTCTGTCGGCAGCGTCCGCAGGAACCCGGTCATGATGAAGATCGTCGAAGGCAGGCCCATCGCCGTATAGATCAGGATGAGGCCGAAACGGGTGTCGAGCAGGCCGAAATCGCGCATCTGGAGGAAGAGCGGGATCACCGCGAGTTTCAAGGGCAGCATCAGGCCGGCCAGGAAGAACATGAAGACGGCCGAATTGCCCGGGAACTCGTAACGCGCGAGCGCATAGGCCCCCATCGTGCCGAGCAGCAGGATAAGCGCGATGGACGAGCCGGTGATGATCACCGAGTTGATGAAATAGCCCGGCAGGCTTGTCTCGCCCCAGATCCGGGTGAAGTTCGCGACATAGGTGAAATCAGGAACGGAAAACGGTGCGTCGAAGATCTCCCCGGTCGTCTTGAAGGCCGAGAAGACCATGATGACGATCGGGTAGAGCATCAGAACGGAGTTGCCGACGAGCAGCGCGGCGGCGATCAGACTGCCGGGGCTGCTGCGCGGAAACAATGGGTCCGGGCTTTGGGCCTTTGCCGTCACAGCGCGATCTCCCGGCGGCGCAGATACTGCGTAATGAGCGTGGCGACGACCGCGATGAACATGAACATCAAGACGGCAAGCGCATTGCCGTGCCCGAAATCCTGAAGGCCTCCGCTCTGGTTGCCGAAGGCAGTGCGGTAGAAATAGAGCCCCAGCACGTCCGTCGAGCCGTAGGGCGAGCCGTCCAGCCCCGCCATGATGTAGGGCAGCTCGAACCAGTTGAAGGCGCCGATGAAGAGCAGCGTCAATGTGATGGTCGTGGAGGGCGCCACCAGTGGCCAGACGACACGGGTCAGCATCTGCCAGCTGCTGCAGCCGTCGAGCTTGGCCGCTTCCAGGATTTCGCGGGGGATGCGCTGCATTCCAGCCAAATAGACCAGGGCGGGAAACCCGACCCAGTGCCAGGCATTGGCCATGACCAGCGCGGGCAGCGCCGTCGTCTCCTGACCGAGCCAGGGCTGGCGCAGCACGCCGAGGCCGATCATGTCGAGAAGCTGATTGATGAGGCCGAAATTGGGGTCGAGGAAGAGCTTCCACAGGAACCCGACCAGGACGGTGGACAGGATCACCGGCATGAAGATCGCGATCCGGTGAAAGCGAAAGCCGAACGGCTCCCGATAGATGAACCAGGCAAGCAGAAATCCGGCGGTGTTCTGCACCACGAAAAGCGCGAAGAAGACGAAGAGATTGTGCCGGAAGGCGCGCCAGGTCAGCGCCGCGAAATGATCACCGAACAGGACATCGCTGAAATTCTGCAGGCCGACGAATTCTCCCTGGGCCATCCCCTCCCAGCGATAGAAGGCAGAGCTGAGCGCCACCAGCAGCGGCCAGACGACGAAGGTCAGCATCATCGCCATCGGCGGCACGATGAGAAATGCGATCCAGGCCGCGCGCTTGCGCCTTTCGCGGCGTCGGTAATCCGTCTTCATGAGACCTGGCCTGTTGAAGCAGCACTCAGGGGGAGAGCCCGGCGCGCGCCTGTCCAAGCGCATGGTCGGGTTCTGCCGGCCATGCGCATCATGGGAGCTTCAGCCCCGGAGCTTACTTCTTGAAGGGTGCGTAATAGGTCCCGATGCCCTTCGTGACCTCGGCACCGACCTCGGCCGGAGTCGCCTTGCCCGCCAGCATCTTCTGCACGCCGGACTGCAGCAGCACCGAGCCCGTCGGCTCCTGATAGCGGAAATTGACCAGCATGATGTAGGACATGGCCCGCTCGTTGAGCGCCGCGACCTCCTTCAACAACGGATTCTCGAACTTCACGCCCTTGATCGGCGAGATGTTCTGCAGATCGTTCGAGAAGGCCGTGCCGAACTCAGGCGTACCGAGGAAGCGCAGGAACTTGAGCGCTGCGTCCTTCTTCTTCGACGCGGCGTTGATCGCGTAGCCGCCATCGTAATAGAGCGCGACAAGCCGCTCATCCCCGGCCTTGGCAACCGGCGAGGCAAACATCCCCAGTTTCAGCTTCGGGTTCTGGCGCAGGAAGTTGGCGAGCTCGAAGGAGCCACCGGCAAACATGGCTGCGCGCCCGGCCGCGAAGAACTGCTGCGATGCGGCATAATCCACGCCCGAGAAATTCGGGGCGAAGTACTCCTTCAGCTCGTTCAGCTTGGCGAGAGCGCCAACGAAGCGCGGATCGGTGAAGTCGGCCTTGCCGGCGAGCACGTCCTGCTCGAACTGCTTGCCGATCTGGGAGGAGAGCAAGGCGCCGACGATGGTCTCGTTCTGCCAGGAGGTGGCGGTGCCGTTACCGAAGGGGGTGATGCCCTTCTCCTTCAGCGTCTTCGAAACGGCGACGAGCTCGTCCCATGTCGCAGGCGGCGTGACGCCGGCCTTCTCGAACAGATCCTTGTTGTAGATGATCAGCATCGTCTGCGAGGCGAAGGGCACCGCATAGAGCTTGCCATCGGACCGCATGGTCTCTGCCGCCACCGCCGACGCGGGGAAATTGTCGAATTCCGGCACCATCGTCTTGTCGAGCGGCACGAGATAGTCCGGCTTGCCGACGCCAAGCGTGCCGTAGGCGCGCACCTGCACGATGTCCGGCCCGGTGCCGCCAGCAAGTGCGGTCGACAGGACTGTGGGATAGTTCGCGGCCTCGAAAGCCTCGAACTTCACATTGATGTCCGGATGTTTCTTGCGGAACGCCTCGATGAATTTGGCGTAGGCTGCCTTATCTTCCTGGCGCCAGCTCCAGAGGGTGAGATCTTCCGCCTGCACCGGAGCCGCAAGGACTGTCGCGGCGGCGAAAGCCGTCAGGGCGAGCTTGCCAAGCGCGCGTCTCAAGATGGATCTGGTCAGAATCCCGGCCAACATGTTTGCTCTCCCTCGTTGAACGTAACGTTTGTTATTGTTGGATGAATTCGACGGCCGGCAAGTTCGGCGTCACGACGAGCGCGGTCGCGTCATCGTGGATCTTGACGCGGTTGAACCGTTCCGTGCGAGGATCTCCGTTCTCGAGCCGGCGCAGTTCGGCAACGAGTGCAGTTGCACCGTCGCGCACCACAGCCTGCATGAGACCAGCCTCGTCGTAGCGTTTCAAGACATCGACAAGGCGCATGAACCCGTCGGAAGCGAGCAGGACCGTCGCCGTCGGGGACACGGTCGCGGAGAAGGAACGCAAGCCCGCTTGCCACGGAAGCCCGGGATGAACAGCCCAATAGCCATCCGGCTGGTTCAGGAAACGGCGATTCTCGTGAATCTGCGCCAGAGCAGGCGCCGAAATCGGCTCGCCGTCATGCCGCAGGCCGGTTCCGGCCGCTGCGATTGTCCGGGCCTCGAACGGGCCCGCGGAAGCGTCCGTCCAGCGCTCCATATGTTCGCCATCAAGAATAATGATCGACACATCGCCGATCACCACCCCCTCGATACGACAGGATTGCCCCATGGCTGAAAGGCGCAAGAGGCCGAGGACGGCCGAAGGCCCCTCTCCTCCGATACGCTCAGGCTGACCGTCACCCAGCGCGGCGTAATCCCGAGCGGCAGCCACCTCGAGAGTTGCCGCGATCTCGGAAAGCGGGGCTTCATCGCGCGCCGTGGAACGCAGGATCTCATCGACCCGCTGCGCGAGCCACGCCCCTTCCGATTGCTGCTCCGTTCTGGAAGCGCCTGAGAAGAAGGCGGACCCGTCGATGATCCATGCATGCGAGCCGGAAGATCCCGCCATGTCCTCGTTGAAGGGCGCACTGCCCTTGACGCTGACCTGCGACAGGATGCGCCAGCCGGCCGATTCCTTCGGAACAGCAGAGACAGCGGGACGTTCTGCGGACCCTGAAAGAGACCCTTCGCCTTTCACTGTTCCGCGTGCTCCCGCTTCGCGCGCTCAGCGCGATCAACACCCTCTGGTACGATACCAATATAGAACCAGTTAACGCTGTTCAAGCCGGAAAATGCTCGCCCCTGCGCCGCCGGGCGAAGGGTTACGACGCGTGTCTGAGGGGTCAGCCCTCCTGCCGCTCGGCCACCCGCTCCAGCCCGAACTCGCGTCCGGGAATCGAGGCGAGCAGCGCTTGGGTATAGGGGTGTTGCGGATTGCCGAAGACAGCGCCGATCGGCCCGGCCTCCACCACCTCCCCGCTCTTCATGACAGCGACAAGATCGCAGACCTGAGCCGCCACGCGCAGATCATGGGTGATGAAGACGATCGACAGGCCAAGACGCTGGCGCAGTTCCGCCAACAGCTTCAGCACCTGCGCCTGGACCGATACGTCGAGCGCGGAGACAGGCTCGTCCGCCACCAGCACATCCGGCTCCAGAGCCAATGCGCGGGCAAGTCCGATCCGCTGGCGCTGGCCGCCCGAGAACTCATGCGGGTAGCGTTCGGTCGCGGCGGGATCGAGACCGACCAGCCCAAAGAGTTCCTTGGCGCGCGCCAATGCCTGCGCACGCGGCATGCCGTGAACGACGAGGCCTTGCGCGACCGCTTCCCCCGCCTTGCGGCGCGGGTTGAGCGAGGCGAATGGATCCTGGAACACCATCTGGATATGGCGCGTCTCCGCCCGCATCTGCTCGCGGGTCAGACAGGCGAGGTCGCGGCCGTTCAGGCGGATCTCGCCGCTCTCGGGATCGATCAGGCGCACGAGGCAGCGCGCCAATGTCGACTTGCCGGAACCGGACTCGCCGACGATGCCGAGCGTGCCGCCCTTCGGCAGCACCAGCGAAACATCCTTGACCGCGTGGGTGATGCGCTGACCGCGACCGAAGAAGCCACCGGTGCGATACGTCTTCGAGACGTGCTCTACGGTCAGGATCGGATCGCTCGACAGCGGACGCGGAGGCGGAGCCTTCAGTGGCGGCACCGCGGCGATCAGCTGCTTCGTGTACGCGTGCCGGGGATTGTCCAGCACCGCACTGGCCGTGCCCTCTTCGACGACGCGGCCCTGGCTCATCACCGCGACGCGGTCGGCGATTTCGGCAACGACACCGAAATCATGGGTGATGAACAGAACGGCCGTGCCCTTGCGCCGCTGCAGGTCGCGAATGAGTTCGAGGATCTGCGCCTGGGTGGTGACGTCGAGCGCAGTCGTCGGCTCATCGGCGATCAGCACCCTGGGATCGAGTGCGAGCGCCATGGCGATCATGGCGCGCTGGCGCTGACCGCCCGAGAGTTCATGCGGATAAGCCTTGAGCGCCGAAGCCGGATCGGGAATCCGCACTTCATCGAGCAGGGCGAGGACCCGCGTCCTGATCTCGCCAGCCGGCAGATCCGTATGGATCTCGAACATCTCGCCAATCTGGTCGCCAATGCTGCGCAAGGGATTCAGCGCGGTCATCGGCTCCTGGAAGATCATCGCGATACCGGCGCCGCGCACCTTGCGCATCTCAGCCTCGCTCACATCGGCAAGGTTGCGGCCCTCGAAGAGGATGCGCCCGCCGTCGATCGCGACCCCGCCCGGCAGCAGCCGCATGATGGCATTGGCCGTCATCGACTTGCCGGAGCCGGATTCGCCGACGACGCAGAGGATCTCATTGGCCGCCAGGGAGAGCGACACATTCGCCATGGCGTGCGACCGGTCGGCGCCGGCCGGCAGCTTCACGCTGACATCGTCGAGAACAAGAATCGGGGTCATCGGCTCTTCAGCCTCGGATTGAGCGCGTCATTGAGCCCCTGCCCGACCAGCGAGACGGCGAGCACGGTGACGAGAATGGCAATGCCGGGAATGGCCGAGACATACCACTGCACGCGCAGCACATCGCGCCCTGCGCCGATCAGGTTGCCCCAGGAGGCAACGTTCGGATCGGAGAGCTTCAGGAAGGCGAGCGCGCTCTCGAGCAGGATCGCGACCGCCATCACGACGCTGGCATAGACGATCACCGGCGGTAATGCGTTGGGCAGGATCTCGCCAAAAATCAGCTTGATGTCCTTCAGCCCGAGCGTGCGTCCCGCCTGCACGAACTCGCGGTTGCGCAGCGAGAGGAACTCGGCCCGCGTCAGTCGCGCCGAAGCCGGCCATGAGACGATGCCGATGGCGACCGTCACCGTGGTGATGGTCGAGCCGAACACCGCGACGAGCACGAGCAGCAGCAGGAAGTTCGGCAAGGTCTGGAAGGCCTCGGTCACGCGCATCAGTACGGTGTCGACCCAGCTGCCGTAATAGCCGGCGAAGGCGCCGATCGTGATGCCGATCATGACCGAGATAAAGGTCGCGACCAGACCGATCAGCAGCGAAATGCGTGCGCCATGAAAGATCTGCGCGGCGATGTCGCGGCCGGAATTGTCGGTCCCGAGCAGGAAGCGCGGGTTGCTCAAAGGCCAGATCAGCGGCCGCCCGGCAAGCGCCAGCGGATCGCGCGGATAGAGCCAGTCGGCCGTCCCCGCCATGGCCAGAACGAGGATGAGCAGCAGCAGGCCGATGACGGCCGAGGGACTGCGGAAATAGAGCTTTGCGAACTCCATGGCTTAGGCTCCCGCCGTGATGCGCGGATCGAGCCGGGCATAGAGCAGGTCGACGATGAAATTGACCGCGATCACCAGCAGCGCCGAGACGAAGATGATGCCGAGCAAGGTGTTGAGATCGCGCTGCACGACCGATTCATAGGCCAACCGCCCCAGCCCCGGCAGCGAGAACACGCTCTCGACCACCACAGAACCGCCCAGCATCGTGCCAGCCTGCAGGCCGATCAGCGTCACCATCGGCAGCAGCGCATTACGTAGGACGTGCCGCACCACCACCCGCGTCTCATCCATGCCCTTGGCCCGCGCCGTGCGGACGAAATCGAGATTGAGCACCTCGAGCATCGAGCCGCGCATGATGCGCAGATAGATCGCCATGTAGAACAGGCCGAGCGTCAGGGTCGGCAGGATGAGGTGCTTGGCGATGTCGAGCGTCCGGGCCAACCCCGTAAGGCTGACTGTGATATCCTCGAAACCACCCGCTGGCAGCCATTGCAGGTAGATCGAGAACACGACGATCGCCATCAGCCCGAACCAGAAGGTCGGCATGGCGTAGAAGATCAGCCCCAGTGTCGAGATCAGGGTATCGGGCCATCTGTTGACGCCGCGCGCCGCGATCACACCGAAGATCAGCCCGAAGAAAAAGGCAAAGGACAGCGAGGCGCTCATCAGCAGGATCGTCGCCGGCAGCCGCTCCGCAATCACGGTCACGACCGGCTTGCCGTAGATCGCCGAGAAGCCAAGATCGAGCCTGACCAGTCGCCAGAGATAATTGCCGAGCTGGGCCCAGACCGAGAGATCGAGCCCGTAGAACTCGCGCAGATGGCGGGCGGTGGCGGCATCGCCTCCGCCCATTTGCGCCATCATCGCATCGACCGTATCGCCCGGCGCGAATTTCAGCAGCAGAAACACCCCGATCAGGATCAGGATCAGGGTCGGGATCGAGGCGGCAAGACGCCGCCCCGCAAGAGCTAATACGCGCATAGGAACTGGCCGGTTTCGACTGCGGAGGCTGGTGGACGTGTCACTCCGCCAACCAAAGATCGTGCCAGGAACTCGAGCCCCAGCGCGGCGTGTTGGAGTGATTGCGGGCCTTGGCGTTGATCACCGTCAGGAAGATCTGCTCGATCGGCGTCCAGATCGGCAGCTCTGTGTTGGCGCGCCGTACGAAGTCGCCATAGAGCGCCTTGCGCTTCGTCGGATCCACCTCGGTCGCCGCGTCGTCGATGATCTTGTCGATCGTCGGATCGGTCCAGTCCCATTGATTGGTCCATGGCGCACCCTTGGGCTGTCCAGAGCGATACCACACCGTCGTCGAGACCGCAGGATCATTGCGGTACTGATGCCAGCCCGTAGCCAGGTCGAAGGCGTGGTCGTCATAGACCTGCTTCAGGTAGCCGCCACCATCGTTGCGCACGATCTCGACCTTGATGCCGACATTGGCGAGCGACTGCTGGATGAAGGTGGCAAAGAGCGTGATGTCCTCACCCCATGGAGCCGGCAGCAGGCGCACCGAGAAGCGCGTCCCGCCGGCGCCGGCCTTGAACCCGGCTTCGTCGAGCAGCTTCGTGGCGAGTGCCTTGTCGAAGGGATATTGCGGGCCGTTATCGGCCGGATAGAAATCGGTCGAGACGGAGGGGACCGGACCTGTGCCGAGCTTGGCGAAATCGCCGAGGAAATTCTCGATGAAGAACGGGATGTCGAGCGCATGCGCGATCGCGCGCCTGACCCGGATATCCGCGAGTTCCTTGCGGCGGAAATTGAACTCGATCGTGTTGGTGCGGGCGTTGCCCTCGTTGCCCTTGGTCGAAACGATGAAGCGCGGATCCTTGCCGAGACGGGCGGAATCCGAGATCGTCAGGCCCGAGAACGGGCTGTAGTGGATCTGTCCGGCTTCCATCTGGGCGGCGGCGGCAGCGCGATCGGTGACCACGCGCCAGACGATCCGGTCGAGATAGGGGGCGTTGGCGCGCCAGTAGTTCGGGTTGCGGTCGGCGATGATGTGCTGGCCCCGCTCGTACTGCGCGAACTTGAACGGCCCCGTGCCCACCGGTGCCAGATTGACCGGGTTCTGGCGGATGTCGCCTTTGCCTTCGTAGAGATGGCGCGGCGAGATGTAGCCGAGATCGGGCAGTGCGCGCAGCAACAGGTTGAGCGGCATCGGGCGCTCGTAGCGGAACACTGCCGTCAGCGGGTCGGGCGTATCGACGGCGGTGAGGAAGAGCTGCAGCGTGGTGCCGTAGTTGAGGATCTTCTTCCACATCTCCATCGCGGTGAACTGCACGTCGGCGGAGGTGAAGGGCTTGCCGTCATGCCAGGTCACGCCCGGCCGCAGCTTGAACGTGATCGTCTTGCCGTCGGGTGCAGCCTCCCAGCTCTCGGCGAGCACGCCGACCGGCTGGCCGCTGGCATCGAGATCCACCAACTGCTCCTGGATCTTGCCGCCGATGATGTAGACGCCGGTCGAGGCCTGCAGGCTCGGGTTCAGCTGGCGCTGCTCGGCACCGTAATGGACGGTGAAGACTCCGCCCTTGCGCGGTGTTTCCTGGGCGAAGGAGCGCATCGGGAACAGCACATTGGAAGCGATGGCGGCGCTTGTCAGCAGCGCGGCGCGGCGGGTCATGTCCATGGAGACCTCCTGGGTCCGGTGTTCGATAAGGGCAGAGCCGGAATTCACGATGATCCGGCCATCAGGCTGTTCTCAAAGGGGAGCGAAGGCTCGCGTCACGGTACGAAGCTGACGATCACGCCATTGGCGGAGTCGGCCGGTACGCTGACGGCACCACCATGGCGCACCGCGAGCGGGCCGAGCGCCTTGGCAGCGCCTTCGAGATCGGCACTCGCCAGAACGATCGCGGTTGCGCCGGCGGGAGCCGCACCGATCCGCACCGCATCAGGATAGCGCCGCGCAAAACCGGCCGCATCATAGAACAGGAAATCGGCGCGCTTGCCGCCCGACGGCACCAGCCAGCCGTCATCCTGCGGACGCGCAGGCTCGTCGATCAAACGGCTGAGATGCCCGGCGGCCGCCTTCGGATCTGCAGCGAGGACCTCGACCCGAACGATGCGGCTCGCGCCGTTCGCATGTTTCTGGAGCTCAGGAATCCAGACCGTCTCGCGCGTCAGATGCTGGCAGGCAAAGATGCGCAGTCCGCCGGGACTCTCGGTCAGAGGCCAGCGGAAGACATTGAACTTCGCTTCGCCCGTCCCGCCATTCGGCAGATCCACCGGGCGGCCGAAATGCACGGGACCCAGGGCTTCGAGGCCACGGCTCTTGAGCTCGGCCGCGCCGGCAGCGGCATCATCCGTGGTGAAGGCAGCGCGCTCCAGCCCTTCCCGGTTCTTCAGATAGTCGCGGGTCGGCTTGTTCTGATCCGTCTCGGTCAGCACGCCGAGCAGCTCGAGATAGTCGTCTCCGAACATGATCGTATAGTTGCCGGTGCCAAGGATCGGCGAATGGGTGCCGCGCGGCGAGACCGTGAAACCGAGGCGCTCCCATTGCCGGGCAGAAGCATCGAGATCGCGGACGGTCACGACGACATGATCGAGACCGAGAATGTGCTTGAGCGACATGACGCCCCCTTTGACCAAGAACCCAACGGAAGCAGAGTTCATCCGAACCAACAGAGGGGCGCAACCACTTCGAGGTGACGTTTCCAGCAGCCCCCGCTGCGCGGCACACATAGCGTCCGGAGAATAGTATTTTCAACAACCCGAGCGAGAAAGCCTAAATTTGGTAGATTTCATTCGTCTTTGGCGAGAAAAATAGAAAACTGTTCTCCGCCAGGCAAATCGCTGGAACCAACCTACTTGCGAGCGGGCGGTCATGGCGGCAAGTATGCGCAAGCTCCTGCCAAACGGGTTTTGACCGGCCCGCCTTGCGAAAGATCGCCGCCGATGACTGCTCCGCCCTCCGTCGCCTGGCCTCCCTCTCTCTGGGCCGCCACCGCCCAGCCTGGGCCTGTGCTCAGCGCGCTCCAAGGGGATGTCCAGACCGATGTCGTGGTGATTGGTGCCGGCTTTACCGGCCTCTCGACCGCGATCCATCTCCGCGAGAGCGGCGTCGACGTCACGATCGTGGAGGCAGCCGAGCCCGGCTGGGGCGCCTCGGGGCGCAACAACGGCCAGGTCATCCCGACGCTTGCCGGCCACGATCCCTCCGCGATGGTGAAACGCCATGGCGAAGCCGGCGAACGCTTCAACGCGGTGCTGCGCGACAGCGCTCAGTATCTGTTCGACCTCGTGCGGAAATACGATATCCCGGCAGAGGCTGAACAAGCTGGCTGGATCCAGCCCGTCCATTCGCCTGGTCGCTTCAAGCTCGCCGAGAAGCGCGTGCGCGAATGGTCGGCAATCGGGGCACCGGTCGAACTGCTCGATCGCGCCGCTGCGGCGGAGATGCTCGGGTCGGATGCCTGGTTCGGCGGCTTCTGGAATCGCACGGGCGGTCATATCAATCCGCTCGCGCTGACACGTGGACTGGCCGAGGTCGCGCTGAAGCTTGGCACAACCATCTATGCGCGGTCTCCCGCCACCTCGATGAGCCATGCCAATGGCCGCTGGACGGTGAAGACCGCGCGCGGCTCGGTCACCGCTCGCGCGCTCGTGCTGGCGACCAATGCCTATACCGGCGAGTTCGAGCGCGATCTCGCCCCCGAGATCGCCAGCGAGGTCATCCCTGTTCTGTCCTGGCAGATGGCGACAAAGCCGGTCAGCGACAATATCGCCAAGACCGTCATACCGGGCCGCCAGGCGATGTCGGACACGCATCGCGAGCTCTATTTCGCCCGCTGGGACGCCCGCAACCGCCTTGTCACCGGGGGAGCGGCCGTGCTGCCGGGCGATGGCGGGGTCAATCTGCGGCCGCAGATCGCGGCACGGCTGAAAACACTCTGGCCGCAGCTCGGCGATGTCGAGTTCGACTATGTCTGGTCGGGCTATGTCGGGATGACCCCCGACAATCTGCTCCAGCCGCAGGTGCCGGGCTATCCGCGCATCCACCGTCTCGGGCCGGACGGCTTTGCCTGGGTCGGCTGCAATGGCCGGGCCGTTGCGCTGTCCATCTCGCTTGGTCGCGAGCTTGCCAGGGCGACGCAAGGCACGGCGATCGAGACGCTCGGCCTGCCCTTGTCCGAGCCAAAATCCCAGCCGTTCCGCGCGGTCGTGCGCCGGATCGCGCCGCTGGCGCTACCGCTCTATCGGCGGCTGGACGCGGCCGAGATCTAAGCACTCCTCGCACGAGGCTGGTGCGTGCGGCAGCACCCGCACCGATCGATCCGGAGCGCCGGCGCCATTTCGAACATCATCGCCCGGACGATGGCTCCGGGCGATCCTTGCTGAGCCAAAACGGCTCGTGGCCGATGCCCGCTCAATGAGCCGCCATGTCGAGCGGCGGTTCGATATCGTCGGTAATCGGGTTCTGGAACGGGTTCTCGGCGCGGAACGCAGCGAAATCAGCCTTGGCCGCCTTGAGCAGCGCCGGCTGGGACAGGACATCGACCGCGACGCCGGCCATGGCCTTGGCCGCAAGCGAGAGCCCCTTATGCGCCGCCGGCGCGAGGCCCTGGGCGACCAGCTGCCAGGAATGTCCGGGCGTGCCCACGGCATAGCAGGCGACGCGGCATTGCACGGTTGGAACGACCCAGCTCACAGTTCCAACATCGGTGGACCCCACGGAGAGGGCGGCGACATAGTCCAGCGGATAGATGTCGTCGCTGAGCGATTCCCCCTCCCGCACCGACAGACCGAAGCGGCCATAGGAGGCGCGGATATCCTCCTTCGAGAAGGTCTTCTGGAACTCTGCGGCGAAGGCGCGGTCAGCGGCATCGAAACCCGGCCCGCCGAGCCGGATGAGATTGGCGTGCATCGCCTCCTCGAGCGGACGGTTGCCCACGAGGTTGGCATCGCCCGACAATTGCTGCGCAACGACGGAAGTCTCCGTCATCAGAGCGGCGCCATCGGCGATCGCCTTGACCCGCCGCACCAGGTCCCACATCTCGCTGAGCGTCCGGGCGCGGATCAAATGACGCACGGTCGCCTGCGCCTGCACGACATTCGGCGCGATGCCGCCGGCATCGATGATCGCGTAATGGACACGCGCATCGCTCGGCATGTGCTCGCGCATGTAGTTGACGCCGATATTCATCAATTCGACCGCATCGAGCGCACTGCGACCGAGATGCGGCGAGGCAGCTGCATGGGATGCACGGCCCCGGAAGGTAAACTCGACCTCGACACAGGCAAGTGAGATCGCCTTGCTGACGCCGGTGAATGAGGAGGGGTGCCAGCAGATGGCGACATCGACATCGTCAAACAGCCCGGAGCGCACCATGAAGCCCTTGGACGAGCCGCCCTCCTCGGCTGGGCAACCATAATAGCGCACGCGCCCCTTGATGCCCTTCGCAGCCAGCCAGTCCTTGACGGCAGTCGCGGCAAGCAAAGAGGCCGAACCGAGCATGTTGTGGCCGCAGCCATGGCCATTTCCCCCCAACATGATCGGGCGTTGCTCGGCGACGCCGGCCTCCTGGCTCAGTCCGGGCAGCGCGTCATATTCGCCTAGGATCGCAATGACCGGACCGTCCTCGCCCGACTCGCCGATCAGTGCCGTCGGAATACCGGCGACGCCCTTCTCGACACGGAAGCCCTCCTTCTCGAGCATCGCGGCGTGTTCGGCGGCCGAACGCTCCTCCTGATAATTCAGTTCGGGCACGGCCCAGACGCGGTCGCTAAGCTCGAAGAAAGCCGGACTCTTGGCATCCGCCAACCGCCAGATCTCGGCGGTGTTCTGCTGATCGGTCATATCCTGCTCCTGGCTCTTTCCTGCCCATGCCGTCGCGCGGCCGATCGTCCGGATCGGTCTCGGCGCGAACCTGCGTCTCGCTGTTGCGACCAAACGCCCAGCGCGACAAGCCGGCAAGAAGCATGAGCACGATCGGGTCATGCAGCCAGCGCAGGATCCCGCACGGGCAGGAACGCGCCCGGGCCGCCGGGCGTCAGAAGAGGACGACGTTGCCCGTCTGGACGGCCGATCCTTATGCGGCGTGGCGCGTGGAGCCCTCGACGACAACATAGGGCTCGCCGCTAGACAGGCCTTCGACGCGCGCCCTGACGCCATAGACCTCGTCCAGCAGCGACGGCGTCACGATCTCGCGCGGCGCGCCGATCGCGACCAGGCGCGTCTTGGCCAGGACAAGGACCCTGTCGGCGACGCGCAACGCCTGATTAAGATCGTGGATCGAGATCAGGACGCACATGCCGCGGTCCCGCGCCAGTCGACGCACGAGCGACAGCACTTCGAACTGGCGATGCAGGTCGAGCGCGCTCGTCGGCTCGTCGAGCAGGAGGATGTCCGGTTCGCGCGCCAGCGTCTGGGCGATCGAAACCAACTGGCGCTGACCGCCGCTGAGTTCCCCAAGCCCCCTGAAGGCGAGATCCTCGATCTCGAGATCGCGCAGCACGCAATCGATCCGCTTGAGCTCGTCATCGCTGACCGACCATGTCCCGCCCTGCTTGAAGGCGAGCAGGATCGATTCGTAAACCGTGAGCACTGCGTTCACCGCCGTATCCTGCGGCAGGTAGCAGGACAACGGCGCGCGGCGCCCGGGCACGGAGCTCTCGCCGGAAATGCTGACCTCGCCCGCCCCTGGCGCAAGGCCGGCAATCCGTCGGAAGAGGCTCGACTTGCCGGCCGCGTTCGGGCCGATCACGGCAACGACCTCCCCGCCGCTGAGCAGCGGTGTGGTCACTTCGCTCAGAACGACCTTGCGGCCGTAACGGACGCCGACGTCGCGAAGCTGCAGGCCAACTACCATGACCGCTTCCGATTGGTCAGGATCAAGCTGAAGAAGAACGGCACCCCGATGAGCGCCGTTACGATGCTGATCGGGAAGATGAGGCCCGGTATCAGCGACTTGCTGACGACCGAGGAGGCCGAGAGGATGGCGGCACCGGCGAGCGCAGATGCCGGCAGGAAGAAGCGCTGATCCTCGCCGATCACCATGCGCGCGATATGCGGGCCGACGAGGCCGATGAAGCCGATCGTGCCGACGAAGGACACGGGCACAGCCGCCAGCAGGCTGACCAGCAGCATGATCTCCAGCCGCAGCCGCCTGACATCGATGCCGAAGCTTGCCGCCTTCTCGTCACCGAGACGCAGCGTGGTAAGGGCCCAGGCGCGGCGCATGAAGAAGGGCACGCACAGGACAACCACGGCACTGGTGATCGCAAGCTTGTTCCAGCTTGCCTTCGTCAGGCTCCCCATCATCCAGAAGACCACAGCGCCGAGCGCCTGCTCCGAGGCGAAGAACTGCAGCAATGCGAGGAGGGCATTGAAGGTGAAGACCAGGGCGATGCCGAGCAGGATCACCGTCTCGGTCGTCACGCCGCGGGACTGGCTGAGCACATGGATTAGCATGGCCGCCCCCATCGCCGCGATGAAGGCGTTCAACGGCACGATATAATCGACGGCGAACGGCAGGATGGCGACGCCGAACACGAGCGCGAGCGCCGCGCCAAAACTGGCTGCAGCCGATATCCCAAGGGTAAACGGGCTGGCGAGCGGGTTATTCAGGATCGTCTGCATCTGGGCGCCCGCCATGGCCAGCGAGGCGCCCGTCACAACCGCCATCAACGCCACCGGCAGGCGGATGTCCCAGATCACGACGCGCACGGCAACCGGGACGCTGTCCGGCATCACGAGCGCACGCACGACATCGGACGCCGCATAGCGGGCCGGGCCGATCATCAGGTCGGCAATGAAGCTCAGCAGCAGCAGCAGAAAGAGCCCGGCGAGGATCATGCGCCGGCGCGCATTCAGGGCGCGATAGCTCGCCCGCCCCCCGCCCTCGCGCACCGCCTCGGCAGCGGCGCCAGATATTCCGATCTCGCTCATCCCTTGGCCTCGACGGTCACCCAGTAGCCGGGCTGGTAAGGCAAGGGCAGAAAGCGCTCATGCAGGGCCTTCAGTGTGGCGTCAGCATCGACATCCCTGAACAGGTCGGGATGCAGCCATTTCGCGATCTCCTGGATCGCGACGAACTGGTAGGGGCTGTTGTAGAACTGGTGCCAGATGCCATGGACGCGGCCATTCCTGACGGCGGCCGTCTGCGCGAAGGCGGGGCGGCGCGACAGCGCAGCGAGCTTGCGGCGCGCCTCGATCAGGTCGACGCCGGGGCCAAGGCCGACCCAGGCCCCACCCGGGACATAGGCCTCCCAATTGCCGCCGGTGACGATGACGACATCAGGATTGGCGGCGACGACGGCCTCGGCATTAACCGTACCGAAGGTCCCGGGGATCAGGTCGCCCGCAAAATTCTTGCCCCCGGCGATCTCGACCATCTTGCCGAAATTCTCGTTGCCGAACGACATGCAGCAATCGTCGGAATAGCCCCCGGCGCGCTCGATCATCACGACCGGCCGCTTCAATGCCGTAGCCTTGGCAAGACGGTCCGTCACCAGCGAGATCTGCTCGGCCCGGAACGTGATGAAGTCCTCCGCAAGCGCCTCCTTGCCGAAGAGCTTGCCGATCAGCCGCATGGACGGTTCGGTGTTCTGGAAGGGCTTCTCGCGGAAATCGACATAGACGACGGGAATGCCGACGGAGGCGAGTTTCTCGACCAGCTTGGCCTCGTCGCTGGCGATCTTCGCCTCGACATTCAGGAAGAGAACGTCCGGCTTCAGCGCTATCGCCTGCTCGACGTCGAATGCGCCCTCCTTCATGCCACCGAAATTCGGCAGTTTGGCAATCGCGGGATAGCGGGCGAGATAGGCCTTGTAGCTGTCGGGGTCGGCTTTCGGCAGATCGTCCCGCCAGCCGACGACACGCTTGAACGGATCGTCCCTGTCGAGCGCGGCGACGAAGTACATCTGCCGCCCTTCGCCCAGGATCACGCGTTCGACTGGCGCGTTGACCTCGACCGCCCGGCCGAGAACATCCGTGACCCTGACCTTCTCCGCGAAAGCAGGCAACGTCGACGCGATGAGGCCAATGGTCAGAGTGGCTGCTTGAATAACCCTGTGAAGCAATGCCATCACGCCACCACCTAAACCTCGTCTGAGCTGGGCGGCTCGTATGAAATGACACAAGGTCGGTCAAGGCATATCTTTTAGAATACTTCCAATCTACTTGATTAAACGAATTCTAAAGTGAAGAACAGACCGCTCATTCACAAGACTTCTCGGAGCGAACCGAAGGAAAGACTTGTGAGACGCAGCGCAGCGTGGTGAAAGGTGCCGGAAACGGACCAAGACAAGGCGAATGATCGATGTCGACCACGATCGCAAATCGCAACCTGAAGGATGAAATCCGGGACTATTGGTCCATCAGGTCAGAGACATTCGATACGACGCCAGGCCACGAGATCTTTTCCCTGGAAGAACGGCGCGCATGGCTCGCGCTTCTGTCGCGGCACCTTGGCACCGATCAGGGGCGCCGGGCGCTCGACCTGGCCTGCGGCACGGGGGTGATCTCGCTGCTGCTGTCGGAACTCGGCTTTTCGGTGACCGGCCTCGATCTCTCCGAGGCCATGCTGGCGCGTGCCCGCGCCAAGGTCTCGGGCAAGGGACCGATCAAGCTCTTCCTCGGCGATGCCGAGAATACGCTGGAGCCCTCGGATAGTTACGACGCAGTGGTCACCCGGCATCTTGTCTGGACTCTGCCCGACCCGCCGGCCGCCTTCGCCGAATGGCACAGGGTACTCAAGCCGGGCGGGCGCGTCGCGATCATCGACGCGGACACCATCAACACCCCACCGGACAGGCGGTTGATCAAGTGGCTCGCACGACTTGTCAAACGCCTGAGCAGGAATGTGCCGCCTCCCCCACCTTATGCGGACACCCATGCAAGCATCCTGTCGCGCGTCTATTTTTCTGATGGGTGCCGCCCCGATGCCGTCGCCGAGTTGCTGAGGCAGGCAGGGTTCGAGGACGTCGTCGTCGACCGCGACCTTGGCCCGATCCACCGCGCCCAGGGTCGCTTCATGCCGCTCTTCCAGCGTCTCGAGCGCGCAGCGCAAAACCGCTTCCTGATCTCCGCACGCAAGCCGTCCTAAGGTGATTTCCGCCTCCCCCGCACAGACGGACCTGGCAGGCGAAGGCGGCGGCATGCCCTGCGCCGCGTCCTGAGACGCGCCGCATTCGCCCCGACCCGGGCGAGCCAGCATCGTCCGAGCCCGCAACCTCAACATGAATGGCGGCTCGCCGCTCCGCGCCGCAGTCCGGCGAAAGGCTGGAACAGCGCCGCCTTGCGCAGCCTCGTCGTCGAACTCCCTTCCCTGGCATTCCTGGGCCTGTCGGCCTGACCGGGCTCGGCAAGGAAGCTTGACCTGCACCGGATCGAGCGCTGGGCGGGTCGGACTGCCTGCAGCTTCAACGGACGCACACAAGCCAATCAGGCAGCACCGCCGTTGATCCGGCACTTCGGGGCCATAGCGCCTCGTCCGAGCGCATTCCACCCTCAATCCTTAACGCTTGTTGACTCTTCGGTCAGGCGCGATATTGTTCCTGTTATTGCAACTCAAGTTCCATTTTATGGAACTTTTCTGGACTCACCCGGATGTCCATTCTGTCGGCGGCCGTCGATGTGCTCCGTTGCTTCTCCAGCACGCGTCACGATGTGACGGTGACGGATCTCGTTTCCTTGCTTGGAATGCCGAAGAGCAATGCGTCGCGACTGCTGCGGGCGATGCGCGACGAGGGGCTGCTGGAAACGGTCGGCGACAGCAAGCGCTACCGCCCCTCCCTGCTGCTCAATCAGGTCGGCCATATCTACCGCTTCGCCGCCTCGCTGATCGACCGGGCCGATTCCGTGATCGGGCGCATCTCGGACGAAGTCGGACATACCGGCTATATCAGCGTGCGGCGCGGCACCGACATCGTCGGCGTCACGGCCCATCCCGGACGCCACGCCCTGCGCGTCGTCACGTCGATTGGCGACCGAATTGCCGCCTTCGCGTCCAGCACCGGCCGCGCCCTGCTCGCCCGCCTTTCCGACGACGAGGTCCGCCGCCTCTATGCCGGCGGTTTCGAACCGCCGTCCGATACAGCCCCACAGGATCTCGACGAACTCCTAGCGCGGCTCGCCGTCACACGACGCGAGGGCTACGCCGAATCCCATGACGAGGCAGTCAGGGGCGTGCGCGCCATCTCGGTTTCGGTCGGCGATCCGAGCACCGGCGATGAAGTCGCGCTCTGCATTTCCTTCCCGGCAGCGACCGTCACGCCGGAGGAGCGCCTCGCCATTATCCGTTCTCTGGGAGAAGGCGCCGCCGAGATCGCGGCGCTGACCCGGGACCCACTCTTCATTCCCCTACATCCCTCAATCGCGGAGACAGCTCCATGAGCAATCGTTGGCGCATCGGCTTCGATATCGGCGGCACCTTCACCGATTTCATCCTCTATGACGGCCAGGAGCGCTCGGTCCTGCTGCACAAGCGCCTGACCACGCCGCATGATCCGTCCGAGGCTGCCCTGATCGGCCTTGGCGAACTGACCGAGATGGCCGGCATCACGCTGGCCGATATCGGCGGCATCGTGCATGGCACGACGCTGGTGACCAACGCGGTGATCGAGCGCAAGGGCTCCAAGCTCGGCCTGATCACCACGCGCGGCTTTCGTGACATCCTCGAAATGGGCACCGAGCAGCGCTATGACATCTACGATCTGTTCCTGACCTTCCCGGAGCCGCTGGTCTCGCGCGAGCTTCGTCTCGAAGTCGCCGAGCGTATCGACCGCGACGGCAAGATCGTGACGGCGCTCGATGCAACCGCGGTACGTGCAACCGCCCGCGAGCTGGCCGCTGCCGGCTGCGAAGCGATCGCGATCTGCTTCCTGAACAGCTACCGCAACTCCGCCCATGAGCAGGAAGCCGGCCGGATCGTCCGGGACGCCTGCCCCGAACTCACGGTCTCCCTGTCGAGCGAAGTCGTCGCCGAGATCTGGGAGTATCAGCGCTTCGTCACCACCGCGGCGAACGCCTATGTCCAGCCGCTGATGCGGCGCTATCTGGAACGGCTGGAGCGCGAACTCGCAGCCCGCTCGTTCACCGGCTCGCTGCGGTTGATGCATTCGGCTGGCGGCCTGGTCTCCCCCGAGACCGCTCGCACCTTCCCGATCCGCCTGCTCGAAAGCGGCCCTGCCGGCGGCGGCCTTGCGACAGCCTTGTTCGGCGAGCTCGCCGGCCACAAGGACGTCATCTCCTTCGACATGGGCGGCACCACCGCCAAGGCCTGCATGATCGAGGACGGCCGCGCTGAGATCGCGCCGATGCTCGAAGCCGGTCGCGTCAACCGCTTCGCCAAGGGCTCCGGCCTGCCGATCAAGGCTCCCGTCATCGACATGATCGAGATCGGCGCCGGCGGCGGCTCGATCGCCGCCATCGACGAGGTCGGCCTGCTCAAGGTCGGCCCGCACTCGGCAGGCTCCGACCCCGGCCCGGCCTGCTACGGCATGGGCGGCACCAAGCCGACCGTCACCGACGCCAATCTGGTGCTCGGCTACTATGACCCGGGCTTCTTCCTCGGCGGACGCATGGCGCTCGATCTCGCGGCCGCGCGCAAGGCTGTTGCCTCGGTCGCGGAGCCGCTCGGCCTCTCCGTGGAAGAAGCAGCCTGGGGCATCCACAAGGTCGTCGTCGAAAGCATGGGCGCCGCGGCGCGTGTCCATCTTGTCGAGAAGGGCAAGGATCCGCGTCACTACGCCATGGTCGGCTTCGGTGGGGCGGGCCCGGCGCACGCCGTCGATGTCGCCCGCGTGCTCGGCGTCCGGCAGGTCATCATTCCGCCGGCCTCCGGCGCAGCTTCGGCGCTCGGCTTTCTCGCCGCGCCGCTCTCCTTCGACATGGTGCAGTCGCTGCCGGTCGAGTTCTCGGAGGGCTTTGACGCCCAGGCCGTCAACACCGTGCTCAGCGAGCTGGAGGCCCAGGGCCGCAAGCACCTGCTCGAGGCCGGCGTGAAGCCAGCCGACATCACGGTCGAGCGTTCGGCCGATATGCGCCTCGTCGGCCAGATGCACGATATCGCGGTGACGCTGCCGGCCGGCACGATCGATACATCGAGCCTGAACGCCATCCGCGCGGCCTTCGCCACCACCTATTCGGCGCGCTACACCTCGGTCTACGAGGGCGCTCGTCTGGAGGCGATCAACTTCCGCGTCCGCTGCGCCGGTCCGGTGCCGAGCCTCTCTCTCTCCGGCGCGGCCGGCGGCGGCGATGCCGGCACCAAGGTGAAGGGCACTCGCCAGGCCTGGTTCGAGAGCGGCTGGAGCGAGGCGACCGTCTATGATCGCTACGCGCTGCGGCCGGGCGACACCATCAAGGGTCCCGCGATCATCGAGGAGCGCGAAGCGACGACCATCGTTCCTCCCGGGGATACGGTTGCGATCGACCACGTGCTCAACCTGCTGGTCAGCGTCGGGCGGGCCAGCGCCGCCGAGACCACGATCAGCGCCGACATGCCGCTGGCTGAGGCCGCGCGCCGGATCGAGGCCGACCCGATCTCGCTGGAGATCATGTGGAGCCGCCTCGTCAACGTCGTCGAGGAGATGTGGCTGACCGTCTGCCGCACCGCCTTCTCGCTGGTGATCTCCGAAGCGCAGGATTTTGCCTGCGAGCTGCTCGACCCCGAGGGCGAGACGCTGGCTCATTCGCCACGCGCCATGCCGGTGTTCAACCTGACCCTGCCGCGCGCGGTCAAGGCGCTGCTCGAGCGCTATCCGGCCGACACCCTGAAGCCCGGCGACGTTCTGATCACCAATGATCCCTGGCTCTGCGCCGGCCATCTCTTCGACATCGCCGTGGTCACGCCGGTGTTCCTGGGCGACCGCGTCGTCGGACTGATGGGCACTGTCGGCCATGTCTCCGATATCGGCGGCACCAAGGACAGCCTCAGGGCCCGCGAGATCTACGAGGAAGGTTTCCAGATCCCGCCGATGAAGCTCTACGAAGCTGGCCGGATCAACGAGACGCTGGTCCGCCTGCTGGGCGAGAACGTCCGCAATTCCGAGCAGGTTCTCGGCGATCTGCACTCGTTCGTCGCGGCCAATGCGATCGGCGCCGAGCGCCTGCAGTCCTTCCTGAGCGATTACGGCATGCAGGATCTGCGCGCCCTCGCCTCGGTGGTGCAGGACCGTTCCGAGAAGGCCATGCGCGAGGCCATCGCCGCGCTGCCGGACGGGACCTATCACGGCACCGTCTCGAACAACCCGCTCGGCACGCCGATGACCTATCCGCTGGCGCTGACGGTCAAGGGCGACACGATCCATCTCGACTTTGACGGCGCCCCGCCGCAGCTGCCGCAGGGCGGGCTCAACTGCACCCTGAACTACACGATGGCGCATGCGACTTACCCGCTGAAATGCATGCTGACGCCGAATGTCCGCGGCAATGCCGGCTGCTATCGCGCCTTCTCGATCGACGCGCCGATGGGCTCGATCCTGAACTGCGACAAGCCGCTCGCGGTCAACCTGCGGACGCGCACCGGCTGGTACATCGCGCCGAACATCTTCCGCGCCCTGTCACAGGCCGCTCCGAACCAGGTCCAGGCCTTCACCGGACTACCGGTGGCGGCGAGCGTCTATGGCCGGGACCAGGCGGGTGATACCTATTCCGACATGCTTTTCGTCGGCGGCGGCCAGGGCGGCTCGGCCCATGGCGACGGCAAGTCCGGCCTTCTCTATCCGACCTCGGCCGCCAACACCTCGATCGAGACCTTCGAGGCGCGCGTGCCGGTGCTGGTCGTGGAGAAGACCTATCTCACCGACTCCGGCGGTGCCGGCGAGCATCGCGGCGGCCTCGGCCAGCGCGTCCGCCTGCGCAAGCTCTCCGATGACGGTCTCCCGACGCTGGTCTCGCTCTATCCGGAAGGCGTCAACAACCCGATCCCGGGCCTGTTCGGCGGCAAGGCCGGCGGCGGAGCATCAGGGCGGGTCATCGATGAGCAGGGCCATGTCCTGAAGGATGTCGGGACGGGCGACCTCGTCCAGGTCAAGCATCCCCATGAGATCGTGGAACTCGTGCTCGCCGGCGGCGCCGGCTACGGCGCGCCGGCGGAGCGCTCCCGCGACGCCATCGCCCGCGACATCGCACTCGGCCTCGTCTCACCGGAGGCCGCCAAGCGCGACTACGGGGTCCAGACCGGCCATGCGACGCACGACGTCGGCGAGGCCAAGGCCGGCATCCTTGTTGCCTGACGACTGACATCAACAAGCACATCTGCCCCTCCAGGGGCCAATAGCGGGGACTGAGGCATGAAGGACGAACCGAAAGGAGTGCCTCAGCGGCACCCGAGCCTGTTCGAGCCCGGGACGCTGGTGCTGATCGCCATTCTTTGCGTCTTTGGCGCGATCATTGGCATGCAGCTTCTGGTCTCCCTGGGCATCACCGCGAACACATCGCTGATCGGGGCGCTCGCCGCCATGGCGCTTGCGCGCGTGCCGATAGCGATGTTCACGCGCTACCGCTCGATCCATGTTCAGAATCTGGCTCAGAGCGCGATCTCGTCCGCGACGTTCGGGGCTGCCAACAGCCTGCTGCTGCCGATCGGCATTCCCTTCCTGCTTGGTCGCTCCGATCTGGTGCTGCCGATGCTGGCAGGCGCCTTCGCCGCGATGCTGCTCGACGCCTACCTGCTCTACCGGATGTTCGATTCCCGGGTGTTTCCAGCGACCGGGGCCTGGCCCCCGGGCGTTGCCGCCGCCGAAGCGATCAAGGCCGGCGACGAGGGCGGACGCAAGGCGGTGCTGATGGGGGTCGGCTTCGTCACCGGCATCCTGGCCTCCTTCGTCAAGGTGCCGCTCGCGGCCATCGGCTTTGTCGGCTCGACGGCGGTCTCCGGCATTCCGATGTCCGCCTTCGGCGTCGCCTTCATCGGCAATATCTGGGCGCTCTCGATGTTCGGCGTCGGCCTGCTGCTGCGCGGCTATTCCAGCCAGCTCTTCGGCGGCCCGCTCTTCGCCGAGATCATCCCGAAGGGCGATCTGATGGCGGCCTATATCCCGCACGGCTTCATGATCGGCGCAGGGCTGATTGCCCTGTTTCAGGTCGCGCAGCTCCTGTTCAGGCGCAGCGAAGCCCAGAAGCTGGCCGAGGCGGCCTCCGGCGTTTCCGATGCGGAAGTCAGGCGCGCGCTCGGTCTCGGCACCATTGCCTATCTCGTGATCGCGGTCTTCATCGCGCTGGTCGGCGGCCTGATGAGCGATATGTCGATCGGGATGTTGATCCTGTTCGTGCTCTATGCCGCCTTTGCGGCCTATGTGCATGAGCTCATCGTCGGCCTCGCCGCGATGCACTCTGGCTGGTTCCCGGCCTTTGCCGTCGCACTGATCACGCTGATCATCGGCATGCTGATCGGCTTCCCGATGCCGGCGCTTGCCTTGCTCGTTGGCTTCTCCGCCGCGACGGGGCCTGCCTTCGCCGACATGGGCTATGATCTGAAGGCCGGGTACATCCTGCGCGGCAACGGCGCCGATCCCGCCTTCGAGCGAGACGGCCGTCGGCAGCAGCTCTTTGCTGCGATGTTCGCCTTCGTCATCGCCGGTGCGGTGGTGCTGGTCTCCTACCAGTCCTATTTCGACCAGAACCTCGTCGCCCCCGTGAACAAGGTCTATGCCGCGACGATCAAGGCCGGCGTGGCGCCAGGCGTCGCCTGGCAGCTCTTCCTCTGGGCGATCCCGGGAGCGATCCTGCAGTTCATCGGCGGCCCGAAGCGCCAGATCGGTGTGCTCTTCGCCACCGGCCTGCTGATCAGCTTCCCGATGGCGGGCTGGGCCGTTCTGGCGGGCATCGTCTGCCGGCTGGTCTGGGAGAAGCTGCGCGGCAGCACGGGCGAAGGGGACATGGAGGTCTTCGCCGCCGGCATCATCGCCGGAGACGCGATCTTCAGCTTCTTCGACTCGGTGATCAAGAACTTCAGGCGCTAAAGCAACGGCCTGAAAACTGCTTTGCGGTTCTCGGGAAGGCCGATGCGAACACAGAGAGCTGGATCATCGGACCGGAAACGAGATCCGATCGATGACCTCAGCGCCCGTGCCGGAAACGGCACGGGCGTCCCATTCGACAGAGGACGGCCTCGCATGCGCAAACTCGGAACCCTGACCATCGGCCAGGCGCCGCGCTCCGACATCACGCCCATTCTCGACGCGGTGATCAGCTCCGACCTGCCGCGCTGCCATGCCGGCGTGCTGGACGGGCTGAGCAAGGCCGAGATCGAGCGCGACTTCGGCCCTCGCGCCGGAGCTGCCGTGCTGATCACCAAGCTGCTGGACGGCAGCTCAGTCGTCATCGACAGGAGCCGCACCGAAGCTGCGGCGCAGGCCAAGATCGCCATGCTGGAAGCCGAGGGCTGCAGCACGATCCTGATGCTCTGCACCGGCCATTTCGAGACCCTGGCGGCGGACAGGGCGCAACTGATCGAACCTGACCGCATCCTGCCGCCAACGGTCGCCGCCCTCACCCAGGGCGCGCAACTCGGCATCATCGTGCCGCTCGCCGAACAGATCGCAAGCGAGGCCGGGAAATGGGCCGGGCTTGATCGCGGACCGCTCTATGCGGCGGCCTCGCCCTATGGCGGGCCTGGTTCCAACCTGGCCGAGGCCGCCCGCGACCTCGCCAGGCGCGGTGCCAAGGTTCTGCTGATGGACTGCATGGGTTTCGTCGAGGCTCATCGCCGCGAGGCCGCGGAAGCCGCGATGCTGCCTGTGATCCTCTCCAACAGCCTGATCGGCAAGCTCGTTTCCGAGATCGTCTGAGCACTCCTGTCATGCTGGGCCCCAATTTTGGGCAGATCGCCATGCAATGGAGTTCCGGGAGGACGCAGAGACTGGCCTGACATCGGCCACACCCGCCCTTGCGCCGGTGCTTCTGAACGGCAAACGGAAGACGGCGTCTGGAGCCCCCTTCCGCCGCTCTTCCGGCCGGCCGTGGCTCGTTCGACTATTTCAGATTGCCGAGCTGGCTCTTCTGCGTGACGCCGGCTCAGATCTGATGCTCTTCGATCGCCCGCTCGTGGCCGTCAGAGCCCCGCACCCGCATTGCCGTTGTCCGTTTTCGCCCGCCGGAAGCGCCGGATGATCTGGTAGCTTCCGATGCCGGACCTGTCGCGGAAGCCGAAACTCAGGTTGATCACATCGCCTTTCCCTATAGTCACTGATCATGGAGCAACTCCTCGCTCTCGCAGCGCTCGTCGAGGAGGCTGCCCACGAAGGTAGCCCCGTCGCTGCAATGATCGGTGATCGCAAGGTTCACGACATGCCCGTCCTCGCAGAGCAGCCTGATCTCATAGGAGAGCAGCGAGGGTGCGACCTGACGTAGATCGAGGTCGAAATGCCCGCGGCATCTGCCGTTTGCGTTCCGGGATGTTTCGAAACTGTAAGATACAGGCTGGCGCGTACCGTCGCGCCAGATGATCTGGCCCTTGCCCTGAAGCCAGGTGACCTGGCGTTCGCTTTGCACGACGAGCTTCCAGCCTTGACCGGCGCCAACCCGGCACCGCGGCCCGCTCTCGGTTCAGGTTGAACGGAAGCGGCGATGGAGTGAGCGCTCTTCCAGGGCACCAGGCAAGCAAAATCCGCGCGTCATCTCAGCACAGAGGCACGCCCAGGAACGCCTCTCGGAAAGGGTACAACCTAACAGAGAGGCACGTGCCGCCGTCCCACACTCTGTGCAGCCCGCAGCAATGCCCCTCCCACCCCTTTCGAGAAGGGCAGCACGCGACGTCACGGCAAGTCCATTCTGGGATCGAGCGCGTCGCGCAGGCCGTCACCGACGAAGTTGAAGCTCGTAACGGCGAGCGTGATCGCCGCCCCGGGCAGGATCGCAAGCCAGGGCGCGCTGGTGAGATAGCTTTGGGCGTTCTCCAGCATATTGCCCCAGCTTGGAGTCGGCGGTTGGATGCCGTAGCCGAGGAAGCTGATATAGCTCTCGGCCAGGATCGCATGGGCGACGTTCAACGTCGCGGCAACGACGATCGGTGCGATCGCGTTCGGCAACAGTTGACGAAACATGATGCGTCCATTGCTGGCGCCCATCGCGACCGCTGCAACCACATAATCGCGCGTACGGAGCGATTTTATCTGAGCCTCGACGACCCGCGCCACCTCCATCCAGGAGGTCATTGCGATCAGCATGACGATCGAGGGCACCGACGGCGAGATCAGGGCCGAAACAGCAAGCAGCAGGAAGATCGATGGGAAGCACAGCATCGCGTCGACGAAACGCATCAGGGCAGCACCGACCGCACCTTCGTAGAATCCGGCGATCATGCCAATGCAGATGCCGATCGCCATGCTGATCAGCATGGCGGAAAAGCCCACTGCGAGTGAAATCCGCCCGGCCATCAGCAGGCGCGCCAGAATATCGCGCCCGAGAGGATCGGTGCCGAGTACATGCGGGCCCGAGAAGGGTGGCGCGAAGCGCTGCCGGATGTCGATGAACGTGTCGCTATAGGGCAGCAGCATCGGCCCGAAGATGCAGGCGAGCGTCATCGCCACGATTGCCACCGCTCCGAAAACCGCCAGCCGGTGCCGGCGGAAACGGCGAAAGCCGGGGCTGTTCCAGACGAATGGCGAAGCTGCGATCCGGACTTCGGTGACGCCGGTGAGATCAGTGCTCATCAGCCATTCCTCGCAATCCGCGGATCGGCGAGACCATAGAGCAGGTCTGCGATCAGACTGCCGAGCAACACCAGGACGGCGGTGAACATCAGGATGCCCATCACGGTCGGATAGTCGCGATAGCTGATCGAGTCGAGGAAGAGCCTCCCCATGCCCGGCCAGGTGAAGACGGTCTCGGTCACGAGTGCGCCCGAAAGCAATGTCGGCACATGCAGGCCGGTGATGGTGATCATTGGCAGCAGCGCATTGCGAAGGGCGTGCCGCAGCAGGACCTGGCGCTCCGGCACGCCCTTGGCCCGGGCAGTGCGGATATAGTCCTGATTGACGACCTCAAGCATCGAGGAGCGCATGTAGCGGCTCCAGACCGCCGTCGAGACCAGCGCGAGCACGATGCAGGGCCCGATCAGATGATGGATCCGGTTGAGCACCGAACCATCGCCGATGGTGTAGCGGTTGCCGGCAGGTAGCCAGCCGAGCCCGACCGAGAAGACATAGATGATGACAAGGCCGAACCAAAAGGTCGGGATCGAGAGCGCGATCATGGCGCCGATCGTCGCGAGTGAATCGAACAACGAGTAGCGTCGGATCGCGCCAAGCATACCGACCCAGGCGCCGAGCAGCATGGCGAGCAGCGTCGAGCTCAGCATCAGTTCCATCGTCGGCCCGATATGGGAGGCGATGATCTGCAGCACCGGCTGATGGTCGCGATAGGACAGCCCCCAGTCGCCGCGCAGCATGCGCCAGAGCCATTCCGCATATTGCAGCGGCAGCGGGCGGTTGAGGCCGAGCTGTTCAGCGATGCGGTCGAGATCGGCCTGGGTCATGTCGCCGCCGGCGGCGAACTGCGAGAGCGGCCCGCCCGGAGCCAGGTGCAGGATCGCAAAGCCGATCATCGAGACGATGAGCAGCAGCACGAGCGCCTGCAGCAGCCGTCGCACGAGAAAGGTGCTCATGGCGCCGTGTTCCGGGAGGGTCCGTTCATGGTCTCAGCGCGCCCAGTACCAGCTGCCCATGTTCCAGGTATTCTGGCGGGCATTGATATTGGGCTCGTAGCCGATGAGCCCTTCCTTGTAGCCCTCGACCGGAACATATTGGTAGATCGGCAGGATCGGCAGTTCCTCGCGGACGATTTCCTGCAATTTCCAGTAGACGGCCTTGCGCTTGGCCTGATCGAAGGTTTCCTGGCCCTCCTTCAGCAGCTTGTCGACTTCGGCATTCTGCCACTGCATCTGGTTGGCGCCGCTGCCGTTCTTGGCGGGTATAGCATCAGAGGCGAAGCGCGAGGCCGGATCGGGATCGATCACGGTGCGGAAGGCAGTGCCGACCAGCAGCGACTGGAACTTCGAGCGCGTATAGAACTCGCCCCAGATCACCGCGGCCGGCATGTTGTTGATCTTCATGGAAACGCCGACCTGCTGCCAGTCCTGCATCATCAGTTGCTGGCACTGCTCGCGTAGCGAGGCGCCGGTCGTCGTTGAGACCGCGAACTCAAGTGGCACGCCGTTCTTCATGCGAACGCCGCTGCCGCTGCGTTTCCAGCCAGCGTCGTCGAGCAACTTGTTAGCCTTGGCGAGGTCGTAGCTCTGCTGCGGCAGGTTGGGATTGTAGGCCCAGGATTCCTGAGGCGCGAAGGACTCCGTCGGCTTGTGCAGGCCATAGAAGATGACGTCGATGATCGCCTGCTTGTTGATCGAGGCGTAGAGCGCCTGGCGCACCGCCTTCTCGGACAAGGCCGGATGCTCGAGATTGGGCATCAGGATTTCGAGCGAGGCGTTCGGGATCTTCACGATCTTACGGCCCGGCAGCTTCACGGCCTCGGCATAGAAATTCGCCGGGATGCCAGTGCCGATAATGAGGTCGACCTGTCCCGTGCGGAACTGTGCATAGAGAGCCGTCTGGTCCGGCACATATTTGAGGACAGCCTTCTCCAGATAGGGGCCCTTGCCGTGATAACGCTCATTGGCGACGAGCGTGATGTTGTCGCCCGGCGTGCGCTGCCCCCATTTGAAGGGCCCGGTACCGACCGGCGCGCCGTTGAAGGGTGCGGTATTCGGGTCGCTGGCTTTCTCAAGCAGATGCTTGGGCACGATGAAGGTGTTGGAGAGCAGCGCGAGATAGGGCGCGTAGGCCTTCTCCATGCGCCAGGAGATCTCATGCGGTCCCTTGACCACGATGTCCTTGACCAGCGCATGGCCGACCCGGGTGCGGCTCTTGAAGCCCGGCGCATTGATCAGCTCCAGCGTGTATTTCACGTCCTCGGCCGTGAAGGGCGTCCCGTCATGCCAGGTGATGCCCTCGCGCAGTTTGACTTTCCAGGCCAGGCCACCTTCCGAGATGCCCCCATTGGCCTCGCTCGGCACCTCGGTTGCGAGATCGGGCATCAGGTTGCCCTGAGGGTCGGCGAGCCACATCGTATTGAAGACCTGCATCCAGACGGTCTCGTCGACCTCGATGCCAGGCATGAGCGGGTTGAATGCTGTCGGCTCCTGCGACAGGCCAACGACGACCTGGCCGGTCGGTTTAGCGGGCGGTGGCGGAGCAGGCTTGGTCTGGGCGCTGGCTCCAACCCCCGAGGCGGCCAGCAGGCCGCCCGCTCCGAGCGCGAGAAACTGGCGGCGATGCAATGCCGGCATCGGGAAAGCCGAACGGGTCGTTCCGTCGGAGTGCTTTATCATCCGGTAACCCCTCTTTTGCTTGTTTTGCGGAAGTCCCGGGCGCCCCGGGCAATTCAGGCGGAAACGATCGCGCATCCACGCCGCCCGCTTCATCCGTCGGGTCGTTCGCGGGCGCGGCCGGTCCTTCAACCGCGTGCCTAGGTTAGGCCTGCACCCACCCGCCTCGTATGCCGATCACGGCGCCCGGCCGGGCATAATCTGCCGATTCAACCACCGCCTTTGGCATAGGGTTCTGCACCGGATCGGGTCTTATCGAGCCGATCAAATCGGATCGGCCGTGCGGATGGATTGGTCGTTGCCCGCGCGGAGCGGTCCCGCAGCGCAAGGAAAGCCAGCCTATGTCTCCTCCGGTCACCCGCGTCCGTAGCGACGAGTTTCTGCCGAAATCTGCCGATGTGGTGGTCATTGGCGGTGGCATCGCCGGCACGAGCGCGGCCTATGAGCTGGCAAAGAAGGGGCATTCGGTCGCACTGGTTGAGAAGGGGCACCTCGCCGGCGAACAGTCGAGCCGGAACTGGGGCTGGTGCCGCCAGCAGAATCGCGACCTGCGCGAATTGCCGCTGGCCCAGCGTGCCGTCGAGATGTGGAACGGGTTGAACGAAGAGCTCGGAGCCGAGACGGGCTTCCGCCGCACCGGGCTGCTCTATGTGACGACCAAACAATCCGATCTCGATCTATGGTCGAACTGGGCCGACCGCGCCCGCGAGTATCAGATGCATAGCCGGATGCTGACGGCTGCCGAGGCCAAGGCCATGTCTCCGGGCAGCACGGAGAACTGGATCGGCGGAGTGCATTCGCCGACCGACGGGCGGGCCGAGCCCGCGCTGGCGACCCCGGCCATCGCCGAAGGGGCGCGCAAGCGGGGGGCGACCATTCATCAGAGCTGCGCCGCACGCGGACTCGAGACCGAGGGCGGGAAGGTTTCGGCGGTCGTCACCGAAAAGGGCACGATCCGGACCAGCGCGGTGCTCTGCGCCGGCGGGGCCTGGAGCTCGATGTTCTGCCGCCACCACGGCCTCAAGCTGCCGCAGGCGGGCGTGCGCTCCACCTCCTTTTTCACGGAGGCCGCACCGCAGGTAATCGAGGGCGGGCTGTCCATGCCCGATCTCACCTTCCGCCGCCGGCTCGATGGCGGCTATACCGTCGGCATCAGCGGACGCGGCCTGCTCGAACTCACTCCGCAGGGCATGCTCTACGCCCAACAGTTCTGGCGGACCTTCAAGAAGCGGCGCTGGGGCCTGACCATCCGGGCTGGCCGGTCCTTCTTCGCCGGGCCGGAGGCGATCTCCCGCTGGAGCAACGATGGCATCTCGCCCTTCGAGCGGATCCGCACCTTCGATCCGCCGGCACAGGAGGAGCTGATCAGCTTTGCCCTGACACGGCTTGGGCAACTCTATCCGCAGCTCGCCAATGTGAAGATCGCGCATAAATATGGCGGGCTGGTCGATTTCACCCCGGATTGGATTCCGGTCATCTCCGGCGTCGCGACCCTGCCCGGCTTCTATATCTCGACGGGCTATAGCGGTCACGGCTTCGGCATCGGCCCGGCCGCCGGGCGCCTTGCCGCCGACATCGTCGCCAACGACACCCCCATCGTCGATCCACACCCCTATCGCTACAGCCGCATGATCGACGGGACCGATCTCGGCGAGCCCGGCATGATGTGACGCGCCCTTCAATGTCTTGAAGGCAAGCCACCGCATCGGGGTTGGGTCTTGCCATAGCTGCCCCCGCCAATCGGCATCGAGACCGCGCTGCGGCATTGAGTCCGGCGCCGATGCAAAGATGATCCAATGCCGCCGGCAGCGCGGTCGCTAACGTCGCGACGAAACCCTGCCGGAGCTCCCCGCCTATGTCACCGACGCTTGAACGCATCGCCAGCAATGCGCGCCTGCCGGCCCAGGCCGATATCGTCGTGATCGGCGCCGGAATCGTCGGCAGCGCAGCAGCCTATTTCCTGGCGAAGCGTGGGCACAGCGTCGCACTCGTCGAGAAGGGCGTCGTCGGCGGCGAACAGTCGAGCCGGAACTGGGGCTGGTGCCGGCAGCAGAACCGTGACGCCCGCGAACTGCCCCTCGCCATGCGCGCCATGGAGCTCTGGGACGGGCTCAGCCGCGACATCGGCAGCGATATCGGCTTCAGGCGAAGCGGCCTGATCTATGCCAGCAATGACGCCAGCCAGATCGCGCAATGGGACAAATGGCGCGGAACCGCACAGCAATTGGGCATCGATACGCGCATGCTCTCCGGCAGCGAAGCAGCCGCCATGACGGCAGGCACCGGCCACTCCTGGCTCGGCGGGGTCCATTCGGTCAGCGACGGCAAGGCTGAGCCTGCCCTCGCCGCACCTGTCCTCGCAGAAGGCGCCCGTTCGCAGGGTGCGAGCATCCATCAGGATTGTGCTGCGCGCGGCCTCGACATCACGAATAGCGCGGTCTCCGGCGTGATCACCGAGAAGGGCCTGATCCGAACGCGCTCCGTCATCCTGTCCGGCGGTGCCTGGGCATCAGCCTTCTGCCGGCGCCATGGCATCCGGTTTCCGCAGGCGAGCATCCGCTCGACCATTCTGCGGACGGAAGTCGCGCCCAGATTACTCGATGCGCTCTACACCCCCGACTGCGCCCTGACGCGTCGGCTCGACGGCAGCTACACGATCGCGATCAGCGGCAAGGGCACACTTGAAGTCACGCCGCAGGGACTGCGCTATGCGCGCGAGTTCCTGCCGATGTTCATCAAGCGGCTGAAAGCGGTCGAGTTCGGCTTCGGCACCTCCTTCTTCAAGGGGCCGGAGGCGCTCGGAGGCTGGGCTTTCGACAGGGAGACTCCCTTCGAACGCATCCGCGTGCTCGATCCCGTGCCGAGCCGCAAGTCCGTTGCGCTGACGCTGGCAAGGGCACGGGCGCTCTACCCCGCACTTCAAGACGTCGCCGTCCGGGAGAGCTGGGGCAGCTATATCGATTCAACGCCGGATGCCGTGCCGGTGATCTCGCCCGTCGCGGATCTGCAGGGCTTCGTGCTGGCGGCCGGTTTCAGCGGGCATGGCTTCGGTCTCGGGCCCGCGGCCGGCCATCTGGCGGCCGATCTCGCCGTGGGGGACAAACCGATCGTCGACCCGCGTCCCTTCCGGCATTCGCGCCTGATCGATGGCTCGCGGGGCGAGATCGGCGAGTTCTGAACGTCGCCCGTCAGTGTCGGACAGCCCTTCATTCGGCCTTTCGCAGCCGGCGGCAATTCATGCTGAACCGGGGCAGATGATCGGCAGAATCTTTGCTCGGCGGGACGCAATTCCAAGTCCGCGCCTGCACACCGGCCCTAGTCTTGGATGCAACGCGGCAGATCGTGCTGGCGCGGCAACTTCTGATGGCGAGAGACGCGATGAGCACCCTGCGGCCGAAATTCGTGACCTTCGATTGCTATGGCACGCTGATCAATTTCGAAATGGGCCCGGCGGCGCGGCGCGTCTATGGCGCACGCCTGTCCCCCGAGGTCATGGACGGTTTCTGCGAGAGCTTCAGGGGGTTTCGCCTGGACGAGGTCCTTGGCGCCTGGAAACCCTTCATCGAAGTGGTCCATAACTCGGTGGAGCGCAGTTGCAGGGTCTGGAAGATCACGTTCGACCCGGCCGACGCCCAGGCCATCTACGACGAGATTCCGAGCTGGAACCCGCACCCGGATGTGCCGGCAGGCCTCGCCAAGGTCGCCAGGGAGATCCCCCTCGTCATCCTCTCGAATTCGATGAAGGAACTGATTCCGCACTCCGTCGTCAAACTCGGCGCGCCCTTCCATGCGGCCTATACCGCGGAGGAGGCGCAGGCCTACAAGCCGCGCCTGCAGGCCTTCGAATACATGTTCGACATGCTGGGCTGCGGACCTGAAGACGTCGTGCATTGCTCGTCCAGTCTGCGCTACGACCTGATGAGCGCCTACGACCTGAAGATCGGTCAGCGGGTCTTCGTCAATCGCGGTCACGAGCCCGGCATTCCCGCTTACGGCTACCGCGAAATCAAGGACATCGGCGGCCTGCCAGGCCTGCTCGGGCTCTGACGCCGATGCGCGATTTCGACCCTGACGCCATCGCCTTCGCCACGGGCCATTTCATCGCCGGCAGCAACATCGATGGCCCCGGTGAAAGGATCAGCGTCACCCGACCATCCGACGCCAGAACCTATGCCGACCTGCCGGTCGCATCGGCGGAGCTCATTGATCGGGCTGTCGAGGACGCAACGCATGCGGTCAAGCGCAGTGGCTGGGCGACGCAGCCCCCGCGCGACCGGGCGCGTGCCATGCGGCGCTGGGCCGAGCTGATCGAGGCGAAGAGCGAGGAACTCGGCCGGCTGGAGGCGCTGGGCTCGACACGCCCGATCGCCCAGGCCGTGACCGGCGACGTCGCCAGCACGGCCGAAGGCATCCGCTTCTTCGCCGAATGGGCGGACAAGCTCGGCGGCGACGTCGCCGCGACGCGGGCCGACCATTTCGGCATGATCGTCTCCGAGCCCTATGGTGTGGTGGGGGCGATCACGCCCTGGAACTTCCCGCTCAGCATGGCCAGCTGGAAGGTTGGCCCGGCGCTCGCCGCCGGCAACGCGATCGTCCTGAAACCGTCCGAACTGACGCCGTTCTCGACCGTGAGGCTGGCTGAGCTCGCCGTCGAGGCCGGAATTCCGCCCGGTATCTTCAATGTCGTACAGGGCACGGGCGCAGTGACGGGCGACGCACTCAGCCGTCATCCCGGCATTGCCAAACTCTCCTTCACCGGCTCCACCCGTACGGGCATCGCGGTGATGAAGGCCGCGGCCGAAACCGGCATTAAGCCGGTAACGCTGGAGCTCGGCGGCAAAAGCCCGCAGCTCGTCTTCGCTGACGCCGATCTCGACAAGGCAGCGGATTGCATAGCCAGCTCGCTCCTCGCCAATGCCGGCCAGGCCTGCGTGGCGGGTTCGCGGCTGATCGTTCAGCGGCAGGCCACTGATACCCTGGTCTCAGCTCTGCTGGCGCGCCTCTCGCGCATCGCGCCAGGTCCGACCTGGAAATCGTCGACGGGCTTTGCACCGATCATCTCGGAGATCCAGGCCCGGCGCATCGATGCGATCCTGGCCCGTAGCCGTGCCCAGGGCGCCGAGGTGCTGTTGGGAGGAGGAAGGATCGAGGGGCACGGCGGAGCCTTCTATCAGCCGACCTTGCTCGCAGGCGTCGATACGGACACCGCGGCGGTGCGTGAGGAGATCTTCGGCCCGGTGCTGACGATCCAGAGCTTCGACACCGAGGAGGAAGGCTTCGCCCTCGCCGACCACCCCGAGTATGGGCTCGCGGCCGGCGTCTACACCTCCGATCTCGGCCGCGGCCTACGGGCCGTACGCCAGATCAAGGCGGGCACGGTCTGGATCAACCGCTATAACCGCACGCTCGACTTCATCCTGCCGACCGGCGGGTACAAGAGCTCCGGCATCGGCAAGGATCTCGGCCGGCAAGCCGTCGAGGCCAATCTGCGGCACAAGACCGTGCTGATCGACATCGGTGCGTGAAGGCTTACGGCCACTCGCGCGCAGCCGGGCGCGATCGGGATGGAGCCGATCGATCGCCTCGATTCCGGTCCGCGCTGACGACGGCTTTCCCCCTGCTTCAGCGATGCTGAAGCAGGCAGGCTGAATCCACGAGCCTCATCGTCATTCCCGACAAGCCGCGAAGCGGAGGCCCGGGTGTTCGATGGGGCTCCTCTCGTTGACGCCTCCTCAGTGACGCCAGTCCTGGTAGCGGTAATAGGCGCCGACGAAGGGGAGGAACCAGGGCGGACCGAAATGGCCTGGCACTGCCGGCCAGGCGAGCCCCGCCAGTGGATTCGCATTCACGTCCCCGCCCATGACGCGGGCTATGATCTGGCCCATATGCACCGACATCTGGGTGCCATGGCCGCTGTAGCCCAGCGCATAGAACACGCCGTCACGCTCGCCGGCGCGCGGCAACCGGTCAGAGGTCATGTCGACCAGACCACCCAGCAATAGTCGATGCGGACGCCGGAAAGCTGCGGAAAGAGTTCAAGCATCCGCGCCTGCAAAATCGCACCGCTCTTGGCATCGGATTTCGGGCTCGACAGTGCGAAGCGGGCGCGGCCGCCGAAGATCAGGCGATTATCCGGCGTGAGGCGGAAATAGTTGCCGATATTCTTCGTCGTCGTCGCGGTGCGCCGCATCGGAAGGATCGATGCAGCAAGTTCGGCCGAAAGCGGCGCGGTGGCGATGATGAAGCTGCCCACCGGCACGATGCGCCGCCTGAGCCAGGCGAACGGCCCCTGCCGGGAGGCCCCGGTCGCAAGCAGCACCTGCCCGGCCTCGATCTCGCCGCGGCTCGTCACGACCCTGTGCGCACGCGCCTTGAGGCGGTGAAGCTCCGTCACGGCGGCGTTCTCGTAGATGCTCGCGCCACGCCGCGCAGCGGCATCGGCCAGCCCGACACCGAAACGGCCCATATGCATGTGGGCACTGCGCGGGAAGACCAGTCCGCCATGGAATCCGTCGGAACCGATTTCCCGGCGGATATCTTCCGGCCGGACCACGGTGAGATCAGGCTCGACGGTGCGCGACAGCAACTCCGCGCTCTTCTGCAACTTGGCGAAGTGCTCGGGCTTGGCCGCGAGCTTGATCTTGCCGGTGCGGATAAAATCGCAATCGATCGCCTCGCTTGCGACCAGCCTCTCCACCTGATCGACCGCATCATCGAAGGCCCGGTAGAGCGCTACGGCACGGTCCTGGCCCAGGCTGGCTGCGAGACCGCCGAGATCATGGGCGAGCCCGTTATTGCAGTGTCCGCCATTGCGCCCGGACGCCTCGCCGATCACACGGCCCGCCTCCAGAACTGCAACGCTTGCGCCGGATTTTGCCAGGGCCAGGGCCGCCGAGAGCCCGGTGAAGCCAGCGCCGACGATGGCGACATCGACAGTGCCTGCGAGCGGACCTGTGGCGCCTGCGCCGAAACGCGGCGCCGTCGCAAGCCAATAGGGTTCGAGTTTCATCAGCGATCGATCCGCGGGTCAGCGCCGGCTGTCAGGGCCGGAAAGGCGTTGCGAACCGGTCTGCGCAAGCTGTTGCCCAGACGCGGTCCGATTTGGAAGCCCGAGCATGCGACATTCTAAGCCCATGTATTGTATGAATTTTACTATTCTCGAAAGCCAGCGGCGCACCTATACTTGGGCTTCATTCCAGATGAGGCTCGCAGGGGTGGATTACAAAACGGCCAAGCGCCCACTTGACTATGCGATCGATATCCGCGCGATGACCGAGGCCGATCTCGGCCAGGCACACCAACTCTCGATCGCCGTCGCCTGGCCGCATCGCCCTGAGGACTGGCGGCTGGTATTCGAGGTCGGATATGGCCTCATCGCCTGCGACCGGATCGGTCGTGCGCTCGGGACAGCGATGTGGTGGCCCTTTGGCGAACATTTCGCCACGATCGGCATGGTTATCACCTCGCCCCGCCTCCAGGCGCGAGGTGCGGGCCGGCGGCTGATGGACACGATCTTCGAACAATCCGGGCAGCGCGATCTGCGCCTGAATTCGACGCGGGAAGGCTACCGGCTCTACCGCTCGCTCGGCTTCGAGCCCATCGGCCGCGTCTTTCAGCATCAGGGCCGCGTCGAGGATGCAGGCCCCGCCACCGATTCCACGATCTCGGTAAGGCCGGTGGTTGTGGATGATCTTGACGCCATCGCCCGTCTCGATGCGATGGCCTATGGCGCGGATCGGACGCGGGTGATCAAGGCCCTGATGCCGCAATCGATCGGGACGATCCACGAACGCAACGGAGAGGCCGTCGGCTTCGCGTTTTGCCGCCGCTTCGGGCGGGGCCATGTCGTCGGGCCGATCGTGGCGGAGGACGATATGGCGGCGATTGCTCTGACCCGGCCCCATGTCCAGGCACATGAGGGCGAGTTCCTCCGGGTCGACACTGCGATGGAGCAGGGCTTGTTCGGCGGTTTCCTCGAATCCTGCGGCATGATGATCCACGACACCGTGACGACGATGATCCGCGGCAACAATCATGCGGCGCGCGGCACGATGCGCACCTTCGGGCTGATCAACCAGGCCCTGGGTTGACGGTTAGATCATCGGACCGGATATCGTATCCGGTCCGACGTGTTTGCATCGGCTTTCCCGAAAACCGCAATCCACTTTTCGGGCCGATGCTTTAAACGTCGAACAGCACAGGCAGCGGATAGCCCGATTTCTGGATCGGCGTCTTGATGACGATGTAGCTGAAGTATTTCGAGATGCCGAGATTGCGATCGAGCAGCGTCTCGATCAGCGACTGGTAGTGCGTCAGCCCGCGCGTGACGAACTTGACCAGATAGTCATAGCCGCCGCTGACCATATGGCATTCCACCACCTCGTCGACGCGACGCAAGCCTGTCTCGAAGCGGATGAAATATTCCTTCGTATGGTCAGCCAGCGTGATCTCGGTAAAGACGGTGATCGTCTCACCAAGTTTCTGCAGATTGATCGTGGCTCCATATCCGGAAATGAAGCCGGCTTGTTCGAGCCGCTTCACCCGCAGCAGACAGGGGCTCGGAGACAAGCCGACCGCATCGGCCAGCGTGACATTCGTCACGCGGCCGTTGTTCTGGAGCTCGATCAGAATCTTCATGTCAATGCGGTCGAGCCGCACGCCCGGTGTCACCACGAAAGCCTCACCCCAGCCCTCCCCGCGCAAACCCGAACGGCGAGCCACCACTCCGGTGGCGTGAAACTAAACACGTCGCTCTATCCGAGCAAAGCGAGGATCATGCCAGCTCAACCAGTTTCAACTCGGCTGTGACCTGAGGGAGCGCCAGCATGTCGTCCAGCGTCTGGCGCAGGCGCGCGACAATCAGATCGATTTCCGTCTCGCTGCAGCACAGAGGCGGAGCGAGCCCAATGATGTCATCGGCGAAGGCGCGGAAGATCACGCCATTGGCATAGCCACGCGCAAAGAGATGGTCGGACAGCTTCGCCGCGCGCGAGAACTTCGCCTTGGTGACCTTGTCGGCAACGATCTCGACACCGGCGAGCAGGCCGCGCGCCCGGACTTCTCCGACCAGGGGATGGTCGGCAAGCGTAGCGAGGCGCTCCTCGAAATAGGCGCCGACGCGCTGGCCGTTGGCGAGGATGCCACCCTCGTCATAGAGGCGCAGCACCTCAAGCGCGACGGCGGCGCTGACGGGATGGCCCGAATAGGTATAGCCATGCCCGATCGGGCCGCCGGCGGGTGCGTTGTCGGCGATGGCGCGATAGACCTTCTCGCCGATCGCAAGCGCTCCGAGCGGGGCGTAACCCGAGGTCAGGCCCTTGGCCATGCTCATCATGTCCGGCACGACGCCCTCCGCCTCGCAGGCGAACATCGGGCCGGTTCGTCCAAAGCCGGTGATGACCTCGTCGGCGACGAAGAGGATGTCGAGTTCGGCCGCAGCATCGCGCATCGCCTTCAGCCAGCCCTTCGGGGGAACGACGACACCGCCCGAACCCTGCACCGGCTCGCAGAAGAAGGCGGCAACGGTGTCAGCACCGAGTTCCTCGACCTTGGCCCGCAGCGTCGCGACGCTGGCTGCGATGACGGCGCCGTCGTCGGAGCCCGCCGGGTTACGATAGGGATAGGGCGAGGCGATGTAGTGCTGCCCCTCCGCCGGCAGGTCGAAATTGGCGTGGAACGCCGGCAGCGCCGTCACGCCGGCCCCCGTCGAGCTCGAGCCGTGATAGCCTCGCTCTAGCGAGATGATCTGCTTCTTCGCCGGTCGTCCGGTGACGTTGTAGTAGTAGCGGATCAGACGCAGCGCGCTGTCGACGGCATCGGAACCGCCGAGAGAGAAATAGATGTGGTTGAGATCGCCGGGAGTGATCTCGGCCAGCTTGGCGGCCAGCCGGATCGCAGGTTCGCTGCCGAAGCCGAAATAGCCGGTCGCATAGGGCAGCTCGCGCATCTGCGCGGCAGCCGCCTCGACGATGCTGTCATGGCCATAGCCGACATTGACGCACCAGAGCCCCGCAAAGCCATCGATCAGTTCGTGACCATCGGCGTCCGTGATGAAGGCTCCGCGTGCCGACTTCAGGATGGTGACGCCGCGCTTCTCATGCCCCGCCCAGTTGGCGACAGGGTGGACCCAATGCATGCGGTCGAGTGCTTCGAGCGAGTTGACGGTCATGGAGACAGGCCTTGCTGGGGGATCTCTGGATCGAGAGGCGGATGACGGATCAGGCAGCGCCGGCCTGCGTATAGGCAGCAGGTTCGGACCTCAGTCGCGTAGCATGCGCCTGCTCGCGCAGGTAGCGGCCCGGCGTGACCCCGCATATGCTCTTGAAATGACGCGACAGGTGGCTCTGGTCGAAGAAGCCCGCCTCGGAGGCCGCCAGTGCCAAGGGCACGCCGTCGCGCAGCAATGACTTGGCGTAACGGATACGCCGGTGGCAGATGAAGCGATGCGGCGTGAGCCCGACCTGATGGCGAAACACCGTCACGAAACGGCAGACGCTCAGTCCGGCGAGAACCGCAATATCCTCAAGATAGACCGCGTCGGTGAAGTGCCGCTCGATATGGGCGAGAGCACGTTGGATACCGGGGCTGATGCGGCCCGAAAGCGCTGCACCGACATTGGAAACTGGCTCATGCATGGACTGGCTCTTCCCTGCTGACGGCCTGGCCGCCTTGCCAGAAGCCTAGGACCGGGCCGCCATGATGTCGGCTTCAGCGGAGGGGCCGACATGGTATCCCCTGCGCATTTCCGAGGCAGCGACAGCACATCATGCTTTCGGTGCTCTGAGCGGCGCCGCCGCTCAGGCTTGCTTCAGCCCGCCCATATGGAAACTCTTGGTCTCCAGATATTCCTCGATGCCGGTTGCGCCGCCTTCGCGCCCAATTCCGGACTGCTTGATGCCACCGAAGGGCGCAACCTCCATCGAGACGGAGCCGGTATTGAGCCCGACCATACCGAATTCGAGCCGCTCGCCGACGCGCCAGGCGCGATGCAGGTTCTCGGAGTAGAAATAGGCCGCCAGGCCATAGGGCGTGCCATTGGCGATCTCGATCGCCTCATCCTCATGCCTGAACCGGAACAGCGGCGCGACCGGGCCGAATGTCTCCTCGTTGGCAAGGGGCATCCGTGTATTCGCCCCGGTCAGCACGGTCGGCGCAATGAAACGGGCAGGATCGAAGCCAGCCTCCCCGCCGACCACCCGCTTTGCGCCGAGCGCCAAGGCATCCTCGACATGTGCCCGGACCTTTTCGACGGCCGCGGCATTGATCAGCGGACCGATACTGACGCCATCCCTGCGACCATTGCCGACCTGCATTGCCGATACCGCTCTCGCAAGACGCTCGGCAAAGGCGTCATGAATGCCGTCCTGCACCAGGATGCGGTTGGCGCAGACGCAGGTCTGGCCGGCATTGCGGAACTTGCTGGCGATGGCCCCTGCAACGGCCATGTCGAGATCGGCATCGTCGAAGACGATGAACGGGGCATTGCCGCCAAGCTCGAGGCTGAGCCGCTTCAGCGTGTCGGAGGACTGGCGCATCAGCAGCGCACCGACCCTCGTCGAGCCCGTGAAGGAGAGCTTCCGCACGGCGGCACTGCCGGTCAGCGTCTCGCCGATCGCATTGGGCAGGCCGGTGACGATGTTGATCACGCCCTTGGGGATACCGGCCCGCGCCGCCAGCATACCGAGCGCCAAAGCCGAAAAGGGTGTCAGCTCGGATGGCTTGACCACGACGGTACAGCCCGCCGCCAGTGCCGGCGCACATTTGCGGGTGATCATCGCATTGGGAAAATTCCACGGCGTGATCGCGGCAGAGACGCCAACCGGCTCCTTGAGCACAAGGATGCGCCGGTCGGTGGTCGGAGCCGGCACGATGCCGCCATAGATGCGTCGCGCCTCCTCGGCGAACCATTTGATGAAGCCAGCGCCATAGCGCACCTCGCCCTCGGCTTCCGCCAGCGGCTTGCCCTGTTCTGCGGTCATGATCAGCGCGAGATCACCGGCATGCGACAGCAGGAGATCGTGCCAGCGCTCCAGCAAGGCAGCACGCTCGGCTGCCGGGCGCGCGCGCCACGCCGGGAAGGCAGCTTCCGCGGCAGCGATGGCAGCCTGCGTCTCCGCTTCGCCGCAGGCCGGGATCGTACCGAACTCGGAGCCGTCGGCGGGATCGCTCACCGCCAGCACCGCGCCCGACGCCGCCCCGACCCACTCGCCACCGATCAGCGCGCGCTGGACGAACAGGCTTGGATCCTTCAGCTGTTCCACGAGCATGGACTGATCTCCCCTCAATAGCCGCGCTTGCGGTCCACCAGCCCGAGCAGCGGTTCGCCGGCGCGATGACGTCTCAGATTGTCGAGCACGACGTCGACCGCCGTCTCCGGCTGGGTCATGCTGGCGATATGCGGGGTGATCAGCACGCGCGGGTCGCTCCACAGCACATGGCCGACGGGCAGCGGTTCGGGCGCGGTAACATCCAGGACCGCTGCCGAGAGCTGGCCGCTGTCAAGCGCGGCGAGCAGAGCATCCTGATCGAGATGGCCGCCACGTCCGGAACTCACCAGCCGCGCCCCGCGCGGCAGTTTTGCGAAGAGCTCGGCATTCAGCACGCCGCGCGTCTCGTCGGTCAAAGGCAGCAAGCAGACCAGGATATCGGTGCGGCTGAGGAAATCGGTCATCCCGTCCGGGCCGGCATAACAGGTGACGCCCTCGATCTCGCGGCGCGAGCGGCTCCACCCCGCGACCTGGAAGCCGAAACCTGCGAGCTTGCGACACGCGGCCTCCCCCAGCATGCCGAGCCCCAGAACGCCGACGCGGCGGGTCGAGGCCGGCCACACCCTGATCGGACGCCAGAGCTGGTCGCGCTGCTGGGCGATATACGGCACGAGGTCGCGATGCAGCGCCAGCACCGACATCGTGACATACTCGACCATGCCGTCGACGATGCCGGGTTCGACCATGCGCACGACCGGAAGCTCCGGCGGCAGCTTCGAAAAATCGAACTGGTCGACACCGGCCCCGACCGAGATCAGCAGTTCCAGATTAGGAAACTGCGCCATGATGTCGTCGGGTGGCATCCAGGCAGCGAGATAGCGGATGTCTGCGGGATCGCCGACATCCGGCCAGATGCGGAATGCCAGATCCGGCGCCTTTGCCGCCAGAAGTCTGGCCCATTCGGCACCGCGCGCGGGATCGGATTTGTAAAGCAGCGCCATGGGGTCCGCCTGCTCCGACAATCAGCCGAGTGCCTGGTTGGCCAAGGCGTAGAGGCGCATCGGCCCCGGTTGGTCTGGCATCTCGCCAAGCACCATCGACGTGACCAGCCCCGCAGGCTTCAGACCACATTCCGTCAGCCAATCCCCTAGCCCTGAATCCGCCTGGATATCGACACGCAGGAACTGACCGCGCTGTTCATGCAGCCAGTGCGCAACCAGGGTTTGAGCATCGTCGCGCTTCATGGCGACGACAGGTCCGATCACCAGGCCGCGTCCGAAGCGGCGCAGGATGCTGAAGCCCACGGGCTGGCCGCTGCGCTCCAGCACGATGCACTCGCCGCAGGCGAGCAGCATCTCCAACATCGGTTTGCGCGCCAGCCCGGTGGCCTGCCGGTCGATCCGCTCCAGCATTTCCAGATCCGCTGGGCGACCAAGGCGCAGCGACATGCCAGCTTGCAGGACGGGCGCCGCGATCGCCGACGCATCGCCCTGATGTTGCTGCACCCCACCACAGGGAACGAAGCCGAGCTTCGCATAGAGCGGCTCCCCGGCGGCAGTGGCATTGAGCATCAGCGAGCGCCCCTGTGCCTGCTCGAGCAGCGCCTGCATCAGCCGTTTGCCGATGCCCCCACCCTGATGGGCGGGCGAAACAATGATCATGCCGAGCGTGGCATGGCTCTCACCATAGGGCCACCACAGTGCCGTCGCGACGATCTCCTCGCCGAGCGTCGCGACGACGCCATGGCCGAGGCCGATCACCATCTCCCAATCCTCGGCGCGATGCGGCCAGTTCACGGCGCACGACAGCGCATGGCAGGCCAGTGCGTCGGCCGTCGAGATCTCGCGCAGAAGCAGCGTCTCTTGAGGGGCGGTAGCGGACATCATCGGTTCCATGGTCAGAGGCATCGGCCGGACGGTCGCGGGCTTAGCCGCGGACCTCCTGCACGACGTAGAATTTGGCGACATGAACGCGGCTTTCCCATGCGCAGGGCGTCTCCTGGACAACGAAGACGCTGTCGCCTTGCTCGACACGTGTGACGCTGCCATCGGCCCCCGTGAGATCGACGCTGCCTGCGACCAGATGCATCAGCTCATTGACGCGATGCGGGCGCGAGATGCGGTGATAGGGCGTCGAATCCCAGGTGCCTGCCCGGAAGCGCGAGGCCTCGTCGGTAAAGGCGTTGAAGCTGCGGCATTGCGGCGTCGGGCCGATGAGCACCTCGACCGGCGGCGCCGCCGAGGGCGAGAGGGCGGCCTCAGCCAGAATTTCCTGCAATCCCGGCGCGGCCGAGGTCGCACCGGTCATGGCGCAGAAGACGAAGCGCGCACCGGGCATCGCTTCGATCCGCAACCCGGTGCCGCACGCGATCACGGCCCCGCGCCCGGGTGTCAACTCCAGGGCGGCCTTACCGGTCTCGGCAAGACGCAGCAGCCCGGCGACAACAACCAGGAATTCGGTGTGAGGAAATGAGACGCTTTCGCAAGTCCCCTCGAACGTGGCGCGGCCCGCGGCCATGGAATCGGGGCCGGTCCACGCAATCTCGCGGCCCGCGGCAAATGGGTCGGCCGCGCTTAGCCTCGTCGTGACGTGGCTGATGGCAGGCTGCGCGCCCTTGGCGCGGTCAAGCACTATGATTGCGGGCGATGTCATCTGTGGAGCCGTCCAGACGTTTCTTGCGACAGTTCCAGAGCTAAGGCCAAAGCCGCCATGGGGATTGGACCATCTTTCCGGGCGCCGGCTTCCGCCCGGTCCCGTATCGGCCGCACGCCCCCAGGGAATGGGAAGGTCGGCTTACACAAGCGCAGCAGCAACCGCCCCACCCCGCGCCTGAACCGGATGGGGACGGCATGATCTGCTGAGCGCCTGTCATTGTTCGAGACAGCGCGGCCAAGCAAAAGGCCGCGGCTGTCACGATTTCAAGGAGCCTTGCCGAACGCGAGCGGAGGCCGGATTTCCGGCCTCACGTGCTCAGGCGTGGGCAGGCGCAGCGTCCGGCGTATAGCCGGCCTGGGCGATGATCTCGCGAACCCGGGCAAGATCGGCACCTTCGACCGAGACGAGGCGAGCCTCCGGGTTGGCACTGACCTTGGCGCCGGGGATCGAGCTCTCGATGGCGCTCTTGATGGTGCCGGCGCAATGGCCGCAGGTCATGTCGTCGACACGAACGGAAACGCCGGAAACGGCAGCGGAAGCAATCTCGTGGTCCTGAGACTGGTGAGCTTGGCACATGGGAAATCTCTCCTGAAGGAATGAGCGCAAAATCAGTGTCGGTCCTTGCCATATGGCAAGGTCAAGCCCGGATTTTCTTCCCACGACAGGTCCGCGGCCGCTTGACACTCACACTATGGGAAGCCGCACCGCATTGAGCGTTCGTCCAATCAAGGTGGCGCAGATGACGGTAATCAATCAGTCCGAAGTGCGGTCAGCGCGGAGGCCCCTGGTCGCGGTCGGGGGCATCACCTCCTCCAGGGCCGACCGCGTCGAGAAGGCGCAGCGCCTGCGCCGTTTCTCGCCGCCAATGGCCGGCGCTGCGGTGGCGCCGTTCGAGCCTCAGCAGGTGCCCGCTCGATGACCGCAAACCACACCGTCCACATCGCCAACCTCGCGACCGAAATCACCGTCGCGGCGGATATGACGATTCTGAAAGCGGCCCAGCTTGCCGGGTACGCCTATCCCTATGGCTGCCAGGTCGGGCGCTGCGGCGCCTGCAAGTCGAGGCTTCTCTCGGGCGAAGTCGAGCTGCTTCCCCACACGCCCTTCGCGCTCACCGCAGCAGACACGGAGCGCGGCTTCGTTCTCGCCTGCCGCGCCCAGCCGCGCAGCGATTGCAGCGTCGCCTGGCTTGGCAGCGACACGGCCGGACATCCCCTGCGCGAGGTTTCGGGACGGGTCGTCTCGCTGCAACGCCCGACGCCGGATATCTCGATCCTGCGGGTCGAATTGGAGGGAGAGCCGCTCGCCTTCACGGCCGGCCAATATGCCGAACTGCATTTCGCAGGCTGCGCGCCGCGCAATTATTCGATGGCGAACGACCCGGACGAGCCGCTCCTCGAGTTCCACATCAGGCATGTCGCCAATGGTGTGACCAGCGGCCATGTCGCGAGCGGGTTGCAGGCGGGCGATCCCGTCCGGCTGCGTGGCCCGATGGGCACGGCGCATCTGCGCGCAAGGCGGACCGGGCCAATCCTCGCCGTGGCGGGCGGAACCGGGCTCGCCCCGATCCTGTCGATCCTGCACAACGCCGCGCGTCTGCACCTGAAACAGCCGATCCGGCTCTACAATGCCGCACGGGCTGAGCATGATCTCTATCAGGAGGCCACGATCGCTGACCTCGCCAACCGGCTCGCCGATTTTACCTATATCCCTGTCCTGAGCGACGGACCGCCGCTCGGTGCTCGCCTTGAAGCGCTTGCCGAACTTGAGGGCGTGACAGCCTATGTCGCCGGCTCGCCCCGCCTGGTTGATGACGCCGTCGCAGCCATGACGCGCCGCGGACTCGACCCGGCTCACGCCTATGCCGACGCCTTCTTCACGGCAGCGGACCAAGCATGTGCGGACGGCACGGAGATCGCGGTCCGGGCGTGACGGCAAGACGAGGACAATGGGTGTGCGTGGACCGCCTCAGACGCCAAGCCTCGCTCAGTTCACCTGACGACGGTGCGCCTCATAGAGCGCGAGGCGCCTGCGCCGGCTCGGCGATTCCTCCCGGGCCGCAGCCGCGTGGCTGAAGGTCGGCACAGTCTCGGCAAAATGGCACGCGGCGCTGTGCCCCGCGCCGACGGCACGAAGGCTCGGCACGTCACTGCGGCAGCGCTCCTGCGCAAGGGGGCAGCGCGTATGGAACCGGCAGCCTGCTGGCGGATTGAGCGGGCTCGGAACATCGCCCCCCAGCACATTCCACGCCTCGCGCCGGGTCGGGTCCGGCTCCGGAGCCGCTGACAGCAGCGCCTGCGTGTAGGGATGGCGCGGATTACCGTAGAGGTCCTGCTTGCTCGCCAGTTCGACGACCTGCCCGAGATACATCACCGCCACGCGATCGGCCATGTGCTTCACGACGGCGAGGCCATGGGAGATGAACAGATAGGCCAGGCCGAATTCCTTCTGAAGGTCCTTCAGCAGGTTTACGACCTGTGCCTGGATCGAAACGTCGAGAGCCGACACCGGCTCGTCGCAGACGATGAGCTTCGGAGACAGGGCCAGGGCCCGGGCAATGCCGATGCGCTGACGCTGGCCACCCGAGAACTCGTGCGGATAGCGCGCCGCATGATAGGGGGCGAGATCGACCCTCCGAAGCAGTTCCAGCACGCGCGCACGCCGCGATGCCGCCGTGCCCTCGCCATGGACCAGCATGGGCTCGGCAATCAGCTCCTCCACCGTCATGCGCGGATTCAGGCTGGCATAGGGGTCCTGGAAGACGATCTGCATATTGCGACGCATGCTGCGCATGGCCGCTCGGTCGAGATGCGTGATGTCGCGACCTTCGAAGCGCACGCTGCCCGCCGTGGGCTCGATGAGCCGCATGGCAAGACGCGCGGTGGTCGACTTGCCGCAGCCGCTCTCACCGACGATCGCCAGGGTTTCGCCAGGATGGATCTGCAGGCTCACCCCGTCCACGGCACGGACCGCACCGACCTGCTTCTTCCGGATCAGGCCCTTGAAGACGGGGTAGTGCTTGGTCACGTCCTCAAGTTCGAGCAAAGGCGCTGTCATACGAACTCCTCCAGCGGGGCCTTCCGACAGGCGACGAGATGGGTCGGGCCGATTTCCCCGAGCACCGGCATCTCCGCCCGACAGCCGTCATCCGCAAACGGACAGCGCGGATTGAAGCGGCAGCCTTGCGGCAACCGGAAGGGCGGAGGCACGACGCCGTCAATCGCGATGAGCCGCGCAACGTCCTGGTCCATGCGTGGCATCGAGCCCATCAGGCCGATCGTGTAAGGGTGCTGCGGATCGTGGAACACGTCCTTGACCGAGGCCCGCTCGACCACTTTGCCGGCATACATGACGGCCACTTCGTCGGCGACCTGGGCGACGACACCGAGGTCGTGGGTGATCAGGATCATCGACATGCCCGTCTCCTCCTGCAACTCGCGCAGGAGCCTGAGAATCTGGGCCTGGATGGTGACGTCCAGCGCCGTGGTCGGCTCGTCCGCGATCAGCAGGGCCGGCTTGCAGGTCAGCGCCATGGCGATCATGACCCGCTGGCGCATGCCACCCGACAGCTGATGCGGATACTCGTCGAAGCGTCGCTCGGGCGACGGAATGCGCACCCTGCGCAGCGCCTCGATGGCCTCGTCGCGCAGATCGCGGGCGGAGGCCTTGCGGTGCGCGCGCAAGGACTCGACGACCTGATACCCCACTGTGTGCACCGGGTTGAGGCTGGTCATCGGCTCCTGGAAGATCATGGCGATGCGGTTGCCACGAATGTCGCGCATCTCGCTCGGCGGCAGCTTCAGGAGGTCGCGCCCTTCGAACAGGATTTCGCCGCCGGCATTGCGTCCCGGAGGCGGCACGAGGCCCATGATCGACAGGGACAGCATGCTCTTGCCGCAGCCGCTCTCCCCCACGATACCGAGCGTCTTGCCGCGCTCGAGCGAAAGCGAAATACCGTCGACCGCCCGCACCGTCCCGTTGAGGGTCTGAAAGGCCGTCGTCAGATTGCGCAGCTCGATGATCGGTGTGGCCGTGGCCGGGCTCATGAGCGGGCCCCGGAAGTTCGATGCCCGGCTTCGGGAAAGGTCAGGGGCGAGTAATCCGTCACCGGGCGGCCGGCCCAGTCATTCCTCGGAGCGGCCGCTTCGGTCCGCTTCTGGGCTTCGTGCAGGCGCCTCGCAGCGGCGGGGTAATCGATGGTGAGGACCTCGCCACCGTTCACGACAAGCCGGCCATCGACATAGACGCGATCGACCGCGCGCTCGGCCGCTGCGTAGATCAGGCTGCGAACGGGATCACGCCGCGGCTGCATCATGGGATGGGCGAGATCGACGAGCACGAGGTCCGCCTTGCAGTCAACCGCGAGCCGGCCGATATCGCTGCGCCCCAGCGCACGGGCGCCAGCGACCGTCGCAGCCTCGAACAGGTCGGTCGTGCTGAGCGTGCGCGGGCTCTCCGCCATCAGGCGCGCGACATAGGCCGCGTTGCGCATTTCCTCGAGCATGTTGTGGGGATAAGTGTCCGTCCCCAGGCCGATATTCACGCCGGCGCGCCGATAGCGCCCGAAATCACGCAAGGCGATGCCCCGCCGCATGAAGACGGTCGGACAATGGGCGACCGTCGTGCCGGTCTCGGCCAGGAGATCGAGATCGCGGCGACTGTGCCAGGCGTTGCGCGGGTAGTCGTCGAGGAAAATGGCGTGACCGACGATGCTCGTGGAGCCGAGCACGTCGAGCTTCTCGAGCCACTGGATCGGCGAGACGCCATGCCGGCGCGTGATCTCATGGAACTCGACCGTCGACTGCGCCGCATGGATCTGCCAGCGCAGCCCGCGTCGGCCGGCCTCAGCATAGCTTTCCTTGATCAGCCCCTCGCTGCAGGTGTCGATCTGGGCGGGGCATACCATGCCGAACAGGCGCCCCGAGGGGTGGGCCTCGGCCTTGGCGATAACCTCGAAGGCGTGCGCCATGGCGTCGGCACCGGCCTTCTCGTCCCACTCGTATTCGACGACATAGCCATTGCGCGTATGCCAGCGGGCCGAGCGGAACATCGGAGCGAGGCAGACGCGCATGCCGCTCTGCGCCGCGAGGTCGAGCCAGTCCGGATGCGGCACCGACAGATCCGCAACCGTCGTCACGCCGGAGAGCAGCAGCTCGGAATAGGCGACGCGCACGCAATCCGGCACCGCCTCGGCATCCGGACGCAGGATCGGCATGAACTCGTAAAGCGAGGAATTGTAGAGCGCCGGCGAACCGAGCTCATCCAGGAAGCCCTTGTTGAGGGGTTCGCTCGACGGATGCGAGTGAATATTGACGAGGCCGGGCATGACCATTCGCCCCTGCCCATCCACGGTCTCGTCCGCCGGGCCGTCATAGCGCTCGCCGACGAAAAGGATCTTGCCATCCTCGAAGGCAACATCCGCGCCGTAGAGATAGACGTGACCGGCAGCCTGGGCATCCCAGGCCACGACGACATCCGCATTCCTGATGACCGTGATCGTCATGGCATCATCCGTAGAGAGAACAGAGAAGGCGCCCGGGCCGAAGAACGCGCGCGAGAACCGCGCGGCCGACCGGAGCAGGAGATGCGGCGCGGGTCTCCCCCGCGCCGCATCGAAGCGCTCAGCGCTTCAGCTTGATGTCGAGGCCCTTGTAGAGTCCTGCGCCATAGACACCGTGGGCACGCACGCCCTCGACGCGATCGCCCGAGACAACCCAGAGCGGCTGGGAAACGAGCGGCACCCAGACATTGGCTTCGGTGAGCTGGGTCTGGACGGCGCCAATCGCCTGCTTGCGCCTGTCGGCATCGACGGCCGTTGCCGCAGCCTTCAGCATCTCGTCGGTCTTCGGGTCCTTCCAGTTCATCCGGTTCGGGGTCGGCGCCTGGCGGCTGTTGAAGTAGAGGTTCAAGGCCTCGGTCGCCGTCACATAGGGATAGGCCATCACGAAGGCGTCGAATTCCTGCGTGGCGAGCTTGCCCCAGGCGACCGTCGCATCCCAGAGTTGGATCTTCATGTCGATGCCGACCTTGCGCAGGTCGGCCTGCATGGCCTCGGTGATCCGCGGATTGACGTCGTTGCGGATGCCGTAGACCGTGAAGGTCGCCTTCTTGCCGTCCTTCTCGCGGATGCCGTCGGCACCAGCCTTCCAGCCAGCCGCATCGAGGAGCTTGGCCGCCGCGGCCGGATCATATTTCGGCATCTTGGAGGCCGCGCCCTTGTCGAAGTCGAGGACGCTGGCATTGAGGAGTGCCGGCAGGGTCTGGCCCTTGCCGAAGAAGATCGCCTTCGCGATGGCGTCCTTGTTGACGGCCATGTTGACCGCCTCGCGGATCACGCCCTCGCTGGAGATGGGCTTGTCGACCTTGAAGCCCATGAAGATGTCGTAGATATAGTTGTCCTGCCGCTGCACCTGCATGCCGGGCATACGCTGCATCGTATCGAGCGCGATATAGGGCATATAGTAGGTGACGTCGGCCTGCTTGGCCTGGATCGCCGCCATCAGCGTATTCGACTCAGGAATGATCTTCCAGACGATCTCGTCGATCTGCGGCTTCGGATCCTTGTAGATCGGCGGCCCCCAGGTGTAGTGGGGGTTCTTCTTCATCACGAGTTCCTGCCGCGGGGTCCACTTCACCCAGCAATAGGGTCCCGTCGCGTTGAAGCCCTGCACGCCGAAATTGGCGCCGAGTTTCTCGACCGCGTTCTTGTCGACCACCGAAGCGAAGGACAGGCCGATCTGGAAGAGCAGGTCGCTATAGGGCTCCTTCAGCTCGTAGACGACGGTCGCATCGCCCTCCGCGCGGATGTCCTTGACCTGACCGCCGCGGAACGACACCGGCGACTTGTTGGCCGGATCGGTCCAACGCTTCAGCGAATAGACAACGTCCTCGGCTGTCATCGGACGACCGTCGCAGAACTTCACATCGGTGCGCAGCTTGAACGTGTAGGTCGTGCCGTCCGGAGAGACCGTCCACGATTCCGCCAGGCCGGGCTTGATCGTCTTCATGTCGAAATCGACGCTGACCAGCGTGTCGGCCAGCATGTAGAGCGCTTCGGCCGCAGCCGTCGATGTCGAACGAATCGGATCGTAATTATCGGCGTCGATGACGCGCAGGATCGACAACGGTGCCTTCTGCTGGGCGCAGGCGGGAGCTGCGGTGGCAGCAACAGCGGCGGCGCTGCCGAGAAGCAGTGCGGTAAGCCTATTCATGTGAGGGAACCTCCGGAAATTCTGCGTCTATTTGCGCAGCTTGGGATCGAGAGCATCGCGCAGCGCGTCGCCGAGAACGTTGAAGGCAAGCACGACCACGAAGATGACGAGGCTTGGCAGGACGGAGACATGCGGCGCGAAGAACAGGAAGTTGCGGCCGTCGGCCGCCATCGCGCCGAGCTCTGCCGTCGGCGGCTGCGCGCCAAGGCCGAGGAACGACAGGGCCGCGCCGAGCAGGATGACCTGGCCGAACCGCAGCGTGACGAAGACGAAGATCGCCGACAGGCAGTTCGGCAGCAGATATTTGAAGATGATGCGTGCGTCGCTCATGCCGAGCGAGCGCGCGCTCTCGATATAGTCCTGCTGCAGCACGACGATGGCTGAGCCGCGCACGACGCGCGCCATCAGAGGCACGGTCGCGATCGAAAGCGCGATGATCACGGCCGTGAGCCCGGGACCGAAAATGGCTGCGATGGCCAGTCCGAACAGGATTGCCGGAAAGGACAGAAGCACGTCCATCAGGCGCATGAGCAGGCCCGACACCCGCGTGTAATAGGCCGCAACGAAGCCGACGAGGCCACCGAGCGCACAGCCGAAGACGACGGAAGCGAACCCCATCAGCAATGTGGTGCGCAGGCCGAAGAGCAGTCGCGTGATCATGTCACGCCCCTGCCCGTCCGTTCCCAGCAGGCCCATCTCGCCGGGCGCCTTCAGGGTATTGGCGAGATCGCCGCCATAGGGGTCCGACGGCGCAAGCCAGGGCGCGAAGATCGCCCCCGCGATCACCAGCACCACGAGCACCAGCGAGATGCAGGCGCCGACATCGCTGACGAGCATTCTCAGCACCGACGGGCGGCGGACGATGAAGTCTTCGGTCGCTGGCGTCGGCAGCGATTCCGCCTGCCCCTTCGCGAGCGTCTGCGTGATGGAGCTCATCAGGCGCCCCTCACTCTCGGGTCGAGCACGGCATAAAGCACGTCCACGGCAAGGTTGATCAGGATGAAGCCGAGCGACAGCACGATGATCGTGCCCTGCGCCATCGGCAGATCGCTCGACAGGATCGCGCCAACGGCCAGCCGGCCGATGCCGGGCCAGCTGAAGACGGTTTCGGTAACGACGGCGCCGCCGAGCAGGAACCCGATCTGCAGCCCGATCAGCGTCACGACCGGAACGAGCGCATTGCGCAGGGCATGCCGCATGACCACGGCCCGTTCGGTCAGCCCCTTGGCGCGGGCCGTCCTGACGTGATCCGCTCCCAGCACGTCGAGCACCGAGCTGCGGGTCATGCGCGCGACGGGGCCGACGAAGACGCCGCCCAGCGTGATGGCAGGCAGGATGATCGCGAGAAAGCCGTCCCAGGTCCAGAAGGGCCCCATCCGACCGGTGAAAGGCAGCAGCGGATACTTGAAGCCGAGCAGCCAGATCAGCGCCAACCCGAGGAAGAACACCGGCAGGGAGACGCCTGCGACCGACACCGCCATGATCGCGCGATCAAGGATCGAGCCGCGGAAATAGGCGCCGACCGTGCCCATGGCGATGCCCAGCGGAATGGCCCAGATCAGGGAGGCGACCATCAGCTCAAGCGTCGGCCCGATCGTGTTGCCGAGCTCCTGGACGACCGGCACGTTATTGATGATCGACACGCCGAGATCGCCCTGCAGCAACCGCCCGACATAGATCAGGAACTGTTTCCAGAGCGGCTGGTCGAGCCCGAGGTCGCGGCGGATGGCCTCGACGATGTCCTGTGTGGCGGTTGGCCCCGCTCGCACCTGCGCAGGATCGGTCGGGACCACCTGCATGAGCAGGAAGCCCAGCAGGAGAACCCCCAACAAGACCGGCAGCGCGAGCAGCAGCCGTTGCAGCGTGTGCCTCAGCATTCGGCTTCCCCCTACTGCGCTGCGGCTGCGAACTGGCCGAGCCGGTCATAGACCACCTCGCCGCCCAGCAGCGTCAGATCGCAGCGCGCATCCATCTCCACGGTCTCGACCGGAGAAGCGAAGATGTCGTGCGACAAAACCGCGATATCGGCGAGCTGCCCCGGCACGAGACGTCCCATGCGGTCCTCGGCGAACTGGGTATAGGCGCCGATCGCCGTATAGGCATGGACGGCCTCCTCCATCGTCAGGCGCTCCGCCGCACCGATCACCGTGTGGCGCTTGGTCTGGCGCGTGACCATCGTGAAGAGGTTCTTGAATGGGTCCGTGGCGCAGACCGGCGCATCCGAACTTGCAGCGGGATGCACACCGGCATCGAACCATTTGCGCATCGGATAGGAGGCGTCAGCCCGTTCCTGCCCGAGATTATGCACGTAGAGATCGCCGAACTCGTAGATGAACACCGGCTGCGGCACGGGATCGATTCCGGCAGCTGCCATGCGGGCGAGCTGGCTGTCGGTCAGGAAGCCGCAATGCTCGATACGGTGGCGACGCCCGAGGACGGGGTGCTCGGCACTGTCCGCCTGCTCGATCCCCGACAGCACCTGCTCGATCGCAGCGTCGCCGATGGCATGAATCGCGAGCTGGTAGCCGAGCCTGTGATAATGCGCGAGGTAACCGTGCATGTCCTTGTCGGAATAGATGAAGATGCCGCGATTGTCGGGGTCGCCGACGCGATAGGGCTGGCTCATCGCCGCCGTCAGACCACCGGCGCTCCCGTCACCGAACACTTTCATGGCGCCGTAGCGCAGCAGGCCGACCTCCCGCCCGAAGCGGTATCCGGCCGCGTGCGCGGCATCGCCGATCCCGTCGGCATTGCCATAGATGCAGACCCAGGTCCGCACCGGCAGGCGGTTGGTGCGGGCCATCTCCTCATAGGCATCGATCTCGGCCATGCCCGCCAGCATGCCGACGCTGGCATCCATCACGCTGGTGAAGCCCTGCGACAGCATGTAGTGGCCAGCCTGCTCGATGGCCGTCGTCAGCTCCGCGTGGCTGGGTTTCGGCATCGCCTCGACGATCAGGCGCATGGCGCTTTCAGCCAGAAGGCCGGTGAGCTTGTTGTCGCGCCGCTCGATCAAGCCGCCATCGGGGCTCGGCGTGTTGTGGCCGATGCCGGCCTTGCGCATAGCCTGGCTGTTGACGACGCCGACATGGCCGCAGGTGCGCTTGATATAGACCGGATTGTCGGGCGCCACCTGATCGAGCTCGTCGGCGGTGGGATGGCGGCCCTCGGCCAGTTCATTGTGATCATAGCCGCGCCCGAGCACCCACTCGCCTGGCTTCTTCGTCTTGGCGACAGTCGCGACGCGGCGCAGTACCTCGTCGATGCTGCGCACGCCCTCTTCCGGCCGAAGATTGATTTCGTTCATGCTGACGCCGAGCGGCAGCAGATGCATATGCGCATCGTTGAGGCCGGGGATCGCAACGCGACCGGCCAGGTCGATGACACGCGTGCCTGCTCCCCGCAGGCTCGAGATCTCCTCAGTCGAACCTGCCGCGAGGACTGTGCCGTCCTTGACCGCCAAGGCCTCGACGAAACCCTCGGCCAGACCGCAGAAGATGCGGCCGTTCAACAAGACGGCGTCCGCTTGAATCATAACCTTACGCTCACTGCTGCATTGTAATGATTGACACCGCTGCGCGCGCAACTTGCCAGGCGCAAGCAAACGCGTAGCGTAACGCAGATTTAGCGCACTAAATCCACGACGTTCAGCTCTGTCAGATAATGGAATATGCTCTAGGCAGCGGTCTCGAGCCGCAGAAACTCTTCCATCCTTGATATTTCCTCGGAGTCATTTTCTTATTGGATTGGGGCTAGCATTGCTCAGAATATTTAACAGCGCAAGGGGCGCTGAGCAGGCAAGCGCTGCAGGCTGCGCGGATCAGGTCGCAGGCATTGCGTGATGGAACGAAGACGGGCGGAGACCGGTCATGAGTTTTGACGTGGGTGGAAGATTGAAGGAAATCAGGGCGTCTGCCGGGCTTTCGCAACGTGAATTGGCAGCTCGCTCGGGCGTGACGCACAGCCTGATCTCGCTGATCGAGCAGAATCGGAACAGTCCGTCGGTCGCTTCCTTGCGCAAGATTCTCGACGGCATCCCGATGTCGATGGTGAATTTCTTTGACGAGGAGCGCGTGCCGCGCGGCAAGGTCTTCTTCGAGGCCGGCGACCTTCTGGACCTGACATCCCGCCTGCATCAGGTCAGCGGCGGGAGCGGCGAGGGCCGCATGTCGTTCCGCCAGGTCGGCGACGCCAAGGCGCATAACCTGCAGATCCTGCATGAATCCTACGAGGCCGGCGCCGATACCGGCGTGACCATGCTGAAGCACGATTCCCATGAAGGCGGGGTGGTCCTGTCGGGAGAGCTCGAGATCACCGTCGGCGACCAGATCAAGATCCTTGGCGTCGGCGATGCGTATCTCTTCGACAGCCGCACCCCCCACCGCTTCCGCAATGTCGGCGCGACGCGGTGCGAGGTCGTGAGCGCCTGCACGCCGCCCTATCTTTGACGTCCGAGTGCGATCGACCGCGCCTCGCCGGAGCAGAATCCAGGATCGTCGATGGCCGTTTTCAAACGCCTCTGCGCGCGAGATCAAAGGACCTCGGCCGCTTTGCTGCCGCCGCGTTGATCGATCGCGCAGGCGAAGGGCGGCTTGGCAATCTCGTTACTGCTTGAAGCAGGTCTCGCGGTGCCAATTGAGGAAGTGAGGATGCGGACGCTCAACGGGCCGCGCGGGCGCAAATGCGCGGCCGCTTCGGTTCACGAAGGCGCGGATGCCTTCGACGTCGTTCGCATGTCGCGAGACCAGAATGTCCAGGTCATCGGACAGACTGATCAGCCCGCGATCGAACATCCAATGCGCCGTTCCCGAAAGCGCAAGCCCATTGCTGACGATGTCCGGCCCGTTCGCCTCCACGGGGCGAATATGGGCGGCAGCGACCTCGGCACGACCGCCGCCATTGATCAGCCTGAGTCCAGTGATCGCACAGCGCTCACCATAGGCCCGCAGCACCGTTCGGCGAAATGCTCGATCGCGCACGATCCGTGAAAGCGCGATCGTCAACCGCTCTCGGGCTTGATCGAAGACAAAGGGAGCCTGCTCTTCCGCAAGCCCGGCGGCAGCGTTCAGGTCATCGCTTCGCGGCAGGAGTGGCTCCGCATCGTCGAGGCCGAGGGCGAGAACACGGTTGAAGTCGGCCGATGAGATCGGCCGCACTGCGGCTTGTGCTCGCCCCGATATCCGGCCCTCGTCGTTTAGCACGCCGCGCTCGATGACACCGCTCTCGTCAGCGAAGGGGACCGGATTGGCGAAGTCGAGATAGCTGTTAGGCTCGATCACCGCGATGAACATGTCGTGTGCGGCGGGGTCGGGAATGACCTGCTGAACTTTGGCGATGGCAAAGTATCCGCGCGTATTCGCCACTTTGCGCGGCTCGTAATAGACGATCCAGTCACCGACGCAGGCTTGAACGCGACCAAGATATTGCCGCGGGAACTGATATCTCTCAGCCGGGCTGTCATCGTAGATCGAATCGTATCGGTGGATGAAGACGCCAAACCCCATGGCCGTTGATAGCGCTGTGTGACGCCCCGACGCTAGTCTCCTGTCGGGAGCGGCGCGCGAAGAGCGGTGTTGCCGTACCCCTCAATGAAGGCATCGTAGGCCAGCCGGCGGACATCCCTTTGGATGGCAACCAGACCTGAACAGCTGAGCTCTTGGATCTTCAAAGAAAGCCACTGGAAAGTGGCTGGGGGACTAGGATTCGAACCTAGACAACCAGAGTCAGAGTCTGGGGTCCTACCGTTAGACGATCCCCCAACGGCGTGAACGCCTTCGTTGGTGAGGCGCGGTCTAAACAACCCGCGCCCGCATGGCAAGCCCATTGTGAGCAATCTTGTGCATGAAGGCGACGGGGCCACCTGTCAGCCTGTACTCAGCGTCCTCCGCACGCTGTCGCGCCAGCCCATGACCAGCTTTTCGCGCTGGCTTTTCGCCATTCCAGGCACAAAGCGCCGTTCCAGCCGCCAGAGATCGGCAAACCGATCCGGCTCCGGCAACAGCCCTGCATCGAGCCCGGCGAGATAGGCGGCTCCCAAAGCCGTCGTCTCCAGCACCTCCGGCCTGTCGACAGGCAATGCGAGAATGTCGGCGAGCCGCTGCATGGTCCAGTCGGACGCGACCATGCCGCCATCGACGCGCAGCACCGCAGCGCCCTGCCCGGCGTCCGGCCAGTCGGCGCGCATCGCGTCGAGCAGATCGAGCGTCTGATAACAGACGCTTTCCAGCGTCGCCCGCGCCAGCTCGCGCGGACCGCTGTTGCGGGTGAGCCCGAAAATGGCGCCACGCGCCTCGGCGTCCCAATGTGGCGCGCCGAGCCCGACGAAAGCCGGCACCAGGTAGACCGCCTGGGTCGGATCGGCCGCTTCGGCAAGCGGCCCGGTCTCGCTTGCCGTCTCGATGATTCCAATCCCGTCACGGAGCCATTGCACCGCCGCCCCCGCGACGAAGATCGAACCCTCCAGCGCATAGGTGCGCTCGCCACCGAGCTGATAGGCGATGGTGCTGAGCAGACGGTTCTGGGACGCCACCGGCGTCGCACCAGTGTTCAGAAGCGCAAAGCAGCCGGTGCCATAGGTCGACTTCACCATGCCGGGCGTGAAGCAAGCCTGGCCGATCGTCGCCGCCTGCTGGTCGCCGGCCATGCCACGCACCGGGATCGCCGCGCCGAAATGTTCGGGCAGCGTCTCGCCGAACAGGCAGGCGCAATCGCGAACCTCCGGGAGCAATGAGCTGGGAATGTCGAACAGCTTGAGCAGGTCCTCGTCCCAGACGCCGCGCCCGATATCGAACAGCATGGTGCGCGCCGCATTGGTCGCGTCGGTTGCGTGGACGGCTCCACCCGTGAGCCGCCACAGCAGGAAGCAATCGACCGTGCCGAAGGCGAGTTCGCCGGCTTCCGCCCGCCGGCGCGCGCCCGGCACATTGTCGAGCAGCCAGGCGATCTTGGTCGCCGAGAAATAGGGATCGATTCGCAGGCCCGTCCGGCTCGAAACCAGCGAATCATGGCCTCGCTCGCTGAGCTCGGCGCAACGCGGCGCCGTCCGCCGGTCCTGCCAGACGATGGCGCGGTGGATCGCCTGCCCGGTCCTGCGGTCCCAGATCAGCGTCGTCTCGCGCTGGTTGGTGATGCCGATCGCGGCAATGTCCGCGGCTGAGAGCCCGCCCTTGCTGACGGCCTCGCGGCAGGTCGCCAGAACGCTCTCCCACAGATCCTCGGGCTCATGCTCGACCCAGCCCGAGGCCGGAAAATGCTGTGGGAACTCGCGCTGCGCCGATGCCACAGCCCTGAGCGCACCATCGAACAAAATCGCGCGCGACGAGGTCGTCCCCTGATCGATCGCGAGAATATAGCGTGCTCCGGCCATGGCAGCAGTGGTCCTTCCCAGTGGCGGCCCGTCCGATCCGGGCTTTCCCCGAACTTGGCCGAAGCGTGTCGCCGCAGGCAAGCACTCCACCGACAAATGAACAGCGCACAGGTTCCGCTTGGCATCTTCATCAGGCTCTTGTTACGCTTCACCCGAAGCAAGCGGCCGGAGCGTGCAAACCGCGGCCGACGAGGGGTCAAAACACGGTGACGGTCGAGGACCGCCAGGATCGGGATATCGCGCTCGCGGTATCCCCAGGGGTTGATGGCGCCGATCCGCGCCCGATCGGCTCGTCTCCCCTCGGCCCTGCCCCCGTCACGCAAACTTATTTCGCGCCCTCACGCCATCCGGTCGCGACCTATGCCGCCCTCGATCTCGGCACCAATAACTGCCGGCTGCTGATCGCCCGCCCGGCCCAGCATGGCTTTCGCGTCGTCGATGCCTTTTCCCGCATCGTGCGCCTGGGCGAAGGGCTGACAGCGAGCGGGCGGCTTGCCGATGCGGCGATGGACCGGGCGGTCGAAGCCTTGAAGATCTGCAAGAGCAAGATGACCCATCGCGGCGTCAGCCGCGCGCGCCTGGTCACGACCGAGGCCTGCCGGGCCGCCACCAACGGGCTCGACTTCGTCCGCCGGGTCGCTGCGGAAGCCGATCTCGAGCTTGAGATCGTCGACCAGCGGACCGAGGCGTCCCTGGCCGTCACCGGTTGCGCTGCGCTAGCCCATCCCACAGCGGAAGGTGTCATCGTCTTCGATATCGGCGGCGGCTCCACCGAGATCGTCTGGATGGGCGGGCGCTCGCAGGCGCGCGACCCGGCCGGGCGCATCCGCGAATGGGCATCGCTGCCGATCGGCGTCGTCTCTGTCGCCGAGCGCTATGGCGGCGTCGATGTCGGGCGTGAAAAATTCGAGCGCATGGTCGATGATTGCAGCGCTGCCTTGAAGCCATTCGCGACGCGCGCTGCGGCGGCAAAGGACGCCGCCGGGTTCCATCTGCTTGGCACGTCGGGCACCGTCACCACCGTCGCCGGCATCCATCTCGGCCTGCCGCGCTATGACCGGCGCCTGGTCGACGGGCTGTGGATGGACGAGACGGATATCCTCGCCGTCATCGACCGGCTGGTCGATATGGACTATGCCGCCCGCTCGGCCAATGCCTGCATCGGCCGCGAGCGGGCCGATCTCGTGCTTGCCGGCTGTGCGATCTTCGAGGCGATCAGGCGCGCCTTCCCGAGCCGGAAAGTGCGCATCGCCGACCGCGGCCTGCGCGAGGGCATCCTGCTCCGGATGATGCATGAAGATCGCGCCTGGTGGCGCCGCAGGCAGGCATGACGTAAGTCCACGGGAAGGAAGCCCCGTAGCCATGAGCACCACCAAGAGATGAGCACCACCCAGCAATGAGCACCACCAAAGGCGGCACCGGCGCCCGCGATATGCGGGTCAAGGTGAAGAAGGCCGGCAAGCTCAAGCATTCCTCGCAGCTCTGGCTCGAACGCCAGCTCAACGACCCCTATGTCAAGCGGGCGAAGGAGCGCGGTTTTCGTTCGCGCGCGGCGTTCAAGCTCGAGGAAATGGATGACCGCTACAAGTTCCTGAAGACCGGCCAGAAGCTGATCGACCTCGGCTGCGCGCCGGGCGGCTGGTGCCAGGTCGCGGCGCAGCGCATCGGGCTCGAGCGGGGCAAGGGCGCGATCGTCGGCATCGACCTGCTGCACGTCGATCCGATCCCGGGCGTCGATCTCATCGAGATGGATTTCATGGCCGACGAGGCCCCTGCCCTGCTGACCGAGCGGCTCGGCGGCCGGGCCGACGGCGTGATGTCCGACATGGCGGCCAACACCACCGGCCACAAGAAGACAGACCATCTCAAGATCATCGCGCTGGCCGAGGCGGCGCTGGAATTCGCCTATTCGATTCTGGCGCCCGGCGGCTTCTTCCTGGCAAAACTGTTCCAGGGCGGCGAAAGCGCGGAACTGCTGGCCATGCTCAAGCGCGATTTCACTACGGTGCGCAATGTCAAGCCGGCAGCGAGCCGGGCGGATTCCTCGGAGCTCTACGTGCTGGCGACCGGCTATCGTCGCAAGGAACAGCCGGCAGCGGACACCGAGGGCTGATCTGCCTTCCAAATATGCGAGGGGGAGGTCGAGACGGCGCCCCCTGCTTACCCCCTCGCCTGAGCGCTGGAGTTGCCGGCCAGCCCTTCAGTCCAGCGGCTTCTGATCCTCGATTGCCTGGGCCGTTGCCTTGCGCGCGCTGAGCGGTGCGTGACCGGAAACCTCGGCGCCGGCATCGGGGGCAAGCCGCGTCATCCAGAGCGCCGACGAGGCCGAAATCAGCCCGACCAGCACGAAGGCCGGCCAGAAATCATGCGCACCCAGCGCCTTGCCGCCGTTCAGCATGTTCGCCGCCTCCAGCGCGAATGCGCCGATCGTGATCCCGAGGCTGAGCGACAATTGCTGCGCCACGCTGGAGAGGCTGGTCGCGCTCGACATGTCCCGGTTCGAGACATCGGCATAGCTCAGCGCATTGATGCCGGTGAATTGCAGCGAGCGGAAGCACCCACCGATCAGCAGCACGCTGAGCATCAGCCATTGCGGTGTCGTCGGCGTGAACAGCCCGGATGCTGACAGGAAGGCCGATCCGATCAGCGCATTGAAGATCAGGACATGGCGGAAGCCGAACCGCGCGAGGATCGTCTTGGCCAGCGTCTTCATGATCATGGCGCCGGCGGCGGACGCAAACGTGATCAGGCCGGAATGCAGCGCATCATAGCCAAAGCCGAGCTGAAGCATCAGCGGCAGCAGGAAGGGGATCGCCCCGATGCCGACCCGGAAGATCGAGCCGCCGAGCACGCCGATCCGGTATGTCGGGATCTTGAAGAGCGAGAGATTCAGAACCGGATAGGCCGTTCGGCGCGCATGCCAGAGATAGGTCATCAGCGAGGCCAGGCCCGCGATGACGAAGCCGATCGAGGCCTCGATCGGCACCAGATGCCGGCCGCCGGTCGCAAGCCCCAGCATCAGCGCCGCGAAGCCGAAGGCCGACAGCAGGAAGCCCCGGAGATCGAGCGGCGCGACGTCCTCCTCGCGGACATCCTCGAAGAAGCGGCTCGCCAGAACGATGCCGATCAGCCCGATCGGGATATTGATGAAGAAGATCCAGCGCCAGTCGAAATAGGTGGTGATGAAGCCACCGAGCGGCGGCCCGACCACCGGCCCGACCAGGGCCGGCACGGTCAGATAGGCCAGCGCACTGACGAGCTGCGATTTCTCGACGCTGCGCAGGATGACCAGCCGACCGACGGGCACCATCATGGCCCCACCCATGCCCTGAACGAAGCGCGCGCCGACGAAAGCCCCGAGCGAATTCGAGATCGCACACAGGATCGAGCCCAGCATGAAGACGCCAAGCGCCGTGCGGAAAATCGTGCGGGCGCCGTAGCGATCGGCCATCCAGCCCGAGATCGGGATGAAAACCGCGAGGCTGACGAGATAGGAGGTCAGCGCCAGCTTGAGCGCGATCGGGTCCTCGCCCAGCGATTGCGCGATCACCGGCAGCGAGGTCGCAATCACGGTGGAGTCGGTGTTCTCCATGAACAGCGCGCAGGCGACGATCAGGGGCAGGAGTTTGGCGCGTTGCACGGATAAGGAACCTTGCGGCCCGGAGCGGGATCGGAGAGTTTTGTTCTTTGCCACGCCGGATGTGGCATGAACACGGCCATTTTGCCTGGATCGCGAAGAGACGCTCTGCGCCTGTCGCATGAGTCGCGTTATCGCAGCGCAGCATAATCCGCCTCAATTTCGGCTGAGGCCACTAGCGGCGATGCCGCACGCATGATATCGGGCCTCGTCAACTCGGTAGCGGGCGCATGTTGTCGCCCACCCTGAAATGCCCCGCATGGGCTTGGAGTTGGCGATGGCAAGCATCAGTGACACCCTCATCCGCGACGGCCTGACCTTCGACGACGTCCTGCTCGAGCCGGGGCCGTCCGAAGTGATGCCGGCCGACGTCAATATCTCCACCAAGCTCACCAAGACGATCTCGCTCAACCTGCCGATCATCGCCTCGGCGATGGACACGGTGACCGAGGCCAGGATGGCGATTGCCATGGCGCAGGCCGGCGGCCTCGGCGTCGTCCACCGCAATCTGGAGGCCGACCAGCAGGCCGCGCAGGTGCGGCTCGTCAAGAAATTCGAATCGGGCATGGTCGCCAACCCGATCACGATCTTCCCGGACGAGACACTGGGCGACGCGCTTGCTCTGATGCGGCACCATTCGATCTCGGGCATCCCCGTGGTCGAGCGCGGCCCGCAGGGACACAAGGGCAAGCTCGTCGGCATCCTGACCAACCGCGATGTCCGCTTCGCCGACCGCCCCGAGCAGCCCGTCGCCGAGATCATGACCAAGGATCGCCTGATCACGGTGCGCGAAGGCGTGACCCAGGAGGAGGCACGCCGCCTGCTCCACCAGTTCCGCATCGAGAAGCTGCTGGTCGTCGATGATCATTTCCGCTGCATCGGCCTGATCACCGTCAAGGACATGGAGAAGCAGGTCGCCCACCCGCATGCCGCCAAGGACGCGCAGGGTCGTCTCCTGGTTGCAGCGGCAACCACGACCGGCGATCTCGGCTTCGAGCGCTCCGAGCTGCTGATCGACGCCGGTGTCGACATCATCGTCGTCGACACTGCCCATGGCCATTCCGCCAAGGTGCTGGAAGCGGTCACCCGGGTGAAGAAACTCTCCAATACCGTTCAGATCATTGCCGGCAACGTTGCCACCGCGTCCGGTGCGCAGGCTCTCATCGATGCCGGCGCCGACGCGATCAAGGTCGGCATCGGACCGGGCTCGATCTGCACCACTCGCATCGTCGCGGGCGTCGGCGTGCCGCAGCTCACCGCGGTGATGGACGCAGCCTCGGCGGCGAGCAAGGCGGGCATTCCGGTCATCGCCGATGGCGGCATCAAATATTCCGGCGACCTCGCCAAGGCGCTGGCCGCCGGCGCCTCCTGCGCCATGGTCGGCTCGCTGCTTGCTGGCACAGACGAAACGCCGGGCGAAACCTTCCTCTACCAGGGGCGCTCCTACAAATCCTATCGCGGCATGGGCTCGGTCGGCGCGATGGCGCGCGGCTCGGCCGACCGCTATTTCCAGCAGGACATCAAGGATGCCCTGAAGCTGGTGCCGGAAGGGATCGAGGGTCAGGTCGCCTATAAGGGGCCGGTCTCCGGCGTGCTGCACCAGCTCGCGGGCGGCTTGCGGGCTGCGATGGGCTATGTCGGCGGGCGCGATCTTGCGGACTACCAGTCCAAGGCCCGGTTCATCCGCATCACCAGTGCCGGCCTGCGCGAGAGCCATGTCCACGACGTCACCATCGTGCGCGAAAGCCCGAACTACCCGACGCGGTCCTGAGGCCTCGTCGATACCATCGTGACGCCGATTGGCCCTCATCCCGCGAAATTGCCCCAAGAGCATGCTGCGAAAAAGTGGCAACGGTTTTTCGCACTGAGCATGCTCTAAACTATGAGAATCGATCACGTTTTCTGCGTTTGGACGATTTCGTCCAAACGCAGCGTGATCTACCGGCAGCCTACCGGGGTGAGGGCTTTCCTTTGCATGAACAGCGAGAGGCGAGCCGCCCATGACGATCCAATTGGTCTACCCCGCCCTGGCGCAGATCCTGTGGACCTTCGTCGTGCTCGGCATCCTGTTCCAGCGCCGTCGTGTCGCCTTCCGGAACAAGGAGGTTGGGATGGCCGATGTCGCGGTCTCGACCGAGCGCTATCCGGAGCGTGCCCGCCTCGCCGCTGCAAACTATGCCAATCAGTTCGAGACGCCGGTCATTTTCTTCGCGTTGATCATGCTCGCCATGGAGGTCGGCGCGACCGGCACGGTGATTGTTGCCCTTGCCTGGGCCTTCGTGCTGACGCGCGTCGTGCACACCTTGATCCATACCGGGTCCAACCGGGTCCCAGTGCGCGCGGCTGTGTTTGCTCTCGGTGTCGCCTGCCTGTTCTGCATGACGGTCGGCATTGTCGTTACGGTACTTTGACATGCTCGTGCGGCGTGCAATGTTCGCAGACGCACGTCCGCAAGATATACTCTGTCACATCCTCGCTACATCGTGAGACAAACGCTGTTTCGCGCTTGCGCCCAAAACCACCTGCCGGCATGCTAAATGCTTGCGGCTAGGACGGTTTAGGGACGACCGTTCCAAATGGTACAGAGTCTGTCCCGCTCTGGCGCAAGGTTTCGCATGGCTGTCTTGTCTTTCGGGCGCGTTGTTGTCGTGGCCGCCGTCGGCGCGGTCGCAGCTGGCGCGGGTCTCCATTATTCCGGCCGATCAGTCCCTCCTCCGCTCGATCGCATTCCTTACGGAAAGATCATCCCGCCCTATGCCCAGCCGGCCCAGCAGGCCGCAGCTCCATCATCACGCGCTTCGGGACAACAACGCCCGCCCGTGACGATCGTCACGGCCAAGGCTGAACGCCGGCCGATGCCGGTCAGGCTCGACGCGATCGGCACCGTGCAGGCGCTCTCAAGCGTTGCGGTGCGCTCGCGCGTCGATACGCAGATCATCGAGGTCGGCTTCCCCGATGGCGGCTATGTGAAGAAGGGCGACATGCTCTTCCGCCTCGACTCCCGCCTGGCGGAAGCGCTGCTGAAACAGGCCGAAGCGGGTGTCGCCCGCGACAAGGCCTCGCTCGCCTCCGCCGAAGCCGATCTGCGCCGGGCGGAAGAACTCGCCAAGCGCGATTTCGCCACCGACCAGCGTCTCGACACCGCCCGCACCCAGGTCGCGACGCTCAAGGCCAGCGTCCGTGGCGGTGAGGCAGCGGTCGACGCCCTCAAGGTCCAGCTGACCTATTACACCATCACCGCCCCGGTTTCGGGCCGGATTGGCGTAGCCGGCCTCAAGGAAGGCAATATCGCCAAGACCGGCGACAATTCGACCACGCTGGTGACGATCAACCAGATCGACCCGATCTATGTCAGCTTCGCCCTGCCGCAGCGCCAGCTGTCCAGCATCCGCGAAGCGATGAATGCCGGCACGGCCGTGGCGGTTGCCACGCAGCAGGGTGCGAGCCGCGGCGTCGAGGGCAAGATCGCGGTCATCGACAATCTCGTCGATGCGACGACCGGCACGATCCAGATGCGCGCGATCTTCAACAATCCCGACGAGACCCTGTGGCCCGGCGCCCTCTGCCAGGTCCGCCTGACCCTGCGTGTCGAGCCCGATGCGCTGACCGTGCCCCGCGAAGCCGTCCAGAACGGTCAGAACGGCACCTTCGTCTTCGTGATCGAGGACGGCGTCGCCCGCGCCCGCCCGGTCACCGTCGACCGCACCATCGATGACCGCGTCGTACTTGCGTCGGGCCTGAAGGGCGACGAGACGGTGGTCATCGACGGCCAGCTCCTGCTGACCGATGGCGCCCGCGCGGTCGAGCGCAACCGCGGCGGCCAGAGGCCGCCGCCCAACCAGACCTCGCAGCGCGGGAGTGCTGGCTGATGAACCTCCCGGAGGCCTGCATCCGTCGTCCTGTGATGACGACACTCCTGATGGCAACCTTCCTGATCTTCGGGTTTTTCGCCTTCAAACAGCTTCCGGTCGCAGCATTGCCGCGGGTCGATTTCCCGACGATCAATGTCAGCGCGCGCCTGCCGGGCGCGAGTCCCGAATCGATGGCCTCCTCGGTCGCCGCACCGCTGGAGCGCGAATTCGCCTCGATCTCGGGCATCACCTCGATGTCCTCGGTCTCGCAGCTCGGCGCGACCTCGATCACGCTGCAATTCGACCTCAACCGCAATATCGACGGCGCAGCGCTCGACGTGCAGGCCGCGCTGAGCGCCACCGCGCGTCGGCTGCCGCCGGAGCTGCCTTCGCCGCCCAGCTTCAGGAAGGTCAATCCGGCCGACCAGCCTGTGCTGTTCATGGTGCTGACCTCGGCGACGAAACCGCTCTACGAAGTCCATGAATTCGGCGAGAACATCCTGCAGCAGCAGATCTCGCAATTGCCTGGCGTCGCGCAGGTCAACATCTTCGGCGCGCAGAAATACGCCGTGCGCGTGCAGGTCAATCCCGACGCCGTCTCGGCTCGCGGCCTGGCGCTGAGCGATGTCCGCAATGCGATCGCCGCCGCCAACTCCAATTCCCCGGTCGGCACGCTCAATGGCGAGAACCAGCGCCTGACGCTCGGCGCCACCGGCCAGATGGAGCGCGCCGCGGAGTACGGCAACCTCATCATCTCGCAGAAGAACGGCGTGCCGATCCGCCTCGAGGACGTGGCACAGGTCTACGACTCCGTCGAGAACAACCAGACCGGCAGCTGGTTCAACGGGCAGCGGTCGATCATGCTGGCGGTCTATCGTCAGTCCGACGCCAACACCGTCGAGGTCGTCGACAGCATCAAGTCCAGGCTCGAGGCCTATCGCGAGCAGCTTCCGGCCGCCATGGAACTCAATGTCCTGAACGACCGCTCGATCCCGATCCGGGAGGCGGTGGAGGATGTCGAGGTCTCGCTGATGATCGCGATCGCGCTCGTGATCATGGTGATCTTCCTGTTCCTGAAGAGCCTGGCCGCGACGCTGATTCCGACGCTCGCCCTGCCGATATCGCTGGTCGGCACCTTCGCGATCATGCACGCGCTCGGCTATTCGCTCGACAACATCTCGCTGCTCGCACTGACGCTCGCGGTCGGCTTCGTCGTCGATGACGCCATCGTCATGCTGGAAAACATCATCCGGCATATCGAGATGGGCAAGAAACCGTTCCAGGCGGCCCTCGACGGCTCGCGCGAGATCGGCTTCACCATTCTCTCGATCACCATTTCGCTCGTTGCCGTCTTCATTCCCGTCTTCTTCATGGGCGGCGTCGTCGGCAAGGTTTTCACGGAGTTTGCCGGCACGATCGCGGCCGCGATCATCGTCTCGGGCTTCGTCTCCCTGACCCTCACCCCGATGCTCTGCGCCCGGTTCCTCAAGGCGCATGATCACCACAAGAAGCCGAACCTGATCGAACGCGTCTTCGAGGCCGGTTTTCAGGGGATGCTCGGCGCCTATCGCTGGACGCTGGACTGGGTGCTGAAGGCACGCGTCCTGATGCTGATCTTCACGCTGGCGACGGTCTATATCTCGGCGCAGATGTATATCGACATCCCGAAGGGCTTCTTCCCGACCGAGGATACCGGCCTCCTGCGCGCATCGACCGAAGGCCCGCCCGACACGTCATTCGAGGCCATGGCAGCGCGCCAGATCCGCATCGCCGAAATCGTCAAGGCCGATCCGGCAGTCGATTATCTGACGTCGAATATCGGCGGCTTCAATGCCACCAATAACGGCTTCATGTTCATCGCGCTCAAGCCCAAGGATCAGCGCGAGAAGGCCGAGGTGGTGATCTCGAGGCTGAGGCGCGCGACCGGCGACGTGCCGGGTATCACTGCGGTGTTCCAGCAGGTGCAGAACATCAACCTCAACGCCGGCCGCTCGTCACGCGCGCAATACCTCTATTCGCTGCAGGGACCGGACCTGAATGCGCTCTTCACCTATGCTCCGCTGATGCAGCAGCGGCTCGCGCGGCTTCCGCAGCTGCGCGATGCCAATATCGATCTGCAGTTGCGCAACCCGCAGCTCTCGATCGACATCGACCGCGAACGCGCCGCGAGCCTGGGCATTTCCAGTGACCAGATCCGGCAGGCACTGGGCAACGCTTTCGGCTCGCGCCAGATCGCAACGATCTTCACCCCCTCGACCGATTATCAGGTCATCATGGAGGCCAATCGCGCCTATCAGCAGGATCCCGCCGTACTCTCGCGGTTGCTGCTCAAGGCTGCGAACGGCCTGAACGTGCCGCTGGAAACGGTGGCGACGATCAAGCCCAGTGTCGGCCCGCTCGCGGTGAACCGCATATCGCAGCAGCCGGCGGTGACAATCTCGTTCAACACGGCGCCGGGCATCTCGCTTGGCGACGCCGTCAACGCCATCCGCGCGGCCGAGCGCGACGTCAATCTGCCGGCCTCGATCGTGACGAGCTTCGCCGGTTCCGCCCAGCTGTTCCAGGATGCGCTGAAGGGGCAAGGCCTGCTGATCTTCGCCGCAATCCTGGTGATCTACATCATCCTCGGCATTCTCTACGAGAGCTTCATCCACCCGATCACCATCCTCTCCGGCCTCCCCTCTGCCGGCCTCGGAGCGCTGCTCGCCCTGCAGTATTTCAACATGGACCTGTCGGTGATCGCGATCATCGGCATCCTGATGCTGGTCGGTATCGTCAAGAAGAACGCGATCATGATGGTCGATTTCGCGATCGAGCGCCGTAAACAGGGGGACGACGCGTTGACCGCCATCCGCGAGGCGGCGCTTGTCCGCTTCCGTCCGATCATGATGACGAGCTTTGCCGCGATCTTCGGCGTGCTTCCCATCGCACTCGGCGCGGGCGCCGGCGCCGAGCTGCGCCAGCCGCTCGGCATCGCCGTGGTCGGCGGATTGATCGTTTCGCAGCTGCTGACGCTCTACATCACGCCGGTGATCTATTTCTACCTCGACAAGGTCGACACCTGGCTCTCCGGCCGCAGTCGCGGCGAGCGCGAGAGCGTGCCCAGCTCCGCTGTGCCCGTAGCCATCCCGCAGGCGGTGCGCGGCCCGGACCTCTGAGGGCGGTCAAAGCCTCCCTCTCAATCGTCCCTGCGCCACGAGCTTCGCATCTCCTGCAGTTCGTGGCGTATTTCTGCAGAATGCATCAAAGGCAACCTTGCGCCTTAAAGCGGAGAGAACGGCGGCTTGCATAACGCTGGGTGAGTGATCCCTGCCATAAGCAAAGTCGTCGATGTTCCGCATAAGAAATGCCGTGCCGCTGTCGGGCCATACTCCGCCCGGAATCCATCCATCTCCTTCCCGAAGGGCCGCTCTGACGCGGTACGCAGCCATGGTGCTGCTCGGATTGGTTCTCGGAGCGAGCGGCACGGCGCTGACCGTCACCCTCGTTCGGGCTGGCGATGACGCCGGCGTTCGTGCCTTCCATCTTCAGGAAGCAGCGAGACGTGCGCCCATTGCCGCGGCCTTGACCTATGCTCCGGTCAGTTCAGGCTGGAGGCTGCCGCTCTTCGGCTCATACCCAGATGGCCGGATCGAACATCCCCCCGTCCTGCGCGAACGCGGCAAGCCGCGCGATGGAGCGACCGTAAGCACTCTCCGTGCAACGGCCCGTTACGATTCCGGATCAGGCGCCTCCCGCACCATTTGCGTACGGATGTGCGACGGCTATCACATGCCGCTTGGCCATTTGCGATCGCAAGCTGACTGGCCGGCGCATGAGGTCCTTTGCACGGCGATGAATCCCGGCATCCCGGTCAAGGTCTTCCGCGTTCCTGCGGGCGCCGCGGATATCGACGGCGCCGTGGCCTCCGACGGCAGGACCTATGGCTCCCTGCCCGTTGCCTATGGTCACGAGACATCGTCCGACCCGGGCTGCAGGCCCACCGTCCCATCTGCCGGTGATCGTCGTGTCTCTCTTCTGCGGGATTTCACCCTGCGCCCAGGCGACTCGGTGGTGCTTGATGGCAAGGTGACAACCTTCGAGGGCTCTTCCACCTGGCCTTACAACCCGAGGAATTTCCGCGATTTTCGGTCGTCGAACGAACTCAACGCCAATCAACGCCGGATGATCGACGACACGGTCGGCGTTTCCAGCCGTGAAGGCCAGATGCTGGCCCTGCGCCGCGACATGACGGTACGGGAGGCGAAGATCGATGATGCCACCACGATCGAGCTGCGCGGCCGTTTCGAGAGCGGCTCGGGTGAAACCGCAACCGCCTCGAACATGCAGCGCATCGTCATCTCGCCCGAAAGCTGAACCCCTCTCCAGGCATTTTGGCCGGGCGCGCTGCGTTAAGCATCGCGCCCGTTTTGCATGCGCGAACGCCGACGGGCCGTTGATGATTAACGAAAAGTAAACTAAACCCCAAGGGCGGCGGACGAAGAACAAGCGCGAGTGGAGTTGACGCGATGTTTCGTGTCCGTGAGATCCCCGACGGGGAAAACCCGCCATTAGGCAGCCCTGTCTCCGTCGTTGCGCTGGAGCGCAATGCTGACGGCAAGAAACGCGCGGGCCGCTTGGCAGCGATGACTGCGCTTGGCCTTGTGCTCGGAGCGGGTGGCGCGATCGGCACGATCTCGCTCGTCCAGGCTGGCGACGATGCCGGCGTCCGCGACTTTCAGCTCCAGGAAGCGGCGAACCGCCGTGCTATGCGCGCCCCGCAAGCCGGCGCCTATCATGCCCCCATCGCCTATGCGCCCGCGCGTGGCATCTGGAACCTACCCCTTGCGCGCAGCGTACCGAACGGGCGCATCGCGCACCCGCCCGTGGTCTTGAACCCTTTCAGGTCGGTCGAACCTCCGCGTCAGGCGGCCCGGCGCCCCACGACGCAGCACAGCGTTGCACGCCTCGATACCGTCTCCGGCAGTGGACATGGCGCGCGCACCATCTGCGTGCGGCTCTGCGACGGCTTTCATGCGCCGATCGGCAATCTGAATGCCCAGTCTGACCTCGCGGCGCACGACGCCCTCTGCCGAGCCATGAACCCCGGAATCCCGGTCAAGGTCTTCCGCGTTCCCGCCGGTGCCAGCACGATCGACGGCGCCGTTTCGGCAGATGGCAAGACCTATGACTCGCTCCCCGTTGCCTATGGCCACGAGAAATCCTCTGATCCAGCCTGCCGGCCGCCGATTGTCGCCAGCGGCGAGCGCCGCGTCTCGCTGTTGCGCGATATCACGCTTCGTCCCGGCGACAGCGTCGTGCTGGACGGCAAGGTCACGACCTTCACCGGCTCGTCGCAGTGGCCCTATAGCCGGCGCGATTTCGTCGATTTCAGATCGGCGCGGGAACTCAGTGCCGGCGATCGGCGCGGCATCGACGAGCGGGTCGGCATTTCACGCGTCGAAGCGCAGATGCAGGCGCTGCGCCGCAAGCTGCGCACGCGCGAAGCCTCGCTTCGTGACGAGACCGTGATGAGCGATGCAATCGAATTGCGCGGCTCGATCGATCCGCCAACGCGCGGGCCCGTCCGCGTGATCGCCGGGCCGGCGTTCCGGCTTTTGCCTTAGCTCCATCGACTGGCTTCGGCGAGCCGATAACAATCTTGGGCGCTGGTTCGGAGGTGCATCTTCTTTGAATTAATCTAAAGAGACTGCAATTTAGAAAACCTATAAGCAATTGATCTATAACGCTTTTCAATTGACCGCCCTAGCGTCAGGCACTACCGCTCCAGCACCACGAACGTGCAGAGGGCATCTACGCCCGAAGGAGCGAACCATGATCGACAAAACTCGCCTGTCCCTCATCGCCCTGGCGTCCTGCCTGCTCGCTACCCCGGTCCTGGCCCAGAGCGTCAATCTCTACACGACGCGCGAGCCGGCCCTGCTCAATCCCGTCGTCGAGGCCTTCACCAAGGACACCGGCATCAAGGTCAACACGGTGTTCCTGAAGGATGGACTCGAGGAGCGCATCAAGGCCGAGGGCGCAAACAGCCCGGCCGATGTCATGATCATGGTCGACGCCGCGCAGATGATCTCGGCCGCCAATGCCGGCGTCACCCAGCCGATCAAGTCGGCGGCCGTCGACAAGATCGTCCCGGCGCAGCTGCGCGATCCGCAGGACAACTGGGTCACCCTGACCAAGCGCGCCCGCATCGTCGTCGTCTCGAAGGATCGCGTGCCGCAGGATGCGATCACCTATGAGGACCTCGCCGACCCGAAGTGGAAGGGCAAGTTCTGCATCCGCGGCGGTCAGCACCCCTACAACAACGCTCTCTTTGCCGCCTATCTCGCGCGCAACGGCGCCGAGAAGACCGAGGCGTGGCTCAAGGCACTCAAGGCCAACACCGCGCGCAAGCCCGGCGGCGGCGACCGTGAAGTCGCGCGCGACATCCAGTCCGGGCTCTGCGATATCGCAGTGATCAACACCTACTATATCGGCCTGATGAGCACTGCCGCGAACGAGCAGAAGGGCTGGTTCGAGGCGATCAAGCCGCTGAAGACCACCTTCGCCAATGGCGGCACCCATGTGAACATCTCGGGCGCCGCCATCGCCAAACACGCCCCCAATCGTGAAAACGCGGTCAAGCTGATCGAGTACATGCTTGGCGACAAGGCGCAGACCATCTATGCCGACGGCAATTTCGAGTTCCCGGTCAACCCGGACGTCAAGGAAAGCGCCGCTGTGAAGCTGCTCGGCAAGGTCAATGTCGACACCACCCCGCTGACCGAGATCGGCAAGAACCGCAAGGCGGCCGCTGACCTCGTCGACAAGGTCGGCTTCGACAATTGAGCCCGTCTCCCACGGCTGGAGAAATGCGACGGTCGCCACGCGCGTGGCGGCCGTCGAGCCGTTTTGTCTGGGCCTCGGTTGCGGGTGCCGGGCTTGTCGCGCTGCCAGTTCTCGCGCTCGGCCTGACCGCGCTTTCGCCGGCAGCATCGTCGATCTGGCCGCATCTTGTCGCCAATGTCATTCCCGATGCGCTGGCGAACACCGCCATGCTTCTTGCCGGCGTCGGCCTGCTCTGCAGCCTCATCGGCGTCGGCACGGCCTGGCTCGTCACCCAATATGAGTTTCCCGGCCGTCGCGCCTTCGAATGGCTGCTCGTGCTGCCATTGGCGATCCCGACCTATCTGACGGCCTATATCTACGTCGAGTTCCTGGGCTTCCAGGGGCCGCTGCAAACGGCCTTGCGTGCGGTGACGGGCTATCGCAGCCTGCGTGACTACTGGTTTCCCGACCCGCGCAATCTGGCGGGCGCGATCTTCGTCATGGGGATCGTGCTCTACCCTTACGTCTATCTCAGCGTCCGGGCGCTGTTCGGCCTACAGAGCGCGACGATCGTCGAGTCGGCGCGGACGCTCGGAGCCGCGCACGGCACCTTGTTCTGGCGGATTGGCTTGCCCATGGCGCGCCCGGCGCTCGTTGCAGGGTTGACCCTGGCACTGCTCGAAACACTCAACGATATCGGCGCGACCGAATATCTCGGGGTCCGCTCCCTGACCCTGTCGATCTACACGACCTGGCTCAATCGCGGCTCTCTGGCGGGCGCAGCCCAGATCTCCTGCGTGATGCTTCTCCTCGTGGTCGCCCTGATCGCAACCGAGGCGAGACTGCGCGGCGCACGCCGCTTCACGCTCTCGGTGCGCCAGCCCCGTGCCGTCGGCCGCCGGCTCCTGTCCGGGCGCATTGCGCTCGCAGCCAGCGCCGCCTGCGCCCTGCCCCTGCTGCTTGGCGCGCTTCTGCCGATGGGCTTTCTCCTCCAGGAGGTCCTGACGCGCGGCCTGCTGCATCAGTTCGACATGGCCCTGCTGCGCAATCTCCTGAATGCCCTGCTGCTGTCGGCTGGCGCCGCGCTGATCGTGGTGACGCTTGGCCTTTGCATCGTGGCTGCAGGCCGGCTCGGCCGCGAAACCTGGCTGCCGGCGCTCGCGCGCATCGCCTCGCTTGGCTATGCGCTGCCCGGCACGGTGCTCGCGCTTGGACTGCTCGTCCCGCTTGCCGCCTTCGACAATCTCGTCGCCGACACCGTCTCCGCATTGTTCGGCGCCAGTCCTGGTCTCATCCTGATCGGCTCGGGTGCGGCTCTCGTGATTGCCTATGTCGTACGCTTCCTGTCGATCGCGATCTCCGGCATCCAGAGCGGTCTCGCCCGGATCTCGCCGAGGATCGACGATGCCGCGCGCGCCCTCGGCTCAAGCTCGGGCGAGGTGTTGCGGCAGGTGCATTGGCCGCTCGCTCGCCCTGCCATCGCTGCGGCCGCCTTGCTCGTATTCGTCGACTGTCTGAAGGAGCTGCCCGCGACGCTGCTGCTGCGACCGCTGAACGTCGACACGCTCGCAACCATCGTCTACGGACATGCCTCACGCGGCATGTTCGAAGACGGAGCGCTGGCCGCGTTGCTGATCGTGATCGCCGGCCTCTATCCCGCCATCATTCTGGCACGAGCCGGTGGCACGAAGGGGTGACACCGTAAGGCGTTGCGGCTCTCTTTGCCGATCCACAGGTTGTATGCCGGAAATAGGCTCCTCAACTCGACAAGCCGCCCGGCATCGTCATAAACAATTTTAGCTTGACCTCCGGTTCGATTCCGGTTGCAGCCCGGCCGAAGGCCCATGACACGACGCGTTTCCATTCTCGCCTATTCGCTCGCCATCGGCCTGGTGCTGCTTGGCCTGCAATCCTGGGGCGTTGCCGTTGGGCTGGTCGAGCGACATGTCGTTGCCCGCATCGAGGATCGCACCGGCCTCAAGGTGACCAGCCTCGAGCATGCGAGCATCGTCCTTCTGCCTTTGCCGCGGGTCGAGCTCTCGCAAGTCAGCTTCAAGCAACATGACGGCCTGCTCTCCGGCAAGGCGTCGCAGCTCAAGGCCCGCGCCCGCCTGCTGCCGCTTTTGGCAGGGCGCCTCTCCTTCGACCGGATCGATCTGATCTCTCCCCAAATCGATGCCACAGTTTCAGGCAGGGACGATGAGCTCTCGGAATGGCTCGCGCCGCCCCTTGCCTATCTCACCAGCCTCACGAACCAGAGCCGGATCGTGATCATTTCGGGTTCGGTCTTTGCGCGGGCCGAAGGCGCGATCCGCACCATCCTGCGCGATGTCAATCTGATCATCGAGGACCGCGACCCCGAGGAGCCGATCATCGCCTCGGGCTCCGTGACCTGGCGCGGCGTCGCGACCAATCTCAGTGTTGTCTGGCCGGTCGCCGGGGAAAGCGCCAGGCTCTCCTTGTCCGCGACCTCCGAACGGATGAACCTGCGCCTTGACGGCATACGATCCGGCCTGCGCGAGCCGGTCTTCAATGGGCAATTGAGCCTCTCGACGCCGTCGCTCCCGGAACTGTTCGACTGGTTCGGTGAAACGCCCCGCCTCGCGCCTGCCATCGGACAGCTCAGCATCGCCGCTGAAGCCCAGATCAAGGCCAACGAGATCTCGCTCAGCAACGCAAGCGCCATCTTCGACGGGGACCGCCTCGACGGCGCGATCATGCTCGGCGAAGCCGGCCAACGCTGGTCCCTCTCCGGAACACTCGCCGGCGCGACGCTCGATCTTGGCCGCATGACCAATCGGCTCGGCCTGCCCAAACCCGGCACCGGGCTCGCCAACCCGACGCCGCTCGAATTCGAGGCCTGGACGGCCCATGACATCGACCTGCGCGTCTCGGTGGATGCCGCCCGCCTCGGCGGCGCCCGTCTCAGTGATGTCGCGACCCAGTTGCTCGTCAAGAAGGGCCGCTTCGAGGCCGGGTTGCTTCGCGCGACTGCCTATGGCGGCAGCGTCAAGGGCCGCCTGCTTGCGAGTGCGACCCCGAACGCCATCGACGTGAAGCTGCAAGGCAATCTCGACCGGATCAATCTCGGGCAAAGCGCAACCGACCTGCCCGAACTGCCGAGACTGAGCGGGCAAGGCAATCTGCAGTTCGCGCTGGATGGCACGGGCACCACGGCCGAGGCCGTTCTCGCCTCCTTGAACGGAAAGGCGAGCCTCAGTCTGCGTCAAGGCGAGCTTGGCGGCTTTGCTTTCATCGACTTGCTGCGTCGTGCCGAGCGCAATCCTGTGGCGGCCCTGCGGGAATGGCGGCAGGGCAAGACACCATTCGACAGCGCGAGCGCTACGGCGAATGTCGCCGATGGCATCGCGACAATCACTGATGCCCAGATGACGGGCCCGACCTATCGTCTCGCGCTCGCAGGCCAGGCATTCCTGCAGCAAGGCTGGATCGAGATGGCCGGCCAGCTGGCCCAGCAGAGCGGCTCCCTGACGGTGCCCCTCGTCCTGCAGGGCCCGCTCGAAGGTCCATCGCTGGCGCTCAACTCGGAAGCCACCTTGCGTCCTGCCGGCAGCACCCTGCCAAATCTCCTGACGCGCTGACGGTCGCCCGGCTTAGTCAGCACCCGCGCAGATTTGAGCCGCGGCTTGCCCCCGCAGCCTCGCAATTGACCTGTCCACGGACCGGGTGTTTCCTCATCGCAGTCAGCGCGGAAACCACGCCATGCGTGCACCAACGGGATCGATCGTCGGGCTCTGTTCCGCCTCAGCCACCATGTTTGCAATGGGGATGGCGTTCCTCGGCTACTGGGGTGTGCATGAGCCGGTGCCATGGCGGCGGCTCGACATCGTCATCGTCACCCTGGCCTTTGCCGGCTTTGCCTCACTGGGCTCGGTCACCTGGATCGCAACCACACCCGTAGCAGCAGATAGTGACGAGAAGGTCGTACCGGCCCGGCGGGCCTTCGCCCTGGGCGTGTTTGCGATCTGGCTGTCGGTTCTTGTCGCGGTCCTGGCGGCATGACGTCGAGAATGTTCGACATCATGCCTCGGTTGTTCCACAGCCCGAGCTTCAGGTCATTTCAAACCTGAAACAAGCCGGCCTCAGCCTTCCTGAGGAGGCTCGTCCGCAGGCGCAGGGCCTTCGTCCTCGGCCTCGTCGTCCCCTGCATCACCGATGCATTCGACCGAGACGACCTTCTCACCGGCTGCGGTGTTGAACACCGTGACACCCTGGGTCGAGCGGCCGGCAATGCGGATGCGGTTGTCCGGTCCCTTGTCGACCGGCACGCGGATCACCTGCCCGCCATCGGTCACGAGCATGATCTGGTCCGTATCGACCGCCGGGAAGGAGGCGATCAGCTTGCCGTTGCGCTCGTTCACCACCATGGCGACGATGCCCTTGCCGCCGCGTCCGGTGACCCGGTACTCAAAGGACGAGGTGCGCTTGCCGTAGCCCTTCTCGGACACCGTCAGGATGAACTGCTCCGCAGCACCCATCTCGGCATATTTCTCCTGGCCGAGTTCGATATCGCTGGCGGCCTCCTCGCCCTCGCTCGCCTGGACCGGCTCGGCGGTGTCGTCGCCTTCGCCATTCAGGGCCTTGCGGGCAGCAGCGGCGCGCTTGAGATAGGCGGCGCGCTCATCCGGTGTCGCGTCGAGATGGTGCAAGATGGCGAGCGAGATCACCTCATCGCCATCGGCGAGGTTGATGCCGCGCACGCCGGTCGAGTCGCGCCCCTTGAAAACGCGCACTTCCGGCACGGCGAAGCGGATGCACTGGCCGGCCGCCGTGGTCAGCAGCACGTCGTCATGTTCCGAGCAGATCTGGACGTCGACGATGGAGTCTCCCTCGTCGAGCTTCATCGCGATCTTGCCGTTGCGATTGACCTGCACGAAGTCGGAGAGCTTGTTGCGGCGGACATTGCCCGTCCGGGTCGCAAACATCACATCGAGCCGCTCCCAGCTCTCCTCATCCTCCGGCAGCGGCATCACCGTGGTGATGCGCTCATCCTTCTCCAGCGGCAGCATGTTGTTGAGGAACTTGCCGCGAGCATTCGGCGCCGCCAGCGGCAACCGCCAGACCTTCTCCTTGTAGGCCTGGCCGCGCGAGGAGAAGAAGATGATCGGTGTGTGGGTGTCGGCAACGAAGAGCCGGGTGACGAAATCCTCGTCCCGGGTCGACATGCCCGAACGGCCCTTGCCGCCGCGCTTTTGCGCCCGATAGGTCGAGAGCGGCACGCGCTTGATGTAACCGGCATGGGACACGGTCACCACCATGTCCTCGCGCGCGATCAGGTCTTCGTCGTCGAGATCGGAACCCCAGTCCTGGATCACCGTGCGGCGCGGCGTGGCGAAGGCAGCCTTCACCTCGGTGAGTTCGGTCTTGATGATCGACTGGATGCGGGCGCGCGAGCGCAGGATTTCGAGATAATCCGCGATCTCGGTGGCAAGCTTGGCGAGTTCTTCGCCGATCTCGTCGCGGCCGAGGGCGGTCAGGCGAGCAAGGCGCAATTCGAGGATCGCCTTGGCCTGCGCATCGGACAGGCGATAGGTGCCGTCCGGATTGAGCGGATGACGCGGATCGTCGACCAGTGCGATCAGCGGCGCGATATCCTCGGCCGGCCAGTTGCGATCCATCAGCGAGGCGTGCGCAGCGGCCGGGGTCGGCGCGGTGCGGATCAGGCGGATGACCTCGTCGATATTGGCGACGGCGGTGGCAAGGCCGCAGAGCACATGGGCGCGTTCGCGCGCCTTGTTGAGCAGGTAGCGCGTGCGCCGGGAGACGACCTCCTCGCGGAACTCGATAAAGGCCGAGATGAAGTCCTTGAGGTTCAACACCTCCGGCCGACCGCCATTGAGCGCGACCATGTTGGCGCCGAACGAAGTCTGCAGCGGCGTATAACGGTAGAGCTGGTTCAGCACGACATCGGCCATGGCGTCGCGCTTGACCTCGATGACGACACGCACGCCCTCGCGGCTGGATTCGTCACGCAGATCGGAAATGCCTTCGATCCGCTTCTCGCGGACCAGATCAGCGATTTTCTCGACCATCGAAGCCTTGTTCACCTGGTAGGGAACCTCGGTGACGATGATCGCCTCGCGCTCCTTGCGCAGCTCCTCGATATGCGTCTTGGACCGCATCACGATCGAGCCACGACCGGTGTGATAGGCGGAGTGGATGCCGCTCTTGCCCATGATCGAGGCGCCGGTCGGGAAGTCCGGACCAGGCACGATCTCGATCAGGTCGTCGATCGAGAGCTCGGGATCGTCGATCAGCGCGATGCAGGCATCGATCACCTCGCCGAGATTATGCGGCGGAATATTGGTCGCCATGCCGACCGCGATGCCGCCGGCCCCGTTGACGAGCAGGTTCGGATAGCGCGCCGGCAGAACCCGCGGCTCATGCTCCTTGCCGTCATAGTTCGGCTGGAAATCGACCGTGTCGAGGTCGAGATCCTCGAGCAGCGGCATCGCCGCCTTGTCGAGCCTGGCCTCGGTATAACGATCGGCCGCCGCGGAATCGCCATCCATCGAGCCGAAATTACCCTGGCCGTCGATCAAGGGCAGGCGCAGCGAGAAATCCTGCGCCATGCGGACCAGCGCGTCATAGACCGCCATGTTGCCGTGCGGATGGTACTTACCCATCGTATCGCCGACGATGCGGGCGCATTTGGTATAGGGCCGGTCCGGCAGGTTCTTGTTCTCGTGCATCGAGAACAGGATGCGCCGGTGCACCGGCTTCAGGCCGTCGCGGACGTCGGGAAGAGCGCGGCTGACGATCACGCTCATGGCGTAATCGAGATAGCTCTTCTTCATCTCGTCAGTGATGGCGATCGGCTTGATGTCGCCGCCGAAATGCGCGTCTTCCGGCTGGCCGCCGCGCGTGCCGTTGTCGTCTTCGCTCAAGGGATGAGGTCCCGTTTTCTACGATTTTTCAAGCTTCTAGCTATCCGATTCCGCCCCGCGAAGCCAGCAAAAGACGAATCTCTCCAGAGAAATTAAAACCGTTCTTTGTCAACGCATTACGAGTCTTTGACTCACTTTCCGAACCCTCCCACATTGCCGCCATGTTTGACTGGCGCGAGCGCGTGACGGAGCCGGAAAACCGCTCGGCAAATTTCGCTCCTACGCCTAGTGACGCGGGCTCGGCAGCATGCCTAAGCTCCACGATGTTCCTGGAATATCTCACCTCCGCCCTCGTCACACTGCTGGTCACCCTCGATCCGCCGGGTCTCGCACCGATCTTCCTGTCCCTGACGCGCGGCATGTCGGCCGACGAGCGCAGGCAGGTCGCGGTGCGCGCCTGCATCATCGCCTTCGGCATCATGGCCTTCTTCGGACTTGCGGGCGATATCGTGCTGAAGGCGCTCGGCGTCTCGCTGCCGGCCTTCCGCATCGCTGGCGGGCTGCTGCTGTTCTGGATCTCGTTCGAGATGGTGTTCGAGCGCCGCAACGAGCGCAAGCAGGCGACGGCCGAGACCGCAATCACTCTCGACCACATCCGCAACGTTGCCGCCTTCCCGCTCGCCATCCCGCTGATGGCAGGCCCCGGCTCGCTGACCGCGATGATGCTGCTCGCCGGACGCGCCAATGGCGATCTCGCCATGCTCGGCTCGCTGGCGGTCATCTGCGGGCTGGTGATCGCCTCATGCCTCGTGACCTTCCTCATGGCGACGCCGATTGCGCGCCTCCTCGGTGTCACCGGCAATGTCGTTCTGACCCGCCTGCTCGGCGTGATCCTTGCCGCGCTCGCCGTGCAATTCGTCATCGATGGCGTGCGCGCCGTGATCGGAGGCGGTTAGGACGTGCCCCCTTGAAACGGGCATCACCGACATGGCCAGGCTTGCCCGTTCATCGGCGCATGTGCCGCTCATCATCGTTCAAAGGCCCATGCCCTGTGCAGGACCGAGCATGAGACGCTGACGCGCCTCACTTCTCCAGGAAGGCCCGGATCGCCCCTTCGGCCTGCTTCATCGAGATGACGCCGTCGAGATGCCCACGCGAGCCCTGGATGGTGATGTGGGAGATGTCGACGCCGCTCTGCTTCATGCCATCGACCGTGCTGGCGATCGTATCCGCAGTGAAGACCAGATCCTTCGGCTGCGTGATCAGCAGCACCGGCGCCTTGATCTTCGACGCGCCATTGGCGAGCGAGGTTCCGCCAGCGGCAAAAAGCTGGTTGGCCTTCACGAGATAGAGGAAATGGTTCGCGTCTGACAGCTTGGCGCGCGCCTCACCGGCATTGTCGAGAATGCTCTGGACCTGGAACCTGTTTCCGAGCGCTTTGGCGGGGTCCTCACCTTCCTTGGCGGGCCTGCGCCCGAAGGTGCCATTGGTCCAGTCACGGTGGTTCGCCTGCAGCGTCACCACTGCCAGTGCCTTGGCGAGGCCGGCATTGGGCGGGGTGCCACCGTAATAGTCGCCCTTGTTCCAGTTGGGATCGACCAGGATCGGCGCCGCCCAGACATCGAGCCAGGCGATGAGCTGCGCATCGGCTTCTGCCGCGCCGATCACCGGCATCGCCTTGGCGACCATCTCCGGATGGCTTGCTGCCCATTCCCAGGTCTGGAGCGCGCCCATGGATGGGCCGGCGACCAGCGCCAGCTTCCTGATACCCAGGCTCTCGACCAGTGCCTTCTGGACATTGACGAAGTCGCCGACCGTGACGATCGGGAAATCGAGCGCATAGGGCTTCCCGGTATCGGGATTGAGCGAAGCCGGGCCGGTGGTCGTCGTCTTCGGATCGCCGGTGTTGAGGTTCACCAGCGTATCGGAGGACAGGACGAAGTACTTATTGGTGTCGATCGCCTTGCCGGGACCGACAATCGCATCCCAGTAGCCTGGCGCGGCATCCCTTGCGTCGTACTTGCCGGCGGCATGCGAATTACCGGAGAAGAAATGGCAGATCAGGATCGCATTCGACTTGTCGGCATTGAGCGTGCCGTAGCTCTCCCAGCCGACCTTGACGCTCTTGAGTGTGCGCCCGCCTTGCGTCGTGAAGCTCGGCAGCTCGAACACCTTCTTCTCGACCATCAGGTCCTGTGCCGCTGCCATTCCCGCCACCACCATGCAAGCAGCGCCAAGGGCACCTGCGATCCAGTTCTTCATGCCGCTTCCCTTCCCAAGGACAGCCGTCGCGCGGCCTTGGGAAGCATCAGAGCGGATTTCGGGCAGAAGCGGAAGCGGGAAGCCGAGCGCTCAGACCGTTTCGAGCAGCCCCTTGATCAGGGCTCGACGCGGTGCGATCGAGGAGATCAGGGCGTATTCCTCGAGCGTATGGGCGCCATTGCCGTCGATGCCGAGACCATCCAGCGTCGGCACGCCGAGCGCCGCCGTGAAATTGCCGTCGGAACCACCACCGGTCATCGGGCAGTCCTGAAGATCGAAGCCGACCTTCGCCGCAACGCCGCGCGCTGTCTCGAACAACTGCGCGACCGTACTCGACTTCTCATAGGGCGGCCGGTTCATGCCGCCCGTCACCGTGATCTTCACATCGGGATCGCGGGGCGTGAGCCCAAGGATGCGGCTCTCCATCATCTGACCGTCGGCAAGCGTGGTGACGCGCGCATCGACGCTAAACCAGGCATGCTGCGGAATCACGTTCGCCGCCGTGCCGCCGCCGATCAAGGCGACCGACGTGGTGATGCCGCGCGCATAGTCCGTCATGCCCTCGATGGCGAGGATCTGGTGCGCCGCCTCGCGGATGGCGCTGCGTCCGTCAGCATGGCGTGAGCCTGAATGGGCCGGGCGGCCTTCCAGCCTGACGTCGAAGCGGCCGACACCCTTGCGGGCCGTGACAATGCGGCCGCCTTCGCGCGCGGGCTCGGTGACCAGCACCGCCGCCGACTGACGCCCGATATCCTCGATCACCGAACGGGTGGTCGGCGAGCCGATCTCCTCGTCGGGCGTGAACAGGAAGATCATCGGCCGCTTGGCCGAGCCCGCCTTGGCCACATCCTTGAAGGCTTGCAGGGCGAGCCAGGCACCGCCCTTCATATCATAGACGCCAGGACCATAGAGCCTGTCGCCCTCGATCCGGACAGGCAAATCCTTGGCACTCGTCCCAACCGGGTGGACCGTGTCGAGATGCGACATGACCGAAACGGCCTTCTCGCCATTATCAAGCCCGGCCCTCAGGATGACACTGTCTCCGAGGCCGTCGCGCCCCGGCAGGCGCTCGACCGCGATCGGCAGGCCTTCGACCTCCTTGGCGACGAGGTCCATCATGCCGTTCACGCCAGGAGCGTGATGGGTGGGGCTTTCCAGCGCGATCCAGACGGACAGGGCTGAGGCGGCGGGATCTGTGTTGCTCATGAGCGCTGCACATACGCCCGTTGCCCCGGTCCGCACAAGGATTTCACGCGCCAGGGCGGAGATGCCTGCCCCGCATGACGAACCTATCGGGAGGCCCACACCTCGATCTTGACAACCGCGTCGGCCCGGCAAATAACAATATAGTTATATAACCAATTGGTAATTCAATGACACCATCCAGCCGGCTCGACACCACCTTCGCGGCCCTGGCCGATCCGACCCGGCGGGCGATCCTGGCACGGCTCGCGCTGGGTGAGGCTTCGGTGACCGAACTGGCCCAGCCCTTCGCGATGAGCCAGCCGGCCATCTCCAAGCATCTCAAGATGCTGGAGCGCGCCGGACTGATTTCGCGCGGGCGGGACGCGCAACGTCGCCCTTGCCGGCTCGAGCCCCAAGCTCTCGCCGACGCAAATGGCTGGCTCGAAGGCTACCGCCAGTTCTGGGAGACGACCTTCCAGCGCCTCGACCTCCTTCTCGACGAGATGAAGGCCGAGACTGGACAATCCGCCATGAACCCCAAAGGCCTGACCCCCAAAGGAGAGTGACGATGCTGACGACCGCCGATCTGTCCGTCTCCACGCCCAGCGACCGCGAGGTCCTGATGACCCGCCACTTCGACGCACCACGCGAGCTGGTCTTCGAGGCCATGAACCGGCCTGAGCTGCTGAAGAGGTGGTTGAGCGGCCCTCCAGGCTGGTCACTGCAGCATTGCGAGGTCGATTTTCGGGTCGGCGGCAGCTTCCGCCATGTCTGGCACGGACCGGACGGCGCCGTGATGGGTATGGGCGGCATCTACCGCGAGATCGCGCGCCCTGAGCGTATCGTCCGGACCGAACTGTTCGACCAGGACTGGACCGGGGGCGAGGCCATCGCGACGCTGGTTCTTACGGAGCACGCGGGCAAGACCGAACTCACGCTGACCGTACTCTATTCCTCGCGCGAGGCCCGCGACGGCGCGCTCCGGAGCGGCATGAAGGAAGGCGTCGCCGCAAGCTACGGGAAGCTCGACATCCTGTTCGCTAAAAGGCGGCAGGCCGCCTGAGCCATTCCACCTGAGCCGTTTCACCGATCAGTTCCGGAAGCCCTGCACTCGCAGCATTCGGGCGACCGCCCCGTGCCCCCCAAGCAAGAGGAGGAGACGACCATGCAGAAGATCACCCCGTTCCTGTGGTTCGATGGCCAGGCTGAGGAGGCGGCAAAATTCTACACCTCCATCTTCAAGAATTCGAAGCTCGGCGGCGTCTCGCCCATGGCCGCCTCCTTCGAGCTCGAAGGCCTGCAATTCACGGCACTCAATGGCGGCCCACGCTTCAAGTTCACGGAAGCGATCTCGCTCTATGTGAACTGCGAAACCCAGGACGAGGTCGATTACTACTGGGACAGGCTCGGAGACGGTGGACAGATTCAGCAATGCGGCTGGTTGAAGGACAGGTTCGGCGTCTCCTGGCAGGTCATCCCGTCAGTGCTGCCCAAGCTGTTGAGCAGCCCCGAACAGGAGAAGGCCGGCCGGGCCATGCAGGCGATGATGCAGATGCAGAAGATCGACATCGCCGCGCTTCAGAGGGCCTATGACGGCTAAAGCATCGGCCCGAAAAGTAGATTGCGGTTTTCGGGAAAGCCGATGCAAACACAGAAGGTTAGAACATCGGACCGGATGTGATATCCGGTCCGATGTTCTAAGCGGCGCGCAGTCACGGCTAGGCCCGGCGCGCGCGTCAGACGCGCCTGACGTTCCAGAAGGTCGGGAAGCTCCGCGCTCAAGTCCGTTCCTCAGCTTGCGCGACAGCGCAGCTTCAGCCCACTCGTTATTGCGGGTGCCCGATAGACGGTCCTTCGCGCCTGGACGGCGGTCGGGTCTGACTGCTCGAGCGCGAATGAATGCAATCTCGCACCGAGATTCGCGATCTAAGTCATCGAATGCCGCTTGCCGCTCTTGGCAATGATGGAGGGAGAGCCGCCCCGTCCTTCGGATACCAACAAAAAGGCCGCTCCGAACGGGTCGGGAGCGGCCTTCTGATCCTGAGGAGATTGCGATCCGCAAAGCGGTTCGCCCTCGCTTGCCCTAGAACGGGATATCGTCGTCCAGGTGGGTGCTCGACGAACGCCCGCTGCCGCCGCTGGACATGGCCGGCTGGCGCGAGCCGCCACCGCTGCCCATCGGGCTCGAACGCCCGAAGGAACCGCCGCCGCCCGAACGGTCCTCGACCGAACCGCCGCCCTCGCCATACTCGTCAGAACCGCCCTGCCCGCGGCTGTCGAGAATGGTGAGTTCGCCGCGGAAGCGCTGCAGTACGATCTCGGTCGTGTACTTCTCGACGCCCGACTGATCCTGCCACTTGCGCGTCTGGAGCTGGCCCTCGATGTAAACCTTCGAGCCCTTCTTCAGATACTGCTCCGCGACCTTGGCGAGATTCTCGTTGAAGATCACCACCGAGTGCCACTCGGTCTTTTCCTTGCGCTCACCGGACTGCTTGTCGCGCCAGGTCTCGGACGTGGCGATGCGCAGATTGACGACCGGCTCGCCGCTGCCGAGCCGGCGCACCTCGGGGTCGCGCCCGAGATTACCGACCAGAATGACCTTGTTGACGCTACCAGCCATGAGAGGCTCCATTTCCTGCGCACATCTGCAAATCCGATCGACGACCGGAGCCGGACCCTAGCGCCCGCAGACGTCACTATCAACAATGTTCTTGCTTTGTTCAAGTCCGTTTTGCAGAGTTGTCCCCTGTCTTCATCAGGATTCGCGAGGCGGCCGCCGGAGGTCGGACGAGCCTCGGCGGACGGCGGCACCGATCGCCAAACCGGACGCCCTACTCCTGACGCGAATTGTCAGGAGAAAGACAGCAGCCTATCCCGCTGCATGATATTCATGCCTGCCAGACCGCCGTGAGGCTGGCATGGCCGGGCATTTGCCCTATCTCTACGCCTTACCCGAACGGACGCCCCGATGGCCCGCAAGACCTCTTTGGCTGAACAAGCCGCCACGCTTGAGGACATGTTCGACCGCAACCGCGCGGCCGATCCGAATGCACGCGTGATTTCCGTGCGCGGCGCGCGCGAGCACAATCTCAAGAACGTCGACCTGGCGATTCCGCGCGACAAGCTCGTGGTCTTCACCGGCCTTTCAGGCTCGGGCAAATCCTCGCTCGCCTTCGATACGATCTACGCCGAGGGCCAGCGCCGCTATGTCGAGTCCCTCTCGGCCTATGCCCGCCAGTTCCTCGAGATGATGCAGAAGCCCGATGTCGACCAGATCGACGGGCTCTCGCCGGCCATCTCGATCGAGCAGAAGACGACCTCGAAGAACCCGCGCTCGACAGTCGGCACCGTCACCGAGATCCACGACTACATGCGCCTGCTCTGGGCACGTGCCGGCATCCCCTACTCGCCGGCGACGGGCCTGCCGATCGAGAGCCAGACGGTCAGCCAGATGGTCGACCGGCTGCTGGAGCTGCCGGAGAAGACGCGCGGCTATCTGCTGGCGCCCGTGGTGCGCGGTCGCAAGGGCGAATACCGCAAGGAACTGGCCGACTGGCTGAAGCGCGGCTTCCAGCGCGTCAAGATCGACGGCCAGTTCTACGAGATCCCGGACGCTCCCGCCCTCGACAAGAAGTTCAAGCACGACATCGACGTGGTGGTCGACCGCATCGTCATACGCCCCGACCTCGCCGCACGCCTGTCCGACTCGCTGGAACAGGCTCTGGAGCTCGCCGAGGGTATCGCGGTCTTCGAATATGCCGACGAGAAGGAGGAGAGCGGCGAGGCCAGGCGCATCACCTTCTCCTCGAAATTCGCCTGCCCCGTCTCCGGCTTCACCATCCCCGAGATCGAGCCCAGGCTTTTTTCATTCAACAACCCGTTCGGCGCCTGCCCGACCTGCGATGGTCTCGGCCACGAGATGCGCATCGATGCCAATCTGATCGTGCCCGACAATTCCATCTCACTGAAGAAGGGGGCGATCGCGCCCTGGGCCAAGTCGACCTCGCCCTATTACGGCCAGACACTGGACGCGCTCGCCAAGCATTTCGGCTTCTCGATGACCAAGCCCTGGTCCGAGCTGCCGAAGCAGGCGCACGATGCCATCCTGTTCGGCACCGGCACCGAGCCGGTGCGGTTCGCCTATAATGACGGGCTGCGCGCCTATGAGGTGAAGAAGCCCTTCGAGGGCGTCATCACAAACATGGAGCGGCGCTGGAAGGAGACGGAGTCCGACTGGGCGCGCGAGGAAATCGGCCGCTTCATGTCCGAGACGCCCTGCGCCGCCTGCAACGGTTTTCGCCTGAAGCCCGAGGCGCTGGCGGTGAAGATCGCCGGTAGTCATATCGGCGAGATTTCCCGCCTCTCGGTTCGCGATGCGCTGGCCTGGGTCTCCGATCTGCCGCGCCATCTCACGCCGAAGCAGACCGAGATCGCGACGCGCATCCTCAAGGAGATCCGCGACCGCCTGACCTTCCTGCTCGATGTCGGGCTGGAATATCTGACGCTGGCGCGCGGCTCCGGCACGCTCTCGGGCGGCGAGAGCCAGCGTATTCGTCTCGCCTCGCAGATCGGCTCGGGCCTCACCGGCGTCCTCTATGTGCTGGACGAGCCCTCGATCGGCCTGCACCAGCGCGACAATGAGCGCCTGCTCGGGACGCTGCGGCGCCTGCGCGACCTCGGCAATACCGTGATCGTCGTCGAGCATGACGAGGACGCGATCCTGACCGCCGACTACGTCGTCGATGTCGGTCCCGGAGCCGGCATCCATGGCGGCGAAATCGTCTCGAAGGGCACGCCGGAGCAGATCCTGGCCGACCCGAACTCGCTGACCGGCCGCTACCTCACGGGCGAGCTCTCGGTGCCGGTGCCGGCCAAGCGCCGCAAGCCGCAGAAGGGGCGCTCGCTCAAGATCGTCGGCGCCCGGGGCAACAACCTCAAGGACGTATCGGTCGAGATCCCGCTCGGGCTCTTCACCTGCATCACCGGCGTCTCCGGCGGCGGCAAGTCGACGCTGGTCATCGACACGCTCTACAAGGCCGTCGCCCGCAAGCTCAACGGCTCGATCGAGCATCCCGCCCAGCATGATCGCATCGAGGGCATGGAGCATCTCGACAAGGTCATCGACATCGACCAGTCGCCGATCGGCCGCACCCCGCGCTCCAATCCCGCGACCTATACCGGCGCCTTCACGCCGATGCGCGAATGGTTCGCCGGCCTGCCCGAGGCGAAGGCGCGCGGCTATCAGCCGGGGCGCTTCTCCTTCAACGTCAAGGGCGGGCGCTGCGAAGCCTGCCAGGGCGACGGCGTCATCAAAATCGAGATGCATTTCCTGCCCGACGTCTACGTCACCTGCGATGTCTGCAAGGGCAAGCGTTACGACCGTGAAACGCTCGAGGTGAAATACCGCGAGCGCTCGATCGCGGATGTGCTCGACATGACCGTCGAGGAGGCGAAGGACCTGTTCAAGGCCGTGCCCTCGATCCGCGACAAGATGGAAACGCTCTCCCGCGTCGGCCTCGGTTATGTCCATGTCGGCCAGCAGGCGACGACGCTGTCCGGCGGCGAAGCCCAGCGCGTGAAACTGTCGAAGGAACTCTCGAAGCGTGCCACCGGCCGCACGCTCTACATCCTGGACGAGCCGACGACCGGCCTGCATTTCCACGATGTCGCCAAGCTCATGGAAGTGCTGCATGAGCTGGTCGAGCAGGGCAATACGGTGGTGGTGATCGAGCACAATCTCGAGGTCATCAAGACCTCCGACTGGATCATCGACATGGGCCCGGAAGGCGGCGATGGCGGCGGCGAGGTCGTGGCTCAGGGCACGCCCGAAGACGTGGTCAAGGTCAGCCGCAGCCATACCGCCCGGTTCCTCAAGGAGGTGCTGGAGCGCCGACCGCTGAAGAAGCCCGCCAAGGCCCCCGCACAAGCGGCGGAATAGGCTTCGTGGAAACGCCGGTTGGCGCCTTGGTTCGCGTGAAATTGCACGACCGGCCATGTGCCTGCCGGTGATTTCCGGTCGTTCCAATCATCGAGCGCGGATGCGGCCCCTCCGCTCTGCGTACGGCCCGCGGGACGTAAGGCCCGAAGGCTGACGCACCGAGGCGCACAGCCACGTCTCGCAGTCAGGGTAGACCGGCGCCAGTGTGTCCGTAGCCTGCGACGGCAACTTCGCGGAGCGCCGCGTTCCTCAACGATTACGCATCTCGCGACATTCCGCCGACTTTCGCCCCGCCGGGCGATGCCGAAAGCAGCCGCGGGCGCGTGCCGCTGCGCCGCAAGGTCGCACGCGCTTTCCGCCGCCTTGTTTACGCCTCGTTAGGCTTCAGGTTCCATCCCTTGCGAACACAAAAGGAGATGAAGCAATGATGAGACTGGCGATCCCGGCGACCTTCGTATTCCTCGCGGTTTCGACCGGAGCAATGGCGAATCCGGCCAAGCCGCTCGGTCAGTTCAAGAACTGGAATGCCTCGTCTTATGCGAGCGGAAATAGCCAACGTTGCTATATCTCCAGCAACCCGATCGCTGAGAAACCTGCCGAGCTTCGCCATGGCGACGTGTATTTCTTCGTCCAGAGCGGCGAGAGCGCTGGCCGCACGGAGTCGAGTTTCCAGACCGGGTACGACTTCGCCAAGGATTCGACCGTCGAGGTCACGATCGGCGAGGAGCGCTTCCGCATGCTGACCGCCGGCCGCAATGCCTGGCTCCAGCGCGTCGAACGCGAGGGCGAGCTCTTCGCGGCGATGAAGGCTGGCGACGAGATGGTGCTCGCAGCGCGCTCCGCCCGCGGCAACGAGACCAGCTACACCTTCTCGCTGGATGGCGTGACCGCCGCCTCGCGGCAACTGCAGCAATGCAGCTGATGGCGGCAGCCGACGCTCACGGCAGCGAGCCCATCAGGCAGCGCGTCTCGGCGCCGGACCGACATAGGTTGACTGCGGGCGAATGAGCCGACCGCGGGCAACCTGCTCCTGGGCATGGGCGATCCAGCCGATCGTCCGTCCCATTGCGAAGACGCAGGTGAAACTGTCGGGCGGGAATGCGAGCGCTTCGAGCAGGAGGGCGGTGTAGAATTCGACATTCGTCTGCAATGCGCGGTCCGGCTTCCGCTCACGAAGAATAGCCAAGGCGGCCTGCTCGACCGCCTCCGCGTAAGCGAGGCGGCCGGAATCCGTATCGAGCTGGCGTATCGCGCGCTTCAATGCGTCGGCACGTGGGTCACGCACGCGATAGACGCGGTGACCGAACCCCATCAGGCGATCACCGCGCTGCAACGCGGCTTCCAGCCAAGCTCGTGCGTTGCCCACCTCGCCGATCTCGTCGAGCATGTCGATCACCGGCCCGGGTGCGCCGCCATGCAGCGGGCCCTTCAGCGCACTGAGTCCGGCCAGCACGGCCGACCCCAGTCCTGCCTGCGTCGACGCGACGACACGGGCGGCGAAGGTCGAGGCATTCAGTCCATGATCGCAAACCGTGACGAGATAAGTATCCAATGCCGCGGCCTGCGCCGGGCTGGCTGCCTCGCCGCGCATCATCCGCAGGATATCGGCCGAATGGCCCAACCGCCCATCGGGCATGATCGGTGCGAGCCCGCGCTGCAGCCGTATGATCGCCGGCGTGAAGACGGCCGGTGCCGCCAGGAGGCGCAAGGCGGTCGCAGCATCATCGCCATCGGCCAACCGCGCCATCAGCGCGCGAAGCGCTTCGACCGGAGCTCGCCGGACAAGCGTCTCATCGAGACTGGCCACCTCGCCGAACACATCCACCCTGCCCTGGCCGAGCGCAGCTTCGAAGGCATCACCGGGCGGCAATGTGTCGAAGAAGCCAGTGAGCATCAACTGCGCCGCCTCGGCGAAGGTCACGCGGCCGGCAAGGTCGTCGAGACGATGACCCCGGATGACCAGCTGGCCAGCTGCCCCGTCCACATCCGACAGGATCGTCTGTGCTGCAACGACATTTTCCAACCCATCCGACATCAGGCACTCCCTTGAAGAACTGCCTTGAGGATCGGTTCGGACCGAACTAGAATCAATCTTGAACAATAAAATCAATATATGGCAATGAGCGACTGGTTGACCGCGCAGGAGGTGATGACGCGTCTGCAGCTGAAGCCGCAGACGCTCTATGCCTATGTGAGCCGGGGGCGGATCGAAGCACGGGCCGATACCGGCGACCCGCGACGCAGCCTCTACCGCGCCGCCGATGTCGCACGGCTGGAATACCGGAAGTCACGAGGGCGACGAAACGCGGCGATTGCCGAGGACGCCATCGCCTGGGGCGAGCCGGTGCTGGCATCGAGCATCACGACGATCGCGCATGGGCGGCTGTGGTATCGCGGCCAGGATGCCGAAGCCTTGGCCCGGACCGCCCGGCTCGAGGATATCGCACGCCTGCTCTGGGCCTGCGGCGACGCGCGCTTTCCGCCCCAATTCAATATCGTCGGCCCGGGAACCGGCAATCAGCGGATGTTCGCGATGATTGCGGCTCGCGCCGCAGCAGACCCGGTGATCGGCAGCCGGACCCCGAAGGCCTTGTATTTCGAAGCAGCCTCGGTGCTGGACGCACTCGTCGATGCGGTTGCCGGCCGTCCCGGCGAAGGCCCCATTCATGACCGCATCGCGCGCGCCTGGGGTTGCGACCCGACGGGCGCCGATTTCATTCGCACCTGCCTCGTCCTGCTGGCGGACCATGAGCTGAACGCATCGACCTTCGCGGTCCGCGTCACCGCTTCGACACGGGCGTCGCTCGCTGCCTGCGTCCTGGCAGGCCTGTCCGCGCTGTCAGGCCCCTTGCACGGCGGCATGTCGGCCCGGGTTCGCGCCTTCTTCGGCGAAGCGCGGCGGGAGGGTGTCGAGGCCGCGGTCCAATCGCGGCTGGCACTCGGAACGCCGGTGCCGGGGTTCGGGCACCCGCTCTATCCCGAAGGGGATCCCCGGGCGCGGGGGCTGCTGTCGGCTTTCCCTCTTCCCGCCGAATACCAGGAGATCCGTCGCGTCACGGAAGCGATCACCGGCGACGTTCCGAACATAGACTTTGCCTTGACGGCCCTGGCTTCCACACTGGGCCTGCCGCAGGACGCCCCCTTCCAGATTTTCGCTGCGGCACGGTGCACCGGCTGGATCGCCCATGCCCTGGAGCAGTTTCAGACTGGCCGCCTCATCCGGCCGCGAGCGCGCTATGTCGGGGTGGCGCCGGGCTCGGCGTGACCCGAAACGGAGGTGCCCGCTAGAGCACACCGTGCCGTTCGAAAACCGAGCGCAAGCTCGCGCCGGCGAGAAGCTCCTCGCGCGTCGTGTCCTCTGCCTCGATCTTGGCAAGGGCGAGCTTCACCACCTCCTCGGCAATGCGCTGAGGCACGACCACCACGCCATCGGCATCACCGAAGATGAAGTCACCCGGCTCAACCCTTGCTCCGCCGACTTCGACGGCCTCGTCGACCGCCATCATCTCAGCCCGCCCCCTGGTGTCGAGCGGGCCGATGCCGCCATGGAAGAGCGGGAAGCCGAGCTCGCGGATGCGGCGCACGTCGCGAACCAGCCCGTCGGTCAGGCAGCCGGCGGCGCCGCGCACCATCGAGGCCGTGGTCAGGAGCTCGCCCCAGGGCGCGATCCGGTCGGTCGGCCCGTCGCAGGCCAGCACGGCAATCTCGCCGGGTTTCAGGCTGTCGATCAGATCCATCTCGAGCGCGTAGGGATTATGGCCCTCGGCAAGGTGATAGCGCTTCATGTAGAGCCCCGTCCGGGCGAAGCCGCAGAGCATCGTCGCGTCGTCGAGTGGCCGCACGAACGGTTTCACCGCCTGGTTGGGAAAGCCGAGCTGATCGAGCACGTCGGAAAGGACAGCGGAGTACAGCCTGCCCTTCAAGGTTTCCAGGTCAGGCAGGACGGTCAAGGCTGACATCGCGATCTCCTCATGCGGTGCCAGCTTCCGTCCGCCATTCCGGAGCGTCAAGCCGCTCGGAGTTCTGCTCGTGGAACAGGGCGGATTCCATTCGACAGAAAATCGCTCTGGCGGATCTATAGCTGCGACTGGATCGGCAAGAGGCCGACGATGAACGCCAGCGCGCGGCGGGACGGGCTTGCATCCGGCTCATGTCCGAGACGCCGCGGCTTGCCGTCGCGCATGCCGTTCCAGTGCAGGCCGCCATCCTCGAGCGAGAGCTCGTAACTGACTTCAGGCGCCGTATCAGCCCTGAAGAGCTGCCGCATCTCGGCCACCAGTGCGGGTTGTTCGAACAGCACCCCCATCTCGGTGTTCAGCGAGGCCGAGCGCGGGTCGAAATTGAACGAGCCGATGAAGCCGGTCTTCCGATCGACCGTGAATGCCTTTGTGTGGAGGCTGGCGCCGCTCGAGCCGAATACGGAGATCTGCTGCCGGCTCGCATAGCGCTGCAGCTCGTAGAGACGCACGCCTCCCTTCAACAGACGCTCGCGGTACTGGGCATAGGCCCCGTGGACTGCAGCGACATCCGTCGCCGCCAGCGAGTTGGTCAGGATCGCGACATCGACCCCCCTTGCGACCAGACCGCTCAACTGCGCCGTCCCGTCGCTGCCGGGAATGAAATAGGGAGACGTGATCTCGAGCACATCCCGGCTGGCGGCGATGCTGGGCATGAGCGCGCCCAGCAACCAGTTCTCCCGCTTGCCGCCGAAAGCCTTCTCGGGTGGATCCGAAATGATCTTGGCCTCGCGTGCCCAGTGGATCTTCTCGGAGAGATTGAGCGTGTCCGTCAGCGACATGCGCTCGCGGACACGCTCGATATAGGGACGCGCGCGAGCGCTCTTGAGCAGCTTCGCGAGTGCGTTGCGCAAGCGCGCCAGCTTCGGTTGCCGCCAGGTCACCAGGGCATCGATCGGGATCACCACGTCGCTGTTCCAGAAGGCGTCGAAGACAGCTTCCGTCTGCTTCACCGCGGCTCCGACGAGCAGAACGTCGAGGTCTTGGAAGTTGGAGGATTTGGCAGCGGCGAAATATTCATTGCCGATGTTGCGGCCACCGACGATTGCCAGCCGACCATCGCTGATCCAGGCCTTGTTGTGCATCCGCCGCGTCACGGAGACCGCGCGCAGCACCATCTCGATGCCGCGCCGCAAGCCACCGCGCCGAGCCCGGCTCGGATTGAACAGTCTGACCGAGATGTTGGGATGCCCATCGAGCGAGAGATAGGCACCGTCCAGCCCGCGGGTGTTGATGTCGTCGATCAGCAGCCTCACCCGCACGCCACGATCGGCGGCAGCCAACAATTCGTGGGCGAGAAGCAGTCCGGTCAGATCGTTTTTCCAGACATAGTACATAAGGTCGAGGCTGCGCCCGGCACTGCGGGCCGCAACCGCCCTCGCCGCAAAAGCGTCGAGATTTTCAGAGAGCAGCAGGAGGCCGGTTTCGTTCTCGCGCCCGGCGACGAGCTGCGAGAGGATCCTGTCCAGCAGCGTCTCGTCATCGGCGACGGCCAGGGCGCTGGACGGCGGCCCCTTCGCACGCCGGGCGAAATGGCCATAGGAATAGGTTGCGATGGCCGATGCCAGGGCGAGCAGGCCAGCGAATGCAACGATGATCAGGAGCAGGTGCATCATGGTCGAGGAGAGGCCGGGTCGTCGCAGCGAGGAGCCACCAGGGCACTCGCGGCGAAGGTTGGATCCATCTCTCCTCTGCTAGATCTGGACGACAGATGAACGACCGCTTGCCGGACACAGTATCGAGAACAGCCCGGGACAGGTTGAACAGACTGCATTACGAATCGTTCTGTTACAAACAAACCTCTGCCCATCACCCTTCCGCCTAACGCCTCAGGAAACCGTTGTTCATGTTCCGGAAACGTCGGCTCCCGCGGGGGCTCAAATCCCTCGGACCGCTGATGGCCACGGCTTTGCGGCAACAGCGCAAATCCTATTCCAACGGCGATCACCGCGCGAGCCGCGGCAACACGCTGGTCGCCTCCTATAACATCCACAAATGTGTGGGCCGCGACCGGCGTTTCAATCCTTGGCGCACGATGAACGTCATCAAGGAGATCGATGCGGATGTGATCGCGCTGCAGGAAGTCGATCAACGCTTCGGAGAGCGCCTGGGACTGCTCGACCTTCACGCGCTGGAGCGTGAATGCGGGCTCACGGCCGTGCCGCTCCGGGCCACCCGCAACGGGCATGGCTGGCATGGCAATCTGGTGCTGTTCCGAGACGGCGTGGTCGACAGGGTCGAGCAACTCGTGCTGCCGGGTGCCGAGCCTCGCGGCGGCCTGGTCGTCGACCTGACATTGCGCGCCGGTCCGGTACGGATCATTGCCGTGCATCTTGGCCTGCTGCACCGCTCGCGGACGCGCCAGGTCCGGAGCATCCTCGCAGCCTCGGAGCCTCCCGACGGCCGCCCGGTCGTGGTGATGGGCGATTTCAACGAGTGGCGGATCGGCAGGCACTCGTCCCTGCAGGAGCTTCATCCGGATTTTGGACCGCTCGACGGTGCCGTGGCGAGTTTCCCGACGCGCTTTCCGGTCTGGTCGCTCGATCGCATCATCGCCAACCCGCATGATCTGGTTTCGCTCATCGAGGTTCACGACAGCCCTCTCGCCCAGATCGCCTCCGATCATCTGCCGATCAAGGCCGCGCTCAGCCTCGGACAGGCGGCTCGCCCCGAGCGTTCCCCCTCCCCGGGCGTGGTGACGGCTGGCCGGATAGAGCACGCCGCCCAGAGGCCGGGCGTGAAGAGCCCCGTTTGAAGAACGGCTCCGGGGGCTCGCCCGTGACGCCCCGCCCCCTGGACTGAGCAACCATCATCAGCAAGAATCGCCTGTATCGCTGGGTAAGCACCCCCGCCATGCATCCGGGCGCGCCGCCTGCGGTGGCATCATCCGACATCTGACGCTAGCTTGCACAACAATCGGTCGCTCAGCCCGTCACGCGGTTGGCACCATGCAAGGGGCGAGAGGACTTCATGACTGCGACAGCCACCGAGCCGGCAGCGTTGATCGAGGATGCGGTTGAACTGCGGACGCATATCGGCCCGGTCAACCCGATCGCCGACAGCAAGGTGCTGAAGCATCTTGATCAGTTCTGCTGCGACTTTATCGCGCTCTCGCCCTTCCTTGTCATCGCCAGCGGTGACGGTGCAGGTGGTGCCGATGCCAGCCCGCGCGGCGATGCACCCGGCTTCGTCAGGGTCCTCGACGACAGGACATTGCTCATCCCGGACCGGCGTGGCAACAACCGGGTCGACACCTTTGGCAACATCCTCGCGTCGCCCGGCATCGGCCTGATCTTCATGGTACCCGGCATCAACGAGACGCTGCGGGTGAACGGCCGTGCCAGAGTCACACGCGAGCAGGGTCTGCTGGAACCCTCGACCGTCCAGGAACGCACCCCCGTCACCGGCATGCTGGTCGAGATCGACGAAGCCTATTTCCATTGCGGCAAGGCGTTGATCCGTTCGAAGCTCTGGGACCCCGCGACGCAGGTTCCGCGGCACAGCTTCCCTTCGCTCGGCCGCATCGTGGCTGAACAGACCAAGGCGATCGGAGTGGCGGAAGCCGAAGCGAATCTCGCGGAGGGTTACAAATCGCGACTTTATTAGAGTTCAAGCGGCGGGAGCTGCGGGATGCTTAGGGACAGGCGCCGCTTGATCGTCAAAGCTCGCTCGGCCCTGTTCGCCGGCCTGGTCGGGATCTGCTCGCCTGTCATTCCGGCGAGGTCTAAAGTCGCTGGCCCAGATTTCTGGGCCGTCACCGGCGTTGCCGGACATGATGTCCTCGCCCTGCGCGCAGCGCCGAAGCCGTCAGCCGCCAGAACGGGGGTGGTTCCGTCCGACGGCCGACGGCTGCAGAATCTTGGCTGCACCGGCGTGCCATCTCTGGCGGAATGGCAGCGAATGAGCCCGAAGCAGCAACGGGTGGCTCGGGCCGGGCGATGGTGCAAAGTCCGCTACAACGGCCGCACGGGTTGGGTCCGGGGGAAATTTCTGCGCGAGGACGGCGGTTAAGGCAGCGGCCGGGGCTTGCGGTTTTCGGGAAAGCCGCCGCAAACACAGAAAGTTAGATCATCGGACCGGATACGAGATCCGGCCCGATGATTGGGACCGCTCGGCCACCGCCTTGAATGAAGCGGCCGAAGCTGCCGGGCGGGCGCCAGGGGGCACACCACCCGGCGTAGCCGACGTCAGCTGCGCTGCGAGTCGAGCTGCTCCTGGTTCTTCTCGACCTCCTGCGCCTTCATGTAGCTCTCGATCAGGAGTTGATAGGGCGGGAAGATCCTCGTGTAGACCTCCGCCCATTGCTGGGCGTCGTCGCGATGCCAGGTCTTTTGGAGCTCCGAGGCAACGGCCGCCGTGTCCATCGGCACGACCCCGGCCTGGACGACACGAGCAAGCGTGATCTCCTGCGCCATCTTCGAATAGGTGCCGGACGCGTCGATGACCGCGAAGACCTTGTAGCCATCGGCAACCGCGCTGATGCTCGGGAAGGCCATGCAGACGCTGGTAATGGTGCCGGCGATGATGAGCGTCTTGCGCCCGGTCGCTTTCACCGCAGCGACGAAGTCCGGATTGTCCCAGGCATTGATCTCGCCGCGACGCGCCACATAGGTCGCATGCGGAGCGTTCTGGTGGATCTCCGGAATCAGCGGACCATTCGGCCCCTGCGGCACCGAGGCCGTGGTGATCACCGGCATCTTGCTCAGCGTTGCCATCCTGGCCAGCGCAGCGGCATGGGCGCGCAGCGTCGTCATCGGCATGTCCGCGACGGTCTGGAACAACCCGCTCTGATGGTCGATCAGCAGCATCACGGCATCGTCGGGATCGATGACCGGCCGCTGGCCGTTGAAGTTCGCGATATTCGCAAAGGTGCTCATGGCTATCCTCATGTGATCTGGATTGATGCGGTTGCGAAGCCGGTCACTTCGACGCCTTCACCGCGCTGTAGCTGGAAATCAGATTGCGATAGTCGGGGATGTGGTTGGAGAAGAGCGCCCCCAGGCCTTCGACATCGTTGCGCCAGTCGCGATGCAGCTCGCAGGCGACACCGAACCAGGTCATCAGCTGCGCCCCGGCTTCCGACATGCGATCCCAGGCCGAGTGCCGGGTGATCTCGTTGAAAGTGCCCGAGGCGTCGGTCACAACGAAGACCTCGTAGCCCTCGGCCAACGCCGAGAGCGCCGGAAATGCCACGCAGACCTCGGTCACCACGCCCGCAATGATCAGTTGCTTGCGCCCGGTCGCCTTGACCGCCTTCACGAAATCCTCGTTGTCCCAGGCGTTGATCTGGCCCGGGCGCGGGATAAAGGGGGCCGAGGGGAAGATCTCCTTCAGCTCCGGAACCAGAGGTCCGTTCGGCCCATCCTCGAAGCTCGTCGTCAGGATGGTGGGCAGCTTGAAGTATTTGGCGAGGTCGGCGAGCGCCAGGACATTGTTCTTGAACTGATCGGGGCCGATATCGCGAACGAGCGACAGCAGGCCGGCCTGATGGTCGACAAGCAACACCGCAGCATTGTCCTTGTCCAGGCGCGTATAGGGCTTGGTCATTGTCATGATCCTTGCTGGTCTTGTGGTTCCGCTATTGGGGCGGCGATGGCGCCGCCCCTCCAGGGCCCCGGCGCGGACATCCGGAGCCTCCTGTCCTCAGCGCCCGTCCGCCGCCTGCGGGATGGCGCCGAACCGGCCGCTCTGGAAATCGATCATCGCCTGACGGATCTCCTCGGCCGTGTTCATGACGAAGGGGCCATGCATGACGACCGGCTCGACGATCGGCGCGCCGCTGACGATCAGCACCGCGGCATCGCTGTCGGCCTCCAGGGTCACCTCGCCACCCAGACGGTCGAACAGGATGAACTGTGCTTCCCGCGCCTTGTCCGCGCCATTGATCAGGATGTTGCCGCGCAGGACGACGACGCCGAGGGTGTGGCCTTCCGGAAGGACGAGCGAAGTTGCCCCGTCACGCAGCAGCTGCAGGTCCCAGATATTCATGGGCGTGAACGTATGCGCCGGCCCGACATGTCCCTGGTAATTGCCCGCGATCACCCTGAGCGTACCCGCCCCATCGGGCAGCTTGACTGCAGGGATCTCCTTGTCGAGCAGCGTCTGGTAGCCGGGAGCTGCGCTCTTGTCCTTGGCCGGTAGGTTGACCCAGAGCTGAACCATCTCGAGCGTGCCACCCTTGCGGGTGAAGGCTTCCGAGTGGAACTCCTCATGCAGGATTCCTGACGCAGCCGTCATCCACTGCACGTCGCCAGGGCCAATCAGACCGCCCTTGCCGGTTGAATCGCGATGCTCGACCTCCCCCTGATAGACGATGGTCACCGTCTCGAAGCCCCGATGCGGGTGCGTGCCGACACCACGGGGCTGAGCGGCCGGCGCGAACTGTGCCGGCCCGGCATAGTCGAGCAGCAGGAACGGACTGACATGCTCGCCCTGACCGGCATGCGAGAACATCGAGCGGACGGGAAAGCCATCCCCGATCCAATGGGGATGCGGGCTGCTGAAGACCCCGAGAACCTTTCTCATTGCGTTTCTCCTTGGGAGCGTTGCAAAGGCGTTGCGTTGGCCAGGAGAATAGAAATGAGACAAAATGGCCGGTAGACGGCATTATCTCGCCACTGTGTCCTATCAGAAGGACAATGGAGCATCCGATGCAGGACCTGAACGATCTCTATTTCTTCGCTCAGGTCGTCGACCATCAGGGTTTCGCTGCGGCAGCCCGAGCGCTGGGAATGCCGCGTTCGCGGCTGAGCCGCCGGCTGGCGCTGCTTGAGGAGCGACTGGGCGTGCGTCTCGTGCAGCGCTCGACGCGGCGCTTCGCCGTCACCGAGATCGGCCGCGAGTATTATCGCCATTGCGTCGCGATGCTGGTCGAGGTCGACGCCGGCCAGGAAGCGATCGAGCGGGCCCGGGCCGCACCCCAGGGCATCGTGCGCGTCGCCTGCCCGTCAGCCGTGCTCTATTTCCAGATCGGCGGCATGGTCGCCCGCTTCCTTGCCGCCTGGTCCAAGGTCGAGGTGCAACTGGAAAGCACCAATCGGCGCGTCGACGTCATTCGCGAAGGCTTCGACATCGCCATCCGGGTTCGTTTCCCCCCACTGGAGGAAAGCGAGCTGGTGATGAAGGTTCTGGCCGAGAGCACCCAGCGGCTGGTCGCCGCGCCCCGCGTGCTGAAAGACCTCGCACGGCCTCTTGTTCCCGCCGACCTCAGCGCATTGCCCAGCCTGTCCTGGGGAGATCCGCATCAGGAGCATGAATGGCGCCTCAGCGGGCCCGGCGGCGCCACGGCGATCATCCGCCACACCCCTCGGCTGGTCACGGAGGACATGGTCGCGCTGCGGCTTGCCGCGCTCGAGGGCGTTGGCGTCGTCCAACTCCCGACCATGGTGGTCCAGGACGACCTGCAAGCGGGAACGTTGGTCGAGGTCCTGCCGCACTGGACGCCGCGGGCCGGCATCATCCACGCCGTTTTTCCGTCGCGACGTGGTCTCCTGCCATCCGTCCGTGCCTTGCTTGATGTCCTGGCCGCCGAATACGCGGTGCTTGACCGGGCTGAGAAGGAGGCCTTCGCCGTCGCGGGCGGGCTGTGATCCCGCAATGCCCGGATCGCATCAATTCGCCGAGGGTCGATCGATCGCCGCACGCAGCAACAAATAGAGCACCAATGCGTTCAGCAGGTGCCAGAGCCAATGCGTGCCGAAGGGGACGCTCTGGCACAGAACCTGGTCCAGCGTGCGCAAAGACCAAACCGGCGAGGCCGAGCAGACGTGCCGCCGCATCGCCCTCACCGCGCATCCGCACCGCGAACGCGACCCCAAACAGCGCCAGCACGAAGGAGGCATATCCGCCGGAGCCGCGCATGCCGGGCGGCAGCAGCGCGCCGAGCCTCGACACGAGCAGGAAGGACGCAAGCAGGAAGACCAGTGTACCGCCGGCCGCGACCGCTGGCCGCGCCCCCATGAAACGGACGAGAGCCAACCCGAAATAGGAGAACGCGAAGAACTGGATCGGAAGCATATCGGCCAGCAGCGTCCAGCGTTGCGGCATGGTGTGGAACAGGAACGAGCCGATACCGATCATGACGACGAGAGCAATCAGCGCGGCAGCTGGCCAGTCGCGCCGACCCGAGCGCCGATAGAGCAGAAGGCCCGCGATCGCGGCCAGGAGGAAGGCGCCATTGCTGAGCGCGTTCATCGGCTCTGCCCAGAAGGCCTGGCTGGCGCGTTCGCAGTAGCCAAAGGACATGATCGCTTGTGACGGCAACAGCAGCTTCTCCAGCGTCAGCCCAGCTTGCCACAGCGCCCCGGCGACGGCGACGCAAGCGCGACATTGCGGCGCAACATAAACCTTGACGCAAGAGCGTGACGACCGCGGAGAACCGGCCCGTGCTGGGCTTTTCCGTTTCGAGTCAGGCGCGCATGGCAAAACACTGCATATCGCCCAATTGCGCGCCACACCGGAATCGACCCCTCGATGGCGAACCGAAACGGCCTACAATTTAGGCACTCGACGGTGCTTGGTTAATAGTTTCCTACGCAACAGACGCGGGGCGTGGCAAAAATGTAAAGGGCTGGTTAAATCGCCATGCGCAAATCGCATAACGGAACTGATATCCTGCCCCTCCAATTAGCAGCCAGCCTCCCTTATATGCAGTGCACAACGAATTCATCGTTGTCGGGCCAGAAATGACCCGGCACCCAGGAGCCAAACCAATGTTCGTCACCATGATTGCTGCTAAAATCCGCGCCTATCTTCGCTATCGCGAAACCGTCCGTGAACTCTCGCGTCTGACCGACCGTGAGCTGGACGATCTCGGCCTGTCCCGCTCGGAAATCCAGTACGTCGCCCGTTCGCACGCTGCCTGATTACTGTCCGCGCCTACCGAGATCATAGTTTCTCCTGGACCTGCGTCCTCCCCGCGGTCCGGTCGAAGAGCGAATGCCCGCCTCCTCCCAGGCGGGCATTTTGCGTTTCAGGGCTGCGTCACTGACGCCTCTCTCTTGACCTTCGGCCCGCCTGCGGACACATCGCAGGCATGAGCACGAAACCAGTCCATGTCATCGGCGGCGGCCTCGCCGGTTCTGAAGCCACCTGGCAGATCGCGGAAGCCGGAGTCCCGGTCGTCCTGCACGAGATGCGCCCTGTTCGCGGCACCGACGCGCACAAGACCGAGGGGTTGGCGGAGCTCGTCTGCTCCAACTCCTTCCGCTCGGACGATTCCTCGTCCAACGCCGTCGGCCAATTGCATTGGGAGATGCGCCGGCTCAGCTCGCTGATCATGGCCAAGGGCGATGCCCATCAGGTCCCGGCCGGCGGAGCCCTCGCGGTCGACCGCGACGGCTTCTCGCAGGCGGTCACCGCCGCATTGGAAGCCCACCCGCTCGTCACCATCGAACGTGGCGAGATCGCCGGTCTGCCACCGGCAGACTGGGACAATGTCATCATCGCGACCGGCCCCCTCACCTCGCCGGCGCTCGCTGACGGGATCAAGTCCCTGACCGGCGAGACCGAACTCGCCTTCTTCGACGCCATCGCCCCGATCGTCCATTTCGACTCGGTCGACATGAACCAGGCCTGGTTCCAGTCGCGCTACGACAAGGCCGGCCCCGGCGGCACCGGCGCCGACTACATCAACTGCCCGCTCGACCGCGACCAGTACGAGGCCTTCATCGACGCGCTGCTGGCGGCCGAGAAGACCGAGTTCAAGGAATGGGAGGGCACGCCCTATTTCGATGGCTGCCTGCCGATCGAGGTCATGGCCGAGCGCGGGCGCGAGACGCTGCGCTGGGGGCCCATGAAACCGGTCGGCCTGACCAACAAGCACAACCCGACAGTGAAGGCCTATGCGGTCGTGCAGCTGCGCCAGGACAATGCGCTCGGCACACTGTTCAACATGACAGGCTTCCAGACCAAGCTGAAATACGGCGAGCAGGCTGCCATCTTCCGGATGATCCCCGGGCTGCAGAATGCCGAATTTGCTCGCCTGGGCGGCATCCACCGCAACACGTATCTCAACTCGCCGAAGCTGCTCTCTCCGTCCCTGCAGCTCAAGGCCGATACGCGCCTTCGCTTCGCCGGACAGATCACCGGCTGCGAAGGCTATGTCGAGAGCGCCGCCATTGGCCTGCTGACCGGACGCATGGCCGCGGCCGAGCGGCTCGGACGCCCGCTCGAACTGCCCCCTGCGACGACGGCGCTTGGCGCATTGGTCAACCACATCACCGGCGGGCACATCGTCACCATCGACGAGGGGCCGCGCTCCTTCCAGCCGATGAACATCAATTTCGGCCTGTTCCCGCATATCGAGGACGCACCCAAGACGGGACCGGACGGCAAGCGCCTGAAGGGCCCTGCCAAGAGCGTGGCCCGCAAGCAGGCGCTGACGGCACGCGCGAAGGAGCATCTCGATATGTGGGCGGGCGCCGCTGCGGCTGAGGCGGCAGAGTAGAGAGCCTTCGGCGTGGGGTAATCCATTCCAACCTTCTCCTTCCGGGAGAGGGTTTTTTCTCGGCCGACGCGGCGTCCTGCGAATTATTGCTTCGGCCCGAAACGTGGATTGCGGCTTTCGGGAACGCCGATGCAAACGCGCGCGATCTAACCCCGCATTGCCTTTCGGGCTGCGCGCCAGAGAATCCATTGCCGCTGCCAGGCTGGTAGCGTGATGATGCTCCGGAACGGATCGTAGCCGTTGCGCTCCATCTTCCTCAGATAGGTTTCGACCAGCGCGACCGGCAGGAAGGCCGGAACGAGCGTAGGCGGAATAGTCTCGCGCAGCTCCCGCAGCTTGGCGAGGTGCTTGCGCGCGATCGCCCGGAGTTCCTTCAGGCTATAGAGCACGCCGGGCCCGCCGCGCCCCCGCACGATGTCGTCGCGGATTACACCGTTTTGGGCGAGAATCTCCGCCGGCACGTAGACCTGGCCAGCCGCCGCATGCCAGGGGAAAGCGCGCAACAATCCGGTCAGCGCATAGGCGACGCCGGCATGGCCGCAAGCCGCCGCGCCACCCGGATCACGCCCCTCGGCCAGGATGATCGACGCAAGCCGGAAGAGCGCACTTGCCGTTTCTCCGGCATAGCCCTCGAGATCGCCGAGAGAGGGCATCGGATCGTCATAGAGATCGAAGATGCGCGCCTCGATCAGCCCGGTCAGCGGCGCGATCGGCAGGCGGTAATGCAGAATGGTGTCGAGCAACGCGGCGGCAACAGGATGCGAATGCACCTCGCCCTTGGCGTCACCCTCCAGCAGGTCGCGCCACCATTGCAGCCTGACCTCGCCGGGCAGCGGCTCGCTCACCGCGGCGCGAACCCTCGCGATCTCGTGGCTGAAGGCATAGAGCGCGAAAAGACCGGGCCGCACGGCCTCCGGCGCGTACAGACTGGCGATATAGCGATCGTGATCGGCCTCGCGCACCAGTGCGGCACAATGAGCATAAGCCTCCGGCAGGGCCTCGGGCAGCGTCTCGCGGCGATCGTCAGTTCTGGTCGTCATGCGGATCGTCCCGCCCAGGCAGTCGCCTCACAGGCGCGGCCTTGGATCAAGTGTCAGTCTAGGCCAGGCAAGGCCGGGCTGGCTACGCCCCACGAGCATGATCGCCGCGCGCCCTGCTACTCAACCGCGATCAGCGCCGCCGCTACACGCCGGTCTTCGCCGACGAGAACATTGTAGGTCCGCGCCGCAGCCCCCGTCGCCATACCCTCGATGGTGATGCCGGCCGCGCGAAAGCGCTCGCGCAAGGCTGCGGGCACGAAGGCGATGTCGTGTCCGGCGCCGATCAGCAGGAAGTCGATCGTATCGGCAGCATCGAGAACGGGCTGGAGGCTCTCGATCGTCACCTCCGCGAAAGACGAGACCGGCCAGATATGGACTCCAGCCGGCAAGGCCAGGATCGAGCCGCGATGGCTCATATCGGCAAACCGGAACCCGCCCGCTCCGAAGGCATCGATCTGATGCCGCCCGGGAACGAAACCTTCAAAGCGTGGCATGATCAGGGCGCTCCGCCCGCTCAGCTCGCCTTCGGCTTGGCTCCGGCCGGAACCTTCTCTTCGACATCCGCATCAAGGCGCCCGGCGCGCACATCGAGATAGAGCAGCACGGGTGTCGAGATGAACATCGCCGAATAGGTGCAGACCACCACGCCGAAGAGCATGACGAGCGCAAAGCCTTCAATCGCCGTGCCGCCGAAGAGCACCAGCGCGATGAGCGAGAGAACGGTCGTCGTGGCGGTCATTGCGGTGCGCGACAGCGTCGAGTTGACCGAGAGGTCGAGCAGTTCCTGGACCGGCATGGTCTTGTAGCGGCGCAGCAATTCGCGCGTGCGGTCGAACACCACCACGGTCTCGTTCAGCGAGTACCCGACGATCGTCAGAATCGCCGCGATCGAGGTCAGGTTGAATTCGAGCTGCGTGATCAGGAAGAAGCCGACGGTCAGCACGATATCGTGCAGGGTGCCGACGATCGCGCCGATCGCAAGCTGCATCTCGAAGCGGAACCAGAGATAGATCAGCACGCCGACAATGGCGAGCACGACGCCGAGCGTACCGGCCTGGACTAGCTCGCCCGACACGCGCGGACCGACGGTCTCGACCCGACGGAAATCATGCGTACCCGCGAAAGCCTCGCGTGCCTTCGCGACCACGGCCTGCTGGGCCGTTTCGCCGCCGGGCTGCAGCGCAAAGCGCATCGAGATGTCGCCGGCGCTGCCGAATTCCTGGACCTCGACTTCGCCGAAGCCGAAACCATTGGCCGTATGGCGGACCGAGGCGATCTCGGCCTTGCCGGCCTTGGACTGCATCTCGATCAGCGTACCGCCGCGGAAGTCGATGCCGAAATTCAGCCCCACCGTGAGGAAGAGCACCAGGACGAGAATCGAATAGGCCGCCGAGAACGGATAGCTGAAGCGCCGGAAGCGGACGATCTTGAAACGGGTATTGTCGGGAACGATGCGAAGCAGACGCATGCGCGTATCTCCTGTCGGGTCGGCAGCGTCAGAACGGAAGGGCCTTGGGCCGAGCCCAGCGATACCACAGCGCGATCAGCATCCTGGTCAGCGTCACGGCCGTGATCACGGTCGTCAGAATGCCCAGGATGAAGACCACGGCGAAACCGCGCACCGGTCCCGAACCCAGTGAGAACAGCGCAACCGCTGCGATCAGCATGGTGACGTTCGAGTCGATGATCGTCGCAAAGGCTCGTTGGAACCCAGCTTCGAGCGCCGAGACCAATGAGCGGCCCATATGCGATTCCTCGCGCATTCGCTCATAGATCAGCACGTTGGAATCGACCGCCGTGCCAATGGTGAGCACGATGCCGGCGATGCCCGGCAAGGTCATGGTTGCCCCGAGCAACGACATCAGTCCGAAGATCAGGCAGACATGGACGAGCAGCGCCACGCTCGCGATGACCCCGAAGACCCCATAGGTCAGGACCATGTAGAGGATCACGAGCGCGGTCGCGATCAGCGTCGCCATCTTGCCCGCCTGGATCGAGTCCTGACCAAGGCCCGGGCCGACGGTGCGCTCCTCGACGATCGTCATCTTGGCCGGCAGGGCGCCGGCGCGCAGCAGGATCGCCAGGTTGTTCACGGACTCAACCGTGAAATTGCCAGAGATCTGGCCAGAGCCGCCGGTAATCGGCGACTGGATGACCGGGGCCGAGATCACCTTGTTGTCGAGCACGATTGCCAGCGCCCGCCCGAGATTCTCGGTCGTCGCCTGGCCAAAGCGCTGGGCGCCACGGATATTGAAGCGGAAATTGACGATTGGCTGGCTAGTGCGCTGGTCGAAGGCAGGCTGCGCGTCGATCAGGTCTTCGCCCTCCACGATGACCTGACGGCTCACCGGCACAAGCTGACCGCCGGCGTCCTGCGAGGGCAGCAGGTCGACATCACCGCTGTTCTGGTCGGCGACCATGCGGAACTGCAGTTTGGCGGTGTCGCCAAGGATGTGCTTCAGCCGTTGCGGGTCCTGCAGGCCCGGTACCTGGACAAGAATGCGATCAAGTCCCTGGCGCTGGATATTTGGTTCGGTGGTGCCGAGCGCGTCGACGCGTCGGCGTAACACTTCCATGGCCTGCTCGACGGCACGACGCACGCGCTCATTGGCCCCCGCCTCTGTCAGCTGGAGCTGAACGAGGCCGTCAGGCTGCTCGGAGACCTCGATCGACTGGGTGCCCGAAGGACCGAAGGCGCCGAGCGTACCGACCGGTTGCGCCAGCTCGCGAAGCTTCGGCATCAGCTTGGCACGGTCGCTTGCCTCCGGCACACGCACCTGCACGCCACGCGCGGTCAGGCCGATACCGCCCTGAAAGGCGATGCGCTCCTCGCGCAGGATGCGCCGCATATCGTCGCGAAGCTGCGTCACCTGCGTCTTGATCAGGTCCGCCCTGTCGATTTCAAGCAGAACATGCGAGCCGCCCTGCAGATCGAGGCCAAGCGTCACGGCATGGATCGGCAGCAGGAACCGCGGAATCCAGGACGGGGCGCCCTGCTCGATCGCCTTTCGGGTCTCGGGCGAAAACAGGTTCGGCAAAGCCAGCCCGCAACCGAAGAGCAGGACGAGGAGAACCGCGATGACCTTGCGGGCCTGGAAACGAAGCATCTGCGTGAACAGCCTTGTTGTCGCGCGCCGACCCCGTCAGGGCCGGGACGCCATTCAGCTCTTGACCGGCTCGCTCTTGGAGCGGACGTCCTGGATCATGCCCTTGACCAGCCGGACGCGAACGCCATCGGCAATCTCGGCCTCGATCTCGCCGTCGTCGATCACCTTCGAGACCTTGGCCACGATACCGCCCGAGGTCACGACCGTGTCACCACGCCGCACGTTCTTGATCATTTCCTGATGCGTCTTCACCCGCTTCTGCTGCGGGCGGATGATCAGGAACCACATGATCACGAAGATCAGCACGAACGGAACGAAGCTCATCAGCATTTCGGGCGTTCCGCCGCCGATACCTTGGGCAAATGCAGGGGTAATCACAAAAAGGCTCCTTCACAGCGGCGGCGCGGGCGCGCCTGCCGTCGATGCGGTTGCGGCTTCGTCAGGTCAAAAATCGCGCGGACTATAGCCAGAGACGCCGTTAAATCAATTGTTGGCGCGGCGACGAACCGACCGCGTCGCTTCACCTATGAGCTTGCCGGCATGCGCGCAATGGCCTTGTCCGATTCAGCTTGGCATATTCCATAGAGTTCGTTCCGAAGAATGGCTGTCATGGCTCTCTGACAGGAAACCCCGAACATTGAGCCGCGCCTCCCCTGGGTCGCCTGGCTCGACGTCTCAGCTTGAACACCGCTCGCGCGATAGGCTTTGTCCCGATGACCACCGGCTCTCCCGATCTGAACCTCGAAACTCTCCTCCGCATCGCCTCGGCGCTGGAGCGCCTCGCGCCGCCGGCGCGAAGGGCAGCGGACCTGACGGCCGCCGACGCCTTCGTCTGGCATCCGGCGGCGGCGGACCTGGCTCCCGTCGCGAGGGTCAACCGGGTCGAACTCTCGCTGCTGCGTGGCGTCGACCGGGTCCGAGACACGCTGGCAGAGAACACGGAGCGCTTCGCCCATGGACTGCCTGCCAACAACGTATTGCTCTGGGGCGCGCGAGGCATGGGCAAGTCGTCGCTGGTCAAGTCGGTCCATGCCGACACCAACAAGCGCCTAGCCGGCAAGGCCCTGCCCCTGAAACTGATCGAGATCCACCGCGAGGACATCGAGAGCCTGCCGGCTCTGATGGCCATGCTGCGGCAGGACAAGCACCGCGCCATCGTCTTCTGCGACGACCTCTCCTTCGATGGCCAGGACACCTCCTACAAGTCGCTCAAAGCGGCGCTGGACGGTGGCGTCGAGGGCCGCCCGGACAATGTCGTATTCTACGCCACCTCGAACCGTCGCCACCTGCTGCCGCGCGACATGATGGAGAACGAGCGCTCGACGGCGATCAACCCCGGCGAGGCCGTCGAGGAGAAGGTCTCGCTCTCGGACCGCTTCGGCCTCTGGCTCGGCTTCCACAAGTGCAGCCAGGACGAGTACCTGGAGATGATCAACGGCTATGTCAGCCATTTCAGCCTGACGATCGCACCCGATGAGCTTCGTCGCGAAGCGCTGGAATGGGCGACCACACGCGGATCGCGTTCGGGGCGCACCGCCTGGCAGTACATCCAGGACCTGGCGGGCCGGCTCGGCCAACGGCTCGACGGCTGAGCCGCGCAAGACCATCGCCGCGGGCGGCATGCCCGCGGCCTGATGGAAATAAGCCGGTGTTCTCCGGTGGATAGACGGCGTTCCGGATTCAATCTGGCAGCGTCGCCAGGCTCGGGCCGGATGTTCGGCGCCATGGGGGCGTAGGCCGAGCCACAGAATGAAAACGGCGGGACGGCCTTTCCTGGGACCGTCCCGCCTTGTTTCGATCAGCGGGGTCTCGCGGGAACTGATCGAAGGTGAATGCTTCTACGTGTCTCCGGACGGAAGTGAGAGCTCAAACCCTGAGGCGGCGTCAGACCAATTCTGGATCAGTTGTTCAGGTAGGGAACCGGATCGACCGGCGACGATCCCTTGCGCAGCTCGAAATGCAGCTGCGGCGAAGAGACGTTGCCGCTCTGGCCCGATTTGGCGACGACCTGGCCGCGCTTCACCGTCTCGCCGCGCTTCACGTTCAGCTCGCCGTTATGGGCGTAGGCCGAGACGTAGCCGTTCGGATGGCGGATGAGCACGAGATTGCCGTAGCCCTTGAGTTCGCTGCCGGCATAGGCGACGACGCCGCCTTCAGCCGCCTTGATCGGCGTTCCCTCAGGCACGGCGATGTTGATGCCCTCATTTGACCCCTTGCCGCCATAGCCGGCAATGACACGGCCGCGGGCCGGCCAGCGGAAATCGGCCTTGGCGGAGGCATCCTCCTCCTTCGGCAGGCTTGCGGTGGTCTTGGGATCGGGCGTCGGCTCCGGAGCCGACTTCGGCACGGCGCTGACCTTCTCTTCGGCCGGAGCGCTGGCAACCACGACCGGCTTGGTCTTCGTCGGAGTCGGCGTCGCGACAGGAGCAGGCGTCGGCGCCTTCGCCTCGACCACCGGCTTCGTCTTGGCCTTGGCTTCGGCCTTCACCTTGGCCTCGGCGGCGAATTTGGCGCGGGCGTCACGCATGGCCTGTGCATCGGCCACAGCCTTTGCCTTGGCGTCGGCCGCAGCTTGCGCCTTGGCTTCGGCAGCGGCCTGGGCCTTCGCCTTGGCGTCGACCGGCACCGCAGCGACGCGTGCCGGCACCACAGGCGCACGCGGCGCCGCCACTGGAGCGGGGCCAGGCACGAAACGCGGCGCTTCGGTGCGCGCATCGCTCTGCGGCGACGCCACCTGGGCCATCTGCTGCGGCGCAGCACCACCACCGGCATTGTAGACCGGGATCGTCAGCCGCGAGCCGGGAGCAACGTTCGCGCTCGAAAGCCCGTTCGCCGACATCAGCGCTGAACGCGGCACGCCGTAGCGCGAGGAGAGGACATCGAGCGTTTCGCCCTGGGCGACGACGATCGGCGTGCCACCCTGGGCCGACCAGCCATTGGCGCTACCGACGACAGGCGCCGGAGCTGCGCTACGCAGCGCAACGGCCGATTGCGGCGGCGGCAGGGGCTGGGCGCGGACCGCCCCGACAGACGGAGCCGGCGAAGACATCGGCGCGCTGGCGCTGCGCCCGATCGAGCCGGTCGTTGCCGGATCACGCATGGCAGGCGCCTGCGCGGTCCTGAAGGGATTGCTGAAGGGTGCCTCAGTGAAGCGCATCGTGTCCGACGAACACGCGCTGACACTCAAGGCGAGCGCGCAGACCGTCGACAGGCGAAGGGCAACGCTGGACTTGAATCCGACTTGGCTACGCATGGACAAGATACTCGCGAACAACGCAACTCGATGAAGGGGATTAAAGCCCCGTTCAGGTTACGAAAACGTTTCGCGCGTGCTTTGCCTCTTCACATTTTTGAGCCGGGGCCGGCTTTCTTCAGCCGCGGTTCAGAGTGCCCGGGCCAAGCCCGGGATCAGCGGCGGCAGGCGCAGGACCGGGCCGAGCGCATGATCATAGGCACTGTCATCCGTCCGCGTGACCACCACCCGACGTGATACGCCTTCAACCCTGAGCGCCCCGACCAGCCGCCCGCCGACCGAAAGCCGCGCCAGCAGGGCCTCGGGAACGGAATGGGTGACGCCATTGACCAGGATTCGGTCGAATCGGCCGAGCGTTCGGTCCGGCTGGAAACCGTCAGCGTGCCGGAGATCGACCATTTTTGCGTAGCCGCTGCCGCCGATGCGCTCATGGGCAGCAAGCGCAAGCGTGCGGTAGCGCTCCAGCGAGACCACCTCTCCGCCCATGGCGGCAAGCAGAGCCGAGACATAGCCGGAGCCGGTGCCGACCTCGAGCACACGGGCGGAGGGCTCCATCTCCAGGGCACTGACGAGATTCGCCACCGTATGCGGGGCGGTCATCGTCTGCCCGCAGGCGAGCGGCACGGAAACGTCCTGGCGGGCGAGGTCGGCAAAGCGGGTCGGCGCGAATCGCTCGCGCGAGACCTTTTCCATCGCCCGGAGCACGGCGAGATCGCGCACGCCCCGTGCCCTCAGCGATAGCAGGAATGCGACGGTTCGCTCACCCTCGCTGCCAGGCGCCTCCTCGGCCTCGCTCATCGCCGCCCCCAATTACCCCCGGTTCGGAATCAGGCAAAAACCTGTGCGAATCGGGTCAGCGTCGGCTCATGCGTGAGGTCGAGTTCGAGCGGGGTGATCGAGATCTTCTGCTCGGACAGCGCCCTCAGATCGGTGCCGTTGGCGGGCTCCTTCCGGCTGCGCTGGAAGGCGATCCAGAAATAGGGATTGCCGCGTCCGTCATGGCGGGGCTCGAGCCGCACCAACTCCTGGTCGCGCCGGCCCTGGACCGTCACCGCCACGCCCGCAACCTCGCTCGGCGCGACATTCGGGAAGTTGAGGTTGAACAGCACGCCCTCGGGAATCCCCTCCTCCAGCAGCCGGCGGATGATGCCTGGAGCATGGTGCTCGGCGCAGTCCCAGTGGATCTGGTGCCGCCCGTCCGGCCCGTAGGCCTGGCTGACCGCGATCGAGGGAATGCCGAGCAGCGTACCCTCCATCGCCGCTGCGATGGTGCCGGAATAGGTCACGTCCTCGGCGACGTTCTGGCCGCGGTTGACACCGGACAGCACGAGGTCGGGCCGCGCATCGAGCATGATCGAGCGCGCCGCCATGATCACGCAATCGGTCGGCGTGCCGGCGACGGCGTAACGCTTGTCCGAGATCTTGCGCTGGCGCAGCGGATTGCTGAGGGAGAGTGAATGCGCGACGCCCGACTGGTCCGTCTCGGGCGCCACGACCCAGACATCGTCCGACAGTTGCGCCGCGATGCGCTCCAGCACCGCAAGGCCTTCGGCATGGATGCCGTCATCATTGGTGACGAGGATACGCATGGAGTCAGGCCGCCTTCTCGATGCGGGTCACCCCGCGCATGTAGGGAACCAGCGCGTCGGGTACCGTGATCGAGCCGTCGGCGTTCTGGTAGTTTTCCATCACCGCGATCAGCGCGCGGCCGACCGCCGTGCCCGAGCCGTTGAGGGTGTGCACGAAGAACGGGCCCTTGCCGTCCCGTGTCTTGTAGCGCGCGTTCATGCGCCGGGCCTGGAAATCGCCGCAGACCGAACAGGACGAGATCTCGCGATAGGTCTTCTGCCCCGGCAGCCAGACCTCGATGTCCCAGGTCTTCTGGCTGGCAAAGCCCATATCGCCGGTGCAGAGCGTCATCACCCGATAATGCAGGTCGAGCTTCTTCAGGATCGCCTCCGCCGAGGCGAGCATGCGCTCGTGCTCCTCGCGCGACTTTTCCGGCAGCGTAATCGAGACGAGCTCGACCTTCTCGAACTGGTGCTGGCGCAGCATGCCGCGCGTATCGCGCCCGGCCGAGCCGGCTTCGGCCCTGAAGCAGGGGGTCAGCGCGGAATAGCGACGCGGCAACTCCTCCTCGGAGAGGATCGATTCGCGCACGAGATTGGTAAGCGGAACTTCGGCAGTGGGGATCAGCCAGTGATCCTCGCCCGCCCGGAACTGGTCGTCGCGGAATTTGGGCAGCTGCGCGGTTCCGAACATCGCCTCATCCCGCACCATCAGCGGCGGGTTGACCTCGGTATAGCCGTGCTCCTCGGTATGGGTATCGAGCATGAACTGGCCGATCGCGCGGTTGAGCCGCGCCAGCCGCGCGTTCAACACGACGAAGCGCGAGCCCGAGAGCTTGGCCGCCGTCTCGAAATCCATCTGGCCGAGCGCTTCGCCGAGCTCGAAATGCTCTTTCGGCTGGTTGACGCCAATGAGACGCTTGCCCTCCTCCGGCTTGGTGCCATGGACATGCAGCACGACGTTGCCGTGCTCGTCGGCGCCCTCGGGGACATCGGCATTCGGTATGTTGGGGATCGCCGCGAGCTGTTCGCTCAGAGCTTCGACGGCCGCCTTCTCCTCCGCTTCGAGCGCCGGCTGAGCATCCTTCAGCGCCGCGACCTCGGCCTTCAGCTTGTCGGCAAGCGCGACGTCCTTCGCGCCCATCGCCTTGCCGATCTCCTTGGAGAGCGCATTGCGGCGTTCCTGCGTGGCCTGTGCCTTGGCGATGGCCGAACGACGGGAATCGTCGAGCGCAAGCAGCGAGGACGAGAGCGGCGCAAGGCCCCGCCGCTTCAGCCCGGTATCGAACGCCTCGGCGTTCTCGCGAATCCATTTAATGTCGTACATCGCTGCTCAACCTATCGCGCATCCCAATCGATGCGCGCGAGCCGCGATCGGATCAGGCTTCGCCTGCTTCCTCGGCCGCTTTCGCAGCCTGCCGCTTCTTCTCGACATAGCGCACCGAGAACACCGAAAGCTCGTAGAGGAGCAGCATCGGCACGGCAAGCATGAGCTGGGAGATCACATCCGGCGGCGTCAGCACGGCGGCGACCACGAAGACGAAGACGATGGCGTAGCGCCGCTTGTCCTTGAGGAAGGCCGAATCGATAATTCCGGCCTGACCGAGCAGGGTCAGGATCACCGGCAGCTGGAACGAGATGCCGAAAGCGAAGATCAGCGTCATGATCAGCGAGAGATACTCACTGACCTTCGGCAAGAGCGCGATACCGGCCTGCCCGTCCGTCGCCGCCTGCTGCATGCCGATCGAGAACTTCATCAGCACGGGCATGGCGAAGAAAAAGACCAGCGCGGCGCCAAGGCAGAAGAAGATCGGCGTCGCCGCCAGATAGGGCGCGAAGGCCTGTTTCTCGTTCTTGTAGAGGCCCGGCGCCACGAACTTGTAGACCTGCGTGGCGATCACGGGAAAGGCGAAGAAACCTGCGCCGAAAGCCGCCACCTTGATATGGGTGAAGAGCAGTTCGAGCGGGCCGGTATAGATCAGCTGCGCGTTGCCATTCGGCCCGGCCGCCCAGACATAGGGCTGCACCAGCACGTTGTAGATCTGCGTCGAGAACGCGAAGCAGATGAAGAACATGATCAGGAAGGCGATCAGCGACTTGATCAGCCGCGCCCTCAGCTCGATCAGGTGCTCGATCAGCGGTGCGCGCGAGGCCTCGATGTCGTCCTCGCCTTCCCTCGGGTTGGCGACGCTCATGCCGGGCTCCCTTCATCCGGCTCACTGACCTTGGCCTTCTTGGTCGAAGCGCGCTTGCGCGGCGCCTTCGGCTTGACCTCGGGTTCAGGCTCCGGTTCCGCAATCGGCGCGGGCTCGATGACGATTTCGGGCAAGGGCTCAGGCCCCGGCAAGGCCGCGAGCGTAGCCTCCGCTTCCTTCAGCGCCGCGTCGTCGCGGGCACCGGAGGCGGGTGTGCTGAAATCGTCCTTGATCGGATCAATCGGTTTGAAATCGGTATTGAGCGCGCTCTGCACCGAACCACCGACATCCTCGACCTGCTTCTTCAGATCGTCCAGTTCAGCTTCGCGCATCGCGTCGTTGAACTGGGTCTGAAACTCGCCGGCCATACGGCGAATCTTGCCGATCGCCTGCCCGGCGGTCCGCATGGCTTTCGGCAGATCCTTGGGGCCGATCACGACGAGCGCAACCGCCCCGATCAGCATCAATTCGCTCCAGGCGATGTCGAACATCGACGGCTCGTCCTCTCAACCCCTCGCCGCTCGCTGGCGGCGCGGCGTCAGGCCTTGTGTTCGGCCTTCGCCGTGGCGGAATTGGCAGGCTGCGCGTGATCGATGATCTTCGGGTCAGCCGTGGTCGCAGCAGGCGGCGGCGTGGTCGGCTCGTCTTCGGCCATGCCCTTCTTGAACGACTTGATACCCTTGGCGACGTCGCCCATCAGTTCGGAAACCTTGCCGCGCCCGAACAACAGCATCACGATGACGCCGACGACGATCCAGTGCCAGATACTGACGCCACCCATGGCAAACTCCTCCGAATTCCAGTGCGGCGCAGGCTCCCCACCCGCGCCAAGTGCTTGTGCCGGAACCTATGTGTCCCCCGAGGCGAACACAAGAACTTCGTCCGACTGAATATCGATACCGATGTCCTCGCCTTCCCGGATCGAGCCCGGCAGCGAGACCCGTCCGACCAGCGGCTTTTCAAGCCCGCCGACGGCCAGCAGCAAATGGTCGACCTCACCCAGAAAGCGCCGCATCACCACGCGCGCCGGCAGGCAGAACCCCTTTGGCACCAGCCTGATCGCATGCGGCCTGACGCAGACCACGGCCTCCTGCCCATCGGCAAGGCCCGGTGCCGCAAATCTCCCGACCGGCGTCTCCACCGCGCCACGCTCGGCTATGCCGCTGATCTCGGTAAAATCGCAGAAAAATCGGGCCGCAAAGAGGCTGACGGGCCTCCGGTAGAGCTCCTCGCCAGTCCCGATCTGGACGATCCGCCCCGATCGCATCAGCACGATCCGATCGGCGATCCGCATTGCATCCTCGGGATCGTGCGTGACGATGATCGAGGTTGCCCCGGTTTCCTGCAGCAATGCGGCGGTTTCGTCCCGCACCACATCGCGCAAGCGCCGGTCGAGATTGGAGAAGGGCTCGTCCATCAGGAGCACGCCGGGGCGCGGCGCCACCGCTCGCGCCAGCGCCACGCGCTGCTGCTCCCCGCCTGAAAGCATATGTGGATAAGCCTCGGCCAGATCCGCGAGGCCGACACGGGCAATGGCACGCAGCGCCGTCGCCTTCGCCGAGGCATCGTCATAGCCGCGCAGACCGAAGCGGACATTCTCGAGCACATTGAGATGCGGGAACAGCGCGTAATCCTGGAAGACCAGACCAACGCCGCGCTTCTCCGGCTCGACGAAGGCGTCGGGAGCCGAAACGTCCTGACCTTCGAGCAGCACTTTGCCCGAGCTGGGCCGTTCGACGCCCGCCGCGAGGCGGAGCAGCGTCGTCTTGCCGCAGCCCGATTGCCCAAGCAGAGCCACGATTTCACCCGGCGCGATCGCGAGCGTCACGTCCTCGAGCGCCGTCACATCACCGAAGCGCTGGGTGACGCCTTCGAAGGCGAGCGACATTGGAATGGCTGCGCCCGCTGTCCCGCGCCTGCCCCAACTCAGCCACCGCGCCACGCCCTCGCTACGCGCCAAAGAATGCTCCATCGAAACCACGCGTCATCCCGGCGAAGCGCGGCGGAGAACCGGCACCCATGCCGAACCTCGGTCGCAAGCGCGCGGCCATGGACCCCATGGATCCCTGCGGTCGCCCGGGACGACAATCAGGGACTGTCCCCCGATTTCACTCGTCCGGGGTGTGGGGCGGCCCGTCGCCGTCGTCAAGCGGGGTAAAGAGGTCCCCAAGCGGATCCTCGTCCTCCTGCAGGTCGAGACCATCATCGGGGATTGGCACGGTCAGGTCCTTCGAGAGCCGCCCCTCGATGAAGCCCGAGCCCTTCAGTTCGTCCAGGCCAGGGAGGTCGTCGATGCGGTCGAGCCCGAAATGATCAAGGAAGCCCGGCGTCGTGCCGTAGGTCACAGGCCGGCCCGGCGTCCGACGCCGCCCGCGCAGCCTGACCCACCCGGCTTCGAGCAGGATGTCGAGCGTACCTTTGGCGGTGGCAACGCCCCGGATCTCCTCGATCTCGGCCCGTGTCACCGGTTGATGATAGGCAATGATCGCCAACACCTCGAGCGCCGCCCGCGACAACTTGCGCGGCGGCTCCGCCTCGGCCGCCAGCAGGTAGCCGAGGTCCGGTGCGGTCCGAAACGCCCATTTTCCGGCGACCTGCCGCAGATTGACGCCACGCGTCGCGTAGATGTCTGTGAGTCGGGCAAGGAGCTGCCGTACGGCGACGCCGGACGGCACGGAATGGCTGAGTTCCTCTTCCGAGAGCGGTGCAGCCGATGCGAAGAGCAGCGCCTCGACGATGCGCAGCGACTGGGCGAAGAGCTGCGCCTCGCTCCCCTCGTCATCGTCGATCCGCTCAGGCGCCGCAGACATCGTCACCGAGCCATCATAGCGGCAGGGTCGGCGGCCGCGCCGAGCGCCGCCGGATATAGAGCGGCGTGAAGGCACCATCCTGGCGCAGATCGAGAATTCCCTCGCGCACCATCTCCAGCATGGCAGACAGCGCGGAGGCACGAACGGTCGCGCGCATTTCGCTTTGCGACAGCCCGTGGCTCGCCATGTAGCGGGTCAGGTAGGGGTCGATCGCCGTCCAGTCCGCCGCCTCGCCGACCAGTCGCTGCAGGACCTCCCGCGCCTCGACCAGGGACCAGACCATGCGATGCCCGACGGAGATATGGCTTTGCGCCCGCTTCTGGCGCTGCTGGCCATAGGCCGAGAGCAGATCGTAGAGTTCGGCCTCCCAGACCGGGCGGGCGCCGGCAACGATCGGCTCCGGCGCACCACGGGCGAAGACGTCCTGTCCCAGCCTTTCCCGGGACGCCAGCCGCCGCGCCGCCGCGCGGATCGCCTCCAGCCGGCGCAACCGCAAAGCCAGCGCCGTCGCCAGATCCGCGGCACTCGGCTCCTCTCCCTTCGGTGGTTCGGGCAAAAGCAACCGCGACTTCAGATAGGCGAGCCAGGCCGCCATCACGAGATAGTCCGCGGCAAGCTCAAGCCTGAGCGCTCTCGCCTGCTCGACGAAGGCTAGATACTGCTCGGCAAGCGCCAGGATCGAGATGCGGTGCAGATCGACTTTTTGCCGCCGGGCCAGGTCGAGCAGCAGGTCGAGCGGGCCTTCATAGCCGTCGACATCGACGAGCAGCGCCGGCTCGCCGTCAGTGCGCGCCGGCCTGGCCTCGTCCTCGAACGGCAGTTCGGCGTCCATTCCCGCCGCGTCCCCAAGCTGTCACCCCTGAGAACGCAGGTTCCGACTATCGGCCGCCCAACGCAAGGGCGCTGGTCAACTGGGCGCGCGCAGCCTCCACATCGAGCGGTTCGGGCTCATGCCGGATCCGGGCGAGCGCCATCGCGGCGCGGCGGGCCCGTGCCCCCGTCATGTCCGGCACAGCGCCGGCAACGGCGATCATCTCCTCCATGATGCCGTGGCAATGCAACACGACGTCGATCCCGGCGCGGATCGCCGCCCGCGACTTCTCGGCGAAGCTGCCTGAGAGCGCCTTCATCGAGATGTCGTCGGTCATGATCAGGCCGTCGAAGCCGAGTTCGCCGCGCATGATCTCTTTGACGACCCGACGCGAAACCGTGGCCGGATGCCCTTGATCGAGTGCCGTGAACACGACATGTGCCGTCATTGCCATCGGCATGTCGGCGAGATGTCGGAACGGCCGGAAATCATGCCCGCGCAGCGCCTCGAGCGAGGCGTCGACGACCGGCAGGTCATGATGGCTGTCGGCCCGCGCCCGGCCGTGGCCGGGCATATGCTTGACCACGGGGATCACCCCGCCCGCCAGGAGTCCCTCCGCCGCCGCGCGGCCGAGGCGCGCGACCATGTCGGGGTCATGGGCATAGGCGCGGTTGCCGATCACGTCATGGCTGCCGGAGACCGGCACGTCGAGTACCGGCAGGCAATCGACATCGATGCCGACGGCCTTGAGATCATGCGCCATCAGCCGTGCCGAGAGCCGCACGATCTCGCGCTGTTGCACGGGGTCGTTGATCCCAAGGAAGGCTTGCGCCGGCGGATAGGCCGGCCAGTGCGGTGGCCCCATCCGCTGCACCCTGCCACCCTCTTGGTCGATCAGGATCGGCGCATGCCAGCCCACGGCCTCTCGCATCTGCGCGGTCAGCGCCGCGGTCTGTTCCGGAGTCTGGGTGTTGCGTTTGAAGACGATAAAGCCCCAGGGCCTGGCATCGCGGAAGAAGGCGCGTTCGTCAGGGGTGAGGCTGGTGCCGAGGCAACCGGCAATGAAGGCGCGGGATTTCATGAAGCAGGCCCGAGGCGGATTGCAAAGCAGCGGAAGCCGTCTTGTCGCATGATTCCCGCTCTGGCGCCTTAACGGAAGAAGCCCGGGACCAACTGGCCCCGGGCTTCGCTCTCGACCTATTTGGCAGAGCCCAGGAGGCTCAGCACATCGAGGCTCAGCGCATCTGCTGCGCCATGCCGGCGTTGAACGCGTCGAAGGGCAGTTCTGCGACACGGAACCAGAGCTGTTCCTTGCGCCAGTAAGGCAACCACGAATCATAGAAGGTCCTGAAGGCCGGATTGCTGGCCGCAAGCTCGCCATAGAGCGCCTGCGCTTCCTTGAAGGCGGCGACCATCACGTCCTGCGGAAACGGCCTGAGCTCAGCGCCGCTGGCGACGAGGCGCAGCAGGGCGTCGGGATTGCCGTGGTCATATTTCGCGACGCAAAGCGCGTTGGCCTCGGCGCAGGCCGCTTCCACGATCGCCTTGTACGAAGCGGGCAGCGCGTTCCACTTCTCCAGGTTCACGATGAAGCTGACATTGGCGCAGCCCTCCCAGAAGCCGGGATAGTAGTAGTACTTGGCGACGCGCTGGAAACCGAGCTTCTCGTCGTCGAGCGGACCTGAGAATTCGGCTGCGTCGATCGTGCCGCGCTCCAGCGCAGGATAGATATCGCCACCGCCGATCTGCTGCGGCACGACGCCCAGCTTCGCCAGGATCGTGCCACCGAGGCCGGCAATCCGGAACTTCAGGCCCTTCAGATCCTCGACCGTCTTGATCTCCTTGCGGAACCAGCCACCCATCTGCGCGCCGGTATTCCCCGAGGGGATGGTGTGGAGGTTGTAGGTCTTCATGAAGGCGCGGCAGAGCTCGAGCCCACCGCCCTGATAGAGCCAGGCATTGTGCTGGCGGGTGTTCAAGCCGAAAGGCAGCGAGGTCTCGAAGGCGAAGGCCGGGTTCTTGCCGATGTAGAAACTCGACAGCGTGCTGCTGCACTCGACGGTACCGTTCTGGACCGCATCGAGCGCCTGCAATGCCGGCACGATCTCACCCGGCGCGAAGACCTGGATCTGGAACTGGTTGTCCGTCGCTTCCGCGACGCGCTTGGCGATCTGCGTGCTGATGCCGAACAACGTGTCGAGGCTCTTCGGGTAGCTCGAGGTCAGGCGCCAGCTGACCTTCGGCTGGGCCTGCGCGATGGCCGGCGCAGCGATGGTCACGCCACCGGCTGCGACTCCGGCGCCTGAGGCCTTGACGAAAGTACGGCGATCCATGGATGTCCTCCTGAGTTCGGTGTCATCGTTTCAGGGCATGCCCTACCCGGATTCGACGCGTGCGTCTTTGACCGCGATCCCGGACGCCCAGCCCCTGCCAACACAGCACGACATAACACCGCCCCCTGTCCGCGACACACGGCAAAGGAAAACCGCCGGTGGCAGAAGCCACCGGCGGTCTGATCATCTCGAAGTTGGCAATCAGTTCTTGGCGATGAAGCACTGGCCGCCGGCAGCCTGAAGCTGCGTGCACATCGTTGCCGCATCCTCGCGGGAATACGGCCCGATGCGCAGGCGATAGACGGTCTTTCCGCCAGCGAGATCCGTCTTCTTGACGATCGGCGACTGGCCGCCGAGCTGGCCAGGATATTTGCGCTGCAGGGCCGCGAATGCGGCGCGTGCCTCCGCTTCGCTGCCGGGAGCAGCGAGCTGCACGGCAAAGTCGCCGGTGCCGCTACGGATCGCGGCGGTCGCCGGAGCAGGCGTCGCAGCGGGAGCCGGTGTCGGAGCAGCACTTGCAACACGCACCGGCGCGGCAGGGGTGGTCGCCGGCGCAGGTGTCGCGACGCGCTCCTGAGCCTTCGGAGCCTCAGGCGCCACGGCCGGCGTAGCAGCCGTACGCTGCCGCGGCGGATTAGTGCTCGCGGTCGAGGATGGATTGAGCGGCAGGTTCCCGCCGAGCCTGGTTGGCGCTGCGCCGGTCGCGAGCCCTGACGCACCGTTGCTATAGGCCGCGCTCGCGCCGGGCGGAGGCGCCGGCGTGCCATCGGGACGGATCGAGACGGTACGCACCCGGCGCGGCTCGCCAAGGCCTGGTACGCTGGACGTTGCGATCAGACCAGCTTCGGCCGGCGAGACGGAGCCGCGCTCAGGAGCCGCCGGAGCCTGGGCCAGCGGATTGCCATTGGCGCCTGCCTGCGGCGTCGAGCCGAGCCCCGGCATGACCATCCGGCCCGGCATCGTGCGTGCCGCCTGCTGGATATCGACCGGCTGCTCCTCCCGGCTGACGACCTTGGTCGGGTTCGACGGGCTGTCCCCAGCACGCTCGTAAATCTGCTTGTTCTGATTCGGAATCTCGGCGCCGCCGGGATTGGTTGGCGCAACCTTGCTCGGGCCGCCATCGGCCGCGATGACCGGCGGCTGGCCGTCGCTTGTCACGGACGGACCGCGCAGGCCCATATAGCCGCCGACGCCGATCACTGCGACGGCAATCGCGGCAGCGGCAGCCCAAAGGCCCTTGCGCGAGCGCCGCGGCGGCAGATCCTGATAATCATCTTCGGCCATCAGCGGCGGCTCGGGATAGTCCGCCTGCGTGTCGTGGCCGTAATCCTGATATTGCGCGTTGCCACGCTCCTCGTCGAGGTCACGCGCATCATGCGCGGCAGGCCGGGCGGGCTCCGAACGTGCAGCGCGATAGGGCTCCGGCTGTTCGACCGGCGTCGGAACATAGACCGCAGCCTGCCGGACCGGTTCGGCGGCAGGTGCCGGGCGGGCGATATCCCCGCGGCGAAGCAGCGCCTCGAACTCATCGAGCGCCCCCAGCATATCGGCCGGCGGCTGTGCATTGTTGGCGGCAACAGGCTGCTGAGCCGGTGCCTGAGCAAAAGAAGGCTCCTGGCGCTGCCGGGCGCCCGGCCAGGCTGCAGCGGCGGCCGCTTGCTGCTGCACCGGAGCGGCAGCGGCCCGCGGCGAGAAGAGTTCCTTCAGGGGGTCATCCTGACCGACGATTCGGGTCAGCTCGACAAGCGGGTCGACAGACGCCCCTGCCTTTGGAGGCTGAGCCGCGCCGCGCAGCTGACGCTCGAGGTCATCGAGGTCGAGGGCGAAACGGTTCCTAGCTGGCTCACTCATGGTATGATCCATTCCAGCGCTGTCGGCGCCCGAATGGAACGCCGAACTCTACGCAAGGTCAATCTGACCGACTTTGCGCGCCGCCGGCGATCCTGGCCGTCAACGCATTTCTTCCGGCGCCGCAACCCCGACGACAGCCAGACCGGAGGCAAGGACGCTGCGCACCGCGTGCACGAACGCCAGTCTTGCTACCGTGGATTCTCGATCAGTTTGATTAACGAACCGTAATTGCGGCGAGTCTTTGCCCTTGTTCCAGAGCGAGTGGAACGCGCTCGCCAGCTCATGGACGAAGAATGCCACGCGATGCGGCTCATGTGCGCTGGCCGCTGCATCGATCATTCTTGGATAGGCAGCGATCATCTTGATGATGCCGATCTCCGCCTCGTCAGTCAGGCGCGACAGGTCCGCCTGCGCCAGCACCGCGGGCGACAGATCGATGCCCGGGAACGCCTCGCGCGCCTGCCGGAAGATCGAAGCGCAGCGTGCATGGGCATACTGGACGTAGAAGACGGGATTGTCCTTCGACTGCTCGACGACCTTGGCGAGATCGAAATCGAGCGTCGCGTCGTTCTTGCGGAAGATCATCATGAAGCGCACCGCATCGCGGCCGACTTCGTCGATGACTTCGCGCAGCGTCACGAAATCCCCGGAGCGCTTCGACATGCGCACCTGCTCGCCATTGCGCAGCAGCCGCACGAGCTGGCAGAGCTTGACGTCGAGCGAGCCCTCGCCATGCGTCACCGCCTTCACCGCAGCCGACATGCGCTTGACATAGCCGCCATGATCAGCGCCCCAGACATCGATCATCTCGGCGAAGCCGCGAACGAATTTCGACCGGTGATAGGCGATGTCATTGGCGAAATAGGTGTAGCTGCCGTCCGACTTGAGCAGCGGCCGGTCGACATCGTCGCCGAACAGCGTGGCCCGGAACAGGGTCTGCTCGCGGTCTTCCCAGTCCTCGTCCTTCTGCCCCTTGGGTGGCGGAAGCCTGCCTTCATAGATCAGGTCGCGCGAGCGCAGGTCCTCGATCGTCTCGCGCACGGCATCGATATTGCCGTCGACCGCCTGAAGCGAGCGCTCCGAGAAGAAGACGTCGTGAACGACCCCGAGTGCAGCGAGATCGTCCCGGATCATCGCCATCATGCCATCGATCGCGGCAGCGCGCACCGCCACCAGCCATTCGGACTCGTGCTTGCCCCGCAGGCTCTCGCCATAGGTCTTGGCCAGGCTCTCGCCGACCGACTTGAGATAGTCGCCGGGGTAGAGTCCCTCCGGGATCGCCCCGATCTCCTCGCCCAGCGCCTCGCGGTAGCGCAGGAAAGCGGAGCGGGCGAGTACATCGACCTGCGCGCCGGCATCGTTGATATAGTACTCGCGGCTGACCGCGTGGCCGGCAAAGGCGAGCAGGCTCGACAAGGCATCGCCGAAGACAGCGCCGCGCCCGTGGCCGACATGCATAGGCCCGGTCGGATTGGCCGAGACATATTCCACATTGATCTTCGGATCGGGCCGGAGCGCACCGCGGCCGTGATCCAGTCCGGCCTCGATCGCGGATTTCAGAATCCCCGTGAAGACGGCCGGCTGCAGCGTCAGGTTGATGAAGCCCGGCCCCGCGATCTCGGCCTTCGCCACGTCCGGATCACGCGCGAGCTCATCAACCAGCAAGGCTGCCAGAGCGCGTGGGTTGGTGCCGGCCTCCTTGGCGAGCACCATCGCGGCATTGATCGCAAGATCGCCATGGGCCGGGTCCCGCGTCGGCTCGACGACGACACGGGCGAAGGACAGCCCGGTCGGGATGGCGCCGCGATCTGCAAGCAGGGTCAGGGCGCTGTTGATGCGCGCGGAAAAGGTCTCGAACAGGTTCATTGCGACCGCAAGAATACGAAAACTGGAAGGAAGAAGTGCCCGGGCCTATCGCAGCGACGGGGTCGCGTCAAACAGGCGGCGATGCTCGTCGAGCGCGTACCAGTCGGTCATACCGGCAATATAGTCGGCAATCCGGCGGGCCTTGCGGGGCTCGTCGAGCTCCGTCATCCCAGCCGCCCAGTCGGGCGGCATCGCCTGCGGCGCCGCAGCAAAGCGCGTGAAAAGGTCGCGCACCACGTCGGCTGCCTGCTGGCGAATGACCCCGACCCGTGGGTGCCGGTACATGTTGGGATAAAGGAAGGCCTTGATCTGGCGATCGGCCGTCGTGATCGTCTCCGAGAAGGCGACAACCGGCGCTCCCGCCCGGCGGATCGCATCGGCATCAGTTGGCGCCAGCGCGGCAATGAGCTCCTCGGAGCGCCCGATCACATCCTCGACGAAGCGCGTGATCACCCGGCGCACCAGCTCGTTCGTGGCGCGGGATGTCTCGAGGCCAGGATGCAACCGCTCGATCTCGTCGAGCAGATCCGCCAGGAACGGCACGACGCGAAGCTCCGCATGCCCGAACAGCCCTGCCCGCAAGCCATCATCGATGTCATGGGCGTTGTAGGCGATGTCGTCGGCGAGCGCGGCGACCTGCGCCTCCGCAGAGGCATGGCTGTCGAGCCAGAGATCCTGCCGCTCCTGATACTCGACGATCGCCGCTGGGACACCAGTCTTCGCATAGCGGGCAGTCGGCACGCCGTCGGGGCCGATCAGCGGGCCGTTATGCTTGACCAGCCCTTCCAGCATCTCCCAGCTGAGGTTGAGCCCGTCGAAACCGGCATAGCGATGTTCAAGCCGGGTCACGATTCGCAGCGTCTGGGCGTTGTGGTCGAAACCACCGAACTTGTGCATGCAGGCATCGAGGGCATCCTCACCGGTATGCCCGAACGGTGTGTGGCCAAGGTCATGCGCCAGCGCCAGAGCCTCGGCCAGATCCTCGTCGAGGCCGAGCGCCCGGGCGAGTGCGCGCGCGATCTGCGCCACCTCGATCGTATGCGTCAGGCGGGTACGGTAATGATCTCCCTCATGCGAAACAAAGACTTGCGTCTTGTGCTTCAAACGGCGGAAGGCTGTGGAATGAATGATCCGGTCGCGATCGCGCTGGAAATGGCTGCGCGTCGGTGACGCCGGCTCCGCGATCAGGCGGCCGCGGCTCTGGCTCGAACGACAGGCATAGGCCGCGCGCCAGCGGTCGCCGGGCTCGCGGTCGGATGAAGGGCTCTGTGGCTGCGGCATGGCGGACCTATCGACGCCCCCTGCTTGTACAGGCGCTGCGGCGCAATTACCTTCGCAGACAACAAAGGTGCAAGGAGCATCTGCCTATGACGACCGATCTTCAGGTCAATCCGCGTGGCATCGCCGTCACCGGCAAGGCCGCGAATCGCATTCTCGCGGTGATGGCGAAGGAGCCGCCCGGCTCGATGCTGCGCGTCAGCGTCGCCGGTGGCGGCTGCTCGGGCTTCCAGTACATCTTCGATGTCGACCACGAAAAGGCGCCGGGCGACCTCGTGATCGAGCGCGACGGCGCAACCGTCCTGATCGACGAGACCTCGCTGGACCTGCTCGAAGGCTGCACGATCGATTTCGTCGATGATCTTGTCGGCCAGTCCTTCAAGATCACCAATCCGAACGCGACCAGCTCCTGCGGCTGTGGGACGTCGTTTGCGCTCTAGCGGGTCGGCAATGGGCAGCAGGGCCTGATGACGGGCCGTGCCTGACGCCATTCTCCCGAAGCAGCTGACGATTCTCGGCGAAACGCGCAGATCACCTCGGGCGCGAGAGGCGAGTTCATGGCCGCCGCTGTCCGACGCCGGGCGCTCGGCGCCCACAAAAAGGAAAAGGCGCCCTGACGGCGCCTCTTCCTTGGTCTGCGATCTGATTGTCGGCGCTCAGTGCGAGCTGATCGCGCCGCCCTGCTCCAGCCTGATCTCGGCCGCCATCAGGCCCTTCGGTCCAGGTCCGTAGCGCACCAGCACCGTCTGGCCGGGGATGAGCTCCACGATGCCGTAGCGGCGCAAGGTTTCCATATGGACGAATATGTCCGGAGCGCCCTCGCCCTTCGAGACGAAACCGAAGCCGCGCAGGCGATTGAACCACTTCACCACCATGCGCTCGAGCCCGCTCGTCGGAGCAACCGAGACATTGGTGCGTGCCAGCGGCATCTCCGCCGGATGGCGCCCGGCCGAGGTATCGATCGACATCACGCGCACCGCCTGACGTCCGCGCGCCTTCGCGATCGCTTCCAGAACGATGCGGGCCCCTTCGGCGATGGCGTTGAAGCCATCGCGCTTCAGGATGGTGACATGGACGAGCACGTCGGCACCGCCATCCTCAGGAACCACGAAACCGTAGCCCTTGCTGACATCGAACCACTTGACGTAGCCCACGACCTCGACGCTTGCGTCGTGATCGAAGCCTTCGCCTCCGTCCAGCCGCATGATGCGGTTGAGTGATTGAATCGGACCGACCGGTGGCCGCCCGCTCTCACCGAACTCGTCGGACATGTCCCGCTCATCTCCGCGCGAACTGTTTGATTCGTGCCGATACGATACCATCGGTTCGAAGGCGCGATACAGCCGGCTTGGCGTCATCCACATCATCGCGATGGACACCGCGGCAGATTGGCAACGCTTTTGGCGCGCTCAGCCTGCCAGCCGGCCAAGCGCGGGGCCGATCTCGGCCCGCACCACGAGATCGGCGATCGCGTCGGGCTCCGTCGGTTCGCGATTGATGATCACGAGCTTCGCTCCATTGCGCTTGGCGATCGCCGGAAACGTCGCAGCCGGAAACACCACCAGCGACGAGCCCGCAACGAGGAAGAGATCCGCCCGCATGGTCAGCGCATGCGCCCGTCGCATCGCCGCTTCCGGCATGGCCTGGCCGAACGAGATCGTCGCTGACTTCACGATGCCGCTGCAGATGATGCAGCGCGGCGGCTCTCCGCTTGCCTCGAAGGCCGGGCGGATCGCGGCCAGTTCATGCCGCCAGCCGCAGGTCAGGCAGGTGGCATAGGTGCCGTTGCCGTGCAGTTCGATGATCCTGTCCTCGGGGATGCCGGAATCCTGATGCAGCCCGTCGATATTCTGCGTGATCACTCCGGGAGAGCGACCCTGGGCCACCAGATTTGCAAGTGCCTTATGGCCGCGATTGGGCATCGCACCGGCAAAATGGTCATCCATCGCGAACTTGCGCCGCCAAGCTTCGACGCGGGCCTCGCGGCTGGCAACGAAAGCGTCGAACGGGATCGGTCTGTGGATCATCCAGGGCGAGCCGGGCGACCGGAAATCCGGCACGCCGGATTCGGTCGAGATCCCGGCTCCGGTGAAACTGACGATCACGGCAGCGCGGTCGAGCAGCGCGTGGAGTTCGTCGATCGCGTCGTTGGTCTCGTCCTGCATGGGCCCACTCGTCCGCCTTTGCCGCTGCCTATATGAGCGCTGCCCCGTGCTGCGGCCAAGCCGATTGACGCGGAGCCGGACGCGCCTCAAAGCTGCCGTCATGCTCCAGACTGTCCGCCCCACGCTGAACCCCGACCTTCTCGACACCGGCACGCCGCCGATCCCGCAGGCGCAGGGCTGGGCTCGTTCCTATGACGGCCGCTCCGGCCCGCTGATCGATCTTTCGCAGGCTGTGCCAGGCTCGCCACCACCCACGTCCCTGCTGCAGCGCCTAGGCGAGGCCGCCGCCCTGCCCGATCTGACACGCTATGGCGCGATCACCGGCGATCTTTCGCTGCGTGAAGCCTATGCCGCCGAGATCGGCAGGATCTATGGCACTCCATTTGCGCCGACCGAGATCGCCATCACCTCCGGCTGCAATCAGGCCTATGTCGTGACCATGATGGCGCTCGCCCGGGCAGGCGACAATGTGCTGCTGCCGACGCCTTGGTACTTCAATCACGAGATGACGCTGACAATGCTCGGCGTCGAAGCGCGCCCGCTCCCCTGCGATCCGGCTTGCGGCTTCGTTCCGGATGCCGAGCAGGCGGAAAGCCTGATCGATGCGAAGACCCGCGCGATCGTGCTGGTGACGCCCAACAATCCGACCGGCTCGGTCTATCCGCCCGAGACCATTGCGGCCTTTGCCGCGCTCTGCGCGAGGCGCGGAATCTGGCTCGTCATTGACGAGACTTATCGCGACTTCCTGCCGGACGGAGTGAAGGCGCCGCATGAGATCTTCGCGACAAGCGGCTGGCGGGATTCCGTGATCGGCCTCTACAGCTTCTCAAAGGCCTATGCTGTGCCAGGCTGGCGCCTTGGCGCCATCACCGCCGGAGAGGCGGTCGTAGAGCAGATCGGCAAGGTGCTGGACTGCGTCCAGATCAGCCCCGTGCGGGCCGGCCAGCAGGCGGTTGCCTGGGGCATCGACGGCATTCGCGGCTGGCGCGAGACCAACCGTGCCGAGATCAATGCGCGGGCCGGCGCCTTCCGTGCCGCGATGGCGCCGCTGAACGGCTGGCAGGTGCTCGCAGCCGGGGCCTATTTCGCCTATGTCGCGCATCCATTCGCAGACGTGCCCGCGGCAGAGGTGGTGCGGGCCCTGGTCGGGGAGCGTGGCGTGCTCGCCCTGCCCGGCCCCTATTTCGGCCCCGGGCAGGAACAGCATCTGCGCATCGCCATCGCCAATGTCGGCAAGGAACGGATCAGCGAGATCGGCGAACGGCTCGCGGGCTTTACGCTCTGAATGAAACTCGGGGGGCATCCCGGGTGGCCGATGGGCGACCGGGACGACCATTGGCCAGAACCTTACCGAAGCAGGGCGGCGTAGCGCTCGCGATAGGCGTAGAACAGCAGACCACCACTGACGATCAGGATGAGTGCGACCGGCAGGCCTTGCGGATTGATGGTGAGGTGGAACAGCACGATCACGGCCATCACCGGCACAATCAATGCGAGCCCCAGGGCCGGCACGATATTGAGAAGCAGGCTGAGCGCCCCGACAAGATTGACGCTTTTCAGAAAGGGCCAGAAGAAGCCGGAATTCTGCAGAGCGAGCTCGAATTCCATGCCCTTCGGCGAAGTCGGCGGATGGATCAGATGGCTCCCCGTCGCCAGGAACCAGAAACCGTCGACTGCGCTGACCAGGAAGATCAGGCCGAGCAAAAGCCGCGGCACGGTGACAAGCAGAATGTGCTTCATGAGAGCGCCCCCCAGCGCTTTCGTCTTGGATAGCGCGGCCGATGGAACCGCGCTCCCCTCCTGTCAAAGGACTGCGATCACATCGTTGCGCCGATCTGCCAGGGCACGAACTCGGCATCGCCATAGCCGAGCTGCTCGGATTTGGAGCGCTCGCCGGACGCAACGCGCAGCAGCGTCTCGAAAATCTCGCGGCCCTTCTCCTCCAGCGTCACGCCATCGAGGATGTCCCCGCAATTGATATCCATGTCGTCGATCATCTTCTCGTAGATCGGCGTATTGGTGGCGAGCTTGACCGAAGGTGTCGGCTTGCAGCCATAGGCCGAGCCACGCCCGGTAGTGAAGGCGAGGATATTGGCGCCTCCCGCGACCTGCCCCGTCGCCGCGACCGGGTCGTAGCCAGGCGTGTCCATGTAGACAAAGCCCTTCGATTTCACCGGCTCGGCATAGTGATAGACGGCCGCCAGCGTCTTGGTGCCGCCCTTCGCCGCCGCACCCAGCGACTTCTCCAGGATCGTGGTGAGCCCGCCCGCCTTGTTACCCGGCGAGGGGTTGTTGTTCATGCTCATGCGGGCGCGCTCGGTATACTCCTCCCACCACTTGATCACGCCGACGAGCTTCTCGCCGACCTCGCGCGTTGCAGCGCGGCGGGTGAGCAGGTGCTCGGCTCCGTAGATTTCGGGCGTCTCGGACAGGATCGCCGTGCCGCCATGCTCGACCAGGATGTCGACGGCAGCGCCCAGCGCCGGATTGGCCGTGATGCCGGAATAGCCATCGGAACCGCCGCATTGCAGGGCAAGCGTCAGCTCCGAGGCGGGTACCGTCTCGCGCACGGCGCGGTTGGCGATCGGCAGCATCACCTTCAGCGCCTCGATGCCGGCGGCGACGCTCTTCCTGGTGCCGCCCGTCTCCTGAATCGTCATGGTGCGGAAGATGTCGCTCTCCTCGACGCCATAGGCTTCCTTCATGCGCTTGATCTGAAACCCTTCACAGCCGAGGCCGACGACCAGCACCGCCGCCATGTTGGGGTTGCAGGCATAGCCCCAGGTCGTGCGCTTCAGGACCTCGAAGCTCTCGCCATTGTAGTCGATGCCACAGCCGGTGCCGTGGGTCAGCGCGATGACTCCGTCGACATTGGGGTAATCGGCCAGAATGCCCGAGCGCTTGATCTCCTCGGCCATGAAGCGCGCGACCGAGGCCGAGCAGTTCACCGAAGTGAGGATGCCGACATAGTTGCGCGTGCCGGCCCCACCGCCCTTGCGGCGAAACCCCTCGAACGTCGCCTGCTGCTCGACCGGCAGCACGAATTCAGGCTTCGCCTCGGCACAGAAATCATAGTCGCGCTCGAAGGCGTGGAAGCCGGTATTATGCTCGTGCACCCATTCGCCAGGCGGGATGTCGACCGTGGCAAAGCCGATGATCTGGCCGAATTTGCGGATCGGCTCGTCCCTGGCAATTGGGGCCAGTGCGACCTTGTGGCCGCGCGGAATGCGTTTCAGGGCGACGACACCCGCTGCGGTGACGCCTGCATCGATCGGATCGACCGCGACCGCGACATTGTCGGCGGCATTGAGCTTCAGCGTACGCGGCGGCAAGACCTTGTCGAGCATGAGAGGAACCGTCTGCTTGGGGGTGGCGACCCAGGGCCGCGCTCGTCCAAGACATGCGCCTGTCCTGCGCTTTTTTCAATCGGTTGAAAGTAAGCCCGGCCTTGCATGCGACGCCGGATCGTCAGGCCGGCCTATCGCTCGACCGAAACACTGAGCTGCATGGTCGGGTGGATGCCGCAATAGAGCTCATATATGCCGGCCCGCGTGAACGGGAGCGTCACCGACTGGCCGGGCTCCTGCGCTCCGGAGTTGAACGGCTTGGGACCGGTGTCCAGCCGCACATTATGGGTACGGACATCGTCATTGTTGATCGTCAAGCTCTGGCCGGCATGCAGCTTAACGGACGAGGGCTGGAACATCCTGTTCTTCTGCGAGATCGTCGTGCCCAGGTCCGCAACCGCCAGCTCAGCAGGCCGGGCAGCGCTGAGGGCAGAAACCGGTGCGGGCGGATTTTCGCTCGACAGCGTCGCCAGGAAGGCCAACAGCGCGGCGCGCTCCTCCGACGTCAACCCGATCGGCTTGATATCCGGCGAGAGGCTCGGCCGCTGCACGACACCGTGCTCATAGTGTTCGAGCACGGCATCCAGCGTCGGCAGCGAGCCGTCATGCATATAGGGCGCGGTCCAGGCCAGCTCCCGCAGCGACGGAGTCTGGAACGCATGATCGGCTGCTCTCAGATCGATGATCTTGCCGCGCCCGAGATCACTCCCCGGCAGACCGACATCGTGAAAGGCACGATCGGTGAAAGCCCAGCCGGAGTGGCAATTGCTGCAGCCGGCCCTGCCGGTGAAGAGCGCAAAGCCCCCCTGTTCTTCGCTGGTGAGGGCGGTCTCGTCGCCTTCGACCCAGGCATCGAAGCGGGTCGGCGGCGAGACCAGGCTTCGAACATAGGTCGCGAGCGAGGCGCTGATCTGGTCAGGCCCGATGCTCCGGCTACCGGGAAACGCGCTCGCGAAGGCCTTGCGATAGTCAGGCCTGCGCGAGAGCTTGACGGCGATATGCGGCAACGTCTCGGCCATCTCGAGCGGGCTCTCGATCGGGCCGTGCACCTGCTCCTCGATCGTGCGCGCCCGCCCATCCCAGAAGAAGGCTGCGCCCCAGGCGAGGTTCCACAGATGCGGTGTATGACGTGCCAGCGGCACCAGTGCCACGCCCTTCCCGATCGCAACGCCGTCGGTGAAGCCGAGCGCCGGGTCATGGCATGTCGCGCATGAGACCGTGCGGTTCGAGGACAAGGCCGGATCGCCGAACAGGCGCCGCCCGAGCTCAAGCTTGGCGGGGTTGAGCGGGTTCGAGGCACGGAACGGCACGGCGCTGGGACGTCGATAGCTCGCGCGCGCAGCGGTCAGCCCTGCACCCGTTGCGGATTGGGCGGGCTCCACCGCCTGCGAGCCACCGATCAGCGCGAGCGCGGCAGTGGTCGCGCCGGCGAGAAAGGCGTTCAAAAGGGAGGCCGACAGGGCCATCGCCGTGCCTCAGCGCAGGAAATTCCCAGCCTGGAGCTCAACCCGAGCGATATCGCCGCGCACGGCGCTGGTATCCTTGACCGGCTTCTTCGGTGCGACCGCCGTCGGCCACGCCTTCTTGAGTTCGGCAAGCGCAGCCTGCAATTCCTTGAAGGCAGTCGCGTCCTTGGCGGCAAGCTCGCCGGCAACCGCATCGATCATCGCAGCCGAATGCCAGACGAAGCCGCGCGAGTCCTGATACTCGACCGCCTTGGCGATACGGCCCTTCTCGATGGCGTTGCCATATTCGTCGGCGGCGACCTTCAGGGTCTCGAGCGCAAGGCCCTGACGCCGCTGCTCTTCAGCCGCTACGAGCCCGGCCATGCCTATGGCAGCCATGTCGACGACGCCCTGATGGGCGGCATGCGCACCGACGTCTCGTTCACCCTCTTCCTGGCCGACCCCGCGACTTATGAAGGCGGCGAACTGGTGATCGAGACCACGTCGGGCGACGAGGCGATCAAGCTCCCGGCCGGTTCGCTCATCGCCTATCCCTCGACCACGCTGCACCATGTCGCGCCCGTGACCAAGGGCGAACGGATTGCTGCCGTCGGCTGGGCTCGCAGCTTCATCCGCGACGCAAGCCAGCGCGAGATCCTGTTCGATCTCGACCGGGCCCGTCGCGCACTGTTCGGCCGCGAGGGCAAGACGCCCGAGTTCGACCTGATCTCCAAATCGGTCGCGAACCTCACCCGGATGTGGGCGCAGGACTGACTAGATCATTGGACCGGATATCGTATCCAGTCCAATGATCTAACCCTTTGTTTTGCATCGACTTTCCCGAAAGCCGCAATCCACTTTTCGGGCCGATGCCTTAGCGGGTGCCAGCACCCGGAGTTCCCGTCGCCGCCAGGCCGGCAAGCGTCTCGTCGACGATCGCATCCTTGGCCAGTGCCACCGACACGACCAGCGGGTGCTCATCCGCCCCGGGCTCTTCCAGCGCCGCGAACTGGCTGTCGAGCAGCGCCGGCGGCATGAAATGGTGCTGGCGCGCCGCCATGCGCTGGCCGATCAGCTCCCGCGAGCCCTTGAGATAGACCAGCGCGACATCCGGCCGGTCACCGATGATGACGCGGCGATAGGCACGTTTCAGTGCGGAACAGGTGACGATTCCGTTCTTGCCGGTCGCGCGCAGCTCGTCGATCCAGGCCGCGATCGCCGCCAGCCAGGGCTTGCGGTCCTCATCGTTCAACGGCGTACCGCTCGACATCTTGGCGACGTTCTCGGGCGGGTGGAAGGAATCCGCATCACGAAACGGCCAGCCCAACCGCTCGGCCAGACGCTCGCCGAGCGAGGTCTTGCCGGAGCTGGCGACGCCCATGACGACGATGACGGCCGGCATCTGCCCATGCGGGAAAGCGCTCATGACGCTCACGGCTTCTTCGGCTCGACATGCCCGCCGAACCCGGCGCGCATCGCCGAGAGCACCTTCTCGGCGAAGGTGTGGTCCTTGCGCGACCGGAAGCGGGTGTAGAGCGAGGAGGTCAGCACCTCGGCCGGCGTCGCGGTCTCCACCGCGGCCTGCACCGTCCAGCGCCCCTCGCCCGAATCCGAGACATGCCCGGTATAGGCAGACAGCTCCTCGTCGGCGGCCAGTGCCTCGGCCGTGAGATCGAGCAGCCAGGAGGTCACGACCGAACCGCGCCGCCAGACTTCGGCAATCTCCGCGACATCGAAATCGAAGCCGTATTCGGGTGGCAGACCGTCCTTGGCCGAGGCATTGCGCAGCAGGTCGAACCCTTCGGCGAAGGCCTGCATCATGCCGTATTCGATGCCGTTATGGACCATCTTGACGAAATGGCCGGCACCGACCGGGCCGCAATGCAGATAGCCCTGCTCGGATGCCGGGTTGCGGCCCTCGCGGTGCCGGCTCTCTGGAATGTCGCCCTTGCCAGGGGCCAGCGCCTTGAAGATCGGCTCCAGACGGTCGAAGCCCGCCTTGTCGCCACCGACCATCAGGCAATAGCCGCGCTCCAGCCCGTGAACGCCGCCGCTGGTGCCGATATCGAGATAGTGCAGCCCCTTCTCTGCGAGCTCCTGCCCGCGCCGGACATCGTCCTTCCAGAAGGCGTTGCCGCCATCGATCAGTGTGTCGCCGGGCTGGACGTGGGCCGCGAGTTCGCTGAGCGTCGCCTCGGTGATCTCGCCGGCCGGGAGCATCACCCAGATCGCCCGCGGTGCCTTCAGCTTCGAGACGAGATCGGCGAGATCGGCGGCAACCACCGCGCCTTCACTTGCCAGCGCCGCGCCGGGCTTGGGATCACGGTCGTAGACCACGCATTCGTGCCCGGCCTTCATCAGCCGGCGGACGATATTGGCTCCCATGCGGCCGAGGCCGATCATTCCAAGCTGCATAGCAAAGGCTCCTGCCGGGGATCCTGAACCGGCTTTGGGAGCGCTTCATGCCTCGTGCAGCGGGTTGGAGCAAGCGGAACCCGGCAGGGGTCAGCCGCGCTGCAGCGCCCGCCAGCGTCCGGGGGGCACGCCATAGGCGCGGCGAAACTGGCGGGTCAGATGGCTCTGGTCGGCAAAGCCGCAGGCCATCGCCACCTCGACGAGCGAGGTGCCGCCGAGCAGGAGCCTGCGCGCCTGCTGAAGCCGGCGCATCACGAGATAGTTATACGGGCTGGTGCCGAAACAGGCGCGAAAATGCCGGGCCAGAGTGAAGCGATCGAGGCCGGCAATGGCTTCGAGTTCGCGGGAGGCCACCACCTCGTCGCGATGGGCGTCGAGATATTGGCGGGCTCGCTCAGCGGCAGGCCGGTCGAGCGCGTGTCCCGTCGGCCGCGCAGCCGATGGATCGAGCGCGAGCAACGCTTCGGCGAGCGGCAGCAGGATATCCTCGGCGGCGATCTCGTCGAGCGGCGCATCAAGATCGCGCAAGGCATGGGCTACCGCGCGAACGAGCCGCGCATCCTGCGAAACTGCGGTCGAGACGAAGGGCAAGGCGCAGCCCTGCGCTCCCAATGCCTCCCGGATCAGTCGCGGCTCGACATAGAGCATGCGGTAGCTGAACCCCTCCGGAATCCCGGCGCGCCCGTTATGGATCTCGTCGGGATGCAGCACGATCGCATGCCCGCTCAGGCTGTCGCACCGGCTGCCGCGATACTCGAAGCTCTGCACCCCGGACAGCGTCTGCCCGAACGCATAGGTGTCATGGCGATGCGGATCATAGGCAAAGCCGCGGAAGAACGCTTCCATCCGCTCGATGCCGTCTATGCCCGAGCCCGTGCGCACCCAGTCGGCGCCCTCCGGCCCGCACGATCGTTCAAGACGAGCCTTCCCGGCTTCGGTTAGCGATTGGGTCATGCGTTACGATACCAAGATCGCCATCGTGGTACGCGAGAATCTCGCTCCCTGGCAAAAACTCAATGTTGCGAGCTTCCTGGCCGGAGGGCTGGTCGGCGCTTCGCCCGAACTCGCGGGCGAAGCCTATCGCGACGGCTCCGGCCGTTTCTACGGCCCTCTGATCCGCCAGCCCGTCCTGATCTTTGCGGCGGCAGGCGAGCAGTTGAAGCAGGTTTTGGAGCGCGCCCGCGCCCGTGGCGTGCGCCCGCATCTCTATACCAGCGAGCTGTTCACGACCGGCAACGACAGCGACAACCGGGCCGCCGTCGCCGCCCTGCCGACCGAAGCGCTCGATCTCGTCGGGCTGGCGCTCCACGCCGAACGCAAGGAAATCGACAAGATCGTCAAGGGCTTGACCCTTCACACCTGAATCAATCTCTGAACCTGTGCTCCGTCGAGCTCGCCCATCGCACCCGACAACACGATCTCGCCGCGATCCATCACGAACATCGTGTCGGCGAGTTCGCGCGCGAAGTCGAAATATTGCTCGACCAGCACGATCGCCATGTCGCCGCGCTGGCGCAGATAGTCGATGGCACGGCCGATATCCTTGATGATCGAGGGCTGGATGCCCTCGGTTGGTTCGTCGAGCACCAGCAGTTTGGGTCGGGTGACCAGCGCCCGCGCGATGGCGAGTTGCTGTTGCTGGCCTCCCGAGAGGTCTCCGCCGCGTCGTCCCAGCATGGACTTGAGCACGGGGAATAGGTCGAACAGGTCATCCGGGATGAAGCGGCTGCGGCGTGGCAACGGCGCGAACCCGGTTTCTAGGTTTTCCTTGACGCTCAGCAGCGGAAAGATCTCGCGCCCCTGGGGCACGAAGCCGATGCCGGCCCGCGCCCGATCCTCGCTGCGCAAGCTCGAGATGTCCTCGCCCGCAAAGCTGATGCGCCCGCCGCTGATCGGCTGCTGGCCGACGATGGCGCGCATCAACGAGGTCTTGCCAACGCCGTTGCGGCCCATGACGCAGGTGACTTTGCCGGGTTCGGCGGCAATCGAAACCCGGCGCAGGGCCTGCGCCGCGCCGTAATGCAGGTCGATGGCTTCGACGTTCAGCATCGTCCGATGTCCAGCCGCTTCGCCTGATCGAACAACCGGTTCCCATGTTTCCCGATCATGCTCACCGCCCCAGATAGACTTCGACGACGCGCTCATTGGCGCTGACCTGATCGAGCGGCCCTTCGGCCAGCACCGCACCTTCGTGCAGCACGGTGACCTTGACGCCGAGTTCGCGGATGAACCCCATGTCATGCTCGACCACGATCACCGAATGGTCCCTGGCAATCTCCTTGAGCAGCACCGCCGTTTCGGCCGTCTCGCCATCGGTCATGCCGGCGGCCGGCTCGTCGACGAGCAACAGCTTCGGGTCCTGAGCCAGGAGCATGCCGATCTCGAGCCACTGCTTTTGCCCGTGCGAGAGTGAACCGGCGAGACGGCTGCGCGCATCCCCCAATTTGATGATGCCGAGAATATTGTCGACGCGCTTCTGGTCGGTTGCCGCCGTCTTCCAGAACAGGGTTCTGGCCACCGTGCGTTGCGATTTCAGCGCCAGCAGGATGTTGTCCTCGATGCTGTGGAAGTCGAACACGGTCGGCTTCTGGAACTTGCGGCCGATGCCGAGATTGGCGATTGCGGCCTCGTCGAGCCTGGTCAGGTCGACCGAGCCGCCAAACATCACCGTCCCCTCGTCCGGCCTGGTCTTGCCGGTGATGATATCCATCATCGTCGTCTTGCCGGCGCCGTTGGGCCCGATGATGGCCCGCATCTCGCCCGGCGCGATCACCAGCGAAAGCCCGCGGATCGCCTTGAAGCCGTCGAAGGAGACGCTGACGCCATCGAGATAGAGCAGTGAGGAGGTGAGCGCTGCATGGGCCGGGATCATGCGCGTCACTCCGCCGGGGCCGGTTCGGCCAGCGGGGCGGCTGGCTCGCGCTTGCGCCGCCTCCCCCACCAGTCCTGCGCCGTGCCGAGAATGCCCTTGGGCATGAACAGGGTGACGAAGACGAAGAGGGCTCCGAGCGCGAAGAGCCAGTAGGGCGCCATGAAGCCGGAGGTGAAGACCGTCTTGGCGTAGTTCACCACGACCGCGCCCAGCGCCGCGCCGACCAATGTGCCGCGCCCGCCAACCGCGACCCAGATCACGGTCTCGATCGAGTTGGCCGGAGCAAATTCGCTGGGGTTGATGATGCCGACCTGCGGCACGTAGAGCGCGCCTGCGACGCCAGCCATGCAGGCCGAGACGGTGAAGACGAAGAGCTTGAAACGGTCGACCCGGTAGCCGAGGAAGCGCGTGCGCGATTCGGCGTCGCGGATCGCGATGACGACCTTTCCGAGCTTGGAATCGACAATGCCGCGGGCGATCAGGAAGCCGGCGATCAGCATCACGCAGGTCATCGCAAACAGCGCCGCGCGCGTCGCCTGCGCCTGCACGTTGAAGCCCAGGATGTCCTTGAAGTCGGTCAGCCCGTTATTGCCGCCAAAGCCCATGTCGTTGCGAAAGAAGGCCAGCAGCAGCGCATAGGTCAGCGCCTGGGTGATGATCGAGAGATAGACGCCGGTGACGCGGGACCGGAAGGCGAACCAGCCGAAGACGAAGGCGAGCAGCCCCGGCACCACCAGCACCATCAGCATGGCGAAGGGGAAGGAGGAGAAGCCGTACCAGTACCAGGGCAGTTCGTGCCAGTTCAGGAAAACCATGAAGTCGGGCAGGATCGGATTGCCATAGACGCCGCGCGAGCCGATCTGGCGCATCAGATACATGCCCATCGCATAGCCGCCGAGCGCGAAGAAGGCGCCGTGGCCAAGCGAGAGAATGCCGCAATACCCCCAGACGAGGTCGAGCGAGATCGCGAGCAGCGCATAGCAGAGGTATTTGCCCCAGAGCGACATGGTCGAGGTCGGGACATGAAGGACCGAGTTCTCCGGCAGCAGCAGATTGGCGAGCGGGACCAGCACCGCCAGTGCGACCAGAAGTCCGAGGAAGATGAGGCCGCGCTTGTCCAGCCCCTGGATGAGAAAGCGGGTGATCATGCCTCCACCGCCCGGCCCTTCAGCGCAAACAGGCCGCGCGGGCGCTTCTGGATGAACAGGATGATGAAGACGAGCAGTGCGATCTTGCCGAGCACCGCGCCGGCATAGGGTTCGAGCAGTTTGTTTGCGACGCCGAGCGTCATCGCGGCGACGAGCGTGCCCCAGAGATTGCCGACGCCGCCGAAGACGACAACCATGAACGAGTCGATGATGTAGCCTTGGCCGAGATTGGGGCTGACATTGTCGATCTGCGACAGCGCAACGCCGGCCAGCCCCGCCACGCCGGAGCCGAGCCCAAAGGTCAGCGCATCGATCCGGCCGGTGCGAATCCCCATGGCCGCCGCCATCCGCCTGTTCTGCGTCACTGCGCGCATCTGCAACCCCATCGGCGTGAGCTTCAGGATGGCCAGCAGGGCGGCGAAGACGAGCCCGGCGAAGACGATGATCCAAAGCCGGTTCCAGGTGATCGCAAGCCCGCCGATCTCGAAGACCCCCGCCATGAAGGCCGGTGCCCCGACCTCGCGATTGGTCGGACCGAAGGCGGTGCGGACCGCCTGCTGCAGGATCAGGCTGATGCCCCAGGTCGCGAGCAGCGTCTCCAGCGGCCGTCCGTAGAGGAAGCGGATGACGCCGCGCTCGATCGCGACACCGACCAGCCCCGCGACGAGAAAGGCCGCCGGTAGCGCAATGGCGAGCGAATAGTCGAACAGGCCTGGAATGCGGGCGCGGATCACCTCCTGGACCACGAAGGTGGTATAGGCGCCGAGCATCACCATCTCGCCATGGGCCATGTTGATCACGCCCATCACGCCGAAGGTGATGGCAAGCCCGATCGCGGCGAGCAGCAGGACAGAGCCGAGCGAAAGCCCGTACCAGAAATTCTGCGCCGCGCGCCACAGGGCGAGCTTGCCCTCGATCTCGGAGATCGCCCGCACCTGCGCCTCCTTCAGCGACTGGGGAACGTCGCCCGGCAGGGAGCGCAAGGTCGCCAATGCATCCTGGTCGCCACGCTCGCGCAGCACATCGATCGCGCCGAGTCGGTCGAAGGGCTGTGCGTCGGCCTTGCTGATCAGGATCGCCGCCTGCGCCTGGCGCAGCGCGATCCTCGCCCGATTGTCGGTCTCCTTGGCGATGGCGCCATCCAGGACCGGCAGCACCGAGGCGTCGCGCGATTTGAAGACCGCCTCGGCGGCGGCGGCGCGCCGGGCCGGATCGGGATTGAGCAGGCCGAGCCCACCCAGCGCCGCCTGGATCACGCGCCTGACATTGTTGTTGAGCCTGACAGCGCTGACACCTGCCGGCTCGGCAGGGAGCGGCTGGCGGGTCCGCGCATCGCTGAAACCGCCTGCCCCGGTCCTGATCGCGACCGTCCCGCCGCCCGCGAGCAGCCGCCCCTCGGCGAGCGCCTCGATGATCACGGCCGCGTTCGGATGAGCGGTCTGGACCAGAATCTCGACCGCCCGCGCCGTGTCGGAAAAGCTGTCCGCCCCCAGCCGGGCAAAGGCCTCGTCGGCGCTCTGGGCGAAGGCCACGCCCGGCGCGAGCAGGAGAGCCGTCGCGACCACGATCATGCGCAGCAATCTGGACAGGAGAAGCATCGGCTCGCTCTTCATGACGCGCTCAGATCGGGACCTCAGCTCTCATCCCGGGAACCGCGCAGACGGAACCTCGGGGATGCGCGCTGCCTTGCTTGCGAGAGCCGCCGCAGGTCGCGGCAGAAAATGAGGGGCGGCCGGGCGCTATTCGCCCGTGCCGCCCCTCCCCCTCATGACCTCACGCGCCGCCGCACTTGCTGGTCTTGACGTTGAAATTGCCGCATTTCTTCTCAACCCAGTCGCCGACCAGATCCTTGGAGCCATCGAGTTCTTTCGACCAGGCGTCGCCGGGCACGAGGCCTGTCTTCGAGACGACGTCGAACTGGCCATCGGCCTTGATCTCGCCGATCAGGACCGGCTTGGTGATGTGATGGTTGGGAAGCATCGTCGAGACGCCGCCGGTCAGGTTCGGCGCCTCGATGCCGGGCAGTGCATCGATGACCTTGTCCGGATCGGTCGACTTGGCCTTCTCGACCGCCTTCACCCACATGGCGAAGCCGATGACATGGGCTTCCATCGGATCGTTGGTGACCGCCTTGTCGTTCTTCTTGAAGGCCTTCCACTGCTTGATGAAGGCGTCATTCTCCGGGGTCTTCACCGACTGGAAGTAATTCCAGGCGGCGAGATGGCCGACCAGCGGCTTGGTGTCGATGCCTGCAAGCTCTTCTTCGCCGACCGAGAAGGCTACGACGGGAATGTCGATCGCCTTGATGCCCTGGTTGCCGAGCTCCTTGTAGAAGGGCACGTTGGCGTCGCCGTTGATGGTCGAGACCACCGCGGTCTTCTTGCCGGCCGAGCCGAATTTCTTGATGTCCGAGACGATCGTCTGCCAGTCGGCGTGGCCGAACGGCGTGTAGTTGATCATGATGTCCTCGGCCTTGACGCCCTTGGACTTCAGATAGGCCTCGAGGATCTTGTTGGTCGTGCGCGGATAGACGTAGTCGGTGCCGGCGAGCACCCAGCGCTCGACCTTCTCTTCCTTGGCAAGGTAATCGACGGCCGGGATCGCCTGCTGGTTCGGCGCGGCGCCAGTGTAGAACACGTTGCGCTCACTCTCCTCGCCCTCGTATTGCACGGGATAGAACAGAATCGAGTTCAGCTCCTTGAAGACGGGCAGAACCGATTTGCGCGACACCGAGGTCCAGCAGCCGAAAACGGCGGCGACCTTGTCCTTGTTGATCAGTTCGCGCGCCTTCTCGGCGAAGAGCGGCCAGTTCGAGGCCGGGTCGACCACGACGGCCTCGAGCTTCTTGCCGAGCACGCCGCCCTTCTTGTTCTGCTCCTCGATGAGCATGAGCATGACGTCCTTCAACGTCGTCTCGGAGATCGCCATCGTGCCCGAGAGAGAGTGGAGGATGCCGACCTTGATGGTCTCCTGCGCAGCGACCGGCAGGAACGACCCCAGGAATGTTGCGCCCGCCAGTGCGGCGCCCAATACGACGCGACGAGTAGTATTCACGGCCTGATCTCCCGAACACTTTTGTTGGCGCGCTCCCCTCGAGCGCTGACTGGCCTTGCCGGCCTGTTCAGGAAGGTTCGCAAGCGACGTGCCAACCGGGGAAAGCACGCAAATCCGTGTCATCAGGACGAAATCGAAGACAATTTCTGCCAATCACCTCGCGCCGCACGCAACGATGCTGCAATCGCGAAGGGACTGCTCATTTTTTAGACAGAAACCGTGCCTGCCCTTTTTGCAGCCCGCACGCCCGCACAGTCGAGCCCGGAAACGCAGTGGTTTCGACGAAGGGGACAGCGTAAATTTTAGCATTTACGAAGTAAGGAGAATCGCCTTAGCCTCTCTCTTGTCGGTAACAACTGAAAGGAGGTGATCCAGTGTCTCATTGTCATCAACCGCTGGTGCAAGGCGGGCGGACCTGGACTCATTCCCTGTGGGAGTCTTGTTCCGCGTGAGTTTTCGCACCTTCAGGTCCGGTTCGCCGGGCCGCGGTTCGACAATGGAAGGGCTGCCCGAAAGGGCGGCCCTTCTCGTTTCCGGGAGCAGCCCTGCAGTCCCGGTTCTGGCGCAGCAGCTCCGGACGTGGCACAGAGGCCACGTGTTTCTTCATTCTCATTCCCATCAGACGAGTTTAGCCCGTGTCATCGCTCGCGCCTGAACCGAGCCGCGAGGCGATTCTCGACTTCATCGAGAGCGAGCGCCTTGCCGGCCGCGAAGTCGGCCGCCGCGAGATCGCCAAGGCTTTTGGCCTTTCGGGCGGAGGCAAGATCTGGCTGAAGCGCATGCTCAAGGATCTCGCCGAGGAAGGCGAACTCGGCGGCGACGGCAAGGACAGGCCGGTTCATCCGCGCGGCGCCCTGCCCCCCGTGCTGCTATGCGAGATCAAGGCCCGGGATCGTGACGGCGACCTTGTTGCCGCCCCGCTCGAATGGAACGAGGCCGATGAAGGCGCTCCGCCCAGGATCCTGGTGGAACGCCCGCGCGAAATCCGCTCGCGCAAGCTCGCCTCCGCCGCTGCCGGGGTCGGCGATCAGGTTCTGCTCAAGCTCACCCGCCTCCGGGGCATGGACGGCTTCGCCTATTCCGGCCGCGTGCTCAAGATCATGGGCAAGGGCAAGGCGCAGGTGCTCGGCATCTTCCGCGCCCTGCCCGACGGCTCGGGCCGGCTGATCCCGGTCGACAAGAAGGCCCAGGGCCGCGAGGCGCTGATCCCCAAAGGACAGACCGGCGATGCTCAGGACGGGGACCTTGTCTCGGTTTCGCTGCGGCGCGAAGGCCGCTTCGGCCCGCCGGAAGCGCGGGTGCGCGAACGGCTGGGCTCGCTGAAATCCGAGCGCGCCGTCAGCCTGATCGCAATCCATACCCACGGCATTCCCAACGAGTTCTCCCCTGCGACATTGGCGGAGGCAGAAGCCGCCCCGCACGCCAGCACAGCTGGCCGCGAGGATTGGCGCGCGCTGCCGCTGATCACCATCGATCCCGCCGACGCCAAGGACCATGACGACGCAGTCCATGCTGCGCCCGACACCGACCCGGCCAATGAAGGCGGCTATGTCGTCACGGTCGCGATCGCCGATGTCGCATCTTACGTCCGCCCGGGTTCCGCGCTCGACCGCGAGGCGCTGGAGCGGGGCAACTCGGTCTATTTCCCCGACCGCGTCGTGCCGATGCTGCCCGAGCGCATCTCCAACGATCTCTGCTCGCTGCGCGGCGGCGAGGACAGGCCGGCACTCGCCGTCCGCCTCATCCTGAAGGCCGACGGCTCGAAGAAGAGCCATAGCTTCCACCGCATCCTGATGCGCTCGGCGGCGAAGCTCTCGTATCAGCAGGTTCAGGCCGCCATCGACGGCAAGCCGGACGACCTGACCGGCCCGATCCGCGAAAGCGTCCTGATGCCGCTCTGGGCGGCCTATGGCGTCGCCTCCCGCGCCCGCGATCAACGCCAGCCGCTCGACCTCGATCTGCCCGAGCGCAAGCTGATCCTCAAGCCCGACGGCTCCGTTGACCGTGTCATCGCGCCCGAGCGGCTGGCCGCGCACCGGCTGATCGAGGAGTTCATGATCCTCGCCAATGTCGCCGCCGCCGAGACATTGGAGAAGGCTGGCAGTCTACTGATCTATCGCTGCCATGACGAGCCGTCGCTCGAGAAGATGCGGGCACTCGGCGAAGTGCTGGCCTCGGTCGGCATCAAGCTGCCGAAGGATGGCGCACTGCGCCCCGTGCTGTTCAACCGCATCCTCGCCATGATCAAGGGCTCGGAGAACGAGCTCTTCCTGAACGAGGTGATCCTGCGCACCCAGGCACAGGCCGAATATGTCGCCGAGAACTACGGACATTTCGGGCTCAACCTGCGCCGATATGCCCATTTCACCTCGCCGATCCGGCGCTATGCCGACCTCATCGTGCATCGTGGCCTGATCTCAGCCTTGAAACTCGGCGATGACGGACTGCCCAAAGCGATCACGCTCGCCGAACTGCGCGAGACCGCGACCCGGATCTCAGCCGCCGAGCGCCGCGCCATGGCGGCCGAACGCGAGACCACCGACAGGTTGATCGCCCATTTCCTTGCGGACCAGATCGGCTCGAGCTTCGACGGACGCATCGGCGGCGTGAACCGGGCCGGCCTGTTCGTGAAGCTCGACGGCACCGGAGCAGACGGTTTCATCCCGGCCTCGACGCTGGGCGGAGACTATTATCGCTACGACGAAGCGGCGCATGCTCTGACAGGCGAGCGCACAGGCGAGAGCTGGCGCCTCGGCGATCGTGTCCATGTCCGCCTCGTCGAAGCCGCCCCCGTCGCCGGCGCGCTACGCTTCGAATTGCTCTCCGAGGGTCGGCGTGTGACATCGGGCCACTCTGGCAAAAGCGGCCCGAGGCGACCATTGTCCGGCCGAGCCAAGGGCAAGCCCCCCTTCGGCAAGGCGAAGCCGGGCAAGAGGCGATGATGTCGGTTCAGGTTCACAGTTCCATCGACCAGCCGGTCGAGCGCGACTGGCGTTTGGCGATCCGCCGCGGCCTGATGTGCCGCTGCCCCCATTGCGGCGAAGGCCGGCTGTTCCGGAGCTTCCTGAAGTCCGTCGACCGCTGCGAGGCATGTGGCGAGGCGCTGCACCACCAGCGTGCCGATGATCTGCCGCCCTATATCGTCATCACCATTGTCGGCCACGTCATCGTCGGCGGCCTGGTGCTGGTCGAGAAATATGCGGAATGGCCGATGTGGTTGCATATGGCGGTCTGGCTGCCGCTGACACTGTTCCTGTCGCTCGTGCTGATGCAACCGGTCAAGGGCGGGGTCATCGGCCTGCAATGGGCCATGCGCATGCATGGCTTCGACAACGCACCTCCCCTGCCCGAGCGCCAGCCCGGCACATCCATGGCATCCCGGCAATGAACGACAACGCCGTCATCCTGACTCAGGCAGAGCGCAGCCGGACCGCGACCAACACCCGGCCGCATGACGCTGCGACGATGTTGATCCTCGATCGGAGCGGCGCAGCCCCCCGGGTGCTGATGGGCAAACGCCACCTCGGACACAAGTTCATGCCTGGCAAATTCGTCTTCCCGGGCGGACGCGTCGACGCCGGCGATCGGCGCATGGCAGCAACCGGCGCGATTCCGCAGATCTGCGAGGACCGGTTGGCCAAGCGCACAGTGCGCCCCAGCCCGAACAAGGCCCGAGCGCTGGCCATGGCCGCCATCCGCGAGACCTTTGAGGAGACCGGCCTGCTCTTCGGCTCGGATGAGTTCGGAGTGCCCGAGAATCCCCCGGAAGGCACCTGGACCGAGTTCGCCAGCCATGGCGTCTATCCCGATCTCAGCGCCGTAACCTTCGTCGCGCGTGCCGTCACACCGCCGCGGCGCCCGAAGCGCTTCGACACGCGTTTCTTCGTCGTCGACTACGATGCGCTCGGCGGCAGCGTCGAGGGCGTCACCGGCCCTGATTCCGAGCTGATCGAACTGGTCTGGGTCAATTTTGATGAAGCGAGGCAGCTCGACCTGCCGACGATTACCCAGGTCATCATCAAGGAAGTCGAGGCCAGGATAGCAGCCGGCTTCAGCCCGTATCTCCCGGTGCCCTATTTCTGGGAGAAGAACCTGAATTTCGTGCGCGAGGAACTCTGACAGGTTGCCCCTGAGGCAAACTGTTCGCTCCGTCCGGGCATTCTTTCTTGACTTCGCCACTGGCTTGCGGCATCTCCCCGGGAACGGTTTGCCGGGTTCCCCCGGCCATTTTGTTTTATGAGGGCCAGACCGCGGCCCGCCAGGCTCGAGGACGGAACCCATGGCCAAGGCCGTGACCATCAAGATCAAGCTGCTGTCGACGGCGGATACCGGCTTCTTCTACGTGACGAAGAAGAACTCCCGCACGATGACCGAAAAGATGTCGAAGAAGAAGTACGACCCGGTCGCGCGCAAGCACGTCGAGTTCAAGGAAACCAAGATCAAGTGATCCTGGTCGCCTTTTCGGCATAACCAAAGTTCAAGGAACCGCCCGTGATCCGGGCGGTTCTTTTTTGCCTACGATTCGGTCCTGTTCAGAACACCTGTCTGGGCACGAACAGGCAGAACGGCTTCTGCGACGGAGCAATCACGCTACCGGTCAGGGTTCCACCCCGCCGGCAAATATGAAAGCGGCCATCCAGGGACGCACGCGTCGCCCCCTCAGGGATGAAATAGCCGTCATAGGTCAGGTAGCCGCCGGGCACGATCCGGGGATCCGGCTCGCGCGCGTCCACATCCTGGCCCATGGGCCAGCAGTCTTGGTCGCTGCAACAATCGTATGGATACCAGCTATGTGCATGGACAAGCCCTCCGCCCGGCAGAAACGCCGCGAGGCAGAGCGCCAATGCGAGAATACGCATGGGTCGCTCCCCGTTTGAGGATCTCAGGCCAGCCTCTTCTGCCCCGGGTCCCACCGGAGTCGAATCTCCAAGAGAGTATCACGAACTGGCGCAGGCGGGGATGCGCATGCTGCATCGCAGCATAAACACATTCCAGCGAGCTTGACCGGCAGAAATTGCAGCCCGCGCCCAAGTCTTCCGCCGACCTTCGGGGCTTGCCGAATGGCTCCGCTCCCCCCATTTTCGACGCGGACAATCTCCAGTCGCGATGCGGAGTTTCGTGTGAGCAGCGGTGACAAGAAGGCGGCACGTCCCGCCAGGCCGCACGGCGCCGTGCGTGAATTCCTGAAGCTGATCGTCGAACTCGATTCCTCGCGCTTCGCGTCGAGCAGAATCAAGGCTGGGCTGATGCTGCTTGGCCTGCTCGCGGCTTTCGGCCTGTTCGGCTACGCCGTCGCGGCCGGGCTGTCGCACTATCTCTGATCGCGCGCCTGGGGGAGTGGTGGCCGGCCGGCTGCGGTTCTGATGAGGCCAGATGTCCCGCGGCCGACCGACCGAGCCCATCGGATTCCCAGGAGATGCGGCGGACCTGAGCTCCCGAGGGGCATATCGGGCAGCCCAAGGCGGGCTGCGTTGGAAATAACCCTACGCACCCGCCTTTCGATTGCAATTGAATCAGATCGATTCTCGAATCTTCATCGATGGTTAACCCTACCTGGAAAGGTTTACAGGGTTGGTTTACGCCGCACTGGCGACGATCACGCGGTTCCGGCCGCTTTCCTTGGCGCGGTAAAGCGCATCATCCGCCCGCTTCATCATCTCGGCCGGCGAGAGATCGCCGGCGCGCCGGCTGGCGACGCCGATTGAAACGGTGACGCCGATCGTCCGTGAGTTGCGCTGGATGGTGAAGGGCTCGACCTCGACCTTCTCCCGGATTCGCTCGGCCACGGCGAAGGCCGCATCCAATGTCGTATCCGGCAGTACGACGACGACCTCCTCGCCCCCCAGGCGGGCGACGAGATCGATGCCGCGCGTGCAGGCGCGCACCCGGTCCGCGAACTCGCGCAGCACCTCGTCGCCGGCGTCATGCCCCCAACTGTCGTTGACGACCTTGAAGCGGTCGACATCGAGGACGAGCATGGCAAGCGACCGGGCTCTGAGTGCCGATTCGTCGAAAAGGGTGCTGAGGCGGCTGTCGAGATAGCGCCGATTATGCAGCCCGGTGAGCTGATCCATCACCGCCATTTCCATGGAGGACTGGACACTGTCGCGCAGGCGCTCGGTGAAGCGCTTGCGACGAATCTGCGTGCGCACCCGCGCCAACAGCTCGTTACGGTCGACCGGACGCATCAGGAAATCATGTGCACCGATCTCCAGCCCGCGCAGGATGCGAGCGCGGTCCTCGGCCTCGCCGAGCAGCAGCACCGAGACGTTGCGGGTCCGCTCCAATGAGCGCAGTTGGCTGCACAGCCTGAGGCCGTCATGGTTCTGCAGGTCGAGACTGACAAGGATGGCTTCGAAATCGCCCTCGGCCGCCTTGGCGAGAGCCAGGTTCGGGTCTGCCTCGACCTCGACGCTGTGAAACGTCGACAGCGCGCTGGAGAGCCGCTCGGAAGCCGTGGGACGATCTTCGATCAGCAGGACGCGGCCGTTCAGCCCGGTCTCGGACGCCGCTGCAGCCAGCGGGTCGGCGATACCGAGGCGCCGCGATGCGATTGCCCGGTGGCGCAATTCGTCGGTGACCGACTTCAGCCGCACCAGGCTGCGCACCCGGGCGAAGAGGGCGGCATCGTCGATCGGCTTGGTCAGAAAATCATCGGCTCCGGCATCGAGCCCTTTCAGCCGGTCGCTCGGCTGATCGAGTGCGGTCACCATCACGACCGGGATATGGGCGGTGGTCGGGCTGTTCTTCAGCCGCCGGCAGACCTCGAACCCGTTCAAGCCCGGCATCATGACGTCGAGCAGCACGATATCCGCCTCGCCGCGCTCGCAGATCGCCAGGGCGTCGACCCCGTTGAGGGCCGTCGTCACGTCAAAATATTCCGCCGACAGCTTGGCCTCGAGCAGCTTCACATTTGTGAGGATGTCATCGACGACCAGGACACGCGCAGACATGGAGCCGCTCCCGCCGCTCAGGCCGCGCCGGCATAGGCGCGTACCGTTTCCAGGAACTTGGCAACCGAGATCGGCTTCGAGAGATAGGCCTCGCAGCCGCCCTCCCGGATCCGCTCCTCATCTCCCTTCATTGCGAAGGCGGTCACCGCGATCACGGGAATGGATTTGAGCGTGTCGTCTTCCTTGATCCACTTCGTGACCTCCAGACCCGAGACTTCGGGAAGCTGGATATCCATCAGGATCAGATCGGGATGATGGGCGCGCGCCAGCTCGATAGCCTCGATGCCATCGGCCGTCTTCAGCGTCGCATAGCCATGCGCCTCGAGAAGATCGTTGAAGAGCTTCATGTTGAGCTCGTTGTCCTCGACGATCAGGACCGTCTTCGTCATGCCGTTCCCCTGTTTCGCCTCGGAAGGCGTCGGTCTATTCCAGGCTTTCCAAGCCGACAGCTCCGTTCGATGATCATCCTAGCACGCCAGCCGTTGACGAAACGCAAACCTGATCCTGGACCCGACAACCGACCATGCCACGCTCGATCGCTTCACCCGATGCTGAAACCCTTGCCCTGCGCGCATTGGGCTTCCTCGCTGCCGATTCCGCGCGAATCGCGCTATTTCTGGCCGCAACAGGGCTTGGGCCGGAGACATTGCGGGCAGCAGCCGGCGAGCCCGGCTTCCTGGTCGCAGTGCTCGATCACCTTCTCGGCAACGAATCGCTCCTGCTCGAATTTGTCGGAAATTTAAGCCTGAATCCGGAAATCATTGGGCAGGCGCGGGAAACCCTCGCTGGCCCCCATCACGGTGACGATGCTTGACAGAAGAGCGTGACCGTCCGCGCCAAGCGCCTGCGTTCTGCCGCGATTGCCTCACTGACAACGACGGCGCGGCGGGAGCCTCACGCCGCTGTCGCGCCTGCGGCTCGCCGCGCCTGATCTGCCACCCCGAACGGGACAGCCTGAGCCTCGCTCATATCGACTGTGACGCCTTCTACGCCGCGGTCGAGAAGCGGGACGATCCGTCCCTGCTCGACAAGCCGGTGATCATCGGCGGCCGCAAGCGCGGCGTCGTCTCCACGGCCTGCTATATTGCCCGCACATACGGTGTGCGTTCCGCCATGCCGATGTTCCAGGCCTTGAAGGCCTGCCCGGAAGCCGTCGTGGTGAAGCCCAACATGGCGAAATATGTCGCTGTCGGGCGCGAGGTCAGGCAGCTGATGCGGGAACTGACCCCTCTGGTCGAACCGTTATCGATCGACGAGGCCTTCCTTGATCTCTCGGGCACCGAGCGGCTGCATCACGCCAGCCCGGCCATCACGCTGGCGCGCTTCGCCAGGCGGATCGAAGACGAGATCGGCATCACCATTTCCGTCGGCCTGTCCTACGCCAAGTTCCTGGCCAAGGTCGCCTCCGACCTCGACAAGCCGCGCGGCTTTTCCATCATCGGCCGCGGTGAAGCCGTCGCCTTTCTCGCGGACAAACCCGTCAGCCTGATCCCGGGCATCGGCAAGGCAAGCGCAGCCAAGCTGGCCGAATCCGGCTTTCGTCTGATCGGCGATTTGCGGGACGCGCCGACACAGGCGCTGTTCCGGCTCGCCGGCAAGGACGGACCGCGGCTGAAGAACCTCGCCAATGGCATCGACGCCCGCAAGGTGACGCCGGATCACGAGACCAAGAGCGTCTCCAGCGAAACCACGCTTGATGTCGACCTCTCCCGGTTCGACGAGCTGGAGCCGATTCTCTGGCGGCTGTGCGAGAAGACCTCGAAGCGCCTCAAGGCCCAGGAGCTTGCCGGGCGAACCGTCACCTTGAAGCTGAAGACGGCAGAGTTTCATTCGATCACGCGTGCGAGCCGCCTGCCCGAACCAACGCAGCTCGCCGGGCGCCTCTTTGCGGCCGGACGCGAACTGCTGAAGCGCGAATGCACCGGGCAGCGCTACCGGCTGATCGGCATCGGCGCGAGCGATCTCACCGGCCCCGAGGAGGCCGACCATGGCGACCTCGCCGACGTTGCCACGCCGCGTCTCAAGGCCATGGAGGGCGCGCTCGACAAGCTCCGCGCCCGCTTCGGCGATGATGCGATCGGAAAAGGCCTGAGCCTGCGCAGCCCGGACCAACCGCCATCGGGGACCAAGTCTACTTCGCACAATCCTGATGAGGCAGAAGATCCAGACGCGTGAGCGTGCCGCGCAACGCGAAACTGCCATAGTCCATCCGGACCGCGCCGGTGACACCATTCTCATACAGTTCGAACGAGATCGAATAGGCCGGCGTGACCTCGCCTGAACCGACCTTGTAATAGGATACGGTGACCGGCCAGCGTGTCAGTTTCTCGAATTCCGGGCGCCTCAAGGGCGCCTCGCTCGGCGGCGTTTCGATGTGCTTGCCGATGACGGAGAGCGTGTCATAGACCTCCTTGCCACTATTGGCGCCGTCATAGAGCCGCACGCTAAAGGTGTTCTGGCCCGCTCGCGCCGCCAGGATCAGCGCTTTCATCTGCGCATTGGGGAACAACGCGTCGCCGGCCTCACGATGCGTCTCCGCCTTGGGAGCGGTCAGCTTGACCTCATAGCCGTCGGCTCCCGACTTCTTCGCAGTGCCGTCGACGACTTCGGTCGGCGCGCCACTTGCGGAACTCTCGGTCTTAAAGCGGTAGCTCTGGCCGTCTCCTGCTTCGAAGCTCGTCGTCCGGGCATCGATCGTGCGCGGCCCGCCCTCACTGGTGAGCTGGGTCACCTGCCGGAAGGAGAGTGCATAACCCTCGCAGGCATCGCCGGTGAAGTCGAATGCAATGCGCCCGCGAGCCGCCTCGATGTTCTTGGCCGGTTTCCCATCGTCGAGCATGAGATCGTAGACTGCGCGGTGCGGCACCAGGACGACGCGATCCCCTGGTTTGGCCTGCGCCAGAGCGGCCGTTGGCAATGCCATCAGCAGGAGCGTCGCAGCGCCCGCCGAGCCAAGGAGACCGAAACCGATTCTGTTCATTTGCCCGCCGCCTTGCTGCACCTGATCGCTGAGTCTAGTGCAATGCGGCAATGGCGCAAACAAGGCGCATATCGCGGCGAGCTACGCCCATGGCACAACCCCGCTTGGCAGGCCCCGCGCTTGCGGCTTACCCGGCCATCGGCCATGTAGGAATCCTGCGTCGCCGCAGCTCTGGGCCGAGGCCCAGGCGGGCCACCGCGCAGATGATCCGACTCGACCGAGCGCCAGGAGCCTGACCCGATGAGCGAAATCGAAGCCAACCTCGCTGCACTGGGCATCACCCTGCCCGCTCCCGCTGCGCCCGTGGCGAACTATGTGCCCTATGTCATCACCGGCAACCTGCTGGTGATCTCCGGGCAGATCTGCTTTGGCCTCGACGGCAAGCTCTCCGACAAGCACAAGGGCAAGCTCGGCGCCGAGATCTTCAACGAAGCCGGGCTCGAGGCCGCGCGTCTCTGCGCGATCAACGTGCTGGCGCAGGCCAAAGCCGCGCTTGGCGGCGATCTCGAGCGCATCAAACGCTGCGTCCGGCTTGGCGGATTCATCAACGCGACCCCGCATTTCTCGGCGCTTCCCGCGATCATGAACGGCGCGTCCGACCTGATGGTCCAGGTTCTCGGCGATCGCGGCCGCCATGCCCGCTCGACCGTCGGCGTCGCCGAACTGCCGGCAGATGCCGCTGTCGAGGTCGAGGCGATGTTCGAGATCGCCTGATGAGCGCGCGTCCTTCCCTCGACTGGCTGGTCGCGCGGCCGATCGCGCATCGCGGCCTGCACGACCTCGCCGCCGGCCTGATCGAGAACAGCATCTCGGCGGCAGACGCCGCCATTGCCGGCACCTTCGGCATCGAATGCGACATCCAGCTCAGCGCCGATGGCCAAGCCATGGTGTTTCACGATTTCGTGCTCGATCGGCTGACGGCTGAGACCGGCAATGTCAATGCCAGGACGGCGGATGCGCTTGCCGCGATTTCATTGAAGGGCAGCAGCGACAGGATTCCGACCCTCGACGCGTTTCTTGATCGGATCGCCGGCCGCGTGCCGCTGGTGATCGAGGTCAAGAGCCGCTTCGACGGCGATCTCGCGCTGACGCGACGCGCAGCCGAAATCGTCGCCAGGCGCTCCGGTCAGCCGATCGTCTTCAAGTCCTTCGATCCGACGATCGTCACTGCCCTGCGCGAGCTCGCTCCGGCGATCCCGCGCGGCATCGTGGCCATGAACGAATATGCCTATTCCGACTATGACCGGCTCGACGCGCGCCAGAAGCACGCGCTCGCGAACCTGCTGCATTTCGAGGAAAGCCGCCCCGATTTCCTGTCCTGGAAGGTCTCGGATCTGCCAAGTGCCGCCCCGTTCCTCTGCAACAAGGCACTTGGCCTGCCGCTGATGAGCTGGACGGTGCGCACCCCCGAGGATCGGGAAACAGCCCGCGCTCACGCCGACCAGATGGTCTTCGAAGGGTTCCGCCCTTGAGTGCAGGTCGCGACCGCAACGACCTGCGGGTCCGGGTCGCGACCTCGTTGAAATCCGTGCCGGCGGAAGCCTGGGACGCCTGCGCCAACCCGCATGCGGCCAGCGTGCCTTCGCCTGCACGACTTGAATCAAGCTGCGAAGCAACCGATTCACTTTCTCAACACGACACAGATAACCCCTTCGTCTCTCACGCCTTCTTGAGAGCCCTGGAAGAAAGCGGCTGCGTCGGCGGCCGCTCCGGCTGGTCTCCCGCCTATCTCCTCGTCGAGGACGGCGACGACCGGCTGCTCGCGGCGGCACCGAGTTTCGTGAAGGGTCACAGCCAGGGCGAATATGTCTTCGATCATGCCTGGGCCGACGCCTATGAACGGGCCGGCGGGCATTATTATCCCAAGCTCCAGGTGGCCGCGCCTTTCACCCCCGCAACGGGTCCCCGCCTGCTCGCGGCGGACGGGCCGCGCACCGGCGAAGCACGCGCCGGCCTGATCGCCGGGCTGGACGCACTGCGCGACCAGACACGCTCCTCCTCGATCCACGTCACCTTCGCGCAGGAGCCCGATCTCGGTGCACTGATCGAGGCGGGCTATCTCGAGCGCCACGATCTCCAGTTCCACTGGGGCAATGACGGTTTCGCGACCTATGACGATTTCCTCGCCACCCTTGCCTCGCGCAAGCGCAAGGCGCTGAAACGCGAGCGGCGTGAGGCGCTTTCGGTCGGCATCACGGTGGAGGTTCTCAGCGGCTCCGGCCTGACCGAGGCGGTCTGGGATGATTTCTTCGCCTTCTATCAGGATACCGGCTCGCGCAAATGGGGCCGGCCCTATCTGAACCGGCGCTTCTTTTCACTGGTCGGGCAAGCACTGGGCGAGCGCATCGTGCTGGTCATGGCCCGCCGCGCCGGGCGCTATATCGCAGGCGCCATCAATTTCCGCGGAGCGAACACGCTCTATGGCCGCAACTGGGGCTGCATCGAGGACCACCCCTTCCTTCATTTCGAGCTCTGCTACCACCAGGCGATCGACTACGCGATCGCACATGGGCTCGCCCGCGTCGAAGCCGGCGCCCAGGGCGAACACAAGATCGCGCGCGGCTATCGCCCCGTCATCACGCGCTCGGCCCATCACCTCGCCGATCCCGGTCTGCGCCGCGCGGTTTCGGCCTATCTCGGGACCGAGCGCGAGCATATTGCAGCCGCCTGCGCGGCGCTCGCGGCTGAGAGCCCGTTCCGCAGGGATGGACGCACAGATGAAGCGTGACAGCGGCGGCGCCCATCCTGCGCGAGAGGTCACATTCTGCGACGACGCAGTGCTCAGCTATGATCGTAGCCGCACCGCCTTCGCGTCCGGGGAGCCGCTGCTGCTCGACGACGCCTATCGCCTCGCCCACTTGCCGCTGGTTGCCCCGCATCACCCGGGCGTGATCGCAAATCTGCCGGGGCGCTTCTACGACATGGGACGGCACCCGTCGGTCTTCTCGCTCGTGCTGCCGGTCGACGATGCCGCGCTGCGTGCCTCGCCCGCGTTCATCGCCATGGAATCCGAGCTGAAGACCGCGCCATTCGCCGCAAAGATCGCCTGGGATATCCTGCCGAGGCGCGCCGAGCGCCTGCACGCCACCCTCTGCGGCTCGCTTGGCACGGACGTTCCGCCGTCCATCGATCCCGCTGCTCGAGCAGCGCTCGGCGATCTCGGTCGCCTCACCGTCGAACTGCGCGGCCTGTTCTCCGGAAACGTCAATCGTGGCCGGCTCTATCTGCGCGCCTATCCGGAGCAGCGCGACGGCCAGAACGTCTTTCATGCCATTCAATCTGCGCTCGGTCGGCAGCAGACCGATCTCTATGTCGTCGGCCTCTACAATCTGACCGACGACCTTTCCCCCGCCGAGGCCGCCGCGCTCGCCGGTATCGTGGAGCGCTGGTGGCATCGCCCGCTCCTGCGTTTCGAGGCGCGCGACCTCTGGCTGCTTGGCGCGCGCGACGATCTCGTGCTGGATGCCGCAATCATCGAGACGCTGTCTCTTGACGCTGGGCGGCAGCGCACCTCACCCTGACAGTATCTTTCCCGTAGAACGGACCGGCCAACGATGACCGCCTATGATTCTGCCAATGTCTTCGCCAAGATCCTGCGCGGCGAGCTGCCCAGCCACAAGGTCTATGAGGACGACGAGACCGTCGCCATCATGGACATCATGCCCCGTGCCGACGGGCACGTCCTTGTCCTCCCCAAGGCCGCCTGCCGCAATGTGTTCGATGCGCCGCCGGACGCGCTCAAGGCAGTGGCGCTGACGACCCAGAAGCTCGCCCATGCCGTGAAGAGCGCCTGCGCAGCCGACGGCATCACCATCCAGCAGTTCAACGAGCCGGCTGGCGGCCAGGTCGTGTTCCACCTGCATGTCCATGTCATGCCGCGCTGGGACGGCGTTGCGCTTCGCCCCCATACGGGTGCGATGGAGGCGAATGACGTGCTTGCTGCGAACGCCGAAAAAATCCGGGCCGCGCTAAAAAATATCTGAAGGCATGTCACAGGCGTCGGGCCTGCCTCGTCTTGCTTCCATCAGACACAGATGGAGAAGTTCATGCCCCAACGCCTCAATGTCTTCCAGGTTGCTCCGGCCGCGGTCAACGCCGTCCTGGGAATGCAGAACTATGTCGAAGAGTGCGGGCTGGAGCACAGCCTGCTCGAACTGGTGAAGATGCGCGCATCGCAGATCAACGGCTGTGCCTATTGCCTGCACATGCACTCGGCCGATGCGCGCAAGGCCGGCGAGACCGAAGCGCGGCTCTATCTGCTGAGCGCCTGGCACGAGTCGGAACTCTACACCCCGCGCGAGCGCGCTGCCCTGCGCTGGGCCGAGGCGTTGACGCGCTTGTCCGAAGCCAGTGCGAGCGACGAGGCCTTCTCCGAATTGCGCGAGCATTTCAGCGAAGCCGAAGCGGTCAATCTTTCGGTCGCGATCGGAGCAATCAACACCTGGAACCGCATCAATGCCGGCTTCCGAGCCCGGCACCCGCAGGATCGCCAACGGTCCGCGGCTGCCTGAGGCCGCCTCGCGCAGGGATCCTGCGCAAGAAATCCGAGAGTCCGCTGTCGCGGGCTCTCGCTCACCTGCGAGATGGCATTCATGACCCTGCAGACCGCGTTCGAACAGCATCGGCGCTTCCTGACCCGACTTGCGTATCGAATGCTGGGCTCCGTCAGCGACGCCGAGGATATCGTCCAGGATGCCTGGCTGCGCTGGCACGAGGCCAGTCGCGACGAAATCTCGAACCCTCGCGCCTATCTCGCCCAGGTAGTGACGCGGCTCTGCCTCGATCAGATGAAATCGGCCCGCAGCCGCCGCGAATTCTATGTCGGGACCTGGCTACCGGAACCGCTCGTCGAAAGACTCGGCAGCGCCGAGGTCGCCGATGACGAGCTCGATGCCCCCATCGCCCTGATGCTGGCTCTCGAACGCCTGTCTCCACTGGAGCGGGCGGCTTTCCTTCTGCACGACATCTTCGACATGGACTTCACTGAGATCGCCGCAATGCTGGAGCGCAGCGAGGCCGCCTGCCGTCAGCTCGCCAAGCGCGCACGCGACCATGTCCGGCTCGACACGCCGCCGCGCAACAAGGTTTCCCGGGAGGAGGCCGCGCGCTTCGCCGAGGCCTTTTTCAAGGCGTCACATCAATCCGACCCGACGATGTTGCAGCGTCTGCTCGCCGAGGATGTCGTCCTGCACAGCGATGGCGGCGGCAAGGTCCAGGCCGTGTTCAAGCTGATCTTCGGCGCGGACAAGGTCGCTCGTTTCTTTGCGCGCCTCTCCCACGCACTGACCCAGCGCAACGTCTCGACGACCAGCTATGAACCTGTACTGATCAATGGCCTGCCCGGCTATGTCAGCCTGGAGAACGGCCAGACCCTGCAGGCAACGGCGCTCGACATCCGCGACGGGCTGATCCACGCCATCTACGTGGTCCGCAATCCCGACAAGCTGCGCCATCTTCAGCAGCCTGGTCCCTGAGGGACCTGTCAGGCCGCCTGGCTCAGCATCCAGCCGCCGCCGATCAGCACCGCCTCGCCGACAATGACGGCGAGAAAAACGCGCCGTCGGTCGAACAGGACGATGGCCAGCGTCGCCGCCAACGCTCCGACGCGCAAGGAGAGCGGCAAGGCCGCGAGCGCGCCTGGCGGCGCGATGATCAACTTGGCGACGACCCCGGCGAGCAACGCCGTCGCCACCGCCCTCACCCATTCCAATGCGGGCGAATCGGCGTTGATGCGCCGCGCGAAGGCGACTGCGAGCCAGCGCCAGATCTCGGTCGGCAGGAAAGCGAAGAGCAGCAGCGCGAGATAGGGCCAGAATGGGCCGTCGAGCAGCGGGATCGGCTGTGTCATGCGCGCCGCGCCCCGATGCGCCGCACGGCAAAGGCGATGCTGCCGCCGATCAGGCCGGAGACGATCAGGTCGAAGCCGCTGCCCATCAGACGGTCGAAGATCGGCGCCAGCGCAAGGCCAAGCCCCATCGCGATGAAGTCCCCGCGGTGACGGATACCGGCAGCGATCGATGCGAGGAAGAAGATCGGGGTCAGGCAGAGCAGCCCGGCAGCAAGCGGAAGCGGAAGCGCTCCAACGAGGTAATAGCCTGCATAGGTGCCCGCTGCGCTCACCATCATGCAGGCATTGGCGAAGCCGAGGAAATAGGCCACGCGCTGGTGCGGCGCGATCCCCGGCAGGCGGCGCAGGCCCTCGGTCCAGGCGGTAACGGCAACGTAATGCGCGAGCAGCAGCTGCATCGCGATGCCTTGCCCCGGCCGGCGCAGCAGCGGCAGGATCGCCACCGTCATCGGCAGGAAGCGCAGCGAGGCAAAGCCGATCGCAAGCGCGATCGCGCTCCACGCAGCCCCCGCCGCGATCGATGCGAAGAAGATCACCTGCGACGGCCCGGCCCAGACCAGCATGGTCGAGAGCACAGCGACATCGACGGGATAGCCGACATCGCGCGCCAGCGAGCCGACACCGACGAGTCCAAAGCCGACAACCCAGGCCGGCAGCGACAGCGCATCGCGTATCCCGGCCAGCGCGGTGCGCTGCCAGCTCCAGTCGGCCGATACGCTCATGAGAGATTCTGCACGCCTGACGGGTCGGTCACTCGAAAAGCCGCACCGGCCTGAGATGGCCGGGCGGGACCCGTTCTAAACGCTCGCGCGCGGGAAGCCGACATCCGGCATCGCGCGGTCACCCTTGCACAGCCAGCAAAGGCAAGGGGTGGCTCTCAGGTGCCACCCTTCATCACGATGCCGATCAGCTCGTTGCCGAAATCGATGATTTCCTTCGGCACGCCGCCAACCGACTTGATACCGAGATAGATCAGATAGCCGAAGGCCGGCACGAGGATCCAGCCGAGGATTTCCTCGAACAGCACGCGCCGCCGGCGGCGGCGCGCACGCTTCTCGAACCAGCCAAGTTTTTCCTTGGCAGGCTGTACCGGGGCTTCGCCGCTGGTCTGGAGCGCGGCAGCTTGGGTCTTGCGTCGAAAGAACACGGTCTCAGGCCTTCGTCAGCGGGACCTTCGGCACGGTACGAATGGCGCGTTGCGCCGCCTTGGGCGGCTCGGCCGGGCCACCGCCCTTGCCGTCTCCGCCGCCCTTCGGCGCCCGGCGTGTGCCGGGCGTGCCCGGCTTCGCTGAGCCCTTCGCCTTTGCCCGCGGCGTGCGCTTCTCGGCCGCCGCCGCCACGTCCTTCTCCGGCTTGGGCTTGACCGGCCCGTCGGGGAATTCGAGCCCCAGCACCTTGATGCCGGTCTCGGACTGAACGACGACGACCTTGACCGCCCCACCACCCTTCAGGCGCCCGAACAGGACCTCGTCGGCGAGCGGTGTCTTGATCGTCTGCTGGATCAGGCGAGCCATCGGCCTCGCCCCCATCGCCTCGTCGTAACCGTTCTCGACCAGCCACTCGCGCGCTTCGTCGGTGAGCTCGATCGTGACATTGCGATCGGCGAGCTGAGCTTCGAGCTGGAGCACGAACTTGTCGACGACACGCGCCACCACCGTCTTCGGCAGATGGCTGAAGGAAATTACCGAATCCAGCCGGTTGCGGAACTCCGGCGCGAACAGGCGGTTCACCGCCTCGGTATCGTCCCCCTCGCGCTTGGCCCGCGTGAAACCATAGGCTGCGCGTGCCATGTCGGCGGCACCGGCATTGGTCGTCATGATCAGGATGACGTTCCTGAAATCGACCTGCTTGCCGTTATTGTCGGTCAGCTTGCCGTGATCCATCACCTGCAACAGGATGTTGAACAGGTCGGGATGGGCCTTCTCGATCTCGTCGAGCAGCAGCACCGAATGCGGATGCTGGTCGACCTGATCGGTCAGAAGCCCGCCCTGATCGAAGCCGACATAGCCGGGAGGTGCGCCGATCAACCGCGAAACCGTGTGGCGCTCCATATATTCCGACATGTCGAAGCGGATCAGCTCGACGCCGAGCGACGCGGCGAGCTGGCGCGCCACTTCGGTCTTGCCGACGCCCGTCGGGCCGGCAAACAGGTAGCAGCCGATAGGCTTTTCGCCATCACGCAGGCCGGCACGGGCCAGCTTGATCGAGGACGACAGCGCCTCGATCGCCTTCTCCTGGCCGTAGACCGTGCGCTTCAACGTGTTCTCGAGATTGCGCAGAACCTCGGCGTCGTCCTTGGAGACGGTCTTGGCCGGGATACGCGCCATGACCGCGACCGCAGCCTCGATCTCCTTCACGCCAATGGTCTTCTTGCGCTTGCTCTCGGTCAGCAGCATCTGCGAGGCGCCGGTCTCGTCGATCACGTCGATCGCCTTGTCCGGAAGCTTGCGGTCATGGATGTAGCGCGCCGACAGCTCCACCGCCGCCTTGATGGCGTCATTGGTGTAGCGGAGCTTGTGGAACTCCTCGAAATAGGGCTTCAGCCCCTTCAGGATCTCGATCGTGTCCGGCACCGACGGCTCGTTGACGTCGATCTTCTGGAAGCGACGCACCAGCGCCCGATCCTTCTCGAAATACTGACGGTATTCCTTGTAGGTCGTCGAGCCGATGCAGCGCAGCGTACCCGAAGCCAGCGCCGGCTTCAGCAGGTTGGAGGCATCCATCGCCCCACCCGAGGTCGCGCCAGCGCCGATCACCGTATGGATCTCGTCGATGAACATGATCGCCTTGGGATGGGCCTCGATCTCCTTGATCACCTGCTTGAGGCGCTCTTCGAAATCGCCGCGATAGCGCGTGCCGGCCAGCAGCGTGCCCATGTCGAGCGAGAACACCGTCGCGTCCTCGAGAACCTCCGGCACCTCTCCGCGGATGATCTTCAACGCGAGCCCTTCGGCGATCGCGGTCTTGCCGACGCCGGGGTCACCGACCAGCAGCGGATTGTTCTTCTGCCGGCGGCAAAGGATCTGGATGGTGCGCTGCACCTCGGCCTCGCGGCCGATCAGCGGGTCGATGCGCCCGTCACGCGCCTTGCGGTTGAGGTTGACGCAATAGGCCTCGAGCGCGCTTTCCTTCTTCTTCTTGTCCTTGTCGGCATCGTTGCCCTGGTCGGCCCGCGACTCGCGCTGCTGCTGCTCGGGCTCTTCCTCGCTGCCGCGCACCGGCCGGCTCTCGCTCGCGCCGGGGCGCTTGGCGATGCCATGGCTGATGTAATTGACCGCGTCGTAACGGGTCATGTCCTGCTCCTGCAGGAAATAGGCGGCATGGCTCTCGCGCTCGGCGAACATCGCGACCAGCACATTGGCGCCGGTCACCTCTTCGCGACCGGAGGACTGGACATGGATGACCGCGCGCTGGATCACGCGCTGGAACCCGGCTGTCGGCTTGGAATCGTCGCGGCCATCGGTGACGAGATTGCTCAGCTCGGCATCGATATAATCGACGAGATTGCGCCTCAGCATGTCGAGATCGACGCTGCAGGCGCGCATGACGGCGGCAGCGTCCTGATCATCGACCAGGGCGAGCAGCAGATGCTCCAGCGTGGCGTATTCGTGATGACGCTCATTGGCGAGCGCCAGAGCCCGGTGAAGCGCCTGTTCGAGACTGCGCGAGAAACTCGGCACTGATGCGCTCCTATTCCGCTTTCAGGAGGATGATCGAATCCAAGACTACTTCTTCTCCATCACGCATTGCAGAGGATGCATGTGCTTGCGCGCCAGGTCCATCACCAAGGTGACCTTTGTCTCGGCGACCTCGTAGGTGAAGATCCCGCATTCGCCGACGCCGTTCTGATGCACATGCATCATGATCTGGGTCGCTTCGGCGCGGTCCTTGTTGAAGAACCGCTCGAGCACATGCACCACGAATTCCATCGGGGTGTAGTCGTCGTTGAGCAGGAGCACGCGATAGAGATTGGGCTTGCGTGTCCTGGTCCGCGTCAGCACGGCGGTGCCGGCCCCTTCGCGGCCACCGCCATCGACGGGAGAACTTGGGCGTTTCGGCCGATCGGCCATTGAGAGCGGCGCGCGCAGGTCTTCGCCGTCGCCCCGAGGCCCCGCTTTCGTTCCGCTTCCCATGGTCGCCGCTGTCTTCAAAGCTATCGTCCTGACGCTTCACCGCAGATAATGCGCCGCAAGAGAATTTACAGGCCTCTCCTCCCCTTCGCCAGTCCGTTCCATGCAGGTGGGGCACAAGCATGGCGGGCACGAAGGAATTTGTGGATGACACAGGCCGAAGGCCCCGCCACCGCATGTCCATGATTGGGAACAAGCAACCAGCGTGCCGGATCAGCGGCAGGAACTCGTCTCAACGAGACCGTCACGGAGCGCCCTCCCGGCCGAGGTCCGAGGAAATTGTCCGCCTGATATCCTGATATGTTGAAACCGGGCGCGACGGGCCGGGCCGCGCCCCTGGGCGCCCCGCGGCGTTCAGCCGCCGGCCTCGAACTTGGCCTTGTAGGCAGCCGCCTGGGTCAGGGAATCGATGCCGAAGCTGACCAGGCCGACCGCGGCGCGGCCTGCGACAGCCCTGACGACCGCGGCACCCGGCTCGACGCCGAAGCCTCCGCAGAGCTCGATCAGTTCGACGCCCTCGGCGATCAGGGACAGAGCAACGTCAGGGGCCGCTTCGGGCGTCGGCACGAAGACGATCGTCAGGCGCTCCGAGGCCGTTTCCCGCACGATACGATCGATGGCAGGGTCGCTGCCGTCCATGAGGATCATCGAGGCCCAGATATTCACAGCAGGTTCTCCCGGTCATTGGGGTGCGTTGCTGCCTGTACGGTCCAGGCAGAGTTTCCAGCAGATCGCTTGTGCTCCGGCAACGAGCCGCCACAGGAGCATCGCGGCCAATTGAATGCCCTAACGGAAGGGCAAATCAATGGAAAGCACGCCTGCGCTCTGCTCCCCCGGCCTGCGTTGCCCTGGCGATCAGCTGCTCGCCGGCCCGCTCTCCGGGACAGCCCATCGGCCCGCTACGAAGCGCCCCTTTCGGCCAGGCCGAGGCAGGCCCGCCCTTCGCCGTCATGGAAGAGGCGAATGCCATTGCGCTCGAACACGTCCCGGACCTTCCGCAGATTTTCCGACCGGACGCCCGCCGTTGAAGTTTCCATGCGGCGAATGGTGGAGAAGGAAACCTGCGCTTCCCTGGCAAGCGTAGGCGCCGACCAGTTCAGGAGCGCGCGCGCCGCCCGCACCTGCGCGGCGTGCAGCGGTGCCGTCTGCCGCGGTTGCGGACGGGCGTCGTGTTCATAGGTCGTGCAGCCAATCCACTCCCGGATCTCCCCGCTGGGTCCGCGCACCGGGAGCGCTCGTCCGGTGAGGGTGACATAATCCCCTTTCACGGTCCGGACCCTGATCGTGGCCTGATATTCCTTCTCCGTCGCGACCGCAGACTTCCAGGCTTCGAGGAAGGTCCTTCGATCATCCGGGTGAATGGCCGCCAGTTCATCCCAGTTCCTGGCTTCCGCCGGTGACTACCCCGTGAGCTTCGACCACTCCGTCGTCTCGACCAGCTTTCCATTCGGATAGGCGCGCCAGACGTGATCACCCAGCAGGCGAGAGAGCGCCTGCCGCCACATCGTCTCGAGATCGAGCGTCGTCATGAGCTCCTGAACATCGGTGACGTCCGTGATGACGCCGAACATCGCGACAGGGCGGCCGTTTCGATCGAAATGAGCCTGCCCCTTGCTGCGCAACCATCTCAGGCTGCCATCAGGGCGAATGATCCGAAACGTCCGGTCCTGGAGCCGCTTGTCTGCCGCGAGCCCGATGGCATTGCTGAAGTCCAGCTGGTCGTCCGGATGCACCAGGGACTGATAGAGATCGATCGTTGGCACCACCGCCGCGGCGTCCAGGCCGAGGATCCTGAACAGTCCGGTGGACCAGGTGACCTCGGATGTGTCGAGATCCCAGCTCCAGGTGCCAATGCTGAACTTGTCCTCGATCACCCGGAGCCGCATGTCGGGCGAACTCAGTAGTCGCTTGGATGTTGGCATCGCTGGCTGCTTCGATGGTCGACGGGCGGTATCGGCGGCTTGCTACGTTCTGCTGTGAATAGAGCTCTCACCGAGAGGGCGGAAGAAGAATATCGGAACTTAGGAGACAATCAGCTCTCTTCCGGATGCGATCACATTCCAACTTTCATGACTGAGGCATGAATATGAGGGATCAATCTGATTATTTTCTCCATTCGGGGCGAGAAAAAGAACACAATATGCTCACGCCACGCTCTGATTGAATATTTAATGCTCTACTTTACTGGGCTCGAACCAAAACAAGGAAATCGTCGATTCAGGTTGGAGTGTTACTGCTGAACCACGGTGAGATGCGAGGCGCGAAACAGCATGAGCAGGACGTCGCCGCGACGTGAAGCATGGTTGCGATGGCGAATTGTTGGACACTCGGGACTCCCCCCACACGGAGGGGGCTCAGCGCACAGGTCGAAGTGACGGACGGCAACCGCACGCAGCATGCCCGCTTCCGGGATGGTCGCGGCCCGGCGCGCGAAGCGGATGCCGCCTGGCTGGCCGATGATGGCACCCCACTCGGCTGGCAGCCCACCCACTGGCGCCGAGCAGCACCGCGGCCACCACAGAGAGTATTCGAGCTGGATTAGCGGAGCGGTCCTTGCCGGGGGCCTCCCTGCGCGAAGCTGATGCGCCGCTCGCGAGAATCCGGCCTGGAAATCCGCCCCTTTGAACTGTGCCTGGAATGCAACGTTCCGCAGAGTTAATCGGCGATGAACGGTGGTTCGTTGCCTGCCTCACACCAGAGGCTATGGTGCGGACTCGGCCGGGGGGCAATTGCGTGTCATCAGCAGCGGGACTGGACGAGGTGTCGCGAGGCGTCGCGCTGCGGCGGCCTTGTGTTGCGCGGTCACGTCCTGCCATGCTCGCCCTTCTCACCTTCGCACTGGCTGCGCCGGCTCTGGCCGATGGCGGAGCGGGCGGCGGAGGGGACGGCGCAGGCGGTGGCGACAATCTCACCCTTCCCGGTGACAGCGGGAACGTCGGCGGTAGCGGCGGGGGCGGCGGCGGGGGCGGCTCCGGCATAACCGGCGGCTCAGGCGGCAGAGGCAACGCCGGTATCGGCGGCACCGGCGGAATCGGAGGAGCCACCGCGGGAGCTGCGGGACAGGACGGGCAGGATTCCAACGGCGCTGGCGGTGGCGGCGGTGGCGCTCATGGCAGCGTGGATGTGGCGGCTCCCACCGGCAGCGTCTCAGGCGGCAATGGCGGCAATGGCGGCGATGGCCTCGCGGGAAGCGGCGGCGGTGGCGGCGCCGGCGGATATGGCGCGGTGATATCCGGCACCGGTGCGCTCGGCTTGCTCACGTCGACAACGACGGGCGGCAATGGCGGCAATGGTGGCAGCGGTCACTCGGAGGCCGGCAATGCCGGCAGCGGCGGCATCGGCTTGGCAGTGACCGGCGCAGCCGGCACGTCGCTCACGATCGGTGCCGGTGTCAGGGGCGGCGACGGCGGAGCTGGAGGGAACAGCACCGGCGCGACAGGCGGAAGCGGCGGCTCTGGCGGCGCCGGCCTGATCGGTTCCACTGGTACCAGCTTCGTGGTCAATGGCGCGGTGCGTGGTGGAGACGGCGGCGCCGGCGGCTCCGGCATCGTCCCGGGCTCTACCGGCCAGGCAGGAGCCGGCATCTCCGGTCAAAGCCTGAGCATCACGCTGGGCGCGAGCGGCTCGATCTCCGGCGGTCTGGATGGCGGCGGCGCCCGTGGAAACGCTCTCGCGCTATCCGGCAACAGCAGCCTGACGGTCGCGACGGCCGGCACCGCCAATCTCACCGGCAACATCGCTCTCGGCGCCGGCACGTTGACGCTCGACCAGAGCAACGGCGTCGACATCACCATCGCCAACGCGGTGACCGGCACGGGCGCACTCGCCAAGACCGGCTCCGGCACGGTCACCCTTTCCGGCAACAACGACTACACGGGCGCAACAAGTATCCTGGGTGGGCGCCTGGTCGCCGACTCTTCGACCGCGTTCTCGGCGAACTCACATTACGGGGTCGCGGCTGGGGCGACGATGGAGATTGCAAGCGCTGCCGGGTTCGGCGCCACGGTGGGTGCGCTGTCGGGAGCGGGCAATGTCGTCATCGGCAGTGGCACCATGCTGAGCATCGGCGCCAAGCCCCTCGCAACTATCTTCTCAGGCCAGATCTCCGGTCCGGGCTCTCTCTCCCTTGATGGGCCTGGCACGCTGTCGCTGACCGGCTCGAACAACAGCATCGAGGGACTGCTTCTCCTTTGCGGCTGCTCGAACCCGACACTCGAAATCAATGGCGGGTCGCTGAGCGTCGGCGATCCGGCGGGGGGCTTCGGTAGCGTCGCTGTGGCCGGCGGCACCTTGCGGGTCGTCAATGGCGGCAGGCTGCATATGGTCGATCCGTCCGGGCTTCTCGCCATGCAGTCGAACATGGAGGTTTCCGGCCCGAATTCCCTGGTGACCGTGGAAGGTTTCACGGGGATCGGTGGCCCGAGCAACGTCGGCCTTTCGATCAGCGCCGGCGCCGCCATGGAGAGCAGGGCCGAGGCCGCTATCGAAGGCATCGGGGCGTCGACGACCGTCACGGTGACAGGGCCCGGCTCGAGCTGGACGGTCGGCCGCACTCTGTTCGTCGGCGGCTTTTCCTTCGGCGGCACTGGTGCCTTGACCATCTCGGCCGGAGGCACCGTCAACTCCTCCGGGCCGCTCTGGATCGGCTCGGACCCGGATCCGTCGCTCGGATTTGCCCGCGCCAGTGTCAGCGTGACAGGCGCCGGTTCCGTGCTGAACGCGAATGGCGGCCTGCTCGTCGGCTATCCCGGCTGTGGCTGCGGCGATTACACCGGTGCTCTCACTGCGGCTGACGGCGGCACCGTCAATGCCGGCGCAGGCCTGCAGATCGGCCACCTTGGCACGCTCGCGATCGGCGCCGGCGGGCTTGCCGGCACGATCGTTACACCGGCGATCGTCAATGACGGCGCCATCGTCGCGGATTTTGTCGATACCGCCACGCTCGCCGCAAACATCTCGGGCACGGGGACGCTGACCAAGCAGGGTTCCGGCCGGCTCATTCTGACGGGGAACAGCAGCTATACCGGGGCGACCTCGGTGCTGTCGGGCCTGCTCACGGTCAACGGCTCGCTGACGGGCTCCGCCATCATGCTGGCCGG